>JABDOQ010000037.1 GCA_013043165.1 Woeseiaceae bacterium | reverse complement strand
AAGGGGTCGAACCGAGATTTTCCGGGCCTTCGGAAACCTCGGTTCGACCCCGATAAGTCGTTGTTGGGTGCGGTCGGCTATGGTATAAAGCGCGCGCGCCGGTAGCAACCTAGTTGCTGCCAGGGGCAAAAAAACTACACACGCATACCGTCACGTCTCGCAGGGTGCCCCACCGAAAAAGGGGTTGCGGGATGGGGTATGCGGAGGCCTAACCCGGAGATATAGAAATGGCAGACGTAACCATGCGCCAGATGCTAGAGGCTGGCGTGCATTTTGGGCATCAGACCCGTTACTGGAATCCAAAGATGGCTCCGTTCATCTTTGGCGAACGTAACAAGATTCACATCATCAATCTTGAGAAGAGCTTGCCGCTGGCGCGCGAAGCGAGTGCGTTCGTGAAAGCGACTGTCGCCGATGGCGGCACTATCCTGTTTGTCGGAACCAAGCGCGCAGCACGTGAAGCTGTTCAGACTCATGCGAAGCGCTGCGAGATGCCGTTCGTCAGCCAAAGATGGCTTGGCGGCATGCTCACGAATTACAAGACAATTCGCCAGTCCGTGAAACGACTCGTGACGCTTGAGCAGATGGCTGAAGAGGGCGGCTTCGAAGGACTCACCAAGAAAGAAGTGCTTGGCCTGAGCCGTGAACAGGAAAAACTCGAACGCAGTCTTGGCGGAATCAAGAATATGCGGTCGCTTCCCGATGTACTTTTTGTCGTCGACGTCGATCACGAAGACATTGCCATCCGCGAAGCGAAGAAACTCGGAATTCCCGTAGTCGCCATCGTGGATACGAACTGCTCACCCGAAGGTGTCGACTATGTCGTTCCGGGCAATGACGACGCAATGCGCGCCATCGAACTTTATTCATTACTGATTGCAGACGCGGTGCTGGACGGCAAGGCATCGCTGCCGGAAGTCGCGCTCGGCGAAGATGAATTCGTTGAGCTCGACGAGCACGGCAAGCCGAAGAAGAGTCGCGCCAAGACGAAAGCGGGCAAGACGAAAGCCGCCAAGAAGAAGACGGCCAAGAAAGCCGTAGTCAAGAAGAAGGCGTCTGCCAAGAAATTAGAGCCCGAAGCCGAGGAAAAGGCCGAGCCCGACGCCAAGGCGAAAACTGTGAAGAAGGCCGAGCCCGCAACCAAAGCCGAGGATGCAGTCGAGACTAAAGCCAAAGCCGGGGACGCAGACGAGACTGCGGCGAAAGCCGAGGAAAAAGTCGCCGCCAAGCCAAAAGTCGAGGAAACAGCCGACGCCAAGCCAAAAGTAAAGAAGAAGGCGAAGAAGAAGGCCGCGCCCAAAGCTGACGCCAAGGCAGAGGCCGACAGCAAAGTGGACGACCAGGCGGACGTCACGCCGGCAAAAAAGGCGAAGGCCAAGACCAAGGCCAAATCCAAGGCCAAGACCAAGGCAAAGACCAAGGCCAAGACTGACAAGACGGCGGGGGACTAGCTATGTCTGTTACTGCATCGATGGTTAAAGAACTCCGCGAGCGCACCGGCGCCGGAATGATGGAGTGCAAGAAAGCACTCGTGGCAACGAAAGGCGATCTCGACGCAGCCGCCGAAGAGTTGCGCAAGTCCGGCCAGGCGAAAGCCGACAAGAAGGCCGGCCGAGTAGCTGCGGATGGCCGCATTGTTGTCAACAAGAATAGTGGCAAGGCGATTATTGTCGAGATCAATTCCGAAACGGATTTCGTCGCCAAGGACGAAAACTTCATCGCGTTTGCGGAATCCGTTGCCGCCGCGGCGCTGGCGTCAGGTACGACTGACGTTGCCGTTCTTGCCGAGCAGTCGGTCGACAATTCGCGGACAATTGAAGAAGCGCGCACCGAACTCGTCACCAAGGTTGGCGAGAATATTTCGGTTCGTCGCGCTGCCATCATCGAGGGCAGTGGCCCGATCGGTCACTACACTCACGGCGCCCGCATCGGCGCTGTCGTGGCGCTTGAGGGCGGCGACGAAGGACTGGCACGTGATATCGCCATGCATGTTGCTGCGATTAACCCGGTCTGCATCGACGAATCTCAGGTGCCGGCTGAAACTCTCGATCGCGAACGCCGTATTTTTTCGGAACAGGCTGAAGCGTCGGGCAAGCCTGCCGATATCGTCGAGAAGATGGTTACAGGCCGCATTGGCAAGTTTCTCAAGGAAATTACCTTGCTTGGCCAGCCCTTTGTCAAGGATCCCGATGTCACGGTGGGCAAGTTGCTCAAAGGCGCTGGCGCCAGCGTTACTTCCTTTGTGCGCTTCGAAGTCGGTGAAGGCATTGAGAAAAAAGAGGACAACTTTGTTGAAGAAGTGATGGCACAGGTTAAGGGCACCGGTTGAGGAAACCCGTTTAAGTTGTTGATTTCAGAGAAGACCGTGGTGTGTGAATACGCTAGAATCTACGCCCGCCGGAGTTCCGGCATCGACACGCATGAGGGCTGTGTATGAGTGATTCTCCCGTTCAGTATCGTCGCGTACTGCTGAAGCTCAGCGGCGAGGCGCTGATGGGAGAATTGGATTACGGCATCGAGCCCAGCGTCATTCAGCGCATTGCCGCCGAAATCGCGACCGCAAGACAAACGGGCGTCGAAATCGCAATCGTGGTGGGTGGCGGCAATATCTTCCGTGGCGCAGGCCTGGCGCGCGCCGGTATGGACCGTGTGACGGGCGACTACATGGGAATGCTTGCGACGGTTATGAATGCGCTGGCAATCCAGGACGCGCTCGAGTCGCTCGAAGTCTATGCCCGCGTCATGTCTGCGCTTCAAATTCACGATGTCTGCGAGGACTACATACGCCGTCGCGCGGTTCGGCACCTTGAGAAAGGTCGTGTTGTAATTCTCGCTGCGGGCACCGGTAATCCTTTTTTCACGACCGATACGGCGGCGAGCCTCAGGGCGATCGAGATTGGTGCCGACGTGTTGCTGAAAGCGACTAAAGTCGATGGCGTATATGACGACGACCCATTAACCAACTCGGGCGCAAAGCGTTTTGACAGGGTGTCGTACGACCAGGTCCTGGCAGACAAGCTTTCAGTGATGGATGCGACGGCGATCGTCATGTGCAGGGACAATGATTTGCCATTGCGCGTATTCAATTTGACGCGTGGCGACGCGCTTGTCCGCGCAATGTCGGGTGCTGACGTCGGTACGCTGGTCAGCGGTTAATTTCAGCGCAGGAATCAACTGAGCATTAGTAGCGGAAGAGGACACTAATTGTGTTGGATGAAATTAAGAAGGATGCGGCTTCGCGTATGGCCAAAAGTGTCGCCTCGATGCAGCAGGATCTGACCAAGATCCGCACAGGCCGCGCGCACACGAGCCTGCTCGATCACATTACGGTTGAGTATTACGGTAGTGAGGTACCGCTGAACCAGGTATCCAACGTCGGTGTGGAAGATTCACGAACGCTGGTCGTGACGCCATGGGAAAAAGACATGGTGAAGGTCATCGAGAAAGCCATTATGGGCTCCGACCTTGGATTAAATCCTGTATCCGCCGGTACTGTTATTCGTGTGCCGTTGCCGCCGCTGACGGAAGAACGTCGCAAAGACCTGATCAAGGTCGTGCGCCACGAAGCCGAGGGCGGAAGAATTGCAGTACGCAATATTCGCCGGGACGCGATGAGCGATATTAAGGATCTACTGAAGGAAAAAATGATCGGCGAAGATGAAGAGCGTCGTGCGGAAGGGGAGATTCAGGGAATCACTGACAAATACATCGCGGAGATCGACAAAGTGCTCGCAGACAAAGAAGCGGAGTTGATGGAGGTCTGAACGACCAGACTCCGTCAGCAATTTTTTAGTGGCCGCCGAAAAATCAATCTTGCCGAGACACGTCGCCGTGATCATGGATGGTAACGGTCGCTGGGCGCGTGCCAGGCAGAAACCACGACATGCAGGGCACCGCGCGGGTGTGAAATCTGTTCGTTCGACCGTTGAAGCGGCTGCAGCACACGGCATTGAGTGCTTGACTTTGTTTGCGTTCAGCAGCGAAAACTGGGGCAGGCCGGCAGAAGAGGTCAGCAGCTTGATGTCGCTGTTTGTCGAAGCGCTGCGACGCGAAGTCGCCGAGCTGCATCGTAATAACGTCAGGCTCCGTTTTATAGGTGCCCGCGAGGAGCTGAATCCGGGCCTGGTCAAGAAGATCGAAACTGCAGAGCGAAAAACCGGCCGCAACACCGGGCTGTTTCTCAACGTCGCCGTAGCATACGGGGGGCGCTGGGACATCCTTAATGCGACCAGGCAGCTTGCAGCAGAAGTCGCGAACGGTAATTTGCAGGTAGATGACATCGACGAAGCGCAATTATCGGCCAGGCTGCAGTTGGCGGATTGTCCTGAGCCGGACCTGCTGATACGCACTGGCGGAGAGCAGCGTATCAGCAATTTCCTTCTGTGGAATCTCGCCTATGCCGAACTGTGGTTCACCGATGTCTTCTGGCCAGAGTTCGATGCGAAGCAGTTTGATCTTGCCCTTGCGTATTTTGCACAAAAGCAGCGTCGCTACGGACACACTGGCGAGCAAATAGGAGCGGCGGGATGCTGATCACGCGAATCATAACAGCTGTTGTCGCGCTCGCCGTTTTGGGTATCGTTTTGTTCGTTATTCCTCCCCGGTTTGCCGAGTTGTTCATTGCTCTCGTCGTCCTGGCCGGAGCGTGGGAATGGTCGGGATTCCTGAATGCATCGGGTTCCATGTCGCGAATTGCCTACGTTGTCGTCGTCTCGGCCGTCGTTACTGCGACGTACGTGTTTTTGCCCGCTGTAACGGTGCCGATGTTGCAGATCGCTTTTTTGTGGTGGTTCGGGGCGTTTATCTGGACCATGTTCTTTCCGACACCGATTCCGTCGATTGTTCGCATGATCGTAGGCGTGCTCGTGCTGGTGCCGATGTTCCTGGCGCTGATCGTCCTGTACCGCATCGGCCCGATGGTCTTGCTGTTGGCCCTGCTGATTGTCTGGGCTGCAGACGCGGGCGCCTATTTTGCCGGCAAGCAATTCGGCCGCGTTAAACTCGCGCCTGACATTAGTCCGGGTAAGACCTGGGAAGGTGTTTTCGGCGGCCTGTTGGCCGTCGCATTGCTCGCGGTAGCGGTAGCACACTGGAGTGACGCAAGCCTGACGGTGCTACTGCCTTTTTGCCTGGCCGTCGCGGCGCTTTCCATCGTTGGCGACCTGACCGTGAGCATGTTCAAACGTACTGCCGGCGTAAAGGACAGCGGCACCTTGTTTCCGGGGCACGGTGGCGTACTTGATCGTGTGGACAGCGTCGCCGCCGCGGCGCCGTTGTTTGCGCTCGGGCTCGGCTGGCTGGACCTGGTTTAGGCATGTATTCATCGTGCGTTCATCGTATTGCCAATATCGTGTGCTACGCGACGGGAACTGCGGCGGGATTCAAGGGTCGGAGTAGACGAAGGATCGCCAGCGGAATCTGCGCCGCCAAAAACCCGAATTGCGAGTGCATAAACAGACCAGGGATGTTTGCTAATCATGGGTAATGCGACAATCAGTCTGCTGGCGTTTATTGCTGCTATCAGCATCCTCGTTGCAGTGCACGAGTTCGGTCATTACATCGTGGGGCGCTGGAGCGGTATGAAAGTGCTCAGGTTTTCGATCGGATTCGGCAAGCCTCTCTGGACGTACGTGGCGGGCAAAGACGAGACAGAGTACTGCATCTCCACGATTCCACTCGGCGGCTACGTGCGATTCCTCGATAGTCGCGAAGGGCCCGTTGACCCTGCCGACGAAGGCCGCGCTTTCGATCATCGGCCGATACCGGCACGCATCGCTGTACTACTGGCTGGTCCGGCGTTCAATTTCCTGTTCGCGGTGCTTGCCTACTGGGTTTTGTTTGGCGGTGGCGTAATGGCTTTGAAGCCGGCCGTCGGTGACGTTACGCCCGATTCGTATGCCGACCGGGCGGGCCTTCAGTATGGCGACAAAATCGTTGCTGTTGGCGATGTCGAGGCCAAGGATTGGGAGTCGACACTGGTCGCGATACTCGACAACATGGTTGCCGATGGCCGCGTGCCGCTGACGCTGGAAGATGAAGGCGGACGGCAGCGATCGGCTGTTATAGACGTGGGCGACGACCGCGCGCGTCTGACCGAGCCCGGACTTCTGTTTGACGGCCTCGGGTTTGAAATCGGGCAGCCGCCCGTCGAAATTGGCGCGCTGTCCGACGGTGGCGCGGCCGAATCCGCGGGTCTTAGGGTCGGCGACCGTATTGTTTCGGTTGACGGACAACGTACGAAGACGTTTAACGACCTTGTCAGTGTGGTCGCTACGCGCGCGAATCAGCGTGTTGCCATCGAATACACTCGCAATGACGTCACGGCGACAATCGATGTCGTGCTGGGCGAGCAGAACGTGGGTGGCGAAAAACGCGGTTTGCTGGGAATCAGTTTGCCGCAAACTACCTCTGACTATTATTATCGCCGCACGTTTACGCCACTTCAGTCGCTCCATGAGGCGGCGACAAAGACCTGGACATCCACGATTTTCACGGTGCATATGCTCGGCCGGATGGTAACCGGCGATGTCTCGATCAAGAATATCAGCGGGCCAATCAACATCGGTCAGATCGCCGGCGAATCCGCGCAGCGCGGCGCCGGCTATTTCTTGGGCTTTCTGGCAATTGTCAGCATCAGCCTTGGCGTGCTTAATCTCTTGCCAATACCGATACTCGATGGTGGCCAAATCGTATACCAGGTCATCGAAATGATAAAAGGGAGCCCGATGACCGACCGGGCCCAGATACTTGGGCAACAGGTAGGGATTTTCGCGTTACTCTTGTTAATGAGCTTCGCATTCTATAACGACATAGCGAGAATCCTGGGCTGACCGGGACAGACGGAACTTCATTGCAAATGAGACACACACTTTTCGTACTGCTGGTGCTGCTGCCGATAACGACGTTTGCGTTCGCCGAATTCGTTGTCAAGGACATGCGGGTAGAGGGGCTGCAGCGCATATCAGAAGGCACGGTGTTTAACTATTTGCCAATCAATATCGGCGACAATGTCGACAACAATCGTATCGGTGAGGCTATACGTGCCCTGTATGGTCAAAACCTGTTTGATAATATCGAAATGCGTCGCGATGGCGACACGCTGGTCATAGTCGTCGTCGAACGACCGTCCATCGAAAGCTTCGAAATCGATGGTAACAAGGACATCAAGACTGAGGACCTGATGGATTCCCTGCGTGGTGTCGGGCTGGCAAGGGGGCGCACCTTTGACCGGTCCGTGCTCGATAATGTCGAGATGTTCCTGCGCGAGCAATACTACGATCGCGGCAAGTATGGCGTCGTTATTAACACTGACATTCAGGATCGGCCCAACAACACGGTGCGCGTGAAGATCAACGTCAAAGAAGGCGATCGCGCAAAAATTCGCCAGGTGAATATTGTCGGTAATGAGACCTTTGATGAAAAGGACATTCGCGAGGACTTCACGCTGGATACGGCCAACTGGCTATCATGGATTCGGCAAGATGATCGTTATGCCAAGGAAGCTCTGGAAGGCGACCTGGAAATTCTGCGCTCTTTCTACATGGATCGCGGCTATGCCGATTTCAAGATCGAATCTACCCAGGTTGCGATCTCACCGAACAAGAAAGACATATTCGTCACAATCGGCATAAGCGAAGGGGACCTGTACAGTATTTCGGACATCAAGCTCGTCGGCGAGATGGTTGTCCCGGAAGCTCACCTGCGCGCTCTTATCCTTGCTCAGCCGGGTTCCATCTTTAACCAGCGTGCACTCACTCAGACGAGCGAATTAATGTCCTTCAGGCTCGGTGAAGAGGGCTACGCGAATGCCGAGATTGAACCGGTTCCCGAACTCGATCGCGAGAAGAAAGAGGCCTCTGTGACGTTTTACGTGGATGCTCGAAACCGCGTTTACGTTCGTCGCATCAGCTTCAATGGCGTCGACCAGGTGGATGACGAGGTGTTGCGTCGCGAGATGCGGCAGATGGAAGGTTCATACCTGTCTAATTCACTGATTGACCGGTCCAAGGTCCGTTTGCAGCGCTTGCCGTATATCGAAAGTGCAGAGGTGAATAACGCGCCGGTTCCGGGCAGCCCGGACCTTGTCGATGTCAACTTCGATCTCGAATACCGGATGCCTGGGCAGTTCTCGGGCGGTGTGGGTTATTCCGAGTCACAGAAGCTGTTGCTTAACGGCAGTATCGTGCATACGAACTTTCTCGGCTCCGGCAACCGGGTTGCGCTCGAGCTCAACTCCGGTCGCTTCCAGAAGCTATACAGCCTCACTCATACGGATCCGTATCGCTCGATGGATGGCATACGCCGGACGCTAAGCATCAACTACCGGGACATCACTCAGTTCACCTCTGCAGCCTCCGACTTCTCTACGACGAGCGCCGGCGCGACGATCGATTATGGCTACCCGATCTCCGAGTACCAGTCGATCTCGATTGGTGCTTCGTTTCAACATGCCGAATTAATATCTTCGTCAAGCAGCACGCTGCAGGCGCAGCAATGGGTTGCTAACAACGGCAATCAGTTTGTAGAGAGTCTGCCGAACGGACAGACCATTCTCGGTACTGATTTCGATACCGTCGAGCTGATCGCCGGCTGGACGTATGACAGCCGCAATCGCTCGTTATTTGCCAATCGTGGCACGCGTCAGCAGCTGTTCCTGGCGATGGCCGTGCCGGGCAGCGACGTGGAGTACTACCAGGCGCGCTACAGCTTCACGAAGTACTTCCCCATCACTCGTAAATGGATACTGCGCTTCAATTCCGAGGTTGGCATTGCCGAAGGCATCGGAGACACAACGGCAACGCCACCGTACAAGCAGTTTTACGGTGGCGGACCGCAGTCAGTGCGCGGCTTCAAGGAGTCCTACCTCGGTCCGCGTGACAGCTTTGGTCGCCCGTATGGCGGCAACGTGTTGGTTGCCAGTCAGCTAGAGCTTATACTTCCGCTTCCGGACAAGTGGGCGAGCCAGGCGCGAGCCAGCCTTTTTTATGATGTGGGCAATGTATTCAATACCGGCGAAGTCGCTTTCACCGACAAGCTGGGCAGTCCTTTACTGTATGAACCGGATCTCGACGACCTGCGCACATCGATCGGGATCGGCGTACAGTGGCTCGCGCCACTGGGGCTGTTCCGATTTAGTTATGCATACCCGCTAAATACATTCGATGGCAACGACAGATATTACGGAGATGAGCTGGAGCGATTCCAGTTCTCCATTGGACAAGCGTTTTAAGGAATGGAAAATCTATGAGTCTTGTAAAGCAGAAAATGATGAAAGCAACATTCGGCATCGCGATGGTATTTGCGTTGGCACTGCCAGCAGCGGCACAGCAAGCGAAAATTGGTGTTGTCAGTTTGCCTGCGCTGATTGAGCGTGCACCGCAAACCAAGATCGCCATGGATGCTTTGCAGGAAGAGTTTGCGCCACGTCAGCGTGAATTCCTGGCAAAGCAGAAGGAGTTTGAAGAGCTCACTGCCAAGGCGCAGAAAGATTTTGCCGTGATGGGTGAGACGGAGCGGCGTAATGCGGAAAAGGATCTGCGGGATTTGCAGCGCGAGGTAGCACGTCTGCAGAATGAGTTCCGGGAAGACCTGAATCTGCGCCAGAATGAAGAGTACGGAATTCTGCAGCGTTCGATGCTTAAGGAAGTTCAGGACTATGCGCAACAGCAGGGCTACGACCTGATCGTTGGTGACGGCGTGCTATTTGCCAGCAGCGCAATGAACATTACCGAGCAGGTCTTGCGAGTCGTAGAAGCGAACCACCAGGCTACGAGCGCTCGCTAGCTCGCAGGGAAGGCATCGACTCCCATGCCGATCAGCCTCGGAGAACTGGCCACCCAATTTGGTTGCGAGCTGATTGGTGATCCTGATGTTCTGGTAAGTGGGGTCGCATCACTGCGAAATGCCGGCCCCGAATCGTTGAGTTTCCTGGTCGGTAGTACGCACAAAAAGCAGCTGTCCTCGACGAAGGCGGCTGCTGTCATTTTGCGTCCGAGCGACGCGGGCGATTCGCCGGTAGCCACAATTCTTCACGATGACCCTTACGCCTGCTACGCGCGCATGGCGGCTGTTGTATGCCCGCCACCCACCTACAGACCGGGAGTGCATGCGTCGGCCGTGGTTGCATCGTCGGCAACGGTTGCCGACAGTGCGCATCTGGCGGCAAACGTTGTCGTTGGAGAAAGTTCAGTGATCGGCGAGAACGTCTACCTCGGCCCGGGAACGGTGATAGGACCTGACTGCTCGATCGGTGACGATTGTCGTCTCATCGCCAATGTGACTTTGGCGCGCAGTGTTGCGATCGGTGTTCGCGGCATTTTTCATCCCGGCGTGGTCATTGGTTCCGACGGGTTCGGCAATGCCATGACTCCCGACGGCTGGGTGAAAATCCCACAGCTGGGCGGCGTCCGCATAGGCGACGATGTTGAGATTGGCGCTAACACGACGGTGGATTGTGGTGCGCTGGAAGATACGATCATCGAGGATGGCGTACGCATCGATAACCTGTGCATGATCGGACACAACGTCTATATCGGCGCGCACACGGCGATGGCGGGTACCACGGCGATCGCGGGCAGCGCGGTCATAGGCAAGCGCTGCCTGTTCGCTGGAAGGTCGGGTACGGTGGGTCATATCACGGTGTGTGATGATGTCACCGTTGCTGCGATGACCTGGCTCTCCAAAGACGTCACGACGCCCGGCACCTATGCGGCCAGTTTCCCCGCGGTTGACGCGAAAAGCTGGTCGAAACAGCTTGCGAGGTTCCGGCGACTTGGAAAGTTGATCGAACGTGTCACGAAACTTGAGAAGGGCGGCAAGGCGTCCTCGGACTGAACGCATGATCCATTCAACGGCAATTGTTTCGGACAAAGCGGACCTGGCCGACGATGTAGCCGTGGGTCCGTACGCCGTTATTGGTGACGACGTAGTGATAGCCAGCGGCACGCAAATCGATAGCCATGTCGTGATTAATGGCCCGACAAAAATTGGCAGGGATAACCATATCTATCAGTTTGCGTCGATCGGGGATGACCCGCAGGACAAGAAATATGCGAACGAACCTACGCGACTGATCATCGGCGATCGCAATACGATTCGAGAGTTTTGCACTATCAGTCGCGGCACGACGCAGGACAGGGGCGAGACAGTCGTAGGTGATGATAACTGGATCATGGCTTACGTCCATATAGCTCATGATTGTGTCGTCGGCAACAAGACTGTGATGGCGAACAACACGACCCTGGCGGGGCACGTTCATGTTGGAGATTGGGTCATTTGCGGCGGGTTTTCCGGCATTCACCAGTTCTGCAAGGTTGGTGCGCATGCTTTCCTGGGGATGTACGCCGGAATTAATCGTGACGTTCCGGCCTATACGATGGTCTCCGGGCAACCTGCGACGCCGCGCGGGATCAATAGTGAGGGACTCAAGCGGCGCGATTTTTCGGCAGATCAAATTCGCAACATCAAGAATGCGTATCGCCTGACCTTCAGGCAAGGCAAGAAGTTGAATGACGCGATCGAAGAAATTTCCGGACTCTGCGAGAGCCAGCCTGAGCTGAACCTGTTCCTGGAATCGCTGCGCTCCTCCGAGCGCGGCCTGGTTCGATAAAGCCCTGCCAGTGAAGATCGGACTGGTTGCTGGTGAAGCCTCCGGCGACCTGCTGGGTGCAGGTCTGGTCCAGGCGCTGCGCGAGCGCGTGCCAGATGCAATTTTCGAAGGCGTTGCCGGTCCCGCCATGGTCGCGACGGGCTGTGACCAGTGGGAGCCGGCGGAATCGCTGGCTGTCATGGGACTCGTTGAGCCGCTGGCGCATATCCCGCGCCTCCTGCGGCTCCGCAAGTCATTATTCAATCGCTGGCAGGCGTCTCCACCGGATGTGTTCGTTGGAATCGACGCCCCGGACTTCAATCTCGGGCTTGAAAAGAAGCTTCGCCGTATCGGCATCAGGACCGTTCACTATGTCAGTCCGTCCGTCTGGGCGTGGCGGCCGGGCCGCATTCAAACGGTAAAGGAAGCGGCCGACAGGGTGCTCTGTATCCTGCCGTTCGAAACGCGGTTGTACGATGAGTACGGGGTCGATGCTGTTTTTGTAGGCCATCCGAAAGCCGACAGCGTCCCGGCAAGGCCGGACGCCAATTCGGCTCGACAGGCGTTCGGCATCGATGCGAACGAAGTGGTCGCCGTTTTGCCGGGCAGCCGTCGTGGCGAGGTGGGCCGGCTCGGGGCCATCCTCGCAGAAACAGCAAAGCAGCTGGCGGCCATGCGTCCTGGGATTCTATTTGTTACGCCGGTCGCGACGCCCGCGCTGCGGCCACTGATCGAGGAACAGCTTCAGGATGCCGGGGTTGCCGACAGCTTCCTGCTCATCGACGGCAACTCGGAAAGCGCCATGGTCGCGGCCGACCTTGTGTTGCTCGCGTCCGGTACCGCTGCACTGGAGGCGGCGTTGCTGGGTCGACCGACGATCGCGGCATATCGCCTGGCGCCATTGACGTATGCGATTATCAAAGGCATGCGACTTTTAAAACTGACGCACTACACGCTGCCGAACCTGCTCACCGAAACGCCCCTGGTGCCCGAGTTCATGCAGCGCGACGCAAAGCCATCGGCACTGGCCGCGGCCGTGGCCGATTTGCTCGACAATCCGGAACGCAGGCGCTTCATCAGCCGTGAGTTTGCTAAACTTCGTAACGAGCTGGCACTTGGTGCAGACCAGCGCGCGGCTGACTCTGTGTTCGAGCTTGCGCAATCGTAGACCACCTATGCGGCAGGCCAAATTGTTTGAATTAAAAGGATTGATCGCCGGTATTGACGAGGCGGGCCGCGGCCCCCTTGCTGGTCCCGTGGCGGCCGCTGCCGTGATATTGCATCCGGACCGGCCGATTGAGGGCCTCGAGGATTCGAAGAAGTTGTCGGCAGCGCGCCGCGATGCGCTTGCTGACCAAATTCAAACGCAGGCCCTTGCATGGTCGGTCGCCTGGGCGGACCCGGCTGAAATAGACGCGTTGAATATCCTGGCGGCAACGTTGCTGGCAATGCGGCGAGCGATACTCGGGTTGCCGGTTGCACCTGGCGGCGTCAGGGTGGACGGCAACCGACTGCCCAACCTGAGTTTTGGAGGCAGGCGCGTGGCCGGCGAAGCCATTGTCGGAGGCGACGCCAAAGTCGCGGAGATCAGCGCCGCCTCGATCATCGCGAAGACGACCCGCGACCGGATGATGGTTGAACTTGACAGAATTTATCCTTGCTACGAATTTGCACGCCACAAAGGCTATGGCACCGAAGTGCACCGCGCCCGACTACGCGAATTCGGCCCGTGTCGCGAACACCGATTTACGTTCGCACCGCTAAGAACGACGTCATGAAGTCGCCCGCATTCGTTCACCTGCACCTGCACACCGAGTATTCGCTGGTGGACAGCACCGTGCGTATCCCCGCACTCATGGAACGCTGCGTCGATATGGGAATGCCGGCCGTCGCGCTGACGGATCAAAACAATCTGTTCGGGCTCGTGAAGTTTTACCGCAAGGCAATAGCGGCTGGCGTCAAGCCGCTTGTCGGTCTGGATCTTCGTATCTTGAACGAAGACGAACCCAACCGGCCATACACACTATTGCTGCTCTGTCAGAACAACGCCGGCTATCGCAACTTGTCGCAGATAGTCACGCGCAGCTATCTCGAGGGCCAGGTCCGCGGCCTGCCGATGGCGCGTCGAGAATGGCTGGACCAACAGCGGTGCGAAGGTCTGATCGCATTGTCGGGCGGGCCGCACGGTGACATCGGCCACGCGCTGCGTGGCGGTCACGATGAAAAGGCGCGGCATCTGCTGAAGGGCTGGCAGGCAACGTTTCCCGATCGTTTCTATATCGAGTTGATCCGTACGGGTCGGGCCGGTGAAGAGGATTGCGTGCGATCGAGCGTGGCTCTGGCGAGCGAGACACACGTACCGGTCGTTGCAAGCAACGATGTCAGGTTCATTAACCAGGACGATTTCAATGCTCACGAAGCCCGCGTTTGTATTCATGACGGCCGTGGCCTGGCTGACGCGGACCGGCCGCGGCACTACAGCGAGAGCCAGTATCTTCGCTCCCCGGCGGAAATGGCCGAGTTGTTCGCCGATGTTCCGGCAGCGCTCGGAAACACGGTAGAGATTGCACGTCGCTGTAACCTGGATCTGAAGCTGGGATCCAGCGTGCTGCCTGCATTTCCGGTTCCCGGCGGAGAGAATGAGGGCGATTTCCTTGAAGCCGAGGCCAGGCGCGGGCTGGAAGCGGCGCTGGCAACGAAATTCGAGCTTGAAGGGGTGCCGGAGAAGCAGCGTAGCCCGCTCAGCGCGCCGTACTACGAGCGGCTCGACAGCGAACTCAGCGTCATTCAGTCCATGGGATTTCCCGGTTACTTTCTGATCGTCGCTGACTTCATCCGCTGGGCTCGCGAAAACAACGTGCCGGTCGGACCCGGCCGCGGCTCGGGTGCCGGCTCACTGGTTGCATGGGTGCTGGGGATCACGGCCCTGGACCCGCTTGAGCACGTCCTGCTGTTCGAGCGGTTTCTCAATCCCGAGCGTGTATCCATGCCCGACTTCGACATCGACTTCTGCATGGAGGGCCGCGATGCCGTCATTGACTACGTAGCGGAGCGCTACGGCCGCGAGCGTGTCTCACAGATCATTACGTTCGGCACGATGGCAGCCAAAGCCGTCATTCGTGACACGGGCCGCGTGCTCGGGCAGCCGTACGGCTTCGTCGATCGTATTGCCAAGCAGGTACCGTTCGAAATAGGCATTACGCTCGAAAAAGCGCTCGAGCAGTCGGATGAGCTGGCGTCGATGTACCGCGACGACGAAGAAGTCGCGGCAATTATAGATCTTGCCCGTTCCCTCGAAGGGCTGGTCAGAAACGCGGGCAAGCACGCCGGCGGCGTTGTGATTTCGCCGGGCGCGCTCACGGATTTTGCGCCGCTGTACTGCGAAGAGGGCGGTACCAACATCGTCACGCAACTCGACAAGGATGATGTCGAAGCGGTTGGACTGGTGAAGTTCGACTTCCTCGGATTGAAAACGCTGACCATCATCGAATGGGCTGTACGTATCATCAACGAAAAATATCCCGAGCGGAAACTCGACATCAGCCGCATCCCGTCTCGTGATGAGGCAACTTTCAGACTGCTGCGCAGTACGCACACAGCGGCCGTGTTCCAGCTTGAATCGAACGGCATGCGCGACCTGATCAAACGCATGCGTCCCGACCATTTCGATGATCTCGTCGCGCTGGTGGCGCTGTTTCGGCCGGGGCCGCTGCAGTCCGGCATGGTCGACGATTTCATTACGAGAAAACACGCCTCGAACAAAGCGGATATCGACTACCTGCATCCGGATCTCAAACCCGTCCTCGAAGAGACGTATGGCGTGATCCTGTACCAGGAGCAGGTGATGCAGATCGCCCAGGTGCTGGCGGGTTATACGCTCGGCGGCGCCGACCTGCTGCGGCGTGCCATGGGCAAGAAAGACCCCGCGAAGATGGCGAAGCAGCGGGAAATTTTTGTCCAGGGTGCAACGCAGCGCGGCGTTGCGGAGCGGACGGCGACGCGTATTTTCGACCTGATGGAGAAGTTCGCGGGTTACGGTTTCAACAAGTCACATTCGGCAGCCTATGCCGTGCTGTCGTATCAAACGGCGTATCTGAAGGCGCACTATCCTGCCGCGTTCATGGCCGCCGTCATGAGCGCCGATCTGCAGAACACCGATCGTCTCGTCACACTCAAGGACGATTGTCGGCAGCTCGGATTGAAGCTCCTCGCTCCTGATATCAACCGGTCCGCATTTCAGTTCAGTGTTTCGGACGATGACACGATTCTGTACGGCCTGGGGGCAATCAAGGGCGTGGGTCACGCGGCCATTGACTCACTGATCGCAGAGCGCGACGCGAACGGACAATTCGGCAGCCTCGCGGAATTTTGCCGCCGTGTCGATCATGAGAAGATCAATCGTCGCGCGCTCGAAGCGATGGTCAAGTCAGGCGCGATGGATTGCTTCGGCGAATCCCGGCGCAGCCTGATGCACCAGGTTCCCGAAGCATTGCGCAGTGCGGATCAGCAGGCCAGGGCCGCCGCGGCTGGTCAGAATGACATGTTCGGACTGGAGCCGGCCGCGGCTGAAGTACAATCGACGCCTTCCGTTCAACTCGCCGAGTGGCAGGAGCGCGTGCTACTCAGTAACGAAAAAGAGGCGTTGGGGCTTTACCTCACGGGGCATCCGTTCGATGCAGTTCGCAGCGACGCGGGGTTCTTTGCCGATGGCCGGCTTGCCGACATCACGGCGGAACCCCCGCCACAAAACAATCAGGGTGAACGCAAATACGCGCACGCTACACGCGAGGCCACCGTTGCCGGATTGATTGTCGACGTGAAAAAGCGCGGCAACCGTATGAGCGTCATCCTGGACGATGACACGGGTCGCATGGAAATCAGCCTGTTCAGTGAGGCCTTCCAGGAGTTTCGTCACCTGCTGGTCAAAGACGAAATAGTCGTCATCTCCGGCAGCTTGCGGTACGACGAATTCATCGGCAGCTGGACGATTAACGCAAAAAGCGTGCTGCATATCGATCGCGTTATCGAATCACGGGCCAAGAGCATGATCCTGAGTCTTGCGCCGAACGGCCAGGGCGAGCAGCTGCTGGTACGGCTGCATGATTTGTTGCTGCCGTTTCGCGAGGGTAGCTGTGACGTTTCTGTTCGTTATATCGGTGACAGCGCTACGGCGAGGCTGTCACTTGGCCCCGAGTGGGCCGTTCGCCCGAGCCGCGAACTTCGCGACAAGTTGACCGAGCTGCTCGGCAATAATAATGTCCGCCTGCTGTACGCGCCCGGCCGCGAAATAATGTAACCTGACATTTATGGACTTGAAGTTCCTCGATTTTGAGCAACCGATCGCCGAGCTTGAGGCGAAGATCGACGAGTTGCGTTACGTTGGTGATGATTCGGAAATCAACATCAACGAAGAAGTTGCGCGCCTGAAAGACAAGAGTATGGCGCTGACCAAGGGTATTTTTTCAAAGCTGAGTCCCTGGCAGGTTGCGCGTGTCGCACGGCATGAATCGCGCCCTTATACGCTGGACTACCTCGAGATGATCTCGCCGGACTTCCAGGAACTTCATGGCGACCGGATGTACGCTGACGATCACGCCATCATTGGCGGTGTCGGTAGAATAGACGGCACGGCCGTGATGATTATCGGTCATCAAAAGGGCCGGGATACCAAGGAACGCGTGCGCCGCAATTACGGTATGCCAAAACCCGAGGGCTATCGCAAAGCGCAGCGACTGATGCGATTGGCGGAGAAGTTCTCCATGCCCATCGTGACGTTCATCGACACACCTGGCGCGTATCCGGGAATAGGCGCGGAAGAGCGCGGCCAGAGCGAGGCCATCGCGCAAAGCCTCTACCTCATGGCGGGTCTCAGGACACCGATCATCTGCATTGTCATTGGCGAAGGCGGATCGGGTGGCGCACTTGCGATTGGCGTCGGCGATCGCCTGCTGATGCTGCAGTACGCCATTTACTCAGTGATTTCGCCCGAAGGCTGTGCTTCCATTCTGTGGAAGAGTGCAGACAAGGCCGAGGTAGCTGCCGAGGCTATGCGCATCACAGCGCCGAGCCTGAATGAATTCGGCCTGGTCGATGAGGTATTGCCGGAGCCCCTCGGCGGCGCGCATCGCAATCCCAGGGAGATGGCGGAAGTCATTCGTAATGCCGTCCTGAAAAACCTCGAGGAGCTTGGCGGCCTGTCGATCGAACAGTTGCTCGAGCAGCGGCAGCGACGCCTGGCAAGCTTCGGTCAGTTCAAAGAGGCGTGACGCTAAACGCCGGGATTTTGCGGCAGCAGCTTGGGCAACTCGAATTGGTCGCAGGCAAACCGTCAAGGTACGTCATCGCGTTCAGTGGTGGCCTCGACTCAACGGTCTTGTTGCACGTACTCGCATCGCTGCGCGACGAGCTTGGTGTCCCGATGGTCGCGGTTCATGTCGACCACGGGCTCCACGAAGATTCGGGCGCCTGGGGTGAGCACTGCAGGGCCGTGGCCGAAGAGCTGCGGGTTGATTATCGGAGTCGCTCGGTTACCGTGCAACCGGAGTCCGGCAAGGGGCCCGAAGCGTCGGCACGCGACGCGCGCTATGAGGCGCTGCATGCGGAACTTGCCTATGGTGACTGGCTGCTCAGCGCACATCACCGCGAAGACCAGGCCGAGACGCTGTTGCTCAACCTCATACGCGGCAGCGGGCCCATGGGGATCGCGGGTATCGGCGCAATTCGCCGTTTCGGGCCTGGCTGGCTCGCGCGTCCGCTGCTGCAAACGAGTCGGGCCGAGCTCAAGGAATACGCCGAACGCGAAGCCCTGGACTGGGTCGAAGATCCGAGCAACGCGGATCGCCGTTTCGATCGTAATTTCATGCGCCACGATGTCCTGCCGAGACTGAGATCGCGGTGGCCGGACATTGCCGCACGACTGCAGCGCAGCGCGAGCGTTTCAGGTGAGGCAGCGCAGCTGCTGTCGGACCTCGCCGAAATCGATCTTGCGTCACTGGGCGGCCGCCCCGAGCGCCTGCCGATCGACAGGCTGCTGGCCCTGTCGAATGCCCGTCAGCGAAACCTCTTGCGCCACGCGCTGCGTCGCCTCGGACTGCCAACACCGACGATGATTCAGCTTGAAAGGATTCTCACCGAGGTCATGCCCGCGCGCGAAGATGCGCAGCCGCTGGTGAGCTGGCCGGGCGCCGCGGTACGGCGCTACCGCAATGCGCTGTATTTGTTGCCGGAAAAGCTGGTCGAGTTGCCAAAGCCCATCGAGGTGTCGGGTAGCGAGGTGCCGCTGGGCACCGGGCTGGGCGTACTGCGGTTTGTTCCGGGCGAGGCGCGGGGTCTGTCACAGGGCCTGTTGGAGCGAGGAATCCAGGTCCGTTTTCGCGAGGGTGGCGAAGAATTTCGGCCGGAAGGTCAGGCACATACGCGTAAACTGAAGAAACTACTTCAGCAGGAAGGCATCGTGCCCTGGATGCGCGATCGGCTGCCATTGGTGTACGCCGGGGACGAACTCGTCGCGGTCGGCGATCTTTGGCTGGCCAAAGCTGCCGTCAGCGAGCCCGGTGTCGCGGTGCGCTGGACGGATCGCCCGGCGTTGCATTGACCGGTCTCGCGGTGGTTCAGTCGTTGTGTCACAGGGGGGTATCTGATAACGTTTAAAGCCGTCTTCAGTCCAACGACGGTGCGAAATTCGAAGGGTTGGAAGAAAGCACATCGCTCACCGAGTGGTGCTTTTGCTCCAGCCCTTTCTTGTTTCTCCCCTTTCGCAAGCAGCCATGTTTCATTGACCTTGGGTTCACACATGACATCGTATGTATTTATCACCGGCGGTGTGGTCTCCTCTCTAGGGAAGGGGATTACGTCGGCATGCCTCGGCGCCATACTTGAAGCGCGCGGCTTGACGATCAGCATGATAAAGCTGGATCCATACATCAATGTCGATCCGGGTACGATGAGTCCCTTTCAGCACGGCGAGGTCTTCGTCACTCACGATGGCACCGAGACCGACCTCGACCTGGGTCACTACGAGCGTTTCGTGCGCACCGCACACGGCGGGCGCAACAGCAATTTCACAACGGGCCGCATTTACGAAAGCGTGATCGGCAAAGAGCGCCGCGGCGACTACCTCGGTGCGACCGTGCAGGTGATTCCGCACATTACGGATGAAATCAAGCAGAGCATCGAGCTCGGTGCCGGCGATGCCGATATTTGCCTGGTGGAAATCGGCGGGACGGTCGGTGACATCGAATCCCTGCCATTCCTCGAGGCTATTCGACAAATGGGCGTAGAGCTCGGGCACGAACGCGTTGTCTACGTGCACCTGACGCTGGTGCCGTTTATTTCGACGTCGTCCGAAATCAAGACGAAGCCGACGCAGCACTCGGTCAAGGAATTGCGCTCTATCGGCATTCAGCCCGACATACTGGTTTGTCGCTCTGAACAGCCGCTGCCCGATGAGCAGCGCCGCAAAATCGCGTTGTTCACCAACGTGCGGGAAAAGGCCGTCATATCCGCCTACGACGCCGATGACCTGTACAAGATACCGCTGATGATGCACGAGCAGGGGCTCGACGAGATCGTCGCCCGGCAGCTGGGCCTCGAGTTACCCGAAGCCGACCTCGGCGAGTGGCAGGCCATCGTCGAGGCCAAACAGAATCCGCAGGTTGACGTCGATGTCGCGATGGTCGGCAAGTATATGGATCTCAAGGACTCCTACATCTCCCTGGTCGAGGCGCTGCAGCACGGGGGAATTCACACGCGCACGCGCGTCAACATTCACTTTATCGAGTCACGTGACATCGAAGAAAATGGTGTGGATTGTCTGCAGAATATGGACGGCATCGTTGTGCCCGGCGGGTTCGGCGATCGTGGCATCGAAGGCAAGATCGAAACTGTGCGATTCGCGCGAGAGAGCGGTATACCGTATCTCGGCATTTGCCTGGGTATGCAGGTCGCCGTGATCGAAGCGGCTCGCAACCTCGCAGGGCTGAAGGGCGCCATGAGTACGGAATTCGATCCGGGGACGCCACACCCCGTCGTGGGCCTTATTACCGAGTGGCAAGACCAGACGGGCGACACCGAGCAGCGCGATGAAGATTCGGAACTCGGCGGCACGATGCGCCTCGGCGCGCAGCCGATCACCCTTGCCGACGGCTCGCTGGCGGCACGGAGCTACGGCAGCACGAGTATCGAGGAGCGCCATCGTCATCGTTACGAGGTGAACAACAACTACCGCAAGCAGCTTACGGACGCCGGCCTGAGGTTTTCCGGTCTGTCGATCGATGATCTTGTGGAGGTGGTCGAACTGCCGGGCCACCCGTGGTTTGTTGCCAGCCAGTTCCACCCGGAATTTACCTCCAACCCGCGCGATGGCCACCCTTTGTTCAAGAGTTTCATCGGCGCCGCGCGGCGCCACCGGGAAGGCGAATTACCGGAGGCCGCTGAGGCATGAAGTTGTGCGGATTCAAGGCAGGCAACGATCAGCCGATCTTTCTGATTGCCGGCACCTGCGTCGTTGAAAGCGAACAAATGGCCCTCGATACGGCGGGCAAACTGAAGGAGATTTGCGGCGATCTCGGTATTCCGCTGATCTACAAGTCGTCGTTCGACAAGGCCAACCGCAGTTCACGAGATGGTTTTCGGGGACCCGGTATGGAAGAAGGCCTGCGCGTCCTGGGCGAGGTCAGGAAACAGCTCGGGCTGTCGATCCTGACCGACGTGCATGAAGACACGCCGATGGACGAGGTGGCGGATGTCGCCGACGTATTGCAAACACCGGCGTTTCTTTGCCGGCAAACGAATTTCATCCTGCGGACGGCCGCCGCTGGAAAACCGGTCAACATCAAGAAGGGCCAGTTTCTGTCGCCGTGGGAAATGCAAAACGTCGTCGACAAGGCGAAATCGACAGGCAATGACAAGATCCTGGTGTGTGAACGCGGCTTTTCGTTCGGCTACAACAACCTCGTCTCGGACATGCGCAGCCTGGCCGTGATGCGCGGTACCGGCTGTCCTGTCGTTTTCGACGCGACGCACTCGGTGCAGCTGCCGGGCGGCAAGGGGACGGCCTCGGGCGGGCAGCGCGAGTTCATCCCGGTGCTTGCTCGCGCAGCCACGGCTGCCGGTATCGCCGGGCTCTTCATGGAAACCCACCCGGATCCGTCCAAAGCGCTCAGTGACGGTCCGAACGCCTGGCCACTTGGCCAAATGAAAGAGCTACTGGAAACGCTGGTATCGATTGACCAATGCGTAAAGAAAAATGACTTCCTCGAAGCAGGCTACGGCCTCGGGGTTCCTGACTCGGAGTAACAATGATCAACATTAAAGACATTCGTGGTCGAGAGATTCTCGATTCACGTGGCAACCCGACTGTGGAAGCCGACATCACGCTCGCAGACGGTGTTACCGCGCGCGCCGGCGTGCCATCAGGTGCATCGACGGGCACTCGCGAAGCCGTGGAGTTACGCGACGGCGACAAAGCGCGCTACCTCGGCAAAGGGGTGCGGAAGGCCGTAGCCAACGTCAACGGCGAACTGCGCAAGGCCTTGCTGGGTGTCGACTTCGACGATCAACGCGCTCTCGATCGGCGCATGATCGAACTCGATGGCACGGAAAACAAAGGGCGGCTTGGCGCCAACGCGATCCTGGCCGTTTCGCTGGCGGCCGCAAAAGCCGAGGCGGCATCCAGGGGTATTTCGCTGTTTCGTCACCTGGGGCCCGGCACGACGATGCCCGTGCCGATGATGAATATTATCAACGGCGGTGCGCACGCCGACAATAGCGTCGATATCCAGGAGTTTATGATTCTGCCAGTCGGTGCGCCGAACTTCGGCGAAGCGCTGCGCTACGGTGCCGAGGTGTTCCACAGCCTGAAAAGCGTCTTGCGCGGGCAGGGCCTGAATACCGCCGTCGGCGACGAAGGCGGTTTCGCGCCGGATCTGCCGTCGAACAAGGCAGCGCTGGACACGATCATGACCGCGATTGAGAAAGCCGGGTTCAAGGCAGGAGACGACATCCTGCTCGGTCTGGATGCCGCAAGTTCCGAGTTTTACAAGGACGGCGTCTACGACCTCGCGTCCGAAGGGCGCACCTTCGACGCGGTCGGATTCACGGCATACCTCGCCGAACTGGCGGACAGCTACCCGATCATCACGATCGAAGACGGCATGGATGAAAGCGACTGGGAGGGCTGGCGGGTCATGACCGATGCCCTGGCAGACCGCGTCCAGATTGTCGGTGACGATCTTTTCGTTACCAACACGACCATCCTCAAACGTGGCATCGATGAAAAAATAGCAAATTCGATATTGATAAAACCCAACCAAATCGGTACCTTAAGCGAAACTCTTGATGCGATTACTATGGCAGAAGAGGCTGGCTACACGGCCGTAATCTCGCACCGGTCGGGTGAAACCTCGGACAGTACGATTGCCGATATTGCGGTAGGGACTACGGCCACGCAGATCAAGACCGGTTCTCTGTCCCGGTCGGACCGCGTCGCGAAGTACAACCAGCTGCTGCGCATCGAAGAGGAACTGGGGGCCGCCGCGACGTATGCGGCTCGCGACGCGTTTTCGGTGAAGGTGGGATAGAGAGCGCTGGAAGAACGGAATTGGGGATGTCGTTTGTTTCGTAAACGCGCGATACTGCTAGTGCTCGGAGTTACCGGGCTCGGTCTTCAGGCCGAGCTGTGGTTTTCCGACGACGGCTATCGCAAAACCATGAATCTCCGGGCAGCCGTCTCTGAGCAACGTGCGCTCAACGGGACTCTGCGCGCTCGAAACGCCGCCCTGGATGCCGAGGTGATCAACCTGAAAAAGGGACGAGATGCGGCCGAGGAACGCGCCCGCACCGATCTCGGCATGATTGGCAAGCGAGAAACCTTTTACCAGGTCGTGCCGGTCGCCGACACGCCCCGCTAGGAACCCCGATGTCCTTGCCAGACTGGACCCGTGCGCACGGGGTCCCGCTGTTTTCCGCGTCCATTCGAACAACAGCCGATGAATTCGATGTAAGCGAAGAACTCGGCTTTGATTTCAGTGCGGATGGCGAGCACGATTACCTGTATCTCGAGAAGGTGGCCGCAAATACCGAGTGGGTCTCCCGGCAGCTGGCTCTTCATGCGGATGTTCCGGCCCGCGACGTCGGCTATGCCGGCCTCAAGGATCGGCACGCGGTGACGCGACAATGGTTCAGCGTGCCACGCTGGAATGCGGCCGACTGGGACCGACTCGACGTCGAAGGTGTTCGCGTGCTCGACCAGCAACGACACAATCGGAAACTCCGTCGTGGTGCACACCAGGCAAATCGCTTTCGTATCGTATTGCGCGGAGTCTTGCCTGATGCCGGCGCGCTTAACGAACGCCTCGAGACCATAAAAGCACTTGGCGTGCCCAATTATTTTGGTGAGCAGCGCTTCGGCCGAGGAGGGTCGAATATCGCGCTGGCGGATGCCTGGTCGCAGGGAAAGCGATTGCCGAGGCACAAGCGCAGCATAGCCATCTCAACAGCGCGTTCGTATATCTTCAACGAGATCCTCGATGCACGCGTTTGCGACCAGACCTGGAACCGGCTCGTTGCCGATGACTTTGCGAACCTTGACGGGTCCGGCAGCGTGTTTTCGGTGGATCAGCCTGACGACGAACTGACGCAGCGCTGCAACGCGATGGATATCCATCCGACCGGTCCCATGTGCGGCGACGGCACGTCGCCATCGGTCGTCCCTGCCGGGCATGACAGCTGGCTCAAAGCGCTCAAGAACGCGCGGGTCAAACCGGCACACCGCAGCCTCCGACTCCGCGTTGTCGGTCTTGAATGGTCCACTGGCGCTGATTCGTTGGTGCTTTGTTTTGCGCTGGGACGCGGCGCTTTCGCCACGTCGGTACTTCGGGAAATAGCAACGATTGCTGATGCGGCGCGCTAGACCTGCTGCAGCAATACGTAAATGGCACCCGTGCCGCCGTCGACCTGGCGCGTGGATACAAATGCCAGCACGCTGTCCCATTTTCTGAGCCAGCGGTTCACGGCATTTTTGAGCACGGGTCCACGCTCTCCCGAGCCGAGCCCCTTGCCGTGCACAACGCGGACGCAGAGATTGCCCCGCATCACCGAGTAGTCAATGAAGTCGGCGAGCCGTAGTTTCGCTTCATCCACCGTCATGCCGTGCAAGTCGATTTCGTCCTGCACGCTGTAGCCGCCGCGCGCGAGCTTGCGCATGGTGCGCCGCCCGACCGAGGCCCGGTGAAAACGCAGTGCCGCGCCGTAGCCGTGTTCGATCGTGTCGATATCGTCCTGCAGGCTCTCGTTCAGGACCTCGCGTTCGTCCGCTTTCGAGAATCGGGCCCGGGGTTTCGGCTTCGGTCTCATCTCGGGAATGCGCTGTTCGCTCTTCAGCGGTTTCGCATCCGAAATCGCGCGCCGAAACTCATCGATGTCTTCGTCGTTCAAGGTCAGGTCTTCGAGGCTATGGTGTACGCTGAACATTGAGTATAGTGAGCGCGTTGCCAACTACCAATCCGAAATGAGTGCGCTCGTCGAAAATAAAGCATGAAAATCCTCGTAAGTAACGACGACGGGTATCTCGCCACGGGTATCAATGCCCTGACTGACGCCCTCGAGCAGGTTGCCGATGTGGTCGTCGTGGCGCCGGATCGGAATCGCTCGGCGGCGAGCAGTTCGCTGACCCTGCACACACCGTTGCGGGTAACAGAAATCGCCAAAAACCGCTACAAGGTGGACGGTACCCCGTCGGACTGCGTGCACCTGGCCCTGACGGGTTTTCTCGAGCATGAGCCGGACCTGGTCGTATCGGGAATAAACCACGGCGCGAACCTGGGCGATGACGTCATTTATTCGGGAACGGTCGCAGCCGCGCTGGAAGGACGTTTCCTCGGCTTGCCAACCATCGCGGTGTCGCTCGTAGGCGGGAACCTGAAGCATTTTGATGCGGCTGCCCGCGTGGCCAGCGAGCTCGTGCAGAAAATCGAACGCACCGGGCTGGCGCCCGACCTGGTACTTAACGTCAATGTCCCTAACCGGCCATACGATAAATTGCAGGGAGTACAGGCAACCCGGCTCGGTTTTCGGCACAAATCCGAGCAGATTCTGAAAGACAGCGACCCCTACGGACGCCCCATTTACTGGGTCGGGCCGGCCGGTGATGGGCAGGATGCAGGCGAGGGCACGGATTTTCATGCGATCGAACAGGGATATGCCTCCGTGACACCCTTGAGGGTCGACCTCACGCGTCACGAGTCTGTGCCGGTCATCGCCGACTGGCTGAAACAATGATCGACCCGCAGGGCGGCATCCAGGGCATTGGCATGACCTCGAAGCGAACCCGCGACCGGCTCGTGCAGCGGCTCCGGGAGCAGGGCATACGATCCGAACAGGTACTCAACCAGATACGAAATGTGCCGCGACACCTGTTTGTCGACGAAGCGCTCGCAAGCCGCGCTTATGAGGACACGGCGCTGCCCATCGGTCTGGGGCAGACGATCAGCCAGCCCTACGTCGTCGCGTGCATGACCGAAGCACTGCTGGACGGTTTCCAGGGAGAGACGGTGCTGGAGATCGGCACGGGCTGCGGCTACCAAACGGCCGTGCTGGCGCCGCTCGTCAAAAAAATCTATACGGTGGAGCGCATCCCGGAGCTGTTGCGAAAGACCCGGCAGCGTCTCCGCGATCTCGATATTTATAACGTACAGTTCCGCCCGGGCGACGGCTGGGAGGGCTGGCGAAAATACGGCCCTTATGACGGGATTATCGTCGCGGCTGCCGCCTCGGAAATTCCCGGGAAGTTGCTCGAGCAACTGGCGCCGGACGGACGAATGATCATTCCGGTGGGCCCGCCGGGCCGCCAGGACCTCGCGATGGTCACCAAGAAGAATGACCACTACGAACAGGTGTCGCTTGAACCGGTCAGCTTCGTGCCCCTCGTTAAGGGAAAATAATAGACTGCTTATCAATAAGATAAGAGTTATATTGCAAGCATATTCTGTGACTATTTCGGGACCGATTCTGACATGACGCTGTTTGGCCCTTTGTATGAGCGGGTCCTGGCCTGGTCGAGACACCCGCATGCGGAGCGTTACCTCGGCGCGATGAGCTTCGCCGAGTCGTCGTTCTTTCCGATTCCAGTCGACGTGATGCTGGCGCCGATGTGTCTCGCCGACAGAGATCATTGGGTGCGTTTCGCAACCATCGCGACCGTTTTCTCCGTGCTCGGCGGGCTGGCGGGTTACGCCATTGGCTATGGCATGTTCGAGGCCATCGAGCCCTGGCTGCGGCAGTCGCATTACTGGGAGGCCTACGAAACGAGCCGGCGCTGGTTCGATCAGTACGGTGTCCTCGTCGTCTTCGTCGCCGGCTTCTCGCCGATTCCCTACAAGGTTTTCACGATCGCTGCCGGTGTCGCCACCCTGAGCGTACCCGGCTTCTTCTTTGCTTCCCTGGTCGGTCGTGCGGCGCGTTTTTTCCTGGTTGCCGGGCTGGTCCGGGCCGGTGGGCAGCGCTTCGAGGCCTCATTGTCCAGGCATATCGAGCGCATCGGCTGGGCCGTTGTCGCACTCGCCGGTATCGTGATTGCCTGGCTAATGATGCGGGGACAATGACATCGCGCCGCGTCATTATTGCCTGCCTCTGCTTAATGATCGCGTCATGCGGCACGTCGAGATGGCAGGACACGCCGCAGACGCACATCGTACGCAGAGGTGAAACGCTGTTTTCCATAGCCTGGCGCTACGACAAGAATCCGACGGATCTCGCGCGCTGGAACCGACTCGGCGACGGCTCGCTCATCTACCCGGGGCAGGTGATACGCCTGACACCGACCGGCGCCGCGAGCTCGCCCCGTACCGCCGGCAATCGGGCGCCGCCGCAGCGCGACTCACGGCCGCTGCCGCACATCCCGGCGCAGCCGGCGCCGGAATGGTCATGGCCGACGAGCGGTCGAATAAACGTGGATTTCCGCGCAAAACCGGGGCCCGGTACCGGCGTGCTGATCAACGGCACGATGGGCCAGCCCATTAGTGCCGCGGCGTCGGGGCGAGTTGTCTATGCCGGGGATGGACTGATCGGCTATGGCAAGCTTATTATTTTAAAGCATAACGACACTTACCTGAGTGCCTACGGGTACAACGCGTCGCTGCTGGTGAAGGAAGGCGAACAAATAAATAAGGGCCAGCGAATCGCGTCGATGGGTGAGGGGCCGGAACGCAAGCCGCGACTGCATTTTGAAATCAGGCGCAATGGCCAGCCGGTTGATCCGCGGCAGCAATTGCCGCCGAGATAATTCGACTGGCACCTGTTCAGAATGCATCGCTCCACGCAAGGGGTGAGACGTGGGACAGTTGCTCGATCCAACGCGCCAATACCTCGACGAGATCGGGGTCTCGCCGCTGCTCACGGCCGAGCAGGAGAAAACACTGGCGAGGCGAGCGCAGCGCGGCGATGAGTCGGCGCGCAAGCGCATGATTGAGAGTAACCTGCGGCTCGTTGTGAAGATTGCCCGCCGCTACGTGCACCGCGGGCTGCCGTTCCTGGACCTGATCGAGGAAGGCAATCTCGGACTCATCCATGCCGTCGAAAAATTCGACCCCGAGCGCGGTTTTCGATTTTCCACCTATGCCACGTGGTGGATTCGGCAGACAATCGAGCGCGGCATCATGAATCAATCCAATACCGTGCGTCTGCCCATCCACGTCATCAAGGACATTAACTCCTGCCTGCGGGCGGCGCGACGACTGCGCGATAAACTTGACGGTGTGCCGAGCGCCAGTGAGATCGCCGAGTACCTCGAACGAGACGTCGCCGAGGTAGAACGGCTTATGGCGCTGCACCAACGCGTCGTGCTGCGCCCCGGCCGCTCCGACAAAGAAGGTAGCAGTCCGGTTGATCGCCTGCATGCCGCAAGGGAAGTGGAGCCACCACGCTGCGCGCAGAAAGACGACGTGCACGACATCGTTGAACATCTCGTGTGTGAACTCGGTGAAAAGCAACGCGCGGTCGTGGAGCGGCGCTTCGGTCTGCACGGTTATCGACGCGCAACACTCGAACAGATCGGCGACGAAATTGGCGTGACCCGGGAACGGGTTCGCCAGATTCAGCTGGCCGCGCTGAAGAACCTCCGGGAAATGATGGAAAGCCACGGCATATCCGGCGACTCGCTACTGGATTGACGGGCCCTGCAAATAGAGCACAGCTGCGACCTGCCGGCCCTCGGCAGTCAGCACGTTGAACGTGCGCGCGGCCGCGGCCGTATCCATGCATTCAAGACCGATGCGACGCCGGGCGAAAGCAAACATCAGCTCGCGCGGCGGGAATACATTGCTGCGGCCCGTTCCGAGCAGGATGATCTCGGGACCGATCTCGAGCAACGCTTCGAAATCAGTATCTTCGAGGTCGGCGATCGGCTTAGGGTCCCAGTCCTCGAAGACCTGCTCAGGCGTCAGTGCAATGGTTCGTGCGTAAGCTTCTCCGTTGACCGTTATGGCCAGTTCGCTAACGCTTTGAACGGTCAGTGCGCGGTTCAAATCTCTTGTGAATTTCAAGGCTGCATCCCTTAACATCGACGCCTCATTGTGAACGCATCATATGACAATTCCACCGCGGTCGCCGTGTTGCCGCCGGTCTCGGGCGGCCGCTTGCGGGACAAGTCGCTGCGGACATGGCTGGCGCGATCGGACCTCGAGCTTGAGCCCGAAAAAGGGGAGCTGCTCGCGCAGCTCGTCGCTGTGCTGGGCCTTCCCTATCCGCAGGAGGGGCTCGCCGCTCTGCGTATGTGGGGCCAGACCGGTGACCGACCGACGGTCTGGATTGCAGGCGCCGACCCGGTCTACCTTGAGCCGCGGCTCGACCATCTTCGCCTGCACGCGCTGTCACGCGCCGCCTTGCCACCGGCCGATTTGCGAGCGCTCTTTAATCACCTGCAGACGACGCTGTCGGGCGAGAAGCGTTTCGGGTTCGCGCGCCTGGGATCCTGCGGCTACCTGCGCAGCGGATCGCCGATCGCGACGGCGTCAGTGCCGGCCTATGTCGTCGATAATAAGGTGCCGACCGATTTCCTGCCGCAGGGAGACGACTCGGCGACCTATCGAAATCTACTCAGCGAAATTGAGATGTCGCTGCACGACCACGAGGCCAATCAGCGCCGTGTTGCCGCGGGACAGCAGCCTGTTAACGGCCTGTGGCTATGGGGTGGCGGTCTGGCGCCTGAGCGTGCAAGCCGACCGCAACCGCCGCTTTATTCGGACGATCCCCTGTTGCTTGGCTACTGGGACAGCGCCAACGCCGTCGCCGGACTCTGGCCCGGCAGCATCTCCGATTGTGTCAACCAGGCGGACGCAGCAGGCTTCGTCGCCGTCACGCCGGAATTCCAGGACGACCCCGCATTCCTCGAGGATTGCCTTCGGCAGTTGCGCGCGGCGCTGAGCGAAAAGCGCGTCAACCGACTTGTGATTCTTTTCCGGGACGGACGCCGCGCCCGTGTGCGTCGAGCGCACAAGCTGCGCTTCTGGCGATTTGATTCCAGGCTGCTCGACTAGGCGATGGTCATGAATTCTCCCAGACCTGTGATTTCCCGATCGCCGCCCAGTCAAACCGCTATTGAAAAGTTCGGTGAACTTGATCCTTTGCACGCCAGGCTCTACGCGATGCGGGGCTTGAGGTCGGCAGAGGAACTCGACCACAGCCTTGCACGGCTGGCGCCTGTCAGAGCGCTGGAAAACATCGATGAGGCGGCACAGCTCGTCATTGCGAATCGTGACAAGCGAATTATTGTTATCGGCGACTACGATGTCGATGGCGCCACGAGCACGGCCCTGGTCATTCGTTGCCTGCGTGCATTCGGTTTTGTCGACGTTGGCTATCTCGTACCAAACCGATTTGACTACGGTTACGGCTTGTCGAGGGAAATCGTTCGGGTCGCGGCGGAGCGAAAGCCTGCGCTGTTGATTACTGTAGACAACGGCGTATCAAGTGTCGCCGGCGTTGAGGAAGCAAACGCCCTCGGTATCCCGGTGCTGATCACCGACCATCATTTGCCCGGTGATGAACTGCCTGCCGCTGCGGCTATCCTGAATCCGAACCTCGAGAACAGTGCCTTTCCGAGCCGCAACCTTGCCGGCGTCGGAGTCGCGTTCTACCTCATGGCCCGGGTGGGTCGAATGCTGGACGAGCTGGGGCAGTCCGGTGCCGCAAGAATACCCGCGAAATACCTGGACCTCGTGGCACTGGGGACAGTAGCCGACGTTGTGCCTCTCGATCAGAATAATCGCGTTCTCGTGCAACAGGGACTGATGCGAATTCGTGGTGGGCACGCGGTGCCGGGCATCGATGCGTTGCTGAAGCAGTCAGGCCGGCAATCCGGTCGCTGTGTCAGTACGGATCTCGGTTTTGCCGTAGGACCAAGGATCAATGCGGCCGGTCGTCTGGAAGACATTTCCGTCGGCATTGAGTGCCTCCTGACCGACAGTTTTGCAACCGCATCGGAACACGCACGCATCCTTGATCAGATCAATAGTGAAAGGCGCGACATCGAATCAACGATGCGTGATCAGGCTTTCGCCTATGTCGACAAATTGGGCTCGCAGCGCTGGCCATGCTGCGTTTGCGTGTACGAAGCGTCCTGGCACCAGGGCATTGTCGGGCTGATTGCGGCGCGCGTGCGCGAGCGCTGCCATCGGCCGGTGATCGCCTTTGCCCGTGAAAACGACGAGTGCCTCAAGGGCTCTGCGCGCTCGATCCCCGGCGTGCATATTCGTGACTTGCTCGAGGCGGTGTCGGCAGCGAAGCCCGGCCTTATCGAGAAATTCGGCGGCCACGCGATGGCGGCCGGGCTGTCGATCGCCAAATCCAATCTCGAGGAATTCAGGCAACTCGCGGCCCGGCAGATGGAGCGTCTTTATCCGGATGCGGATTTCAGCGGCGCAATCGTCACGGACGGCCAGCTTCCGGGCGGTGCCTTCAATCTCGAGTTTGCGCGCTCACTGCGCGACGCCGGCCCCTGGGGTTCGGGATTTCCCGAGCCCCTGTGGAGCGGTGAATTCTCGATCGTGGAGCAACGCACCGTTGGCGAAAATCACCTGAAGATGCGGGTGCGGCCGGCGGGTGGTGGAAATGTCATTGATGCCATCGCGTTTAACCAGGCGGGTCCGTCGTACCGGGGAGTCGTGCAGCTTGCGTTCAGGCTTGATGTTAACGAGTTTCGCGGCGTGGAAAATCCGCAGCTGGTCGTTGAGCAAATTGCCCCGTTACACGCGAGCGCTGCATGTTAAGATCGCGCCCTTTTCCGCTTGAGCTGCCCCGATGGAAACCAGCCAAATCAAACAGACGATAACCGACCTCGCCGAGCGCACCGATGCGCTGAGGGGGTATCTTTGACTACGAGGGCAAGGCGGAACGATTGACCGAAGTTCAGCGCGAACTCGAGCAGCCCGGCGTCTGGGACGACCCCGAACGTGCGCAGGCCCTCGGCCAGGAACGCTCAAAGCTCGAGCAGGTCGTCGTCAGCCTGGATGAACTGTCGACGGGGCTGCAGGAAGCCGGGGAATTGCTTGCGCTCGCCGAGGAAGAAGACGACAGCGAAACCGTCGATGAAATCGTCCACGATCTCGAGACGTTCGAACAACAGGTCGGCGGGCTCGAGTTTAGACGCATGTTTGCGGGTGAGATGGATGCCAACAATGCCTATGTCGACATCCAGTCGGGAGCCGGTGGCACCGAAGCGCAGGACTGGGCCGAAATGCTGCTTCGCATGTACTTGCGCTGGTCGGAGGCACACGGTTTCAAGGCCGAGGTGATCGAGGCCTCTGCGGGCGAAGTGGCGGGCATCAAGAGCGCGACGGTTCACATCGTCGGCGAGTACGGCTATGGCTGGCTCCGGACCGAAACGGGTGTGCACCGGCTGGTGCGCAAGTCACCGTTCGATTCGGGCAACCGCCGGCATACGTCCTTTGCCTCCGTGTTCGTCTCACCGGAAGTCGACGACAACATTGATATCGAAATCGATCCATCGGACCTGCGCATTGATGTTTACAGGGCGAGTGGTGCTGGCGGTCAGCACGTCAACCGAACCGAATCCGCCGTTCGAATTACGCACCTGCCCACGAATACTGTGGTGCAGTGCCAGAATGACCGGTCGCAGCACAAGAACAAGGCGACCGCGATGAACCAGCTCAAAGCGAAGCTGTATGAACTCGAGATGCAAAAGCGACGTGCAGAGGCATCGGTCCTCGAAGACAGCAAGGCCGATGTAGGTTGGGGGAGCCAGATTCGCTCCTATGTTCTGGATCAAAGCCGCATCAAGGATTTGCGTACCGGCGTCGAAACCGGTAACACTCAGGCTGTACTGGACGGGGGCCTGGATGCCTTCATCGAAGCAAGCCTCAAGCAGGGACTGTAGTAGAGAAGCAATGAGTGACGAAAAGCAACAGGACGAGAACAAGCTAATTGCCGAACGACGCGGCAAGCTTGATGCGCTGCGTCAGCAGGGCAATGCCTATCCAAATGACTTCCGTCGCAACTCGGTGGCTGAGGAGCTGCACCAGACGTTCGATTCGCACGATAACGAGGCTTTGCTCGAAGAGCACGTCGAAGTTTCGGTCTCAGGCCGGATGATGGCCAAGCGCGTCATGGGCAAGGCGAGTTTTGTCAAGCTGCAGGATCGTACCGGGCAAATCCAGCTGCGTCTCGAACGTGACCGTCTGCCCGAGGGGGTCTACCAGGCGTTCAAGAAATGGGACGTTGGCGACATTGTCGGCGCCAGCGGTGAGCTGTTCCGGACTCAGACCGGTGAGCTGACCGTCATGGCGGATGCGGTTCGCTTACTGACCAAATCGCTGCGGCCGCTGCCGGAAAAATTTCACGGTCTGGCTGACCAGGAAACACGCTACCGCCAGCGCTACGTCGATCTCATCATCAACGAATCCAGTCGTGAAGTTTTCCGCAAGCGCTCACAGATTATTAGCTATATGCGATCGTTTCTCGAGGCGGCGGATTTCCTCGAGGTGGAAACACCGATGATGCAGGTGACGCCGGGCGGTGCATTGGCGAGACCCTTCACGACGCACCACAACGCGCTGGATATGGAGCTGTACCTGCGTATCGCACCGGAGCTGAATCTCAAGCGACTCATCGTGGGTGGCTTCGAGCGCGTCTACGAGATCAACCGAAATTTCCGCAATGAGGGCGTGTCGACGCAACACAATCCCGAGTTCACGATGATGGAAGCGTATCGTGCTTACGCTGATTACAACGACTGGATGGATATGACCGAGGCCATGCTGCATGGCATGTCGGACGCGATCCTGGGAACCACGAAAGTTCAGTACCAGGGAGAGGAGTACGATTTCGGCAAGCCGTTCAGGCGCATGACCGTCGAAGAAGCGATCGCGGCCTACAACCCGGAATTCGACATGTCGCGCGTTCGTGACCGGGACTACCTCGTGGACATCTGCAACACGCTCGGCATAGCGGTCAAGGACGGCGACGGCGCCGGCAAGCTGCAAACCGACATATTCGACGCGACGGGGGAAGAGAAACTCCGTGAACCGACGTTCATTACGCAGTACCCGACCGAAGTATCGCCGCTGTCACGCGAAAATAATGCTGACCCGTTCGTGACGGATCGATTCGAATTGTTCATTTCCGGTCGCGAAATCGCCAACGGTTTCTCGGAACTCAATGATCCCGAGACCCAGGCCGCACGCTTTCGTGCGCAGGCCGAGAACAGGGAGGCCGGTGACGACGAGGCCATGGCGTTCGATCACGACTACATCCGGGCGCTCGAGTACGGCATGCCGCCGACGGCCGGCATCGGTGTCGGTATCGATCGGCTCGTCATGCTGCTTACCGACTCGCCTTCGATCCGCGACGTGCTGCTGTTCCCGCACATGCGGCCCGAAGTCTTCGACTAGGATTCCGCCCCACCACCCATCATCCCCACAACCGCGGCGGCGACGATGGCGTCGATTGCGGGTTTACCTGCAGAAGCCGCCTCCCCATAAAGGGGACAATGCCCGCGGCCGACACTCCAAGCGGTCTGGCGACCGCCGCTATCGCTTCGCGCCCTGGGGGCGCTCCTACAGACGTACGACTGGACCGCGGCGGCGAGTGCGGCGATGTCTTGCGACGCGACGTTGCGTAAGCGGGAGCTAGCAAGACATCGTCGCACTCGCCGTGATCGACGCCGTTGGTCTACATGTAGGGCAGCGGAACGTGGCTGAGTTTGATGCCGTTGACCGTGAGCGGCGCGTCGGCCTTGTCGATCGGGACGACGGCCAGCAAATCGGTGCCGGCGACGTTGAGTACGTCCCCGACGTCGCGCCCGTCGTTCGACACCTTGTCGCCCGCAGCCACTGCCGCTTCGCTCGCAAACCGCAGCGTTCGCCGCTTGGTCGCGCCTTTGTAATGCGTACGCGCGATGACTTCCTGGCCCGTATAGCAGCCTTTATCGAAGCTGATTGTGTCCAGGAGGTCGAGATTCAGCATATGCGCCGTGAATTTCTCCGCCTGTGCGCGGTCTATGAACGGGTAACCGTTCTGCACCAGGAACGCCGGGTCAACGGTGCCGGTGTCTGCGACAACGTCGAAGTCGACCTTGGACCGAAAGCGGAACCGGGTCAGTTGCTTGACGATGTCGTCTGCCGTTTCCGCCGGCGCCGACAGCGCAAAACCCGAGTCAGTAGCGCCCAGCGTTCCGAACCAGATCACACGGCCCTTGGGATTGCACCAGGCCGAGAGAATCTCGGCTTCCGACTCGAGGCGTCGCAGGTCGTTCGTCAACTGACCCTGAAGGAATTCGTAAGCGTCCCGGCCGCTGACATTGATTGTCGATAGTGAAAGCATTTGTATCATAATATTTCCGGTTACTGCAGGCTGGAGGCGGCTCTGGCATACTCCTTTAATGAACTCCAATAACCGCAAAAAAGAAGACAAGAGCGAACAAGCCAAGGCGGATGATAACCCGTCTGTCGATAATAAACGGCCGAAAGAGATTGGCGGTCGCGGCGGACTTGATCCGACCCGATACGGTGACTGGGAAAAGTCGGGCCGTTGTATCGATTTCTAGCCGCCTTTTCAGGATAATACGCCGCTGCCCAAAGGCCGCCAACAACCGAAAGAAGTAAACGCATGAGCAACTACGACAGGCCGCTGTCGCCCCATATTTCTATTTATCGCTGGCCGATTACGATGGCCCTGTCGATACTGCATCGCATTAGCGGAATCGGGCTATCCGTCGGCTTTATCGTACTTGTCGCCTGGCTATTCGATGCGGCATCGGGTCCCGATGCCTACGCCGTATTCATGTCAGTCATGGACACGCTAATCGGTAAGCTCTTGCTTGTCGCGTGGTCGTTCGCGTTTTTCTATCACCTGTCGAACGGCGCACGCCATCTTCTTTGGGACACCGGGCGTGGGCTGGAGAAGAGCCAGGCCAATCTGTCGTCCTGGCTGGTTCTGATTGCAACGGTGGCACTGACAGCCGCGTTTTGGTGGCTGGCGTCATGAGTTTGCGGTCTCCACTCGGTCGGGTACTGGGCAGCGGTACGGCGAAAGACGGCACCTCGCACTGGTGGGGGCAGCGTGTCTCAGCCATCGCCTTGGTATTTCTCGGCATCTGGTTCGCGTTTGTGCTGGCGACCATGACCGGCTTTAGCCACGCCGAGGCCGTCGCGACTATTGGCCGCCCGATCAACAGCATCCTGTTGCTGTTGCTTTCGATCACCCTGGCATATCACTCCTACCTGGGAATCCAGGTTGTGATCGAAGATTACGTCCATTCGCCGGGTCTCAAATTGGCCACGCTGCTGTTTTCCCGCTTCACGCATGTTGCCCTCGTCGCGGTGGCGGTATTTGCCGTACTGAAAATCGGACTCAACGCATGAGCGACTACGAGTTTATAGATCACACTTATGACGTTGTCGTGATCGGCGCCGGCGGTGCCGGGCTGCGCGCGACGTTCGGGCTGGCGGAAGGCGGCTTTACTACGGCCTGTATAAGCAAAGTCTTCCCGACACGCAGCCATACGGTCGCGGCACAAGGCGGCATCAGTGCCGCGCTCGGCAACATGGGCGAGGACGACTGGCGTTGGCACATGTATGACACGGTCAAGGGGTCGGACTGGCTTGGTGACCAGGACGCCATTGAATACATGTGCAAGGAAGCCCCGAATGCAGTCATCGAACTGGAACACTACGGTGTACCGTTCTCCCGAACCGAGGATGGCAAAATCTACCAGCGTCCCTTCGGCGGTATGACGACGCGTTTTGGCGAGGGAACGGCGCAACGCACCTGCGCCGCAGCGGACCGGACAGGTCACGCCATGCTGCACACGCTCTACCAGCAGTCACTCAAGCACGATGCCGAGTTTTATATTGAGTACTTCGCCGTCGACCTGATCATGGAGGACGGAGTCTGCCGCGGCGTGGTTGCGATCGACCTCGCCACAGGCCGTCTGCATCGCTTCCGTTCGCACCAGGTCATTCTTGCAACTGGCGGCTACGGTCGTTCGTATTTTTCCTGCACTTCCGCCCACACCTGTACAGGCGACGGCAATGCCATGGTGCTGCGAGCCGGTCTGCCGGTGCAGGATATGGAATTTGTTCAGTTCCATCCCACAGGCATTTACGGGGCGGGCTGCCTGATCACCGAGGGTGTGCGAGGCGAGGGCGGTTACCTCACCAACTCGGACGGCGAGCGCTTTATGGAACGCTACGCGCCGAACGCCAAGGACCTTGCATCCCGCGACGTCGTCAGCCGCTCGATGACCATAGAAATCAGGGAGGGGCGCGGCGTTGGTGCGGAAAAGGATCATATCCATCTGCATCTCGAGCACCTCGGGCCAGAGGTCATCGAAGAACGTTTGCCCGGTATTGCCGAATCGGCGCGCATTTTCGCGGGCGTTGACGTAACCAGGCAACCCATTCCTGTCCTGCCGACCGTGCACTACAACATGGGCGGCATACCTGCCAACTTCAATGGCCAGGTCACGACATTGAAAGACGGTGATCCTGAGTCGATTGTCGAGGGGCTGATGGCTGTTGGCGAGGCGGCCTGTGTATCCGTTCATGGTGCGAATCGTCTCGGCTCCAATTCCCTTCTCGACCTGGTTGTTTTTGGACGTGCCGCCGCTCGTTTCTGTGCCGATGAAATGACGCCGGGCTTACGTCACAAGCCGTTTGCTGCCGATGCAGGTCAAAACAGCGTTGCACGCATCGATAAGCTGCGTAACGCAAACGGCGCCCGGTCGACTTCCGAAATCCGGCTGGAAATGCAAAAGGTCATGCAGGGCCACGCCGCCGTATTCCGAACCGGTGAGGTGCTGGATGACGGTGTTGATCTGTTGCGCAAAACATTTTCGAGTTTTGACGATGTTGCGGTGACGGACCGCTCCCTGGTCTGGAATACGGATCTCGTCGAAACCATGGAGCTCGAAAACCTGTTGCTTAATGCAACGGCGACCATTGAGTCGGCGGCGAACAGGTTGGAAAGTCGCGGAGCTCATGCACGCGAAGACTATCCGGATCGTGACGACGAAAACTGGATGAAACATACGTTGGTCTGGGTCGACGAGCGTGGCAAGGTCAGCTTTGACTATCGGCCGGTACATGAAAAGACCCTGACTGACGAGGTCGACTATGTCGAACCAAAAGCACGTGTCTATTAATCTCGCATGGACGATTGACTGTGGCTGAATTCAGACTCCCCCGGAACTCCCGCATCAAGAAGGGCAAACATTTTGGGGCCGCGAACGGTGCCGCCAATGTTCGTCGTTTCGCCGTCTATCGTTACGACCCGGGAACTGGCGACAACCCGCGCCTGGATACCTACGAAGTGGATCTCGACAGCTGCGGGCCGATGGTTCTTGATGCGCTCATCAAGATCAAGAACGAGATCGACCCAACGCTGACCTTTCGTCGTTCCTGCAGGGAGGGCATCTGTGGTTCCTGCGCGATGAACATAGATGGTGGAAACACGCTGGCCTGCACGCGTTCAATCGAAAGCGTGAAGGGCGACGTCAAGATATATCCACTGCCGCACCTGCCGGTCGTCAAAGACCTCGTCGGCGATCTCACAAACTTCTACGCACAATACGCATCGATCAAGCCGTGGCTGCAATCCCGAACGCCGCCGCCTCCGGACCAGGAACGTTTGCAGAGCAAAGAAGACCAGGAGCTTATTGATGAGCCGGCGGCCTGTATCCTGTGTGCGTGCTGCTCGACGAGTTGTCCGAGCTACTGGTGGAATAGCGATCGCTACCTGGGCCCCGCCGCCTTGCTCGCGGCGTACCGATGGCTCGTCGACAGCCGCGATGATGCCACGGGCGAACGGCTCGATGAACTCGAGGATCCGTTCCGCCTGTACCGCTGCCACACCATCATGAACTGTACGCAGACCTGTCCCAAAGACCTCAATCCCGCAAAAGCCATCGCCGAAACCAAGAAGATGCTCGCGGAGCGAAAATATTAGGATGTAGGAGCGCGCCCCGGCGCGCTATTCATGCATCGTCATTGTCGCGCGCTGTGGCGCGCTCCTGAGAGACTCGGGCCAATGAGCGAAGAATCCAGACTCAGATGGCAATGCCGCCGCGGAATGCGTGAACTCGACGAACTCCTGCTCAGGTACCTCGAGGAACGCTATCCGCTGGCGGGTGAGGACGAAAAAACCGCATTTCAGGCCGTTTTGGCGCTTGCGGACCCCGAACTGAACGGTTACCTGTTGCAACGCCAGATACCAGCAGCGGAGCCGATCGCGAATGTCATCAAGCAGATACTCAGCCGAACTCCGTCCTGACACGCCGCTTCGCCGACTGGTGCTTGCTTCGGGCGCGGTTTTTGCCTTGCTCGGCGTCGCGGTGATTCTCACCCTGCCGCTGCCCGCGGCCGTATTGATCGCGGCTTCCGCCGGCTGGCTCTTCGTTTGCGCCCGGGAACTCGTTGTAGCGGGCCGGGGATTTTCCTATTGCCGTGGCCTGCGCATCGCCGTCGACGGTGACATTGTGCTGCTCGATCCCGATGGCGTCTGGCAGCCGGCCCGACTGCTGCCAGGCAGCGCCGTGCTGCGACACGTTGGCTGGATACTCTTCGAAACGAACGAGGGGCGCCAGTTCGCCGAGTTGGTTCGCGGCCGCTGCCGGGAGAGCAACGACTGGCGCCGTTTGCAGGTGATCTGGCGGCACATTGGAGGGACCCCGTGAAGCTGCTAACATGGCAACAGCACCAGGAAAACACCAGACTAGTGAGGCATGAGGTGCGATCTGCCGACCGTATCGGGAACGGTGTCACAGAACCAAGATGAATAAGGCAGATATCCGAGAACTAATTGAACTGCGGCCGGTCTATCCCGAAGTCGACCGGCTGCGCGGGCATTTTGGCGGGCGCGCCTGAATGTCCAACCAGTCGTCAGACAAAAAGCTCGTCAAGCGGGTCCAAAGAGGCGACAAGGGCGCGTTTGATTTATTGGTGCTGAAATATCAGCACAAGATAGTCAACTTGGTCATGCGATATGTGCGAGATCCGGAATTGGCGCAGGACATTACCCAGGAGGCGTTCATCAAGGCTTATCGGGCGCTGCCCCGATTTCGCGGTGACAGTGCCTTTTATACATGGATGTACCGCATCGCGGTCAACACGGCAAAAAATCACCTCGCGGCACAGCGGCGACGGCCAATGAACGTTGAACTTGATTTGCAGGACCCGGACCAATACGACCTGCACGCAAAACTTAAGGAGACGGACACGCCCGAGGCGGTTACGCTCAGCAACGAACTGAAGGAAACGGTTGAGCGCGCCATTGCGGCGTTACCCGAGGATTTGCGCACAGCGATCATTTTGAGAGAGCTGGAAGGCATGAGTTACGAAGAAATTGCACAGACCATGGAGTGTCCGGTTGGCACTGTACGGTCGAGAATTTTCAGGGCACGTGATGCGATCAGCAAGAAAGTCGGATCGCTCACGCCATAAAGAAGGCCGAAAGGCCCGGGCGGGTGGAGTATGAATGACGCAATAAGAATGCAGATTTCTGCATTTGTAGACGGAGAACTGCCGGACAACGAGGCCGACCTGCTGCTGCGGCGTATGGGTCAGGACGCGGAACTCAGGCACAAGGTCGCCGAGTACCTGGCGATCGGCAGAGCCCTCCGCGACGAAATCTCGGTACCCGGTGTTGATCGTATCCATGAGCGCGTTGCTGCCGCCATTGATGACAAGCCATTCACAGAAACGGTCGAGATTGCCGGGACACCATCGACCAAATCGATCCGACCTCTTGCCGGTGCAGCGATCGCGGCGACGGTTGCGCTGGTCGCGATTTTCGGACTGCAACAAACGATGAGTGTCGATGAAACCGATCCGGCCATGGCGAATCAGGCCGTCGTCGAAATCGATAGCGGCTACACGGTGCCGAGGCCGATGGATGACCAGCTTCGCCAGTACTACCTGAGCCACGGTGCCACGGCCACCGAAAACGGTGCAAATGGCATTAACTCACGTTTCGTCACTTTGCGATTGAGCGAAGACGCGATTGAACAATCGGCCGAGGATGAAGATAGTTCGCCTGCAGTCGAAGCCGACGGTAAGCCGGTCCAACGCTGATGCCGTTCCTGCAGCGACAGTCACTGTCTCAGTTTGTGCTGATATGCGGTTCGCTGTTGCTGGTCGGTCCGGCGTTCGCAGACTCCGATGAACCGAGAGAGTGGCTGCATCGAATGGGTGCTGCAGTGCAGTCGACCAGCTACGAGGGGACTGTTATTCGCATCCGCGGCAGCGAAGCCGAGGCCCTGAAGGTGGTCCACCAGGTCGCCGACGGCGTTATTCGCGAGAAGGTCGTCTCTCAGGAAGGCAGTGGTCTTGAGATCATCCGTAACGGCAACGAAGTGCACTGCATCCTGCCGGACCGAAAGTCTGTGCTCGTTGAACAGTGGGACGACCAGTCGACGCTGTTCTCCACCTTACCGAGCAGCCAAATTCGTTTCGGCAACGAGTATGACGTGTCAATTGTTCGCGAAGAACGTGTAGCGGGCCGGCAAACCAAGCTGTTGGCGATTCGGCCCCACGATAGCTATCGTTATGGCTACCGAATATGGCTGGATACGGAGACAGGCTTTCCGCTGCAAACGGAATTAATCGGTAAGGACGGCGCTGCTATCGAGCAGGTCATGTTCGCCGAAATAAGTCTCAATAAGGAAATCCAGGCGAGCTCGCTGGCGTCGTCCTACAGTACCGAGAACTATCGCTGGTTCAACCAGTCGGCGCACCACGTTACGCGTTCCGTTGATTCCGACTGGGTGTGTGAAGACATGCCGCGTGGATTCAAGGTGATTGCGACGCATGAAGAGAAAATGCCGGGCGGCGAGGCGTTCGTGACTCACATTCTTTACAGCGATGGTCTGGCGAATGTGTCGGTTTTTATTGCGCAATTGGGCGAGGGCAGCGCACAGGGTCCGTCGAGCGTCAGCGGGTCCAATTCCTTCAGCGCTATTGTCGGCGATCACCACGTGACGGCCGTGGGCGAGGTTCCTGCGATCACCGTTGAGCAAATCGCAACGTCCATGCGCCCCCGTTGAGGCGCTTTCGTCGGCAGGGCCCGCGGTGCGCGGCTATTCTGCGCTAAACTTTATGCATGGATAATCCGCGTGGCCGAGTCATTGCTGTCAGGGATTTTGAACCTGCGCCCTATGCGCTGGTCGAGGTCGATGCGTCTGTCAGCTGCGCCAGGTGCGCCGAAGGCAAGGGCTGTGGTGCCGGCTTGCTGGGTCGGACTTCCGGCAGTCGGCGTGTCGATGCCCTGGTTGCCACTGGCCTCACGGTGCGCGAGGGCGACGAAGTGCGCATAGAACTGGCACCCAGCAACCTGCTGCAGGCTTCGATGATTGTGTATGGCCTGCCCCTTGCCGGCGCAATTCTGGGCGCCGGGTTCGCCTATATTGCGGGCATCGGTGAGCTAAATGCCGCGATGGCCGCCCTTGGCGGTATCCTGGCGGGCCTCATAGTTGCTCGTCTGCGCCTGAAGCAGGACGGCTGCCTTCGACAGTTCACGCCGACTGTCGTCGAGAGGCTGACGGTTGCAGCAAGATCGTCCGAACATATTCCGGGCGGCCCCTGAGTGCCGGCTCTGCAGGTCTACAGCCGCCAGGGTTGCCACCTGTGCGATCTGCTTGTCGAAGAGCTGCTGGGGTTGGTTGGTAATACGCTCGTTGTCGAGGTCCGCGACATTGATTCGCGCCCGGACTGGCAGACTAAATACGATGTCCGCGTCCCGGTCGTAGAGTACGAGGATCGGCTGATCTCCGAATATCCGCTCGATCGCGGCGCCGTTTCCCGCCTTATAAAAGCGCTACCGGCCGCTGCCAGCGAATGATGCGCAACAGGACGCCTGAAATCGGTATAATTCGCGGCTGCATTTGCCTGGTGGATGCACCTCTCGCGCCTGGTTCCCGTCTTTCATGAAGCATATACGCAACTTCTCGATCATTGCCCATATCGATCACGGCAAGTCCACGCTGGCAGACCGGTTTATCCAGGTCTGCGGCGGCCTTGCTGATCGTGAGATGGCCGAACAGGTGCTCGACTCGATGGATCTCGAGCGTGAGCGTGGAATTACGATCAAAGCGCAAAGCGTTTCGCTTTACTACACGGCGGACGACGGAGTGAAATACCAGCTCAACTTTATCGATACGCCCGGGCATGTCGATTTTTCCTACGAGGTATCGCGGTCGCTGGCGGCATGTGAAGGTGCGCTGCTGGTCGTTGATGCCGCGCAGGGCGTAGAGGCGCAAAGCGTTGCCAACTGCATCACGGCCATAGACCTGGGCCTCGAAGTATTGCCGGTTCTGAACAAGATCGATTTGCCGGCGGCAGACCCGGATAAGGTCGTGGCTGAGATCGAGGATATTATAGGCATCGATGCTCAGCATGCGGTGCACGTCAGCGCTAAAACGGGATTCGGCGTCGCCGAGCTGATGAACCAGATTGTGGATGTCATTCCGCCCCCGCAAGGAGACCCGGATGGCGCCCTGCAGGCACTGATCATAGATTCCTGGTTCGACAATTATGTCGGTGTCGTGTCGCTCGTCAGGGTAGTGAATGGCAGTCTCGCAAAAGGCAGCAAAATCACGGTGATGTCGACCGGCACGTCGCACATCGCGGACCGGGTCGGCGTGTATACGCCAAAGATGAACGATCGTGCTGAACTGGGTACCGGCGAGGTCGGATACGTCATCGCGGGAATCAAGGATATTTACGGCGCGCCGGTCGGCGACACCTTGACCGCAACGCACAGACCCTGTGAAGAGCCGCTGCCAGGGTTCAAGCAGGTTCAGCCGCGCGTTTTTGCGGGCCTGTTCCCGATCAGTTCCGATGACTACGAGGCGTTTCGCGAAGCGTTGCAAAAGTTGCGCCTGAATGATGCCGCGCTGCATTTCGAGCCAGAAACTTCGGCAGCTCTCGGTTTCGGATTCCGCTGCGGCTTCCTCGGCATGCTGCATATGGAAATCGTGCAGGAGCGCCTCGAACGCGAATACGATCTCGAGCTGATTACCACGGCACCGACGGTTATATTCGAGGTGGTCAACACGGACGGCGATATTTTGCTCGTTGACAATCCGTCGAAGCTACCGCCGATCAACGAGATTTCCGAATTGCGAGAGCCCATCATCACGGCGAATATTCTGGTACCCGAGAAATTTGTTGGCGCGGTCATCAAGCTCTGTATCGATAAACGCGGTGTGCAAAAGGAAATGCGCTATCTTGGCGGGCAGGTTTCGATCCATTACGAAATGCCATTGGCCGAAGTGGTGCTGGATTTCTTTGATCGCCTGAAATCTGTCAGCCGTGGATTTGCGTCGTTCGACTATCATTTTGAGCGTTTTGCACCGGCGGAGCTGGTGCGCCTGGACGTACTGATTAACAAGGAACGCGTCGATGCACTATCTGCCATTGTTCATCGCGAACATGTGAAACAACGGGGTCGAGAGCTTGTGGAAAAAATGAGGGAGCTGATTCCACGACAGATGTTCGATGTGGCTATCCAGGCCGCGATCGGTAACCAGGTTATTGCGCGAAGTACAGTCAAGGCGCTGCGCAAGAACGTAACCGCCAAATGTTATGGAGGCGATGTTTCGCGGAAACGCAAGCTCCTGGAGAAACAAAAAGCGGGCAAGAAGCGCATGAAGCAGGTGGGTTCTGTTGAGATTCCGCAGGAAGCTTTTCTTGCCGTACTACGAGTTGACAAGTGAGGAAACAAATTGATTATTAATCTCGCACTGATCCTTACTGCATTGACCCTGATTTCAGGGGCAATCGTCGCCCTGGATAAGGTTTTCTGGAAAACGACGCAAAGTGACAGCCGTCAGGCGCCGGGACCATTAGGCACACTCGTCGAGTATGCGCGCTCGTTCTTTCCTGTACTTCTGTTTGTGCTCATCATCCGGTCATTTATTTTTGAACCGTTTCGAATTCCGTCAGGCTCGATGATGCCGACCTTGCTCGAAGGTGATTTCATTTTTGTGCAAAAATTCGCGTACGGATTACGCCTGCCGGTCACGGAGACTAAGATCATAGAGACGGGTAGCCCGCAGCGCGGTGACGTTGTCGTATTCCGACTGCCGTCGGATCCGAGTATCAACTATATCAAGCGTGTCGTCGGGTTGCCCGGCGACGAGATCGTCTACGAGCGGCAGCGTTTGATCATTAATGGCGAGGCCGTGGACTTGAAACAGGATCCGAATGCCACGTATGAGGCGCCCGTATTCATCGAGGATCTGGATGGTCGCGTGCACGATATTCTTGTAAGCAATCCGCAATTTTCGACGCGTGACGGAACCTATCGGGTGCCGGCGGGGCATTATTTCGTCATGGGTGACAACCGTGACCGCAGCCGCGACAGCCGCTTTATCGGCGCTATTCCGGAGAAATTCCTGGTTGGCGAGGCGGTTCGCGTCTGGATGCATTTCGTCCCCTGGAATGCCCCTGATTGGAACCGAATCGGCATGAAAATCCAATAATGTGGTGCCAGTCACTGATTTCGCCGATAATATGGCGCTACGCTGGCCCGTGACTGATATAGGTTGCAACCAGAAATGAACGGAGAGACCGGTATGTACCTCAAGCCCCTGGAACAAATGCGTCCCATGCGCCGGCAGGCGGGCATGACGACGCTCGGAGTGGCCATACTCGTTGCCTTCATCGGCCTGTTTGCATTCGCGGCGATTCGATTGACCCCGGTCTATTTGAATTACATGAAAGTTGCGAGCATCGTCTCCGGTGTTTACGAAGAATTCGATAGCACCAAACCAACGCGAGCGGCAATTCGCCAGTCGATCGCACGCCGCTTTGATATTGAGAGTGTGGCGGTTATTCAATCGAAGGAAGTTTCGGTCAAGGCGGTTGACGGCGGCTTTGAGGTTGCAGCCGTTTATTCACACAAGGCGCCCTTTATCGGAAATATCTCGTTCGTCGTCGATTTCGATCGACGGGTGGTCATCCGCAAATAAAAATCGGCGGCCGACTACAGTGCGGGACCGTGCACGAGAGCGAAGACATTGGACAAGGCCGAAAACTGGCTCTACAAGACGCTGCACTATCGGTTTGAAGATGCCGACCTGTTGACACAGGCATTGACGCACAGAAGCGCAACCGGTCGTAACAACGAACGGCTGGAGTTTCTCGGTGATGCAGTACTGGATTTGCTTATTTCTGATGCGGTTTACCGGGCGCGCCCGGAGGCGTCGGAAGGTGACCTCAGCAGACTACGGTCGTCACTTGTCAAGGAAAAGACGCTTGCGGCGCTTGCAGCCGAACTCGGCGTCGGCGACTACCTGATTCTCGGCAGCGGCGAAAAAAAGACCGGTGGCCATCGTCGCGAGTCGATACTCGCCGATGCGCTGGAATCTTTAGTTGGCGCCATCTATCTTGACAGCGGCATTGAGGCCGCAACTGAAATTATAGAGCGCATGTTCGCGCAGCGACTGGATGACCTTCCCGAGGCTGATGCATTGCGCGATTCGAAGACCCGTTTACAGGAGTGGCTGCAGGGCCGCGGCAGCGGCCTGCCCGAGTACGAGCTTGTCAGCGTATCAGGCAAAGCCCACAGGCAGAAGTTCGAGGTCAGCTGCAGCGTCAATAACACGTCCAGTGTGACCCACGGTACGTCAACCACGCGTCGCAAGGCGGAACAAAAGGCGGCGGCCGAGATGTTGGCGATACTGCTCGAGAATCAGAAGTGAGCGCTTTTCATTGCGGCATGGTGGCCGTTATTGGTCGCCCGAACGTGGGCAAATCAACGCTGATCAATGCGGTCATGGGTCGTAAAATCAGCATAGTCACCGCGAAGCCGCAAACAACGCGGCACCGCATCCTGGCCGTGCATACGACGGCTGATGCCCAGATTATTTTCGTCGATACGCCCGGGCTGCATCGTAATGCGGGCAAGGCGATGAACCGCCTCATGAATCGCACTGCCACAAACGCACTCGCCGACGCTGACCTGGTGCTGTTCGTCAGCGACGCAAGCCGCTGGACAACCGAGGACGAAGACGTACTGAAACGACTGAAAGCCTGCCGCGCGCCCGTTGTTGCCTTGCTCAACAAGGTTGACACGGTTCACCCCAAAGAGAAGCTTTTTGACACTCTGCGCGTGATGTCAGAGCGCTACGATTTTGCCGAAGTTGTGCCAATCTCGGCGCATAAACACGACAACCTGGACAGGCTCATGGCGATGATTCCGCACTACCTTCCCGAATCTCCGCCGTTGTTTCCCGAGCACATGCATACAGATCGAAGCGCCGAATTCCATGCGGCTGAAATCATACGCGAGAAGTTGACGCTGTTGCTGCACCAGGAACTGCCGTACGGATTGACGGTGCAGGTCGAGCGTTATCTTACAGAGCAAAGCGGCGTCACCATCCACGCTGTTATCTGGGTGGAACGAGACAGTCAAAAAGGTATCGTTGTCGGCAAGAACGGCGGTGTCCTGAAGAAAGTCGGGCGTGCGGCGCGACTGGAATTAAAGGAGCAGCTGCATTGCCCCGTTCACCTGGAACTCTGGGTCAAAGTGAAGACCAACTGGGCAGACAATGAAAAGGACCTGCTCAGTCTTGGCTACGATGCGCCGTAGCTTTCCTGCAGCGTTATGACGGCGCCGAGGCGTGTTCAACAGCAGCCGGCCTACATATTGCATCACCGGCCGTTCCGGGACTCCAGCCAGATTCTCGATATCGTAACGCGTGACAACGGCAAGATTTCGCTTGTCGCGCGCGGCAGCCGGGGCTCGAAATCACGCCTGGCAGGTTTGCTGCGGCCGTTTTTGCCGCTCAAATTGTCCTGGGTGGCGCGATCCGACCTGGGCACATTGACCGGGGCCGAAGCCGCCGGAGCGCCGCTGGGCTTGCGCGGCGATGCAATGCTGTCGGCCTTTTACGTCAACGAGTTGCTAATGAATTTCCTGCATCGCCATGACCCGCAGCCGGAAATCTATGAACTTTACAGGCAGGTCATTTCGGTCCTGGGGTCAACATCGAATATTGCGGTCTCCCTGCGATCATTCGAGCTCGAGTTGCTCAGTCTGCTCGGATACGCCATTAATGTTGACCACGAGTCTGGTACGCAGCAGGACCTGGATCCCGATCAGGTGTACGACTACCGAGTGGAGCAGGGACCGGTGGCGGTCGACCGGGCCGAGGGGCGGCTCGTGTTTCCTGGTGCCACTCTCAGGTCGATCCAGGCGCAGGAGTTTGACGATCCCGTTGTGCTGCGCGCTGCCAACCGCCTGTTGCGTGAGGTGATCGCGCATCACCTCGGCGGTAAAGAGCTGAAAAGCCGCAAGGTGCTGATGGAGTTGCATCGCGGTAGAATTGCGCCACCCAATGAACGGAAACCCGAAAGTGGTTAAATCGAAAGCTATTTTTCTTGGCGTTAATATTGATCATGTCGCGACATTGCGTCAGGCGCGCGGTACCCCGTACCCGCGTCCCGCCGAGGCCGCCTATGTTGCGGAGCATTCGGGCGCCGATAGCATTACGGTGCACCTGCGGGAAGATCGCCGCCATATCCAGGACAGCGATCTCGACGCCATCAAGGCTGTCATGCGCACGCACATGAATCTCGAAATGGCGGTCACGGACGAGATGCTTGGCATCGCGGCGCGCGTGCGGCCATCCGATTGCTGTCTCGTACCGGAAAAGCGCGAAGAACTCACTACGGAAGGCGGCCTGGACGTAACGGGCCAGCAGGGCAGGATCCGCGACGCGTGTGCCCGGCTAGCGGAGAACAACATTCGCGTCTCGCTATTCATAGATCCTGACATCGAGCAGCTCGATGCGGCCGTCGCGGTTGGTGCGCCCGTGGTTGAGCTTCATACCGGGCGATATGCAGACGCCGAGGGTGATGAGCAGCAGGCAGAGCTGCAGCGCATCGAGGAGGCGGCTCGTTACGGCGAAAGCCAGGGGCTGGTCATCAACGCCGGGCACGGACTGCACTACAAGAACGTGGCAGCGATTGCGGGCATTGAGCAGATCGTCGAGCTCAATATCGGCCACTCGATTATCGCCCGCGCCGTGTTTGATGGTCTCGGAATGGCTGTTGCCGAGATGAAACGCGTAATGCTCGAGGCGCGAGACGGGTGATCGGGCCGTGATCTTCGGCGTAGGCACCGACATCGTCGAGCTATGCCGCATCCAGGCCACCTTCGACCGCTTCGGCGAGCATTTTGTGCGCCGCATTCTGATGGATGAGGAGCTCGTGTTGTTTCGCCGCAGCAAGCAGCCCGTGCGGTTTCTGGCCATGCGCTTTGCGGGCAAGGAAGCGACGGTCAAAGCCATGGGAACCGGCTTCGCGCATGGCGTATGGTTACGCGATGTCGGCATACTGAATAATGATTGGGGCCGTCCGCTCGTCATCTGGTCAGAACGGGGCAGGAGGGTTTGCGACAGGCTTGGTGTCGGTGACGGTCATGTCAGCCTGTCCGATGACGGTGGCCTCGTCCTCGCTTTTGCGGTTGTCGAAACCGCGACCGAAAATAGGTTGTAACACGCGATGCATTGTTTCTCTTTTGACATAGAAACGGTTCCGGACGTCGAATTCGGACGCCGCTTTTGGGACCTCGACGGCCTTTCTGATGACGACATCGGCAAAGCGATGATGTTCAAACAACAGCAGGCGGTCGGTACCGATTTTTTGCCGCTGCACCAGCACCGCATCGTAGCTATCTCCGTTACTTTTCGGACCAAGGACACGTTCAAGGTCTGGAGTCTCGGCGACGAAGCGTCTGACGAAGCGGAGATTGTGCAGCGCTTCTTCGATGGCATCGAACGTTACACGCCGGATCTCGTATCGTGGAACGGCGGCGGCTTCGATCTCCCCGTGCTGCACTACCGCGCACTGAAGAACAGGATCCAGGCGCCACGTTACTGGGAATTGGGCGACGGTGACCGGGACTTCAAGTGGAACAACTACCTCAGCCGGTTTCACTGGCGCCATGTCGACCTGATGGACGTACTGGCGGGGTTTCAACCCCGGGGACGCGCCAGCCTCGACCAGATGGCAGTCATGCTCGGTTTTCCGGGGAAGCTCGGAATGAGCGGCGACAAGGTCTGGGACAAGTTCCAGGATGGCGGCATCAAGGAAATCCGCGACTACTGTGAAACTGATGTCCTCAACACCTGGCTCGTCTACCTGCGATTCGAATTCATGCGTGGCAATCTCGATGAGAAGGATCTGCAGCGCGAGTATGCGCTGGTGCGATCCACGCTCGAGAAGATGGACCATGAACATTTGAATGAGTTTCTTGCGGCCTGGGCCGCATAATTCATCCAATGGCCAGGCGACGCCGTGAGCCGGAAACGGCATCAATAAATGCCGTAACGCATGATGGACGTGGCATCGCCGATGTGGACGGTAAAAAAACATTTGTTGCCGGCGCACTGAGTGGCGAAACGGTGCAGTTCATTCGTCGCAAGTCGCGCAGGAACTTCGACGAGGCCGAGCTGCTCGACGTCATCGAAGCATCGCCGGACCGCATCGATGCACGATGTGACGCGTTCGGCCGCTGCGGCGGCTGCTCGCTGCAACACGTGACGCCGGCGCATCAGCGTACGATCAAATCGGGCACGCTGAAAGACAATCTCGAGCGCATCGGCCGGGTGGAGCCCGAAGCGTGGTTGCAGCCGATGACGGGGCCGGAGTGGCACTATCGTCGGCGGGCGCGGCTGGCAGTCAAACATGTTCCGGCGAAGGGTCGCACTTTGGTCGGTTTCCGCGAGCGGCACGCGCCATTTATCACGGATATGCATCGCTGCGAAGTACTGGCCAAACCTGTCGACGACATGATCGACGCTCTGAGCGAGCTCATCGGACAATTATCCATTCGTGCGCGCCTGCCGCAGATCGAAGTTGCCATTGCAGACAATGACATCGCGCTGGTTTTTCGGGTACTCGATCCGCCGACTGATGAAGACAAGGCGGCGCTGACAGCGTTCGGTACAGAAAATCAGCTGCGTATTTACCTGCAGCCCCGTGGTCTGGATTCGGTAACGCTGTTATACCCGCCTTCCATCGATGGACCGCTGTGCTACACGCTGGCCGAGTTCGGGCTTGAAATTGCGTTCGAACCCACCGATTTCGTACAGGTCAACAGCGACATCAATCAGCGCATGGTGCATTTCGCGATTGAACAGCTGCAAGCCGGCGCCGACGATCGCGTGCTGGACCTGTACTGCGGCATCGGTAACTTCTCCTTGCCGCTCGCCCGACAGGCCGGCGCGGTACTGGGCGTTGAAGGCGAGGCGAGCCTTGTCGCCCGCGCGGCTGAGAACGCGCGGCGCAACAATATTTCCAACGTTGAGTTTCGTGTCGCCGATCTCGGCAAAATAGACGGTACCGAAAGCTGGATCAAAGCGGGCTGTGACCGCCTGCTGCTGGATCCCGCGCGCAGCGGTGCCGCCGAGGTCGTCACACGCATGCAGCTGTTCAAGCCGACCCGGATAGTTTACGTATCCTGCCACCCCGGCACGCTGGCGCGCGATGCTGGCACCCTGGTCCACGAGCAGGGCTACAAACTCGAATCGGCGGGCATCATCGATATGTTCCCGCATACAGCCCATGTAGAATCTATCGCTGTATTTACGAAAGCGTGAATTTCACCTGCGAGGCACAGCGGATGTCATTAGGGCCCGTGATGCTGGACATCGACGGACTTCACCTGAGTCCGGCCGACCGCGATCTCCTGAGGGAGCCTGCGGTTGGGGGTGTGATCCTGTTTACACGCAATTTCGAATCCCCGGAACAGATTGCCGATCTTGTCGACAACATCCGTGCCCTGCGCAGTCCGCCATTGCTGGTCGCTGTCGATCATGAAGGTGGGCGCGTGCAGCGCTTCCGGGACGGATTTACGGCGATCCCGCCGATGCGGCGAATTGGGCGTGAATTTGACCGGGACCCGGAGTCTGGCCTGCGCGCCGCGCGCGGAGCCGGCTGGATGATCGGGTCAGAGCTTCGGGCCGTCGGCATCGACCTGTGTTTCGCGCCCTGCCTCGATCTCGACTGGGGTGTCAGCGAGATCATCGGTAATCGTGCTTTTCACAGCAAACCTGACGCGATCGGCGAACTTGCCGGTGCGTTTGCCCGTGGTCTGCGAAGTGCAGGCATGGCGGCTGTCGGCAAGCATTTTCCGGGTCATGGCGCTGTGCTGGCCGATTCTCACCAGAAATTACCCATCGATCGCCGTGAGTACGGGCTGATACTTGACGATATGCGGCCGTATGAAAGGCTGATCAGCAACGGGGCGCTGGCGGGAGTCATGCTCGCGCATATCATTTACGAAAAAATGGACGCATTGCCGGCCGGATTTTCCGAATACTGGATACAACGTGAACTGCGTTCCCGGCTCGGCTTTGGTGGTGCGGTATTCTGTGATGATCTCAGCATGAAGGCGACACGTGACTATGGCTCCATGGCAAAACGGGCTCGGCTGGCACTCGATGCGGGTTGCGACATGGTCCTCGTGTGCAACGACCGCGACGCCGCGCATCATGCCGTGGATGCGCTCGGCGAATATTCGAATCCCCTGTCGCTGGTGCGGCTGGCGCGATTGCATGGTACGGGCCACCTTTTGCGCCAGACCCTGCTTGCCAGCGACGAATGGCGTTCGATCAATGAGCAGTTCGCGCGCTGGAGCGAACGTCCCGAACTGCATCTGGACGCATGAGCCGGGAATGCAATGACAACGACTTCGGCATTCGCAGTGACCTTCGGCAGCCGCTTCGAGTCGCTCGCGGCGACCCGATACACGAGGACGTCGAATCGAGTACGCTGTCGGCCAGGACGCAGGCCATGAGTTTGCTGCGACAATTCTTCAGTTTCGCATGATGATGTATCAATGACGCAGGTCAATCGGCGCATTCTCGAGCAGGTTATTGCTGCCACGACGGAACCTCTGGTCGTCGTTCATATCGATCAGCCCGACTGGCCCGTCGTGCTCGCGAACCCGGCGTTCGAGAATATCGGTGGTGAGGATGTTCTGAAACAACCATTCGCCGACGTTGTTGAGAAACTGGCCGGGCGCGATATCGCCATGGAAGTGAGCGAATCGCTGCGATCGCAGGAGGAGACGAGTTTCCCCGTCGAGTTCAACAGTCGCGAGTATCTGTTGGTGCTCAAGCCATTGCTGCTGCCGAAGGAGGACTCAGCACGGTTCTATTCGGCTCACTGGCGAAGTGGAGCCGGTGCCGGCACGCCGGAAAGTGCCGAAATGCATCATGCTTTGCTCAAAGCCAAGCGCCGCATCCGTGATTTGTCGCGTGACGACCCGGTCACCGGCCTCCTGAATAGCCGGGCATTCCAGGAGGTCTTCGAACATGACTGGGCAGTTGCGGGGCGAGAAAAAAGCCAGCTGTCGCTTGTCGTATTCACGCTCGATGAGTTCGATGCATACGTCGAGGTCTTCGGGCGTCACGCTGCGGACTCCTGCCTGCGCCGTGCAGGTCAGGCGATTCGACGCTGTTTGCGGCGTGCCAGTGACGTTGTGGCGAGGCCCGGCGGCGCCCGATTTGTCGTTTTGTCACACGCGTCCGACGAACAGGGTGTGCGCGAATTTGCGAGCCGCATATCTGCGGCCGTTCGCGAACTCGGCTTGCATCATCCACGCTCCGGCGTGTCGAAGTTCGTAACCGTCTCCTTCGATGTGACGGTCGCCGATGCTGCAAACGAGCAGCGCGACGCGAACGACTTCCTGAATCACCTAATCGGGGGGATATCCGAGTAATTCGGTATCATCCGGCTCGGCTGGTTCCGGCTCTTCTTCTTCAACGCGGGTGACCTTGGCCAGCATGCCGAACTTCGGATGATCGAAGTATCGCAGCTCGCCGGATCGAAATATGCGGTCTTCGTTGATGCGGTAGCGAATCGGGCGGGCGCCTTCGAATTCTGCCGACGAAGTGAACGTACCGGAGTCGCCGTAGCCTGACATGGCATCGTTGCGGCCGGACAGCCGGTTGGCCGACTCGGGTGCATCGAGCTGCAGGTCAACCACGAGATGTAAGAAACGGCTCAGGTACAGCTTGAGGGTGCCGCTGAGCCCTTCAGGCAGTCGGCCCATCGAACCGATTTCGATGGGGCGGGTGTATTCCTCGGGCCAAGTGGCCTGACTCCAGCCGAAGTGCATGACGGGATCGTATACGTCGAGGCGTTCCAACCGGTCCATGGTTTCATTCATCGTGTACTCGGATTCGGTCAGCCGCGTTAATTCGATATCGTGGAATCGCCGCGGGATTTCTTCGAGCGGCTCGTCCCCGAATAGCGACGAATCATCCTCTTGACCGGGATCTTCGAGGATCGGCTCGTCGGCCGGGAAAATCTCGCTACCGGGAGCAACTTCCTGGGCGTACTTGAAAATGATCACTTCGACCGCGTAGCGTCGGATTTCCTGCTCTTCTCCGGCAATATCATCCTGCGACTGCGCTGCCACGAAGGGCAGGAACACAAGGCCGATCATCGCTGCTGTTTTCATAAAAAGCATCATTCGTAATTATCCCTAGCCTTTGACCGCGAGATCCCGCATCAGGTTCTCAATTGTCTCAAACCGCTTTTCAAGGTCTGACAGATCGTCCCGAATCTGCAGCCGGTGTGATCCCTGCAAACGGTATTTGCGGCTGTCATTTTGCACTAATTGCACGAGCGCGACAGGGTCAATATGGCTTTCCGAGCCGAATACGAGGTAGCCACCGCGGTCAGCTGCATCGATTTTCTCAATGCCGAGCGCCGCCGCCGATTTCTTGATCGCGGCGATTCGCAGCAGGTTCCTGGCACTGTCGGGGAGCAAGCCGAAGCGATCGATGAGCTCCACCTGCAGCTCACGCAGCTCGGCGGCCGACTCCGTGGCCGATATTCGTTTGTACAGTATCAGGCGCAGGTGAACGTCGGGGACATAGTCGTCCGGCAACAGGGCGGGGATGTGGAGGTTAATATCGACGCCGGCGTGCAAAGGTGCTTCCAGGTCCGGTTCCTTGCCTGATCGCAGCGAGTCGACGGCGCGACCCAGAAGTTCCGTATACAGCGAGAAGCCGATTTCCTGAATCTGCCCGCTTTGCGTGTCGCCCAGCAGTTCGCCGGCGCCGCGAATTTCGAGATCGTGCGTGGCCAACGTGAATCCGGATCCCAGGTCCTCCAGTGAATCGATGGCCTCCAGGCGCTTGATCGCGTCCGCGGTCATGACGGCCCTGGGTGGGGCCATCAGGTAGGCGTACGCGCGGTGATGCGAACGTCCGACGCGTCCGCGCAGCTGATGCAGTTGCGCAAGGCCGAAACGATCGGCTCGATTGATTATTATGGTATTAGCGGTCGGCACGTCGATGCCGCTCTCGACGATCGTTGTGCACAGCAGCACGTTGAAGCGCCGGTGATAGAAGTCGATCATGACCTGCTCGAGTTCACGTTCCGGCATTTGCCCGTGGCCGATGCGAATACTGGCTTCAGGCACCAGTTTTTTAATCCGCTCCGCAATACGGCCAATGTCTTCGACGCGGTTGTGAATGAAATAGACCTGGCCGCCGCGTTTGATTTCGCGCAGACAGGCTTCGCGGATGATGACCTCGTTCCACTCCGAGACAAAGGTCTTTACGGCAAGACGTTCCGCCGGTGGCGTCGTGATGAGCGACATTTCGCGCAAGCCACCAAGCGCCATATTGAGTGTTCGCGGAATCGGCGTCGCGGTCAGCGTTAGTATGTCGACGTCACTGCGCAGGGACTTGATGGCTTCCTTGTGACGCACGCCGAAGCGGTGTTCCTCGTCGACGATTACCAGGCCGACATCGCGAAAATCTTTTGTGTGCTGCAGTAGACGATGCGTACCAATCACGACATCGACGGTACCCGATTGAAGGCCTGCGACGATATCCTTGACCTGCTTGGCTGACTGAAATCGCGACAGTACCTCGACGCGGATCGGCCAGTCGGCAAACCGGTCTCTGAATGTTTGTCCGTGCTGTTGTGCGAGCAGCGTGGTTGGCACGAGTACGGCGACCTGCTTGCCACCGTGTATGGCGGCAAAGGTTGCCCGCAGCGCTACTTCCGTCTTGCCGAAACCAACATCGCCGCAAACGACGCGGTCCATGGCCTGGTCGGATGCCAGGTCCTCGAGTACATCGTCTATCGTATCGGCCTGGTCTTCTGTGAGTTCGAAAGGAAAACCTGACTCGAATGTGCGGTACTCGGTTTCAGGCCAGTGAAAGCTGAAGCCGGGTCGCGCCGCGCGTCGCGCATAGACATCGAGCAGTTCGGCTGCGACGTCGCGAATCTTCTTGATCGCGCGGCGCCTGGCTTTCTCCCATTGGTCGCTGCCGAGCCTGTGCAGTGGTGCATTGTCAGGCGAGGCACCCGTATAGCGGGAAATCAGGTCGAGGGCATGCACCGGAACGTACAGCTTGTCGCCGTCGGCGTATTCGAGATGCAGGAATTCTGCCGTGATCCCGCCGACCTCCAGGGTAACCAGGCCGAGGTATCGGCCCACGCCATATTCCTCGTGCACGACAGGGGACCCCGGCTCGAGATCGTTGAGCTGCCGAATGATGGTTTCCGGGTCCCGGTCGCCCTGTCGTTTGCGCCGGCGCGTCCTGGTGCGTTCGCCGAATAACTGCTGTTCACTGATGACGGCAACTTTAGCGCCAGGCAGCAGGACGCCACTGTCGATCGGCGCTACGGTTACGCCGATGCGCTGCCCGAGTGCGGTAAAGGCCTGCCAGTCGCCGACACGTGCCAGGTCGAGGCCGCGCCCGGCCAGCAGGTCCAGCAGCTGCTCACGGCGGCCCGGTGAGTCGGTCGAAAACAGGACGCGGCCATCGAAAGTCTGCAGGAACTGCATCAACGAGCCCGCGGCATCTTCGTAGCGGGCTTCGATCTTCATGGCCGGCGGCAGACGGGTGTCGAAATTGAGGGTACCGCGCCCGTCGGCGAGCGATTGCGCAGAGTAGCCTATGTGTGCAAATTGCTTAAGCCGCTGCGGCACGGATTCCGGTGCCAGGAAGGTCTCACCGATGCTGAGAATCGGCCTTTCCGGGTCCAGGCTGCAAAGCTCGAATCGTTCGCCGGCCTCCAGCCAGAACTGCTGCAGGAGCGAGTCCAGCGCAGTCGGTGCCAGAATCACGCAATCGTTAGGGACGTAGTCCATCAACGTCGCGGTGCTGGCAAAGAAAAGCGGCAGGTAATACTCGATGCCGCCATGCGCGATGCCATCCGAAATGTCCCGATAGACGCGTGATTTTCCGGGCTGGCCCTCGAAGCGCTCGCGGTAGCGATCGCGAAAACCGCGAATGGCGTCCGCGTCGAGCGGTACTTCGCGGGCCGGCAGGATATTGATGCTGCCCACCGTTTCGCCGGACAGCTGCGTGACTTCCGAAAAGTAGCGCAGCGATTCGATCTCATCGTCAAAGAAATCAATGCGCACCGGTGTATTGGTCCCCATCGGAAAAATATCGATCAGCGAGCCACGGACGGCAAACTCACCGTGCTCCGACACCTGGGGCACCCGAAAGTAACCGGCAGCGACCAGGGCGTCGGTGAATTTCTCGCGATGCAGAGTTTGCCCTGCCGACAAAGACAGCGAGCGGGCCGCTACATAGTCGAGCGGAGGGAGTCGCTGTTGCAGCACGCTGGCTGCCGCGATGACGATGCCTTTGCGCAGCTTCGGCAACGCGGCAAGCACGCTCAGACGCTGCGAAATGATGTCCTGGTGCGGCGAGAAGCTGTCCCAGGGCAGCGTCTCCCACTCGACGAAATGCAGAATGGGCAAATCTCGGCCGGCGAAAAAACGGATTTCTGCTTCGAGCTGATCGGCGTGCCGCGGATCCTCGGCCAGCATCAGAATCGGCCGATCGATATTCTGAGCGAGCTCGGCCGCTGCCAGCGCGGCACTCGCGCCGATCAGGCGCCCCCAGGCGTTGGCCGAGCCGGCCACAGGCACAGCGGTTGGCGTCGGAATAAGGAATGATGTACTCAACGGTCTGCTCGCCAGCCCAAGGTCGTCGCTTTGATGGTCCAAAAAACGGGGGACGCGATTATTACACAGAGGTCGCCGGAAGCGTCCGCCTCAATTGGACACGAAAAAGCCCGGGTCGTTTCCGGCCCGGGCTTGTCAATAAAGGGGGTGTTGCGTCTTAGTGCTTGACGACGGCGTGGATTACGCGGTCGTATTCGAAGAATACGACGAAATCCTTGTATTCCCAGCGCGTAATCGGCGGATCGCCGACCGGTGCCCGCATCGAAACAGGGCTGCCGTACTTCGACTCGACCCTCGCCTGCGTCATGCCACGAGTCGGGCGTGCATCACCGGACCCGGCAGACATCCCGTCCATCTTCAGCGTGTCAGCCTGTGCTGTGCCGAACAGGGCCAGGGCCAGGGCGATCAGTGTAGCGGTGCGCAGTTTGGTCATAGGTCGTTCTCCCGGGGGCGATCCGGAGACTATAGCACTGCTCGCCGGACCAAAAAACAATTGATCTATAAGGTTTTTACACGGGTCCGGGCCCGGTATATGCGAACTGTGTCACAAACCACCGGCGTCCGGTTCCAGAGGCTCCGATGCCAGACGAACTTGTGGGGCGGGACAGCGGCGCTGAAACGCAAAGTCGCCGCGCCAAGAATGTGGTTTAATCCGAGCCGATGATCAACCCTGTCGAACTATTCGTCGGGCTGCGCTACCTCAGGGCCAAGCGGCGCACCCGATTCGTATCCTTTATCACGTTGATATCCCTCCTCGGGATCGCGCTGGGCGTCGCGGCGCTCATTGTAATACTGTCGGTCATGAACGGCTTCGAGGGCGAGCTGCGCGGCCGACTGCTCAGCATGTCCGCCCACGGTTCCGTCAGCGGGGCCAACGGCAATACCGAAAACTGGCGGACGCTCGTCGATGAGGTCGGCGCGGAACCCGGCGTCGCGGCGGCGGCACCGATCGTACAGATGGAAGGCATGATCCAATCCGGCCTCGAACTGTATGCGGTCCTCGTGCACGGCATCGATCCGCTTTACGAAAAGCCGCTGTCGGGCGCAATGATCAACATGGTCGAAGGCGATCTCGATGCCCTGCAGGCGGGCAGCCGCGGCATCATCCTGGGGCGAATCCTGGCCTATGATCTGGGCGCTCGAATTGGCGATGGAGTTGTGCTGCTGATTCCGCGTCCTGTCGGTGATGGAACACTGGAGCCCGTTCTCGAGCGCTACGTTTTGCGTGGCATCTTCGAAGCAGGCCTGCAGGATCACGACGCCGTCCTTGCCCTCGTTCATATCAATGATGCGGCGGCGATTCAGGACCTGGGCACGGCTGTCAGTGCGGTTCGCTTCCGAGCTGACGATGTCATGCAGGCCCCGGCTATTTCGCGAGCGTTGCAGGCACGACTTGGCGACACGGTGCGCAGCAGCGACTGGACGATTGAAAACGGCAGTTACTTTCGGGCAATACGCATCGAAAAGATGATGATGTCACTCATACTATCTTTGATCATCGGTGTCGCAGCGTTCAATATCGTGGCAAGCCTTGTCATGGTCGTCACCGACAAAACGACCGACATTGCGGTGCTGCGTACTTTGGGCATGGGTCCAAATGGTGTCGTGCGCGTCTTTTTTGTACAGGGTGCCGTGATCGGCTGGAGCGGTGTCCTGATCGGCGTTCTCCTCGGCATCGTGCTTGCGCTCTATGTGCCGGTCATCGTGCCGTTTCTCGAGCAGTCCCTGGGTTTCCAGATCATGCCTGGTGACGTCTATTACGTGACACGCATACCCTCCGAACTCGAATGGCAGGACGTAGCGGTAATCTCGGTATCGGCGTTCGTCCTCACGTCGCTGGCTACGCTGTATCCGGCACGACGTGCGGCGCTGGTCAATCCGGCCGCGGCGCTACGGTACGAATAGGTCTAATGGGCGGACGTTTCGAAACATGGATTGGTGGCCGTTACGTGCGTTCGCGCAGCAGTAACAAGTTTGTCTCGATGATCTCGGCTATTTCGATGCTCGGCATTGCAATCGCCGTCACGGTGTTGATCGTCGTGATGTCGGTCGTGAACGGATTCGAGCGCGAGCTCAAAGACAGGCTGTTGGCAATGACGGCGCATGCCAGCATAGAGAACGTTGACGGGGAGCTTGCGAGCTCAACCGCGCTGATCGAAACCGCGCGGAAAAATTCGCGGGTTCGAGCGGTGGCCCCCTATGTCGATGGCCAGGCATTGCTGGTGTTCAAAAACGAACTCAGCGGGGCCGAGCTGCGCGGCATAGAGCCGCGGCTCGAGGACGCGGTATCCGGTGTCGGGGGCGTGATGCAGGCAGGACGTCTGGACGACCTGGCGCCGGGGACATTCAACATTCTGCTCGGCGTCGAGCTCGCGAATGCGCTGCAGGCGGACATAGGCGACAAAGTTACCGTGACGCTGGCACAGGGCAGGGTGACGCCGGCCGGAGTCATTCCGAGAACAAAGCGCTTTACGGTCAGTGGTCTGTATCGTGTTGGTATGTATGAATTCGATCGGCGCCTGGCATTTATAAATATCAATGATGCGCAGAAGTTGTATCGCAAGAAGGGCACCGTAACCGGCGTGCGACTGGCGGTGACCGAGATCTATGATGCACCGGCGATCGTGCGTGAGGTAGCGCTTGCACACGGGGAGCTCGTACTCGTGAGTGACTGGACCCGCCGCCACGTCAATTTCTTCCGCTCCATTCAGATTACGAAATCCATACTGTTCGTGATTCTCCTGATGGTCATCGCCGTCGCGGCTTTCAATATTGTTTCGACGCTCGTCATGGTCGTTAAAGACAAGCAGGCAGACATCGCAATTCTGCGTACTATCGGTGCAAGGCCGTCGAGCGTACTGCGGATCTTTATCACGCAGGGGACTATCGTGGGCGTTGTCGGTACCCTGGCCGGCGTCGCACTCGGCATACTTCTGGCGTTGAACCTGGAATCAATCGTCGGATTTTTCGAATCCGCATTCGGCATCAAGTTTCTTGCTGCCGACGTGTATTTCATCAGCGATCTTCCTTCAGAATTGCGCTACGGCGACGTATGGAGAATCGCCATTATGGCGCTCGTGCTCGCACTGATTTCCACCCTCTATCCGGCCTGGGTTGCCGCCAAGACGGCTCCGGCGGAGGCTTTGAGATATGACTGAACCAATGACCGGCCGCGGCCATGCGGTCCTCGAATGTCGCAACGTGGTGCGACGTTTCCGCGAGGGTACGTCTACGCTGGAAGTGCTGAGCCGCGTAAACCTCACGGTGCAGCCCGCCGAGCGCGTGGCCATCATCGGTGCCTCGGGCTCTGGCAAGACGACCCTGCTGCAGATCATGGGCGGACTTGACGAGCCGACAGAGGGCGAAATACTGGTCAACGGTGAGCGTATGCAGGGCAATGACGAGGCAACTAAAGGCGACCTGCGCAATCGCTGCATCGGGTTCGTTTATCAGTTTCACCATCTGCTGCCGGAGTTCACGGCGGCGGAGAACGTTGCAATGCCACTCCTGATTCGGCGCGTCGCGAAAACTTCGGCGTTGCAGCAAGCCGGCGAATTACTGGGGCGAGTCGGTCTGGGCGAACGCCTTACACACAAGCCGGGCGAGCTGTCGGGCGGCGAACGTCAGCGTGCCGCGGTTGCGCGCGCGTTAATTACCCGGCCGCAGCTCGTGTTAGCGGATGAGCCGACAGGCAACCTGGACTCGGGCAATGGCGAGCACGTCCTGAAGCTGATGCTGGAGCTCAACGAGGAGCTGCAGACCAGTCTCGTTATCGTTACGCACGATCATTCGATTGCGAAACGCATGGATCGAATTGTGGTGCTCGAAGATGGGGTGCTGCGCGAGTCAGTCTGACTTGTTATCGCGTCGCAGGCTTTGTTTGCGTGCCTTGTAATTGCCCAGCGAAAGCCGCCAGAGCAGGTCCAGCACGACATAGCCGACGAGTGCCGCGATACTTCCCAGCAGCACACTTCCCAACAGCATCGGCTGCCAGATGTTCACAAACGTATGCGTCAACCAGTCGAGCGATAGCGCCATTTCGAATGGCTGCGGTGGCGTATTCAGGATATTGACGCCGAGGATATAGGCGAAGTAGTACATCGGCCCGATGGTGAGCGGGTTGCTGGCCCAGGTCGACACCGCCGCGACGGGGATATTGACGCGCAGGGCCAGTGCCCCCAGTGCGCCGATCAGCATGTGTCCGGGAAACGGCAGAAACGCGACGAACAGTCCGAGTGCGAACGCCGGCACGACCCAACGGCGGCGAATCCCCCATAGCCGGTGGTCGTGCAGCAGGTGCTGAAACGGCGACATGAACCACTGCTTGCTCATGTGATGGCGTTTGAAGGCAAATTTCCGAAAAAAGCGTCTTGGCATCGGGTGGCGATCCGGTTTCCATGGTGAGTGCCGATAAATGACATCAAGCGTTCATGATCAGGGCCTGCCTCCTGATGATTGCAGGTGGCTATGCGGCGCAGCTTAGCAGGTTGCCGCTAAGCTCCGACCTCTGCAAGCTGTTATTAGTTGCATCGATCCTGGCCGTTGCCGGCCGCCGTAGCCGCTATCCGGCGTTCCTGTGCCTCGGGTTCGCATTGTTCATGCAGTCGGGTCAGGAGATCGTCGATGGCCGGCTTGAGGTCCGGTTAGCAAACGACAGCATGCTGACCCAGGTGCGGATTGTCGACTTTCCGAAAACGACGGGCAGTGCCGTCGTGATGCTGGTCGCGCCGCTCGACGACCACCGGATACCAGCCCGTACCAGGGTGAGTTGGTATGAGCCCCCGCTCGAGCCGGCTATCGGCGACGTCTGGCAATTCGAGCTGCGTCTCCGTCGGCCTCGCGGCCTCAGTAACCCGGGCGTATTCGATGTCGAAGCCTGGTTGTTTCGGCAAAAAATCCAGGCGACCGGCTATGTGGTGAACGGCAAACGCAATCGACGGCTACAGACCGATAGCGAAAGCGCCATCGATTCTTATCGACGCGAGTTTCTCGCTCGCGCAGACCGCGCGGCTGGATCAGCGGACGCAGCAGCCGTGCTCGCAGCCGTTGGTGTTGGCGCCCGGCATCGAATCTCGCGCACACAGTGGCATGACTACGCTGTAACGGGTACGAGCCATCTTATGGCAATCTCGGGTTTGCATATCGGCCTGGCCGCGACGGTGGCGTTTGTTTTTGCCAGAACCCTGCTGGGCTTGCTGCGAATAACACGAAGCGCGCAAGTCCTGGCGATAGTGGTCGGCGTCGTTGTTGCCGCTGCGTATGCCGGCGTTTCCGGTTTGGGTGTGCCTGCCCAGCGTGCATCGCTCATGCTCCTGGTTGCGGCCTGTGCGATTGCGCGTCGCCGAAACATTGATCCGTTTGCTGCCATCGCAGTTGCAGCGCTTGGCATCTTCATCCTGGACCCGGTTTCGACTATGACACCCGGATTCAATTTGTCGTTCGCGGCCGTCGTCGTACTGCTGTGGCTCGCTCGGATTCGAAAGAACGTCGTCGCGACCGGGCGTTTTCTTCGCCGCGCGGGCAAAACCGTTCAGCAACTCTTCACCATGCAGGTATTCCTGCTATTCGGGCTGATGCCGTTGACTGTAATCCTGTTCCATCGCATCGCGTTTCTCGCGCTGCCGGTAAACCTCGTCGCGGTGCCATTGTTCAGCATCGTTACCGTGCCTTTCACACTGGCCGGCCTGGCGGTCGGCGGCAGCGATGGGATGTTCGGGCAGGGTGCGCTGCGAGTTGCAGCGACCAGCGTAGAGTGGCTGCTGGCGCTGATCGAGCGAGCGGCGCGTTTGCCTTTCGCCGATACCACGGTCGCCGAAATCCAGGGATTCGGCTGGCTGGTCGTCTTCATGCCGTCGCTGTTGATCCTGCTGCCCAGGCGCTGGCCCGGTCGCCGCCTGGCCCTGCTCGGCGTCGTCGCTCTGCTGCTGCAGTCGCCGGCGCCGCCGGGCAAGGGTTGCGTCGATGTCCACGTGCTCGACGTGGGGCAGGGGCTGGCGACAGTGTTACAGACTGAGCGGAGTACCGTCATGTTCGACACGGGAGCATCTTATCGCGACGGGGGAGCCGTCGCGGAACACGTCATCGTGCCGTTTCTCAAGTCAAAACGCATAACACGCATCGATCGCCTGGTCGTGTCGCATGCCGATATCGACCACAGCGGGGGCGTGCGTGCGATTCGTGAGTACGCGCAGATCGGAATGCTCATTGTCGGTGAATCATTGCGCGAAACGAACCTCGCTGCGTCGACCTGCGCGGCAGGACAAGGTTGGCAGGCGGACGGCGTCAGTTTTCGCATGCTTCATCCCGACCCGGTGGCAACACGCGAGGGCAACGATTCGTCCTGTGTTCTACTGCTCGAAACCGGACCGCATGCACTGCTGCTGACCGGCGATATCGAGGCAGCGGCTGAGCGCGAAATTATTGCAAGGGCAGGGCTGAGCGCTGTCGACGTCGTTGTAGTGCCCCACCATGGCAGCCTGACGTCGTCGACCGAGGCATTCGTCGACGCGGTGTCGCCACAGCTGGCCATTGTATCGGCGGGATTCGGCAATCGCTGGGGATTCCCCAAAGAGCAAGTGCTGTTGCGTTGGCAGGCTGTCGGCGCCGAGGTGCTGGGCACGGCGACGGCGGGGGCCGTGAGTTTGCGCCTGTGTAGAGCCGGTGGGCTGCAGGCCCTGCGGAGCGACCGCTACGAACGTCGTCGATTCTGGCGTGAGAGCACCGACTAGCGATCAAAAAGGGTCACGTATCGCAGGAATTTTGCGCGCGGTCGCTGTATATTTCATTTTTCCCCCTTGGGTCAGGTCTCTATGGTTGAGATAGTAAAATCCGGCGGCTACCTGATGGCGCCGATTATCATCTGCGCGATTCTCGCGATGGGTATCATTCTCGAGCGATTCTGGACGTTGCAACAGAAGCGCGTGATTCCGGAGGACCTGACCAGCAAAGTCTGGGGCTGGGTGAAGAAGGACCAGTTGGATCAGAAGCAAATCCAGAGCTTGCACCACGGCTCGGCGCTGGGGCAGATCCTGGCGGCAGGACTGATCAATCGCAACCGCGACCGGGCCGTGCTCAAAGACGCCATCGAGGATACCGGACGGCATGTCGTACATGAACTTGAACGCTACCTCGAAACGCTGGGCACGGTGGCGGCGATCACTCCGCTACTGGGCTTGTTGGGTACGGTCATTGGTATGGTCAAGGTATTCACGGCAATCACCACGCACGGGGTCGGCAACCCAACCGTGCTGGCCGGCGGTATCGCAGAGGCACTGATTACCACGGCGGCTGGTCTTACCGTGGCCATTCCTGCCCTGATTGGCTATCGCTACTATCGCACCAGGGTCGATACGCTGGTCGTTGATATGGAAAAAGAGGCGATCAAGCTGGTGGAAGCATTGCACCGCCGCAACGAGCAAGGTCAGTAATGAAACTCAGCCTGCGGCCACGCGCGCAGCCCGAAGTAAATCTTACGTCGTTGATCGACGTCGTACTGCTGTTGCTGATTTTCTTCATGGTCTCAACGAGCTTTGTGAAACAGTCGCAAATTTCAATTCGACTTCCGGAGGCGGATAGCGCGGCTGTGGTCGAAGAGCCACCGGATCAGATCGATATCATGATTACGGAGACCGGCACCTACCTGATCAACGGCCGGGAACTGATCAACAACCGCCCGGAGACCATTCGAAATGCACTCCGCAAGGTTTCGGCCGGCAATAGCAAGCTGCCGTTGACGATAAGTGCCGATGCCAACGCCAGGCACCAGCACGTGGTGACCGCAATGGACGTCGCCGGGCGCCTGGGTTTTACGCAAATCAGCATTGCCACCGTAAATGATCCGGTTGAGTAACTGAGTTGACGTCGTGGCCGTAACAAAGCGCATCGATCCTGAAGTCCGCGTGGTCTATGCCCGGCTCTGGCATTACGTTACGCCACACAAGCTCATCGGATTCATAGCGGTAATCGGCATGGCAACGACGGCGGTCGTCGAAGCCGGACTCGTTGCGCTGCTCGCGCCGCTGACCGATCAGGCGCTGGTCGCCAAGCAACTCGAAACGGTCCAGTGGATCCCGTATGCATTCATGGTGATCTTTATTTTGCGCGGCATCTCCGGTTTCGCCACCGAAGCGTCTTTGGGTTGGATAGGGCGGCAGGTCATCAGCGATCTGCGTCGCCAGGTGTTCGGTAAATTCCTGACCTTGCCGGCCAGTTATTTCGACAGCCAGACCTCGGGCCCCCTGTTGTCGCGAATGACTTACAACGTAGAGATGGTGGCGGAGTCGGTGACCAGTGTGGTCACGATTGCCGTGCGCGATATTCTTACGGTGATCGCTGCATTTTGCGTGATGCTTTACTACAGTCCGGTATTGACCATCTTCGTTGTCGTTCTTTTCCCGATAGTTGCATTGATCGTACGAGTACTCGGCATCGCATTTCGCCGCTACAGCGATCGTATCCAGGCCTCGGTCGGTGAAGTGACGCAGGTGACGGACGAGGTAATTCGGGGTAACCATGTCGTCAAGGCGTTCGGGGGCTATGACTACGAGCTTGCTCGGCTTGTCGATGCCGACGGTCGTAACCGCAGCCAGAATCTCAAGCTCATTCGTGTGCGTTCGATGGGCGTTGCCGTAACACAGGTTGTCTTCGGCTTCGGTATCGCACTCGTAATCTTCGTGGCCGCACGGCAATCGCTCAAAGGTGCGCTGACAGCGGGGGAGTTCATTGCTTTCTTCTCGGCAATGATGTTGATGCTGCAACCCGTCCGGCGCATCACGAACGTCAACGCAACACTGCAACGAGGCGTTGCCGGCGCTGACAGCCTGTTCATGGTAATCGACGAGCAGGACGAGGAAGACAGTGGCACTGTCGAGATCGATCGTGTGAAAGGCGACGTTCAGTTCGTCGACGTGTGTTTTTCGTACGCGAACGATAAAGGGCCGATTCTTGAAAATATCAACATCGATCTGAAGGCAGGAGAGACGCTCGCGATCGTGGGACATTCGGGCAGCGGCAAGTCTACGCTGGCCAGCCTGTTGCCGCGCTTTTATGAGCTCGATTCCGGCGACATTCTGATCGACGGAATCTCGACCAGGGATCTGACCCTGGCCAGCCTGCGCAACAGCATCAGCCTCGTCACTCAGGACGTCGTGCTCTTTAACGACACGATCGCAAATAATCTCGCCTATGGCCAACTCAGATCGCATTCAGACGAGGAAATATTGCAGGCTGCCGAGGCGGCGCACGTTCTCGACTTTGCGAACGAATTGCCCGAAAAGCTGGAAACCATGGTTGGTGACCGTGGTGTGCTGCTGTCGGGCGGCCAGCGACAGCGAATCGCGATTGGACGTGCGCTGCTCAAGAATGCGCCAATTCTGGTTCTGGACGAAGCGACGTCGTCGCTGGATACACATTCCGAGCGGCGCATCCAGGATGCGCTCGAAGTGCTCATGAAAAATCGCACGACGCTCGTCATCGCACATCGCTTGTCCACGGTTGAAAAAGCCGACCGCATAGTCGTTCTTGACTCGGGTCGCATCATCGAATCCGGAACACACAGTGAACTTGTTGCGCAAGACGGCCAATATGCTGCGCTGTATCGCATGCAGTTCGATACCGAGTCGAACGACGAGTGAGCGCGGTGACCTACCGATGGATTCATCGCGTCTGGTACGAAGGCGCTCGCTCCGGCTGGCTGTTGTTGCCGCTGAGCGGCCTGTACTGGTTTATCACTGTGGGCAGGCGCTTTCTTTATCGTTGCGGTGTATTAAAGGTCCGTCGCGTGCCGGTCCCGGTTATTGTAGTTGGCAATATTACGGCCGGAGGCACGGGTAAGACACCAACCGTCATATGGCTTGCGCGCGAACTTCGCGGGCGCGGTTTTTCTCCCGGCATCGTTAGCCGCGGTTACGGCGGCAGCAAGTCGAAATCACCGATGCGCGTCGATGCGGCCAGCGATGCGCAGCTGGTCGGCGATGAGCCGGTACTGCTTGCCCGGCGTAGTGACTGTCCGGTTGCCGTCGACGCAAATCGCGTGCGTGCCGCGGCGATGCTGGTTGATGACGGTGTCGATATCATTATCGCGGACGACGGCCTGCAGCATTACCGCCTCGGCCGCGATTACGAAATTTGCGTTATCGACGGCGCCCGCGGACTCGGCAATCGCCGCCTGCTGCCGGCCGGACCGCTGCGGGAACTGCCGGAGCGTCTTGAGGACCTGGATCAGCTGCTGGTGAATGGTGCGATGCGATCGAGCAACGATCTATCGGTGGCCGAGCTGAATGCCGTGGAGTTTGAACTGGTCGCGACTGAGGCCTGCCGCGTCAACGGATCGCTGACCCGGCCGATCGATCGATTTGCCGGCACGACAGTTCACGCTGTTGCGGGCATCGGTAATCCGTCGCGATTTTTCGAGCAGTTGCGTGCGTTGGGCATACAGGTCATCGAGCATTCATTCGCTGATCATGCGGTTCTGGACTTGAAGGAGCTCGAGTTTGGCGATGGCTTCGAGGTTTTCATGACGGAGAAAGACGCCGTTAAACTGGGGCGGCGTAGTAAGGACAAGTTCTGGTATGTTCCGGTGGAATTTCAGATGGATCCCGTTTTGGCGCTACCCATGATCGAACAAATCGAATCCCGCTTGCGCGGCTGGCAGGCCTCACAGTGACCGATTTCGTCGTCGTTATCCCAGCTCGCTATGCTTCGACGCGCTTACCCGGCAAAGCCTTGCGCGAGCTGGGTGGTAAGCCAATGCTGCAGCACGTGTATGAGCGCGGCTCGGAAAGTGCGGCAACCGAAGTCGTGATCGCAACCGATGACGTTCGCATTGCGGACGCGGCGGCGGCTTTTGGAGCGACGGTTTGCATGACCTGTAACCAGCATCGGTCCGGCACAGAGCGTATCGCCGAAGTCGCCGACTTACTCGATTGGGATGACCAGCGGATTGTCGTGAATCTGCAGGGCGATGAACCGGCAATGCCGGCGACGCTGATCGATCAGTGCGCTGCATTGCTCGACGATGCGAGTGCCGATATTGCAACGCTCGCTTCGCCGTTGTTGAACGATGACGATCTCGATGACCCGAATATCGTAAAAGTCGTTCGCGACGTGCATGAGCATGCAATTTATTTCAGTCGCGCTGCGATTCCCTACGCCCGCGAAGCCGATAACAGAGAGTTGTCAGTGGCATCAGCCTTGCAACACCATGGCATCTACGCCTATCGCTGTGGCGTACTGCGGCGCTTTGTCGCGGCGGAGCCTTCCGATATTGAAGTCTGCGAACAGCTCGAGCAGCTGCGCGCTCTGTCTCTCGACATGACGATCGCAGTCGGTGTGCCTGCGATAAGACCGGGGAGAGGCGTCGATACCGAAGAGGATTTACGTCGTGCCGAACAGGATTTCTCATCCTGATCTGAGAAAAATAAACCCCGGTTCGACCCCTGCTGACGGCCGATCCTAGGTAAAAGCCCGAATTGATTTCCTCGTAGCGCTGCAGCATAAGTATACAGGCCCTTTTCTGGGGCAGAACCGCTAACGGATGCAACGGCATGGACCACCCATTGTGGGCGAGTTGCGAATTCGACGAGGATACAATTACTGATCGATTGCGCCTCATCGAACTTGATCGGGAGGGTATGGAAGCCTGCGGCCAAATCCTCCACGATCACATCATTGTCCCGAATCTAGATGCAATCGTTGACCGTTTTTACACGTACTTGCTGCGTATTGATGACTTCAATCGTCTCGTTGGCGGCGCGTCCGGCGCTGCCCGTCTGAGGGACAGCCAGGAAAAATACCTCTTGGGGCTGGGCATCGATTTTCAAAAGCGCGAATATTTCGAGGAGCGCTTGCGCATCGGCTCCGTACATCATCGCATCGGTGTGCCACAAAGTTTCTACCAGTGTACGTTCCAGGGCCTGCAGAGTCTGTTGATCGAGTACATTCCGGACTCGATACGCAATGACGGGCCGGCTTTCGCGGAGATACTCCGATTTATACTCAGGATCACGGCACTCGATATGTCGCTCGCCGTTGAGAGTTACTATTCGAACAGGGAATCCGATCTTACGAAGTCACTCGAGAGCGAGCGAGATGAGACTGTCCGCCTGCGCGAACTCGCGATAACGGACTGGTTGACCAATCTTCGCAATCACTCTTACTCCAAGCGATGCCTCGGGGCTGCCCTGGAGCTGGCGAGGACGGAACAGTCAGCGCTATGCGTGGTCATGGCCGACCTCGACCATTTCAAGGAAATTAACGATGCTCATGGGCACCTGGTAGGCGACGAAGTTCTGCAAATTGCTGCGGGCAGGATGCTCTCGGGCGCACGTGCTGATGATGAAATCTGCCGCTACGGTGGTGAGGAATTCCTGTTCATACTGCACAACACTAATATCACAGAAGGAGAGGAAGTCGCCGAGCGCGTAAGAACGCACATCAACAGCGATGCAGTAAACAGTCGCGACACAAAGTTGCAGGTCACCATCAGCCTTGGCGTTGCCCAGGCGCGCGATGGCGACACCGTAGATACATTGATAGAGCGAGCCGACCAGGCGCTATATTCCGCGAAGCGCGCAGGGCGCGACTGCGTTCGACGAGAAGGATAGACCTCGGTTCGACCCCGGTTCTTGTTAGGCGGTGGCCGCGCCGCCGCGCCTTTTCTCGAGTTCCATCCTGATTTCGTAGGCCTTGTCCTCGGTGATCGAGAATGTCGCTATCGCCCAAATGGCAACGCCTGAGGCGATACAGGGCACAAACGCATCGAACATGCGCATGTAGGTAATGGTCGCAGCTGCCTGATTTCCCCCGAGTTCCACGTCGAAGCCCGTCAGGGTGAGCAGAATGCCGCCGCCTGCAATTGCCACGGCCTGGCCGAGTTTGACGACCCACCAGAATATGGAGCCGTACATGCCTTCACGCCGTTCATGCGTATTCAGCTCATCGGCATCCACGACATCTGCAATCATCGATGGCATCAAGGTAAAAAGCCCGGCCAGTCCAAACGCCATTAGTGGTGCCGGAATCAGCGCGAGCCATGGGTTGTCGGGCGTGTAACAAAACCATTTCAGCGCGTAGCCGAGCATGGAGATGCCGGTAGAAACAAAGAACGCCTTTCGTTTTCCAACCTTGGTGCCCAACCAGGTGACGAACGCGATAACGCCTAGCGCGGCGACGGCCATCAGCAGTCCCGAGTGGCCGACAAGTTCCGCACCTTTGCTGGCATCCCCGCTGAATACATAGTAGATCAAGACGTAGGACTGGAAAGAAGCGATTAATATAAAGCCGTTGAAGACCAGGAACGTTGCGGCGCACAGCTTGAGAAACGGCTTGAACTTGAGCGTCGTTGCAAAGCCGTGGATAAAATCCTTGATGACGTGCAACATGCCACCGTCGGGCTGCTCTTTTTTCTCGTCCACCTCCGCGGCAGCGACTTCTTTAAATCGCTCGCGCAGAAATATCGCGGGCATGACGCCGACCAAGACGACGACGACACCGATCATGATCGCGAGGTTGCCGGCGCCGGCCTTAACGTCGGTGAACAGGCGTTCGCTGTACATGATCGCGAGGAAATAGGGGGAGATCATGTAAGCGATATTGCCGATGAAATTCTGCACGCCCATAAGGCGCGTGCGCTCGTGGTAGTCGGGCGTCAATTCGTAACCGAGCGCGACCCAGGGCGTCGCATATACCGTGTACGCGAGATAAAAAATCAGCGAGCCTACAAGAAAGTAGGTGAAGTAAAATGTGTCGCTCTTGTCGGCCGGCAGTTGCCACAGCAGCGCATAAAGTATGCCGACGGCAATTGCACCGACAAAGATATAAGGTCGGCGGCGGCCCCAGCGGGATTTGGTGTTGTCCGAGATATAACCCATCAACGGATCGGTTATGGCGTCGGTCAGGCGGGGCAGTGCGCCTAGCAGACCGACCAGCGCCGGACTCATGCCGTAGCCGAGATTTAGTACAATAATCATGCCGCCGATTGCGGCTGCGAGGGTGTTATTGACGAATGCGCCGAGCCCGTAGATTAGCTTTTGGGCAAAAGGAATTCTGTCCGCGGGCGCCGTCTGGTGGTGGGTTGTTTGGCTCATTATTGGCTCTTTTTCCCAGTGTAACCGGCTTGGTTATCTAGCCGCGGATAATCTATCAAATTGACAGCGCTGTCAAATGTTGTTACAAACTTAGCGTTACAACTGCGTCGAAACGTTAACTGATTTGTGAGGCTCGGTTGGTTAAGAATAAGCGGCTCGCGCGATCTTGATCCCGATGATGCTGCCAACAAGAACAATCCTACGCCAATGTCCTGGTTCTACAAATGGCTCTACGTTGGCTACGCTCTGTGGTCTGCCGTTGATGACAATTATGACCGCCTCTTTCGCAAACCCGAAAAATGATGCAGCGTCGATCGAGCGACGCGTGCAAGCGTTGCTTGCGGAGATGACGCTTGCAGAGAAGATCGGCCAGATGAACCAGGTCAATGCCTCCGATGAGGACATGCCGCATCATCTTCGTGAAGCGATAGAGGCCGGGCGCGTTGGTTCGGTTCTCAACCAGGTCGATGTAGATACCGTCAATGAACTGCAGCGGATCGCCGTGCAGGAGAGCCGGCTCGGCATACCGCTTCTGGTCGGGCGTGATGTCATCCATGGGTTCAAGACCGTAATGCCTATTCCATTGGGACAAGCGGCAACCTGGAACCCGGATATTGTCCGCGAAGGCGCGCGGGTTGCCGCACGTGAAGCCGCAACGGCCGGTATCAACTGGACCTTTGCGCCAATGATCGACATATCGCGCGATCCGCGCTGGGGGCGTATTGCCGAAAGTCTTGGCGAGGATCCTTATCTCGCCAGTCAGCTCGCGGTGGCAATGGTCGAGGGATTTCAGGGAGACGATCTCACCGATGCAGGCACCATAGCCGCTACCGCCAAGCACTTCGCCGGCTACGGCGCGTCGGAAAGCGGCCGCGACTACGCAACCGTCAATATCCCCGAGAACGAGTTACGCAACGTGCATTTGCCACCGTTCAAAGCCGCGGTTGACACAGGCGTTGTTTCACTGATGGCGGCGTTCAGCGACCTCGATGGTGTGCCGGCGACCGGAAATGAATTCCTGCTGCGCGACGTTTTGCGCGATGAATGGGATTTCACAGGTTTCGTCGTCAGCGACTGGGACTCGGTCCGTCAGCTTGCGATTCACGGCCTGACCGAGGACGACAGGGAATCGGTTTACCAGGCCGTGACGGCTGGAGTCGACATGGAAATGGCCGGTCAGTCCTATGTCCAGCACCTCGAGTCTTTGATTGACGAGGGACGTATCGATGTCGCGACGATCGATGCGATGGTTGCCAATATCCTGCGCGCCAAATTCCGTCTCGGGCTGTTCGAAAAACCGTATACAGACCCAAGGGCTTTGCCTCCGATAGCGAACGAGCATGCGCTTGATACAGCGAGGCAAGCGGCATTGCAGAGCGCCGTGTTGCTGAAGAACGACCATGGCGTGCTGCCGTTGTCGGCAAACAAGCTGAAATCAGTGGCAGTGATCGGACCGCTAGCCGATGCACCGTACGAACAACTGGGCACCTGGATCTTCGACGGTGACCGCGAGCTTAGCATCACGCCGATGCATGCGATTCACAGCCTGGTCGGACATGAGGTCGACGTTCGCTATTTGCGAGCAATGGACAATTCTCGCAGCAGGGCCAGCGAGGCGTTCGACGAGGCCGAAGAGATAGCGCGTGACTCGGATGTCGTTCTACTTTTCCTGGGCGAGGAATCGATCTTGTCGGGCGAGGCGCACTCGCGCGCGGATATTAACTTGCCGGGCGACCAGGCAGAGCTGGTGCGACGCGTGAAAGCAGCCGGCAAGCCGGTTATTGCGATTATCCAGGCGGGGAGGCCGCTAACGTTGACCAATATCATTGATGATGTCGACGCGATCTTGTTTGCCTGGCATCCGGGAACCATGGGCGGGCCGGCGATTGCCGAGCTTTTGTTTGGCGTTGAATCACCTTCCGGCAAGCTTCCCGTGACTTTTCCGCGCATGGTTGGCCAGATTCCGATTTACTATAGCCAGAAGAACACGGGTAAGCCGCCGTCGCCGGAAACGGTCGTGCTTATTGACGATATCGATGCGCACGCGCCGCAACTGTCGACGGGAATGACGGCCTATCATCTCGACGCCGGGTTTACACCTCTGTTCCCGTTTGGCTACGGTCTGTCCTATACGGAGTTCGATTACCAGGATATCCGCACAAGCGCAGAGGAGGTTGGTCTTGGTGACACGCTGACCGTCAGCGCAGAGCTAACAAACGTTGGTGACTTTGACGCCGAGGAGGTTGTGCAACTCTATGTTCGCGATCTGGTGGCGAATGTCACCAGACCTGTCAAAGAACTCAAAGGCTTTCGTCGTCTGCGCCTGGAATCCGGACAAACGGTGACGGTCAATTTTGAACTGCATACCAGCGACCTGGCATTTTTCGGGCGTGACATGAAGTTAATAAACGAGCCTGGCAAATTCCATGCCTGGATTGGCGGCAGTTCGGAAACCCAGCTTCGAACTGAATTCCGCATCATCGACGGCGACTGATTCCGGGGACAACAGGTATGCAGAAAAGTACGCGATTCACTGTAACGGTCGCCCTCATTGTCGCACTCGGCGGATTTCTCATGGGGTTTGACGCTTCCGTGATCTCGGGCGTCGTCGGTTTCATAGAAACCGAGTTTCAGTTGAGCAAGATTCAGCTGGGCTGGTCGGTTGCATCGCTGACGCTGACGGCAACGATTGCCATGATGGTGGCGGGGCCGCTGAGCGACCGCCTGGGCCGTCGCCCTGTACTCAAGCTCGCCGCTGCGTTGTTCGCCGTTTCGGCGGTTGCGTCTGCCGTCGCGCCGAGTTTCCTGTTTCTTGTAATTGCACGCATGATCGGCGGTTTCGGTGTCGGTGCAGCGCTGATCATTGCGCCGATGTACATCGCCGAGATCGCACCCGCCGAAATTCGGGGCCGCATGGTTTCGTTTAACCAGCTGAATATCGTGATCGGCATCTCGGTCGCTTTTTTCAGCAACTACCTGATACTGATGCTCGGTCAATCGGACATCGCCTGGGTGGAGTCCCTGCGTTTTGCCGAGTGGAACTGGCGCTGGATGCTCGGCGTCGAGACCCTGCCGGCAGTTCTGTATTTTTTCGCGCTGCTGATCGTGCCCGAAAGTCCGCGGTGGCTGGCAATGCACGGCAGGGACGAGGAGGCGCTGCAGGTATTCGAGAAAGTGGGCGGTCCCGAGCAGGCAAAAGCCGATCTGGCCGTCGTGCACGCCAGCCTGAGCGCCGAGGCCGAGCAACAAGGCAGTTCAATACGGCAGCTGTTTCAGCCCGCGATGAAACTCGTTCTGACCATTGGTATTTCGGTTGCGATCCTGCAGCAGATTACCGGCATCAACTCGGTGTTCTTTTACGCGCCGATGATTTTCGAGCAGTCCGGTATAGGCACCGATGCTTCGTTCATGCAGGCAATTCTGGTCGGCATCGTGAATCTCGTTTTTACCATTGCTGCGATGGCCCTTATCGACAAGCTCGGTCGCCGCCCGCTGCTCAGCTTCGGACTGACCGGTATCGCGGTCTGCATGTTCACATTGTCTTACGGCTTCGGTTCGGCGACTTATACGCTGACAGCGGAGTCGATCGATTCACTGCCTGCATTGGTTGATCGCGACAGCATCTCGCAATTGCAAGATGTCAGCTACGACAGCGACGTTGCATTCAGGCGGGCTGTCTCGGCCGCCATCGGCGCAGACAGCTTCAAGCAGCACGAGTCGAGTCTCGTCAGCGCCGCGATCGACATGAATCCAACGCTGATTCTCTTCGGCATCCTCGGATTTGTAGCGAGTTTCGCCATTTCGCTGGGGCCGGTCATGTGGGTGCTGTTCTCGGAGCTATTCCCGAATCAACTGCGCGGTTTGGCGATATCGTTTGCCGGCCTCATCAATTCGGCCGTCAGCTTCGGTGTGCAGCTCGTTTTTCCCTGGGAATTGGAAAACCTCGGCAACTCGGGGACATTCCTGATCTATGGCCTTTTCGCCGTGGTCGGCCTGGTCGTAATCATGCGTATCCTTCCGGAGACCAAGGGCCGCACGCTCGAAGAACTTGAAACAATACTCGTGAGAAGCTGATATGAAATTGCTCAATCTATTGGCCATGTTCCTACTGGCCGTCGTCGTTTTCGCAATTGCCGGATGCGCCAAAGCGCCCGACCATGCGCCGGCGCCGAAAATCGCACAGACAGTCAACCAGGCGCCCGACGCTCTGCTTGCCGGCGAGGTCATGGCCGTCGCATATTCGGGATTCCGGGAAGGCCAGCATCCCGACCGCGGCGATGGTGCCGTGAACCCAAGCAACGACGAGATTCTCGAAGACCTCGAGATCCTGGTGGCGCACGGCTTCAAGCTGATTCGTCTGTACGACTCCAAAGAGAATACGCAAACGACGCTCGAGCTCATCGAAGAACATCAGCTCCCAATAAAGGTACTGCTCGGCATCTGGCTCGATGCGGAGTTCAGCAATCACGAGGGCTGTCCCTGGCTCGATGAACCGATCCCGGATGAGAAGCTCGCCGAGAATACCCTCGAGAACGTCGCGGAAGTGCAAAAAGGTATCGAGCTCGCGAGGCGATACCAGGACATCGTCGTCGCGGTCAACGTCGGCAACGAAGCGCTGGTCGAATGGAACGACCACATGGTGCCGCTCGATCAAGTCATCGCCTACGTTCGCCAGGTAAAAGCGGCAATCGATCAGCCCGTTACGGTCGCGGATAACTACGAGTGGTGGATACAGGACGGCGCGCCGCTTGCGGCAGAACTCGATTTCCTCGGCATCCATACGTATCCGGCCTGGGAAGAAAAGACGATCGACGAAGCATTGCCGTACACGATTGAAAATATGCAAGGCGTGCATACGGCGCTGCCGGGTAAACCGGTCGCCATACTGGAAGCTGGCTGGGCAAGCGTTGCCATCGAGTTTGGCGAACGCGCCAGCGAAGCCAAGCAGGCGCGCTACTATCGCGAATTAAAGGCATGGGCGACCGATACAAATACGACCGTGTTCTTCTTCGAAGCGTTTGACGAGCCCTGGAAGGGCAATCCGGACAATCCGTTGGGTGCGGAGAAACACTGGGGCATATTCAATGTTGACCGAACACCGAAGCAGGTGATCAGGTATTTAGCGGCGGCACGCGACAGATGATTAATTCAGCAATGCAAATACGATCCGAAGCGCAGCCAAGATATTCTCCGGCCACGATTCTCCATCGGCTTGAGTATTGGCCAGAGTCGGGATAGGGGCACGTTCGCATGGCGAAATCTGTTCGCAGCATCCGGGAATGGCAAAATGTTGATCTCGAGACCTTTCAAAACGAAATAGTTCCTGGCGATCAGCCGGCAGTGTTGAAGTCGTTGGTAGGAAAATGGCCCGCGGTCGAAGAGGGCCTAAAGTCACCGGCGCATATCTGCCGCTACATCAAGCAATTTGACAGCGAAAAGGCGGCTAATGCGACCGTCGGTGCTCCTTCGATAAAAGGCCGGTTCTTCTATCGCGATGACCTTCAGGGTTTTAATTTCGAACGCAAGCTCGTAACGGTCAGCACCGCACTCGATAATCTGGCTGCACTGATTGATAGGCCGGATTCTCCGGCTATCGCAATGCAGGCTATTCCGGTGCTTGATGTCTTGCCCGGTTTTGAAAAAGAAAACGTCCTTCCCCTGATCGATCCAACGCTAGCGCCACGGATGTGGTTGGGTAACAGATCGACGATTGCGACGCATTACGATATCTACAGCAACATCGCTTGCGTCGTCGCCGGTCGCAGGCGTTTTACGCTGTTCCCTCCGGAACAGGTTGCCAATCTCTACATTGGACCGCTGCTGGCGACGCCCGGAGGCTCCCCGATTAGCATGGTCGATTTGCGGCAACCCGACATGTCCCGTTATCCGCGTTTCAAGCGCGCGTTGGAAGTCTGCCAAAAAGCGGACCTTGAACCGGGCGATGCCTTATACATCCCTATTCTCTGGTGGCACTCGGTAGAGTCGCTTGGCAACCTCAACGTGCTTGTAAATTACTGGTGGAATGACGCGAAAACGGCTGCAGATTCGCCGTTTCACAGCCTGCTCACTAGCATGCTTTCAATTTCGAAGCTGCCTGCAGATCAACGACAGATATGGCGGGATTTCTTCGATTATTTTGTCTTTCAAACCGATAGCGACCCGGCAGCACACTTGCCCAACGATATTGAGGATGTGCTGGGTTCCCTTACACCAGAAAAACGCAAGCAGCTGAAGGCTTGGTTGTCGCAGCAGCTGTTACAGTAGTTCGTTCTCGCGCATCCAGTCACTACCTGAAGAATCCGCATTCGAAAATGATCAGTAAACAGAAAATGTCCCTGCGCGGATTGCGAACATTCTGCGTCGCGGCGCGCTATGAGAGTTTTCGCACGGCCAGCGAAGAGCTTTTCATCACGGCATCGGCCGTCAGCCACCAGATCAAGAGCCTCGAAGAGGAACTGGGTGAGCAGCTGTTTGATCGTACAGGCCGCGACATAAGCCTAACGGAAATCGGTAGCTTGCTTTACGAAGAGGCCAGTCCCCTGATCGAGCAACTGAACACGGTCGTTGCGAAGTACAAGAAAGGCGCCGTGAAGAGCTCCATTCGCATTTCCGTGCAGCCGTTCTTTGCGAGCGAGTATTTCGTGCCGCGACTCAGCGAATTTACGGCCGAACACCCGGAGATTGACATCCAGGTGGGCACGAGCGACGAGTCCTCGGAGAAGCACCCTTCCGATGCCGATCTGTCGATCCGGCTTTTTCGGGCGCCTCCGGCAAACATGCCGTCGAACCTGCTTTTCCCGCTGCGCATGGTGCCGGCCGGTTCGCCGGAATTCAAGAAAGCGATGGTGGTGAAGAAGAAGAAGATTGTGAGCGACTTCCCGATCATCGTGCATGAAACTCGCCCGAAAGCCTGGACGCATTGGGCGGACGCAGCGGGTGTAGAGCTTCCCGAGAACAGCAAGGTCACCCGCCTGGATTCGATGATTGCGATCGTGCGAGCGGCGCAGCGCGGCATCGGGGCAGCACTGGTCCCGGTGCCGATCGGCGATCTGTGGTTCAAAGAGGGCAGCATTGTGCGGCTGTTCAAGAAGGAGTACGTCGCCGACGTCAGCTACTACCTGGTCTGCACGGAGGACCGGGCCGACGATGAGAGCGTTGTTCTGCTGCGAGACTGGATAGTCAGGAACTTCGCTGATTCCACTTGAGTTTTTCTCAACTCAGGCCTGAATTCTTTTCGTTTGTGGTCTTTTCCCTGAATCCCTATTGTTTACACCGTCGAGCGGGCAAAACCGGCTCGGCAACCGTGAAACATAGTTCGTTAAGGAGAACCGACCATGTTTAATAAAGCCAAACCAGCACGAGATGCTTTCGCCTTTAGCCTGGGCGGAATGACAGCGAAATCCTCGTTTGTCATCGCGCCGGCCATCGCCGACGATCGAATCAACAAGATTCGAGACGAGCGGCTTGGCCGAAGCCAGGAAGACCAGCCGGACACGGCTCGCGAGATCGAGAACGTGCTCGCGTACTACTTCGCACCGGGGCGCTGTCGGGCCGCGTAAGGTCCGGCGAGGCCAACACACATGCCAAATGCCACTGTATTCGACGTTGCCGATCTCGCTGGAGTCTCGATCAAGACCGTGTCGCGCGTGGTGAACGGAGAGCCGCATGTACGCGCCGCGACGAAAGAACGTGTCGATCGGGCGATCGCGGAACTCAACTACCAACCTAATGAGTTCGCTCGATATCTGGCGAGTCAACGCGCCTGACCGCGATTCCAGTATCCGTCTTCGGGACGCCCGGGCCGTGGCCCTTCGTTAGCATGTCCGCCGCGAGTCAAAGCGAACGGATGTCTCAGAATTACACCGACTCCCATTGAATTTTTCTCAGCTCAGAGCTGAGATTTTCCCGTTTGTGGCCTTGCCACCGCATCTATATTGTTTGCGCGTCGGCCCGGTACATGCGGCCCGACAAACTGCAGTACATCAATACCCTCTGGAGAATGACCATGTTTGAGAAAGCCAAACCAGGACGCGATGCTTTCACCTTAAGCCTGGGCGGCATGGCGGCGAAATCCTCGTTTGTCATCGCGCCAGCCATTGCCGACGACCGGATCAACAAGATTCGGGATGAGCGACAGAGACAGGCCCAAGAAGATCAGCCGGACACCGGCCAAGGGATCCGATTTTCCTGGGGGCGCTTCTGGCTACGCGCTCGCCGTCAGGCCGCATAAGGCCCTAATCCATAAAAAGAATTTCGTTGGGACGCGGCATAATGCCGCGTCCCAACTGTTTCAAAATGTAACAAAAGCTCAGATCCCTTTGCCCCCCGTTATGTAAGAATTGACAACGCTGTCATTGTCTGTTTTCATAGCATCTAAGAATAAGAGGGCAAAACGCTGCGGCGATCTGCCACGTTCCGTGTTTCCAGGGGGTTATCGATGAAGTTTCGTTCGCAAGCTTCGCTGCGTCTCGCAGCGTCATTGGCCGCATTGCTGGTCGTATCTGCCTGTTCCGACAATCGTCTGGACCAGCTGTCAGCAGT
>JABDOQ010000005.1 GCA_013043165.1 Woeseiaceae bacterium | reverse complement strand
ATCATGCGCAAGACCATCGAGTTTTTCGAGAACAAGGGCCGGCGCCGCATCAAGGAGGACGACCACGAGCGTGTCTGGTACTCAGACTTTCTCGACTTTGTCGCCCGCGAGAAGATTTTTGCCAAGCTGATGACACCACCGCAATACGCGGACGGCGCCAAAGACGTTCGCTGGGACAGCTGGCGTAATTGCGAATTCAACGAAATTCTCGGTTTCTACGGCCTCGCCTACTGGTATACCTGGCAGGTCAGCATGCTCGGCCTTGGACCCATCTGGATATCCGGTAACGAGGCTGTCAGGACAAAGGCCGCGCAGCTCTTGCAAGACGGCCACATATTCGCGTTCGGGCTGTCGGAAAAGGAGCATGGCGCCGACATCTACTCGTCAGATATGAAGCTGTTCCCGCAGGACGACGGCAGCTACGTCGCTCGCGGCCGCAAATACTATATCGGCAACGGCAACAAAGCGGGCCTGGTGTCGACCTTCGGCAAGATCGACGGCACCGACGACTACGTCTTCTTCGTCGTCGAGCCGCGGCATCAGAAGTACGAGTGCGTCAAGAACGTCTGCAACTCGCAAAACTTTGTCGCCGAGTTCGCTTTGCACGATTACCCGATTACTGACGCTGAGATTCTCTCGCGTGGCACCGAAGCCTGGGATGCGTCACTGAATACGATCAATTTTTGCAAATACAACCTCGGCTGGGCGTCGATCGGCATGTGCACGCACGCTTTTTACGAGGCAATCGATCACGCCGGCAACCGGCAGTTGTTCGGCAGCCAGGTGACCGACTTCCCCCACATCCGCCAGCTTTTCGTCGATGCTTACGTGCGCCTGGTCTCGATGAAGCTGTTTGCACTCAGGGCGTCCGACTACATGCGCTCTGCATCGAGCGAGGACCGGCGCTACCTGTTGTACAACCCAATGGTGAAGATGAAGGTCACGACCCAGGGCGAAGCGGTCATCGACCATCTCTGGGACGTCATCGCGGCCAAGGGTTTTGAGAAGGACATGTTCTTCGAGATGGCGGCGCGCGATATCCGCGCACTGCCCAAGCTCGAAGGCACCGTGCACGTGAACATGGCCCTGATCATCAAATTCATGGGCAACTACTTCTTCAAGCCCGCGCAATTCCCAATCATCGAGCAGCGCGACGAGCCGGTCAACGATGACTTTCTTTTCGACCAGGGTCCGACGAAGGGCCTCGGCAAGATTCGATTCCACGATTACAAGGAGACTTACGCCGGGGTCGATTTGCCGAACGCCAACATCTTCAAAAAACAGATCCGCTATCTCAAGATATTGTTAGCGGTGGCGCGGCCCTCAAAAGAACAGGCCAAAGACATCGACTTCCTGCTGAACCTCGGCGAGCTGTTCACGCTGGTCGTATACGGCCAGCTGATCATCGAGAACGCCAAGATCTACGCCATCGATGACGACTTGCTGGATCAGATCTTCGACGTGATGGTGCGTGACTTCTCGCGCTATGCCCTGCAGCTCTATGGCAAATCGGTCACCACGAAGCGGCAGCAGCTTCTGCTGCGCCGCATGATCAAACGGCCCGTGGTCGACAACGCGCGCTTCGACAAGGTATGGAATGAACACGTTGCCACTTTGAAGGGTGCCTATGAAATGAACGAGGAGCCGGCGGCCGAGCGTGATGAGTCTGTGGCGGACGTGGCCTGAGCAAGCCGGGGTCAGACTCAATCTCGAGATTCTGGGTTCGCGTGATTCACCTCGAAGTCGCAACGCCCGCGTTCGTAGTCGTAGCTACCGCCATCGTCCAGGCAGTCGTCGACATCGGCCGAATCTATAAAGAGAGTGATCGCCCAGACGGCGAAAAGAAGCAGGGTGGCAGCAAACAAAGCTCCGACAAAGACGGTCAGTTTGCGCTGCCAGATTGGCGCCTCCCCTATTTTGTGCCGCTTGAGCATATATTCGACAAAATTAGGGACATTCTTAATTTAACGCGTTAATACACTAAATTAAGAATGTCCCCAAATTATTATTTGTGTTTCAGCATCGTGACCGTACGCCGGGCGCGTGCGCGACGGAAGTCGTCGAGATTTTGCATCGTTATCGTGTCCGATGCCTTGATGGCCTCGCCCATCTCTTCGCTGATCGCCGGTGCGTCCGCGATTTTCAGCCGATGCCGGCCGAGCGTAATGACATCGTCGCTCTTGAGGACCGATTTCACGACGATGCGGGAGTTGACCGTCGTGCCGTTGGTGCTGTTCAGGTCGACCAGCACGATGGCATTCGAATAGACCTGCAGCATGGCGTGCATCTTGCTGACATAGGTATCTTCGATAATTATGTCGGCGATTTCGGCGCGTCCGATGACGTACTGTCGCTCGGTCAATTCGTACTCCGCTTCGGTCACGCCGTCTCGTGAAACGATGATACGCGGTACGCGCCTGGCGGACTTCAGCTCCGTCATTCGATCCATGGCGTCGATCGCGCGCTCGTTCAAGGCACCCGGCCAGCCGCAGGACAGCTTGTGCAACCGTTCACAGACATCGAGCGGGAACACCTTGTCGCTGCGTTCGCCGCCGGCCGCAATCAAGCGCGTGCGGAGATAAATTATTGCTTCCTGTTCTGTCAACGGGTTGAGCGAGTACGTCGCCGGGTGGCGTCGCGCGAGGTTGCGCATGCTGTTCTGCCGTGGCAACGCAGACAATTCCTCTTTACCGGTCAGAATGATGCGCAGCGCAAAGTTGCCGCGCGCTTCCAGCGCCGCGAGCCAGTTCAACAGGCGCTGCGCGCTCGACGTCATGCGATCGGCGTTGTCGATAATCAGCACGGGTGGCCGTGCGAGCCGCGTCTGCTGCGTCACAAAGTTATTGAGCTTGTGCAGCAGCTGCTCATCTTGCTCGGAGGCAGTTTGCACGCCAAATTGCGACAACATGTCCGTTAACAGCCGGCGCGGCCTCAGGTGAACGCCATCGACCATGGCGACGGCCGCATCGCGCGAGGACCAGGCGAGCTGCTCTTTGACAATCGTACTCTTGCCCGAACCCGTAGGCCCGCGCAGCAGCGCCACACCGTTCATCCGGTCAAGCGCTGACGACAGGAATCGCAGCGCATCCTGGTGCGACTGGTACGCAACGATGAGCCCGGCATCGGTGTGTTCTCCGAAGGCCCTGCTAATCAATGAAGAATCATGTGCTTGCATAGTTTTTCTTATTTGTTATCTAAGCCACATTATGGCGCTAATACGCGGTTTGGCGTGGCCAAGATTCCATAATGTGTTAATTCCGGCCGCCAGTTTATCACGCGCCAGTGGGCGCCTGTGATGGCTCCCGCGCCACAGTCACGAACTTTTCGTTGCTGAGCACCTGCTCGCCATCCCAGCGGTACGCCACCAGCATGCCGCCATCCTCGGCCGCGACGCTGTAGTCCAGGCACGCAATATTGGGCGCCAGCAGCGTCGGCTCCGTGTCTAACCAATAATGCCCAATGAAAACAGGCGGTGCGTCGTGCGAGTATTGCAGCAGGTGGTCAGCGCCGATCGGGTCCTCGGGAATATTACTCCTTACTTTCTCAGGTCCGAGGAATGCATCAGGGTAGGTGCGTGCGTCACCATCGAACCAGCGAACGCGAACCTCGTGCCGTGCATGTCCATCCTTGTCAAAGAACATGTGCCCCTTGGGCAGTTCGATTTCCTTGCCTTTCAACAAGGTCTCGATCGCGTCGTGCTCGCTACGCCCCTTGCGCGATGCACGCAGCAGCAAATTATCGTCCAGATACTGATTAATCGACGGAAAGCAAACTTCCAGGTCCGCTACCAGCGCATCGTCCCAGCAGGCGTGCACCACGCGTAAGCCCGGCAGATCCAGCCACAGCGGCAAAGTGCGAAACCACTCGATGAGTTCGGCATAGTCAAGCGCTCCCTGGTAGGCATCGAGGAACACCTGGTGTTGACGCCGGTGCCGATCCGTGTGCTCCCTTAGATACTGGCCAGGTCTCTCGGGATCCTCGGTGAACCAGGCGATGGCATTGAATTCATGGTTGCCCATTACAGACAGCGCCGCGCCCTCTTCGATCATGGGGCGGACGATACTGATGACGTCGCGTTGATTGGGTCCCCGGTCGATGAAATCGCCGAGGAAGATGACCTGCCTTTCGGGCTGCCGGTAGACGCCGTTAGACAGGCGATAGCCGAGCTTTTCGAGCAGTTCGACCAGCGGCTCGCTGTGGCCGTGAATATCACCGATCAGGTCGTAGTTCACCCCCCGATCTTACCCCTTTACAGAGCATTCGTCAGTCGCCTGCGGTTTTCCCGGATTCTCGTAAGTGCTTCTCCGTGCTAAAAATAACTGGCAAAGTGATTCGAGCTTGCTCGATCAGGAGGCTTGTCATGAACGCACGTTCTGTACTGGCATTATTCTTGGCCAGCCTCGTCGCACTCGGTGGTTGCGGTGGCGAAACCATGATGTCGGAAAAGGGCTTTCGGCTGCCGGACGGCGACGCCGAGGCCGGTCGCGAGGTATTCCTCTACATGCAATGTAATCAGTGCCACACGATCAAAGGTGAGCAGCTGCCCGGCGTACCGGGTCACGCGCCGCCCTACGTTGAGCTGGGTGGTTCTGTAACGCAGGTCAGGACCTATGGCCAGCTGATAACAGCGATCATCAATCCGTCACACAAACTGGCCACGGGTTACGCGCAACAGGTCGTATCAGAGGACGGCGAGTCCAGGATGTACATCTACAACGAATATATGACCGTCCAGGAACTGGTCGATCTCGTTATGTTCCTGCAACCGTACTACAAGGTCGTGGCACCCGACTTTCAGTACCGCATGTATCCGGGCTACTAGCCACAGCCCCGGCCATTCGAGGCCCGGCCTAATCCGGTTGCAGCGTGACCAGGTCTATGCCCGCCGCCGTATGGCAACCCTGGCAGTTGTCGGCGATGCGCTTGGCCGCAGCCCGTGCAGCCACAAGATCGGACGCGTCAGAAACGCCACTGGCGCCGCTGCGCATGCCGTCGACATACACCCTCCATTCATCGGGCACTTCGATGGTGTCATCATGCCCGGACAACCAGTAGGCCGGCCTCTGCGCCGCTGCAAGACTGCCCGCCTCCAGCGCCGCATTCAGGCGCTCGAGCTGGCTTGCGTGATGGTGCATGTGCGATATGAATGCCGCAGTGCCCATTACCTCTTTTTCGGTCTCCTGAGTTCCGACCTCGGCCGTTTCGGCAGCGATCGTTTCGGCAGACGTCGTCGCGGCATCGCTAGCCTGCTGCGGCGCTGACGCTTTTTCCTTCTCGGCGCAACCCGCCAGGCCAAAAACCAGCCCAATGATCAACGGTGTGTAAAGTTTCATTGCTGCTCCATTATCCAGTAAGAAGTGGCAAGGGCCCGCCAGACGTCCGGTCGGCTTCGATATCGCCTGTACAGGGTATTCGATTCCGGCGCTTTGTGCTAGAAACCTCGATTTAATCGGGGTCGAATCAGTCGCTGGCCAGCTGTCTCAGAATGATGCTCCAGTGATCGAGCGCGCCATAGAACCCGGCGATGGGTACGCGCTCGTTGAGGCCGTGCGCGTACATCTCATCGGGGTCCATGAACAGGCCGCTGACGGCCCAGGTTGGAATGCCCGCATTGCGAAAGTGCATGCCATCCGTGCCACCCGAGGCCATGATCGGAATGATGGGCACATCCGGATAGCGGCTGTGAACCGCACTCGATACGGCTGCGACCACGTCCTCACGCAGCTCAGAAATGGGGCTCTCCGTGGGATCGTCCAGCACCACGAATTCAATTTCGGCATTGTCAACGACGTCCTTGAGCGTTTGCTCCACTTCGGCAACCGGAATACCAGGAAAGATCCGGCAGTTGACCGTTGCCGTGGCTGACTGCGGCAGCGCGTTTTCTGCATGTCCGGCTTTCAGCATAGTCACAACGCAAGTGGTCCGCGTCGTGCCCACGTAAGACGATTCGAGCGCAAGCCGGTCGATGGCCACTACGTCCTCCGGATCGTCGGCAAAGCGAATCATGGCCTCGCCCAGCTCACCGCCCAGCTTCTCGCCGGTAACGCGGAAGTAATCGAGTGTCATCTGGCTCCAGCGCACCGGGAACCGGTACGCTTCGATTTTCATGATTGCGTCGGCGAGCTCGTAAATCGCATTGTCGGGCCGCGGCCGGGAACTGTGGCCGCCCGGATTGCGGACCGTCATCTCCCAGGTCGCGTAGGTTTTTTCTGCTGCCTGGATGTTGTAGGTAACCGCGTGTCCGTGTTTGTCCAGGGCGCCGCCGCCCGCATCCGAGTTGAGCGCATATTCCGCCTTGGCCAGGTCGGGCCGTTCGTAAGCCAGCATGCGCGTCGTCGTCATGCCGCTTTCTTCGTCCCCCGAGAACGCAATAATCAGGTCCCGATTCGGCTGAAAGCCTTCTTTCTTTAAACGAATAAAGGTCGACGTCAGCTGTGCGACACCAAACTTGTTGTCGTCAGAACCGCGCGCGTAGAAGTACTCTTCATCCTGCGTCAGCGTAAATGGCGGCCGCTTCCAGTCCTCGGCGTTCGCCTCAACAACGTCCATATGACCGAGCAGCAGTATTGGTTTCTTGTTGGAGCCCGGTGCACCGCGATAGCGAGCAATGAATGCCGCGAAAGGTGGCTTTGGCACCACCTCGATATCCTCCGCAGGAAAGCCCGCCGCGAGCAATTCATCGGCTAGGTACTGCGCCACCTTCAGCCCGTTGCCGCGGTTCTTCGAAGTATCGATCTCGATGATCGTTCGGTAGATCTGCAGCGTCTTCTGCGCATGCTCGGACGATGTGACGTCCGCAAAACTCACCGCCGCCAGCAGCACGGCAACCAGGATTGCAATGGATGATCTCATGGGTCATTTTCCTTGTGGTCGCCAGAGCCCATATAGCTAAAATGTTTGTAAATACAGCATATTGGCTACGTTCTTGATTGTAACAGCGGCGCCCATCTCGAGCTAACGCACAGCAAATTTTGACCTGACGCACAGAAAAAAGCCTCCGGCTTGCGTAGAAATAACCCCCTCGCAAAACGAAGGCGACAAGGACGCAAGAAATGCGAAGGTTAAGAAAACGGGCCCGGAGATCGCTGCTCGCCGCGCTCGCGCTGGCGGCGGTGGGCCTTTCCGGCTGCGCTGTCCACTCCCCACCTGTCGAGCCGGCCCCGTTACCGGAACCGGTCGAGTCCGCGCCCGAGCCCGAGCCCGTCATCGTTACGCCGCCGCCCGTCAGCAAGCCAAAAGCAAAGGTCACGATACCGGAGCCCGCACCGCTGCCGCCGCTCGCGATCGTCCTGACGAGCAGCCAGGCCGCCTACGCCGATGTCGCCGATGCCCTGGCGCAGCAGTTCGAGAGTCACGTGGTCTATGACCTGAGCGACCGGAGTCGCCCGCCGGTGACCATCCTGCGCATGATCAATGATTCCGATTCAGGCATCGTTGTTGCCATCGGCCTGCGCGCCGCGAAATCATCGGTCGCGATGTCCAACAAGCCGGTCGTATTCAGCCAGGTATTCAACTACCAGGATCACGGTCTCCTGAATCAACACACTCGCGGCGTCGCAGCCGTCCCGCCGCTCGATGCCCAGCTTGCCGCATGGAAAGAGGTCAACCCCACGCTATCGCGCGTCGGCGCCATCATCGGGGAGGGTCATGACGAGCTGATCGCCGAGGCCGAAATCGCGGCACAACGACACGGCGTTGAATTGCTCGTGCACGTTACGCGCTCAGACCAGGAAACACTGTATTTTTTCAAACGCATGATTCGGGACATTGACGGTTTCTGGCTGTTTCCCGACAACCGAGTACTGAGTGGTCGTGCATTGCAACAGATTATGGATGGTGCGCAGCGTCTGCATGTGCCGGTACTCGTGCCCAGCGAATCGATGCTGCAAATGGGCGCGAGTATCAGCATCAGTAGCGTAGCGTCTGACATCGCAGCCACGATCACCAAAATTGTTCGGCAAATTCAGGCCGGCGATATCGAGGCCGTTGTGCCCATCAGCCCACTGTCGGCTATCCATGTCGTGGTTAACGAGGCAATCCAGGTCGTCGACCAATGAAGTCGGTTCTCGCAAACATCATTAATTGGGGGCGCTCAAAAGACTGGCGCCGCGCAAAGGACTGGGGCCGCATAACGAGCCGGATTCAGGCGCCATTCGCACGCCGTCGTGCCAAAAAAGGCGGTCGCGTGCTGGTGCACGAGATCCTGTCCATCCAGGTCTTCAGCGCCGCTTTGGCCGGTGTGCTTGCGATCGCCAGTCTCTACTGGGGCGGCCAGTGGGTGTTGCAGGACAATTACAGTCGCTGGGCCTTGCAGTGGACCCAGGAACTCAATGAACTCGGAGCGCCACTGTTCCTCTCCGATGATGGCGAAGCGTTGATCCGACTCGAAAGCTTCGTCAACCGTTATCCTGAAATCGACCGCGTCGCGTATTTTGGTCGCGACGGTGCCGCGCTTTTTACGGTTGGCAGTGACTACGGTATCGACGCTGTTGCAGACCTGTCGCCTGAATCCCTGAAAGAAGCCGTCAATGTTGTCGGACTCAAGAGACCCTTTCTAATGAGTACCGGCATCCTCAATCCGCAACGATTTGAAATACTGGCGCCAGTCTGGAAGGAATCGATACCGGAGGATGGCCTGTTCGACTTTGATCCGGCCCTGCCGCAACAGGCTGTGAAAACCGAACTGCTCGGCTTCGTCAGCATCAATCTCGACTTTGTTATCTTTCACGATCGCCTGTTGGTCAATATCAAGGGCGCCATCCTGATTTTGCTGATACTGCTGGTCGCTTTCGCACTCTACGGCAGGCACGCCCTTCGCAACGCGCTGAAAGCGATTTCCGGTTTGCAGGCGCCTATCAAGGAACTCGCGAAAGGCAATTTGCAGGTCGAATTTGAGCCGGCCGAACACCGTGAAATCGCAGAAATTGTTGACGCACTCGAAACCACGGCGTCGGCGCTTAACGCGCGCGATATCCAGCTGCTGCAGCTGGCCAACCACGATAGTCTTACCGGGCTCTTCAACCGACGGCGCTTTCTCGAAGAACTCCGCGAGGAAACCATGAACGTCATGCATGAACGCCACCAAAGCGCACTGTTCTTTGTCGACCTTGACCAGTTCAAGTACATCAACGATGCATGCGGTCACCCGGCTGGCGACCGCCTGATCCGGAAAGTCGCTGATGAGCTGTTGCGCAGCGTCGGCAAAGACGACATCGTCGCACGCTTCGGCGGTGACGAATTCGCCATCCTCGTGCCCCGCGTTGACGAAGCCGGGGCGCGTTTGGCCGCGGAGACCATTCTCGCGAACATGCGACGAATGGCACACATCGAAGACGAGCGCGTTTTTCATGTGCACTGCAGCATCGGCGTCACGATGCTAAGCAACGACAACATCATTCACGACGAGTTGATCAACCAGGCCGATATTGCGTGCAGGGAAGCCAAGACGGCGGGACGCAATCGCATGCACATCTTCAAACAGTCCGTGGAGGCCGAACAGCAGGCAGCAGCGGATATCGGCTGGATGAACCGTTTGAGAAAAGCCGTAGACAATGATGAGTTCGAGCTGCGCTTCCAGCCGATCAATCGCATCGATACGGGTGAGACAACGCATCATGAAGTGTTGATTCGGCTACCCGGTGATGACGGCAAGATGATACTGCCGGACGTATTCCTGCCATCAGCCGTGCGCTTTGGGCTGATGTCTGAAATCGATTTCTGGATGATCCGCAATGCCGCGGAAGCGTACGAGAGAGAGTCTGCATCGAACGCGAACCTGAAGCTCGCCATCAATCTGTCGGCAAACGCTTTCGAAAACGAGGACCTGACGTCGTACGTAGCAGCAATCTTCGAAAAGCACAACGTGGCGCCCGGCAACATCGTATTTGAAATCACCGAGAGTCTCGCTGTTCGACGACCGATTCACGTCGAACGACAAATCGCCGAACTCAGAGAATTCGGCTGCGAACTCGCACTCGACGACTTTGGCACTGGCTACAGCTCCTTCAGCTACCTGCAAAAACTCCATTTCGATTACATCAAGATCGACGGCGCTTTCGTCAAGGACCTGCCGAAAAACCCGGTCGATCAAAAGATGATCAAACTCATCGCAGAGATTGGCCGTGAGGCCAACATGAAGATAGTCGCTGAGTATGTTCAAAACGCCGAGACCCTGGCTTTGCTGGCAGACCTGGGCGTGGATCTCGCACAGGGCTACTTCGTCGGCCGGCCGCAAAAGAAACCGAAACTGAAATCGACGCCGATCTCGCTGAAGTCGCGGCGCAGGAAAAAACAAGCCCGCTAGCGGTCCAGCCGGGCATAAGCCCCGTTTTTGGCGTTTTCCGGCGAATTTCGTGCCAATTCTGTGCGATTCGTCATATTCCATAATGTCCGCGGACGCCATACTGCCCCGATGGAAGCCCTCACGTCTGAAATCGCGATTTACCTGGCTGCTGCCGGCATCATCGGCTTGCTGCTCGGGTGGCTGATTCGCGGCGCCAACAGCCAACGCCTCATGGACCGGCAAAGCGACGATTGGCAGACCAAACTCGATGATGTCGTCCGGCAACGAGATCGACTGACCACCGAAACAGAAAAATTGCGTGCCACGCTGGAGACGCAACAAGGCGTTGTGAACCGACATGAAATCACAATAGCCAAGACGCGAACCGACCTCGAGTCTGCGTACGCGAAAGAAAAGCTGATGTCCAAGGACCTTTTCAACCTCCGCGCGGAACGCGAGGGTTTCAAGGAAAAGATGGCCGCATTTCAAAGCGCAATGACCGCCGTCAAACAGCAATCTGCCGAGCTGCAGCACGAATTTATAAAATCGGGCGAGGTTTATAAACGCGAACTGCAAAAAGCGTTCGAAAAGCGTAAAGAACTCGAGGTTAAAATCGACAACGCAAAACTGGAGCACGAGTCCTTTAGTAATCTTCTGCAGGCAACACGTTCCGAGCACGAATCGGTAAACAAGATGCTTGATTCTGCCCGTAACCGACTGGCGAACCTCGACGCGCTCGAACAAAATGTCGTTTCGCTGGAAGCCGAAAACGCCCAGCTCAATCATGATTTCGTGCGGCTCAAACAGGAAAACGACGGCTTGCGGCGGGACGTTGCAGAACTCGAAGAGCTCCGGGTGCAAAACAAAGAGCTGTCGCATTGCCTGAAATCAATGGAGAACAGCCGCCGGCAGCATGAAGAAGATGCCAAACGCTATCGAGAAAATGCGCACGAGTACGAAAGACATTCCGAAACATTGCGAATGCAGCTGGATGAAGTTGAAAAGCATTTCGCAGATATGGAAAAACAGCAACGCGAGGCGCTGAAAGAAGCCCGAGCGGCGACGACCAAGTCGCCCCCCTCGACGACGAATGGACAAACTCCGCCGAAGCAGGAAGCGGACGATCTGCAGCAAATCGTTGGCATCGGCAAGGTATTCGAGCAAACGCTGCACGATCTTGGTGTTTACACATTTGAGCAGATTGCCAACTTCGGTGTCGCTGACATAGCAAGGGTCAATGCCGAATTAAAGGAATTCAAAGGCCGCATGGAGCAGGACGACTGGATCGGCCAGGCCAAGGAACTGCACTTTCAGAAGTACGCCGACGCCGACTAGTTGTCAGACGGTTTGATCGCAAATCGCTGCTCACCTGCCGCGGCGGCCAGCTTATCTACTGTCTTGTCGGGAAAACACCACGCGGCCGCCGACTATGGTCTTGAGAACTTTGGCGTCGCGAATAGCGGCCGGCGCAATCGCCGTGAGGTCACGGTCGATCAACGCCATGTCGGCAAGCATTCCGACCTTCAGCATTCCCTTGCGATCTTCCTCGAATGAGGCGAACGCTCCTTCGTAAGTGTAGGCTCGCAGCGCCTGTTCAACGGTGACCTTCTGCTCCGGCACCCATCCGTCCGGATTCGCATCATCCAGCGTTCGGCGCGTCACCGCCGCGTAAATTCCATAGAGCGGGTTTGCCGGCGCAACGTACCAGTCGCTGCCGAAAGCGACGTGCGCGCCGCTGTCAATCAGCGACTTGAATGCGTAGGTCGTTCTTGATCGCTCTTTGCCAATCACATTTTCGGCCCATCGGCCGTCATCAATCGCATGGTAGGGCTGTACGCTTGCAATCACGTTCTGAATCGCAAAACGGGGAATATCATCCGGGTGAATGTGCTGCGCGTGTTCCATCCTGAAGCGCCGGTCCCGGTCACTGTCTTCGTTTTCTATGTCGTAGTAGATATCCAGCAGGTTGCGAATCGCCTTATCGCCTATGGCATGCACGATAGGCTGCAGCCCGGCCGCATCGGCGGCCGTGATCCAGGTACGAAGGTCGTCGAGCGAGTCGAGCAGGAATCCGCTTTGGTCGGGAGTATCGGTGAACGGTTCCAGAAAGGCGGCTGTATGTGAACCGAGTGATCCGTCCATAAATCCCTTGACGCCGCCCGTCTTGAGCCATTCGGTGCCGCGACCGTGTGCCGCAATGTCGTGACTGAGCTTCTGCCATTCGACCAGCGGTGTCACCGAGTAGATTCGCGTTATCAGCACCCCGTTTGCTTCCGCGCGCCGGTACGTCGCGAGACTCAACCAGCTATTGAAATCGTCCGCGAACATGTCGTGAACGGTGGTGATACCGTTCCCGGCGACATAGCGCATCGCTGCGTCAAGGTAGCGGTCCAGCTGCGCTTGCGTCGGCTCGGGCGTGGCTTTCATGACGAGGCGCATGGCATTGTCCTTCAGAACGCCCGTTGGACTGCCCTCCTCATCGCGCACGATCTCCCCGCCCATCACATCGGGCGTGTCAGCGTCCACACCCGCGAGATGCAAGGCTACGGAATTGGCGAGACCCATGTGACCGTCAAGCCTTGCGACCCAGACCGGATTGTCCGGCGTCACTGCGTCGATCCATTCGCGGCGAGGCAGCTCTCCGCCCCAGTTCGTATGATCCCAGGTGCCGCCCGTAATCCACTCGCCAGGCTGGGCGCTCGCTGCAAAGTCCGCGATGCGCTGCGTAAATTCCAGCGGGCTCTGTGCATCGCGAAGCTGCACCGACGCGATCGAGCTGCCGCCGACAAGAAAGTGCACGTGCGGATCAATGAAGCCCGGAACAAGCATGCCGCCGTCGGCGGCGATCACCTCGGTATCGTCGCCGATAAGAGGCGCGATCTCGGCCGGCGATCCTACCGCAACGATGTTCTCACCCTTTGCGGCTACGGCCTCGGCCCAAGGCTTGTCCGTGTCGCCTGTCCAGACGCGGGCATTTGTAATCACGAGTGAAGCCGATTCCTGCACCGGCGCCGGCGTTGGCGAGCAGGCAGCAATGAGCAGTGCGCACGCGAGCAGGGGGGGCGTACGGGCCGCGCGATATCGAAATCTTGCCGGGTTAGTCATAGCCGACAATCGAAACACGATGCCCGGGTCGGTGCAACTAACTGTCGTCTGGCTCCAGGGCATCCATGCGATCGAGCAAGTCGATGCACTCTCTCGCCGCTAGCCGCATTTCGCCTGACTCACCGGCCGCGATCTTCCCCAGTACGGCGCGCGCCTGCGAACCATTGATGTCCGGCAGCAGCCGGATAGCGGGTGCCGATGCTTCCCCCGCCTCGACCTTCTTCTCAATCAATTCGAACGAGCGTTGGCCTGCCCTGACCAGCGATATTCCGGCCAGCATGCGACTCTGCTCATCGTCCCCGGACATTGCCTGCAGCAGAATCTCGGCTGCGCGGCGCGAACCGAACATGCGCCACGACGCGCCCGCGGCCATGACCCTGAGAGGAGAGATACGTTGAGTCATAGGGCTGTCAGATGACGCCCCACAGGCCATGGTCGTCCCAGTAATCGGGCTCGTGCGTCGCACTGTGATCAAACCAGCCGTTGCGATGCTCTTCGACCGCGAAGTCCCTGGTTCGAAAGCGTTGCGCGCCGCCATCGAGCAGCACGACGAGATCCAGTCGCACGCGCACGTCGATAAGGCGCTTCACCTTCGAAAAATCCGGGTACCACTTCTTGTGCACCGGCCAGCCCATCAGAACCAATCGATCAAACTGCACCCCCCTGCGCGTCGCCAAATGGGCCACGGTGCCGCCGTGACTGTGGGCGAAAAAATCGGGCGCGGTCAGCCCCTGGTCCGGGATCCACTGCTTGAGTAGTTCGGCATCGGCTCGTCGCGCTTTGTCCGAATACGCGCCGGTCCATTTGAAGCTCCTGTCGTGCACGTGGAGGTCCGGGCGCTTCGCATTCAACGCGGCGTAAAAGTCGCCCCCCGGACGATACCAGCGGGCGTTTGCCGCAAAGGTGCCGTGCGTCACCACGGCTGTATCCGACCGCCGTCGGCGTTTTCTTGATTTGGGTTGCTGGATGACTTTCTTGTCAGCGATCGATTCCATCGGGCCGATATGGCTCATGGCGGCGAGCGCCAATCTCGAGACCAGGTTATCCCTGCTCCTGGCCGCCGCTTCCAGCGTTTTGCGAATCCTGGGACGCAAGCGGGTCGTTTCACGGGCACCGGCTGCACCGGCCACGGCAACCAGCGGATGCGGGCTCATCATCGCGGCTTCGAACAATGCAGCCGCGGCTTCAATTGTCGGTTTCCTGTAAACCTCGCGAGCAATTTTGTTCATTTCCTGTTCGAGTGCCGGCCGGACCTCTTTTCGCAATTCTCTTTCGCTGACGCCAAGGTACTGGCACGCGGTCGCCACCTTGACATGGCGATCGCTCTTGAGCGCTTTGAGGTTCGGCAGGGGAAACTCGGACAGCTTCTCGGTCGGCGATGGGTAACCCAGAAGGCCAGCGCGAACGGCCAGCAAGAAGGCGGCCTGTGACGCCGCTGCCGACTCTGTATCGGCTGCCGCAACGGCGAACGCATCGCGCGGATCGATCGGCTCATAAGGTCTGTAACTCATGCTGTACTCCCCGATACCTGCGCATTTCCGGATGACGGCAGTATAAACGGGATGCTGCTTGAACTGCGGACTCGTTGCCCTTTGGCACCGTACAGCAGTGTCACTGGGAAAGTGGCCGCATAGGGAGTACTATTTTCCCACTGTCTTGACTTAATTCGAACAAAAATAAGGTCATACGGCCTCACGCGCAAGGAGACAAGAAAATGATTTCCCGACGGTTTTCTGTTTTTCTGACACTGGTTGTGGCGCTCGCTGGAATGCAAACCGCCGCCGCCGACTACGTGGCTTATTCTGTGGGCGAAAATGAAAAATCACCGCTGCCGGAGCGAGTTGACAATGTCGATACGAAATACCTTCTGAATATCGAATGGGGTGACTATGCGGGCCGCAAGGCCAGGCTCGGCGTCCTGGAAGTCGATAACAACAGTTCGACGAGTTCCTACACCGTTTCGACCATAATGGGCAACGTCGACTATTCAGCGTCGACAACCGGGGTGCCCGTGAACGGAATCGAGGCGATTGTCATTGATTCCTTGTCGCAGACCGGTCGCTTTCGGCTCGTGGAAAGAACCGAGCTCGGCGACGTGCTGGCAGAACAGGATCTGGCAAGTTCAGGCCGCATCGCGAAACCTTCAGGTGCCAAGACTGGAAACGTCCTTGGAGCGGAATACCTGGTGCAGCTTGTAGTCACCGACTACGAATCCAAAACCTCAGGCACGGACAAAGGCGTTGGCGGCATTTTGACACGCAAAGTGCCATTGCTGGGTGGCATCAAAGCCGGCAGCAGCACAGGGCGCGTCGGCTTGAACATACGACTGATCGATGCCGAGACCAGCGAAATAACCTTTACGAAACAAATTGAGGCCGTCATCAAGGAAACCAATCTTGCCTTTGGCGGCGCCGGCCTGATCGGCGACGTCGGGCTTGGCGGATTCATGTCCCAGTACTCGAAGACTCCCGTCGGCCAGGCCGTCATTGCCGGCGTTAACCAGGCGGTATTCGAGCTGATCAAAGAGGTAGGCGCGAAACCGCCCGAAGGCTCGATCGTCAAGGCGGACGGTGCGCAGATCTACACCAACCTCGGCGACGATGCCGTTGCCGTAGGAGATCGCCTGCAGGTGCTGAGAAAAGGTGAAGAGCTGATCGATCCGGAAACCGGGATCTCGCTGGGTGGCAGCACCACTTCAATCGGTGAAATTGAAGTCAACCAGGTGCAGGAAAAATTCTCGATCGCACGGCCGGTGTCATTGAGTGGCACTCCGGACAGAGGTGACAAAGTCAAGGGCACAAAGGCTGCCGCGCCGCTCGAATTTGCACGCAGCTGGAAGAAACCGAAATAATTTTCTGATCGCTAGCGACGATGCAAGCGCATTACTGGATCGTGAAGCCGCCATCCACGCAGGTCGCCGTGCCGGTTACAAATGATGCCTTGTCGGAACATAACCAAAGCACGACGTCTGCAACTTCCTCCGGCTCGCCGATGCGGCCGATCGGATGCACTGCCGAGAAATCGTCCGGCTTGATTTTTCTCATTTTGGCGAGACCTTCCGCCATCGGCGTACGAATAACCGCGGGGTTCACCGCGTTGACGCGAACGCCGTGGGCCGAGTACTCGAGCGCGGCGCTCTTGGTCAGACCCATTACCGCGTGTTTCGAAGCACTGTAGATGCCGACGCCAGCGAAGCCAAGAAGACCCCCCACTGATGAGTTGTTGACGATGGCGCCCCCGCCCGTTTTCAGCATCTCCCGAATTTCGTACTTCATCGACAGCCATACGCCCTTGACGTTGGTGCCCATCACCTCGTCATAGTTGTCAGCGCTTTGATCGGCGAGCGGTCCTGCCGCACCGCCAATGCCGGCATTATTGAAGGCAACGTCGAGGCGCCCGTAGGTGGCCACGGCGTGCTCGACCAGCGCTTTGACATCGTCCTGCAAAGACACGTCGGTGCGCAGGAAACTGGCTTTACCACCGTCATCCTGGATCGCTTTCACGACCGCCTCGCCGGCAGAGCTGTTGCGGTTACCGATTACAACGCTCGCGCCTTCACGAGCAAACGCGATTGCGGTCGCCCGTCCGATGCCCGATCCGCCGCCCGTTACGAGCGCCACTTTTCCGTCAAAGTCTGCCAAGTTGATTATTCCTATGTGTTGTCCAATTGCGTAACGCCGCCGTAGGCGACACCCGTGAGTTGCGCCATGTCGGTCTTGAATGTCGTGAGGTCGTCAAACGAAAACTCGCTCAGGTGACGATGTCCTGCGGCGCGCGCGAGGACCTGCATCAGCTCCACTGACGCTGCAAAAAACCGGGCCAGCCGTTCCGCAGCAGTATCGACCGGCAGCCGCTCGCGAAGATGTGGTTTCTGCGTCGCAATACCGACGGGGCAGTTGTTGGTATGACAGGCGCGCATGCCGAGGCAGCCGATCGCCTGGATGGCCGCATTGGCGACAGCGACTCCGTCAGCACCCAGCGCCATTGCCTTGGCAAAGTCGGCCGGGTGTCGCAGTCCGCCCGTCGCAATCAGCGTCACGTCGGATGCATCGCACGCATCGAGGTGCCGACGCGCTCGCGCGAGTGCCGGGATCGTCGGCACCGAGATATTGTCGCGGAAAATCAGGGGTGCGGCGCCCGTGCCACCGCCACGACCGTCGAGAATGATGTAGTCGACGCCGATCTCCAGCGCGGCGTCGATATCTTTTTCGATATGCTGCGCCGAGAGTTTGAAGCCGACCGGAATTCCGCCCGTCTTGTCGCGCACTTCTTCGGCGAAGTCACGAAACTGACTGAGCTCGGTCCACTCCGGGAACCGCGCTGGCGATACCGCAGCCTGCCCTGCCCCGAGCTGCCGCACTTCAGCGATTTTTCCCTGCACCTTGTTGCCAGGCAGGTGGCCGCCCGTGCCCGTTTTCGCACCCTGCCCGCCCTTGAAGTGAAACGCCTGGGTTTTTTTCACCTTGTCCCAGGAGAAACCGAAGCGTGCGGAAGCCAGTTCATAAAAATACCGCGAGTTGGCGGCCTGTTCTTCGGGCAGCATGCCGCCCTCGCCCGAGCAGATGCCGGTGCCTGCCAGCTCTGCACCTTTAGAGAGCGCGACTTTGGCCTCCTCGGACAGAGCGCCGAAGCTCATGTCCGAGACAAACAGTGGAATGTCCAGTCGCAGCGGTTTGCCGGCCCGCGGGCCAATGACCAGGTCGGTGCCGACGGCTTCGTCGTCCAGCAGCGGCAGCTTGTGCAACTGGCCGACGACAAATTGCAGGTCGTCCCACAGTGGCAAGCTGCTGCGCGGTACGCCCATGGCGGCCGACGGTCCATGGTGGCCCAGTTTCGTGAGCCCCTCGTTCGCGAGTTTACGAATAAGCTTCACATGCGGCTCGATCGAAATGCCGTTGGGGTCCTGGTAAAGGCCCTGGTAGGCATCGCGATCATAGGGTTGCGGATGCTGTTTCGCCCAGGCCGCGATCTCGTCTTCGTCGACCAAAACCTCGCCGTCCTCGATCCAGGCATTGAACTTCGGCAAGGTCTCGCTGTTGTTGTACTCGCTGACGCCGGTGTCGAGACGGTAATCCCAGCCGTGTACGCCGCATAACAGGTTGTCCCCATCGACATGGCCATCGGACATCAGCGCGCCGCGATGCGCGCAGCGACCGTAGAGTACCGTGACCGATTCGTCGTAGCGAACGATCACGAGGTCAACGTCGGCGACCAGCGCGTAGGCCGGCGCGCGGTCTTCGAGATCATCCCAACGCTTTATCGGAATCTTGTTCATTTTCCTGGCTGCCTCATCTCAGTGGCTCAAACTCGCGGGGCAGTCTAGCATCTGCCACGTAGCCAGTGGTTTTGCGAATTTCGGCACGTCGATCGCAATCCTTTTCAGAGCTGCGCCACGTCACAAAACAATGCGGAACCAGCGCACAGTTTTTCTGCGTTTCGCGACCGTCTGACCCGGCGGTTCGACAGCTGCTGTCGACTCTCTTTACAATTTTTTTAGGCTACTTTTATAAGTAACTGAAATTATTAGTATTTAATTTCCGGCACATGCCTTGCATACCTTCCTTGGCATGAAACGACTAATTGCCGCAAGACTCACCTTCCTCGCTTTACTTGTCGTTGCACCAGCATCGTCCGCCCTGGCCGGAAACTTCAGCGCCGTTCTGAACGGCCGCTCAGTTCACGTCGATGCGACCCATGATTGGAACGAAGATAATGCCGGCCTCGGCCTTGAATACCAGTTTGTGACCGAGTCCCGCTGGAAGAAACGGATCATGATCAACGGCTTTCGCGACAGCAATGAGGAAATGTCCTACATGGCCGGCGCCGGGCTGCACCGCACGCTGTTTGCAACTGACCGCCTTGATGGCTTTTATATTGATGCCGGTATCAATGCGTTCCTGATGACGCGCAGAGATGTGAATGACAATCGGCCGTTCCCGGGTGCAGTGCCGAGCTTGTCGGTCGGCAACGATTACATGGGATTCAACCTTACCTACCTGCCAGTTAAAGCCGTCGAGCGTGCGATTGGCATGCGCATGGTGGATGACACCGTCAGCGGTATCTTCTTCCTGCAGTTCAAAGTCGACGTTAGCCAGCTGCTTCCGACGGACTGAACGATACCCGAAAAAACATCGAGTAGAGCACCGGTACGACCAGCAGTGTCAGCGCGGTAGCGAACGCCAATCCAAAAATTATGGTAATGGCCATCGGCTTGAACATGGCCGTGCCACCCCACAACAACGGCGTCATGCCGAGAACCGTGGTCGCCGTTGTTAGCAGGATCGGTCGCATTCTTTGTTGGCAGGCAACCATGACAGCATCCGCCTGAGTCCGTCCAAAATCACGAATCTCGATAGCAATGCGGTCGAGCAGCACTATGGCATTGTTTATGATGATGCCGGACAGCGAAATCAGTCCAAGGATCGTGAAAAAGCCAAATGAGGAATTTGCAACGAGCAGGCCGAACGTCACACCGATCAGGCCCAGGGGAATCGTTGCGATAATAATCGCGGGTTTGCGCAGCGAATTGAATTGCCAGACCAGCAATAGCAGGATGAACATCCCGGCCATTGGCAATTCCGCAGCAATCGATGCGTTGGCATCACCGGACTCCTCGGTCTCACCGCCGATCGCAAACGTATGGCCCGCGGGCCAGCCCTGTTCCGATTGTTCCAACCAGGGAACCAATACATCAGCAACTTCGGCGGCCGTTGCAACGCCGCGCAGCTGCACGTTGAGCGACAGGGTCCGATCCCGATCGCGTCGCTCGATGATACCGGGTTCGAACGTCAACTCGACATTGGCAACCTGCTTCAACGGCACGTTGTTGCCCTTGCTTTGAGAATAGACTGTCAGGCCATCGAGCTTACTGAAGTCCTGTCGGTCCGCGGCAATCGTGCGCAACGTAACCGGAATGAGTTCATCGCCTTCCCGATACTGCGTCAGATCGATGCCGGTTAGCCCCGATTGCAGTGAATAGGCAACATCTTCACTGGTCACACCCGATCGGCGCGCCAATTCCTGGTCGATGTCAACACGCAGCTTCTTGGTCTGCAAACCCCAGGAGTTCTTTGCATTCGATACCTGCGGAAGACTGTAGAGAAAACCGGTTACCTGGTCCGCGATGCTATACAGGGCGTCAAAGTCGCTGCCGGATATTCGCACAATTATCGGATAGTCCACGGGCGGGCCGTTCTCCAGGCGCTTAACCTGTGCGGCCAGATCCGGATGATTCTCGTGCACGTAGTTTTCGATGCCAGCAATGACTTCGTCGACATCCTCGCCACGCAGGGTATTGGCGATGACAAAGGAGTTCGCGGGATTCGGATTCGGTGGATTCAAATTCAACTTGAAACGCGGGCCCCCTTCGCCAATGAACGTGAGCCAGTTTCGAACGCGACGCTCGCCGCTTGCCGGCTCGAAGTAGGTTGCTTCGATGAACGCATCGACTTCGGCAATCACCTGCTGGGTGGTCTCGATGGAAGTGCCCAACGGTAGCTCGAGTTTTGCAGCCAACACCGGGTCTTCTGACGGTGCGATGAACTGCTGGCGAACCAACCCCAAACCGAAGATTGCGATGACAAACAGCATCACGATCACAGCGAGAAAGCGATACTGGCAGCGCAATGACAGGCTTAGCAGGTTGCGATAGAACGCGTACCAGCGACCCTCGAACGGCTCCGCGCCATTGTTGCCCGCAGGCTCTACTTTCAGTGCGACCGTCGTCAGCATTGGCACAAAGGTCATCGCCAGCAACCACGATGACAGCAGCGCAATAGTTACGACATAAAATATGTCGGCCGTGTATTCGCCGACCGCGGACTTGGCCATTGCAATTGGCATGAATGCCGCCGCGGTCGTTAGTGACGAAATGAGGAGCGGCGTGCTTAGTTCCCTGCCAGTCTCAATGGCGGCGGTGATTGCATTCTGGCCTTTCGCACGTCTTACAAGAATCGACTCGACAATGACAATGGCGTTATCTACGAGGAGACCCAGCGAGATGATCAGCGCCGTCAGCGATATCTGGTTGATCGAAATATCGAAGATCTGCATCGTAAACATGGACGCAATAATAGTCGTCGGAATCAGCGAACCAACGACGACGCCTGTGCGCAGACCGAGAAATGCGATCATTACGAGGATGACAATAACGATCGCCTGGACCAGGCTCGATGAAAATGCCTGCACGACGTCCGCGACAAGAGCTGCCTGAAACCAGACCTTCTCAATCGTGATACCCCATGGGTAGCGGGAAACCAGCTCAGGCATAAGAACGTCGAGTCGTTCACCGAGCTTCAGTATGTCACCGCCGTCGCGCATCGATACCGCGATGGCCAGAGTCGGTTCGCCGTTCACTCGACTGACACTCCGCGGCGGATCTTTGTAGCCACGATAAATATCGACGATATCTTCGAGGTAAACCAGCGCCCCGCCGGGCAGTTGAATAACGGTCCGTTGCAAGTCGGCAACCGACTCGAAGTTGCCGCTCGGCTCGAGGGTGATTCTTTCCCGCCCGCTCACGATATCGCCGCCGGACGACAATATATTGACGGTCGCGAGTGATGCCGACAACTGCTGCGGCGACAATCCCAACTCAGACAGGCGCGCGTTGTTGTACTCGACAAAAATGACTTCCTGTTGCTGGCCGTGGATCGAAACCTTGGCGATATCGGGTTCTTTCAGGAGTTCATCGCGCAGTTCATCGGCAACGGCCTTCAACTCTGCATAGGAAAAGCCGTCGCCCGACAATGTATAAACACTACCGAATACATCGCCAAACTCATCGTTGACCTCTGGCGCAAGCGCGCCCTGCGGCAAATCTGCTTTTACTGTGTCAACCTTGCGGCGCAGATCATCAAAGATGGGGCGCATGACCTTGTAGCTTTCTTTGAAGTTCGCATAGATGACCGATATTCCGGTTCGCGACTCGCTGTTAATCGAATCAATTTCCGGCATCTCCTGAATCTTCTTCTCGATCTTGTCGGTGACAAGCAGTTCCACGCGTTCGGGACTCGCACCCGGAAATCGCGTTGTGATCAGCACCGTACGGATAATAAAGCCGGGATCCTGTGCTTTCGGCAGGCTCTGGAAGGCGAATACTCCGGCAATCACGACCAGGGCCACGATCGTCAATGTGACGCGATTCCTGTCGATTGCTGCGGCGGTTAGGTTCACAAGTACGGCCGAACTTATTCAGAAGCCGGGACCAGGACCCGCTGGCCGTCACGGATTACCGATATCCCCGCCGTAATGACACGGTCGCCTGCCTCCAGCCCCTCAGCGATTTCGATACCCGACTGTGATAACTCGCCCAATGTGACGGCTCGCCGACGTACCAGTGCCTCGTCATCCGTCCCGTCAGACTCCGCCACAAAAACGAACGTCCCGTCGGGGTCCCTGATGACCGCGTTAACGGGGAGCACGAAACCGCCGCCACCAGACGCTGCGGAATCGAATTGAAAGGTCACATCGGCCGCGAGGCCCGACCGCAAAGACGGATCACGATCCGTGATTTTGATGACCACAGGAAATGCGGCCGAGCCCGCGGCCGAAGCCACCGAAATTTCGGAGATTTCGCCACTGAATTCCTTGTTGGGAATGGAGCCGAATCGCAGGGTGACAGGCGTCGATTCATCGATGCCGCCAATCAGGCTTTCCGGAATATCCACCGTGACTTCGAATGCGTCGCCGCAACTCACAGCCGCTACCTGTTGACCAGAGGCAACGTTCTCATTGACCTCGATATCGAGCGACGCAATCGAACAGTCCGCAGCGGCTGCCAGCTTCGTATAAGAGACATTGAGTCGCGCGATTTCCAAAGCCTTGCTCGCCGCACGAACCACCGCACTCGCCGACTCTGCCTGCGCGCGCGCCGATTCAAGATCGTTCAGCGACGCATTACTGTTGGCGTAAAGTCCCTTGGTACGTTCGTAATTGGCGGCGGCGCGGCGGTCGTTCGCCTGCGCTTCGACAAGCGTTGCCTGCGCCTGTTGCGCCTGCAATACGTAACTGGCCGGGTCGATTTCGGCGATCAGATCACCGGCATTCAGGCGTTGGCCGATCTGTACCGGCACATTGATGACGGTCCCCGATATTTTGAAACTCAACCGCGATTCCTGGCTCGACTTGGAGGTACCCGAAAAGCTCCGGTCACGAAAAACGCTCGCGTCACTGACGGTCACGTAACGCACCGGCCGCAAGCGCTCCTCAATCGTGTCATCAGACTGGCCGCAACCCGCTACCATCAAGGTTGCTGCCAGCAAGAAACATAAGCTCATTCTCATCATCTGGATCCCGTCAGTGTCTGGCGATATTCGGCTGCCAACGCATCCCTGTCTTCGCGTGACAAAAGGTAGTCATACCCGCCAATAGCTCGCTGCAACGACACAATTGTAATCAGGAAGTTGTACAGGGATTCGGCCGCTGCAGCCGACGCCGCCAAACTCGTATCCTGCGCGTCGAGCAATTCGATGATGTTCACAGTGCCGCGTGCATATGCGTCGCTCACGAGACTGAAGTTCTTGCTCGAAGCCTCGGCCGCGCTGGCAGCGAGATCAATTTGTTGGTAGGCCGCCTGTGCCGCATGCAGTTGATTACGAATCGCTTCCTCGACGCGTTCCTCGGTCGAGGCGCGCAGCGATTCAAGTTGCCGGAGTTCGAAACTCGCCCGCGAAACGTTGGCCTTCTTCAGGCCGCCGGAAAACAACGGCAACGTTGCCTGTACGCCGACGCTCCAGTCGTCCAGGCCCTGACCTGCCTGTAGCCCGGCGCCCAATCCGGACTGATCGAGGTTGCTCGTGTAGCGGCCGCCGACCGAGAAGTCCGGCAACCAGTAGGCGCGCCGCTGGCTTGTCAGCTCGCGTCGTTTTGCCGCGATCTGGCCAATCAATTGCTCCAGCTCCGGCGCCTGTCGCAGCGCACGATCAATATAGAAACGAGAAAAATGCGCGTAGTCCCGCGGACTCTGCACCAACTGATCGAATTCTTCACGGCTCATGACGAAGGGTTCGTCGAACGTCGCCTCCCTTAGTGCAAGCCGTTCGCCCTGGGGCTTGTGCAGAATTCGGTTGAGCGTTTCCCACGACTGGTTCAACGCTGCCCGGGCATTCAAGACCGATATCTGCGCCCGCGCGACCTCGGCCTGCCAGCGATAAACGTCCGCGCGCGTCGACATACCAAGTCGAACACGATCTTGAGCCAGCTCGAGGTTCGCCCGCGTAATTCGGAAGTTGTTTTCTTGCACGGCGAGCTGCGAGCGTGCGTTAAGCACCGTGTAGTACGACGTCGTTGCGGCCTGCACGACATCCAATTTGAATTCGTCCAGGCTCGCGAGCCGCGTGCGCTGTAGCTCCTTCTGTATTTTGAGATTCGCGCTGGCGGCATCCGAGTAAAGCAGTTGATCCAGGCTGATCGCCGCATCGCTCGAACGTTCGGCGAATACGCCTGCCGACACCGACGGCGAGTCCCTCCGTAAAGTCTGGCCCGCCGAAGCACCAATCTGCGGCAGGAGGTTCGCCCTTGCCCTCGCAATCTCCTCAGTCCCCGCCAGCATGCCGAATGACTCGGCCTGCAGATCCAGATTCTGCTCCAGAGCAAGCCGCGCGATTTCGACGAGGCCGAATTGCTCGCCGCTTGCTTCCACATCTTGATTGAGGAGCACGGCGTCCTCCAGGAGATCGAAACTCGGCGACAGTCCAATTGTCCTTGCTGTGGCCATATTGATGGTGAGCCGCTCCTTGCGTAGCGATTCAGTCGGTTGTTTTTCCGCCCGATCACCGAGCATTACGGCCTGCATATTGAGCGCGTTCAAACGTGCCTGACGGTCAACGTCGCGCGGCTCGGAATCGGTAACGAGCAGCCCCCGCTCGACGTCGGTAACGCCGGCGAAACTGTAGCTCGGCAGCCCAGCGGCGTTGATCCCCTGGATCAGGCGATCGAAAGCCTCCTCGGGCATGCGCGGCAAGCCGGCGATAAAGACGGCATCGGTTTCAGCCGGTACACGATTCATCAGCTCATGATCGACGCCATCATGGGTGACCTCGTTCAGATTGATGCCTCTCTCGGCACTGGCAGCAAGAGCCGCGTCGCGCAGCGCGGGAATCGCCGACAGCAGGCCGGCATCGACGAACAGGATCAGATTACGATACGGAGTGAACCGCGACAGCGTGTCGAGATCCTCGGCGAAATTCGCGTAGGCGCTCAGGTAGTTGAGGTTGCGCACGCCGGAGCGACCAATTGCCGGATCTCCGACGATGAGCCCGGTATCAATGATCTGCGGAAGAAACGTCGGTTTGGAATATTCCCGCCTGATGGCCGCGATCTGGTTCGCCAGGAAGCCGGTTGCGAGCACCATGTCGATCTCGGGATCCGCATAGGCGTTGTCAAGCACCGCGTTGATCGACTCTCTGCTCCATTTACCGGCAGAGCGCCGTATTTGAACGTCAAATTCGTTCGCAGTTAGCGTAAGCAGCTCATCGATGTATTTTTGATGCTGCTCGGCAAAGCGATCTGCGGGACCGTCGCCCACAACGGCAACAACGAACTGCTGCTGCGCTGCGACCGGTGTCGCGAACAGCATTACCACGCACAAGAGAAGACCTGTATTCCATCGATAGCGTGCTACCGCAGACAGCGACATGCAAAACTCCGTTCTTTGGGGTGCCTTATTGCAGCATCTTCTTCAGCTCAGCCACGTCAGCTTCGAGCTGCGCGACCCGTTCCGTTAACTCTGCCACAGACGCGTGTTTCGATGAAACGGCGGGTGTCGCTGTCCTGGCGGTATTTGCGTATTCCTCAAGATCGATCGGGCCACCAAACAGGTGCATGTACTCGGAGTCCTTGCGACCCGGCGTACGCGGCAGCTCAACTATTAAAGGGTCTCCGTCTCGCACCATCAAGCGCTTCAGGGCCGCCAGCACTTCAGCGTTGTCGGCAAACACGTGCAGGCGACCGCTGCGCGCCCGCAGTTCACCGGGCGTCTGCGGACCACGCAATAACAGCAGACAGACAATGGCGAGCTCCGCAGAATCGAACTGGAGATCACTGTAGCGCGTGTTGCAAAACCGTTGCAGATACTTCTCGGTCCGGCTCTTGAAGTTCTCCTCCATCTGCACCAGGTGTTTCGCCTCGAGTATTCGCAGCGCATGTTGAACCTCGCCCTGCTGCAAGGCCATAACCGGGTTGCGCGCGGACTTCTGATTGCAGGCGTTGGTCAGGCCGTTGAGTGTCAGTGGATACTGGTCCGGCGTAACGATCGATTTCTCGATCAGGCAGCCAATGATGCGGGCTTCGATGTCTTCGAACGGTTGCAGCACAGATGAGGTCCTTGGCACAGGGCCCTGACGTCAGAAGGCCGTACTTTGGCGCATTGTCCCCGCTGGGGCAACCGGTATAGTCACTTGGGTGTCGCGTCGATCTTGCTCAGGCGGTCGGGCTAAAGCCTTGTTGAAATCGTCGACGACATCGGGCGCCGGGCCGCAGAACCGGGCTATTGGCCGAAATTGAACGGTATACGGAACGTCAGGTCGGTGTCGGGCGCGTCATCAGTAGTGCCGATGCCAACCGCCAGGTTGAGCGGTGTGCCGTCGGAGGTTCGAAGTGAATAGCCGATCAGCAGTTTGCCGACCGTCACGTCAGATCCTGCGATACTCTGGCCGGGCGCGGTTTCAATCTTCGTTCGTGTGAACTGATCCAGCTGATAGCTGATACTGAATGAAGAATTCTCGTTGAGGCCAAGGCCCAATCCGAAACTGGCTCGATAGGCGTCACCCGGATCTACTTTGCCAAAACCCGTGATGTTTCCCTCGTCATCAGTCGACGTACCCTTGTCGTCTTCCAGCGTCCAGAGATAACCAACGCTACCGAAGAACACGACGGGATCCGACGGATAAATGAACGTCAGGCTCGGGTTGATGCTCCAGAACCCGGAACCCGTCGGCAGCTCGTTGGAGAAACGCGGCTGACCGGAGAGACTTGACATCGTCGCAATCTCAAACGGATCCGTACCTGTGTCCGTCTTGACCCTCAGGTTTCCGACGAGAAATGGCGATGTCGGCCTGCGCCGTTCAAACTGATAGCGAAGACCGAATTCGATATCGCCCAGCCCCTTTCCCTGTGCCTTGTATACTGAATCTTCGACTGCGCCGGTTAGAAACTCACGCGACCTGGTCGCGTCGTCACGATACACCCAGGATCCGGAAACTTCAGCCTCCAGGCGGTTCGTGACACCGTACCGTGCCGTCAACCGTGCAGTGTAGGTATCACGATCAGCCTCGACAACGTCGATAATACCGACCAGCAGCGCGGGCAAAATCGTGAACCCTTCGATGGCGATACGATTGACCGAAGAATACGAGTAGCCCATCGAAGGCTCGATCGTCAATCGACCTTTCGGCGTCAGCACGCCGCCCACGTCGCTGCTGACGCGCGGCAGGTCGGGCATCGCCTGGGTTTGTGCTTCCAGTTCCTTCTTCCGTTCGGTTGCAACCTCGACAGCCTCGGGCGACGCATCTTCAACGTCCATGCCGCCCCGATATTGTTCGAGATCATCGATTTGGTACATCAGCAGCTCGAGCTGGCGCCGCTGACGATCAATGCTGTCCATCTTATCCAGCAATTCGGAATACTGAGCGTTAACTTCCTCCATTTTCTTCAGGATTTCTCGGTTCGTCGGTTGCTCCTTGGCAGCCGCTAGTACGGGCTGCGACACAAGCAGCGTTGCCAAAGATAATATGAGTGTTGCGAATTTGCTGTTCATTCTGAGTCGCTATCCTTTGCGTGTGTCAATAACTTCCAAGGCTGTCGGCCAGCGCCTGTTCCCCGTGCAACCCCTGTAAGGTCCCCGACACATTTTGCAGCGAGATGTCGAAGACTGTGGTTGTCGAAATAACCTGGTCATCAAGCGTATTCTGGATGACGTTGCCAAACGTATCCGAGAGTGAATCGAGCACGCCGGTTGAGACGATATTGCCGGAGCCATTCTGCAGCAGCACCGAGTTCATATTGGACATGTCAACGTTGCCGAGTCCTGATCCAACGCTGTCAATCTTGAAGCTGTTTGTGAACTGGTCTATGCCGTTCACCGAACCTGTCTGCGTAAAGCCGAAAGAAACATCGAGACCCTCACCAACGCTGAAGCCGCCGCGCATACGGTCAAGTTCAGCTGTGTCGACTAGCAGAGAGTCGTATGTATAGGTACTGAATACATTTTCGTCGGCGACCGCCGCTGTCGTATCCAGCGACCCATCCCTGCCGGCATCACCGGCATTGCTGCTGTTGCTACGATACAGGCCCTGCGCCCGCTCGAGCATTTCTGCAAGCTCTTGTCGCTGGCGATCAATCTGGTGGCGCTGCGACTCAAGCTCCTTGCGCTGCGCGTTGACAGCAATAATTTCCATTGCGAGCAGTTCACCCTGCGCTTCGAACTGCTCCCAGCGCTTCTCGAGCGCTTTTCTCTGCGCCGAAATCGCCGCAATTTCCTGGTCCAGCTGAGACCCCTGTTGCTGCTGACTTTCCAGAGTCGTCTGCTTCGTGCCAGCCTCCTCGAGTAGTTGGGCAAGCAGCGCACTCTGTTCAACGAATTCAGCTCGTTGCACCTGCAGAGCCTGCTTTTGACCCTGAATGCCTGCAATTTGCTGCTCCAGGATAAGGAGTTTCTCAGTGAATTCTGCGCGGTCATTGACGAGCTGGTCGACGTCGCTCTGACTGATCGTCGGCAAGGCTGGCGCAGACACGCTACCGAGATTCTGCAGCAGCGAGACGCATGTTATCGACAACAACAATCCTGCGCCGGCGATGGCAGCGCTTCTGCCGATTCTCAGAGCGTTTCTTTTTTTGTTCTGGCGCTTCTGCTCCGCGCCGACCTGTGCATACGTCGCTACGAGCCTGTCCAGCTGCAACGCTCGAGACGTCTGACCTGATGTCGCTATGCTCAACTCAAAAATCTCCCATTCGCGGTAATCCGACCGTCAACTGCGCGAGGCTGTCGGAAGATAGCGCAGCGCCCATTGGAGCACGCGCCAATAAACTCCACTCGGATGACTGGTTGAAATACTGTCGTCCAATATCCGGTTTGTTCTTGATAATGAACAGGACGCCATTATCCCAAAGACCTTCGAACTCAATTCGTGACATGAACTTCATGCCCAGAGCCGGGTCTCCGATGAGCACCTCGTCGTTCGCGATGCCTTTGACGACGACGAAATGCCGGTAACCTCGATAGTTAATCAGCGCGATCGCAGGTACGCCGGCGTTTTCCAGGGTATCCAACGACGCCTGGTAGCCATCCGCAACATAGCCGATCGACTCCAGGTAGGTCTTCATATCGAGCAGGGAGAATCCTGCAGCCGCGATTTTTTCCTTGTCGCCGGCAGCATACATAGCGCCGAACGCGTCCTGCTCGTCAATCCTGTGGTTGTAGTGATAGGTGAGGAGCGTCGCGAGCGCTGCCGAGCCGCAGCTGAAGTCATATTGCTGACGAACCACCTGCCTGTATTTTGATTCCTGCAGGCTCGCCGCGGACACGTTGGAAATGCCAGCCGCATCAGGAATCCAGACCGTACCTGCGACACTCGCCGATGCCTGAAAAAGCACCAGGCCGGCGCCAACTATCAGCCCGGCCAGTTGCATTTTTGAAGATCTACGTCTCATGGTCTCTGATTCGTTCCTATTGCACGGACTCCTGGTCCTTATCCTCAATTCCTGTCATTGGCAAAGTTACGCAGATCTAGTTGCTCGGCGTTTCGACCGAAACATTTATGATCGTTGAGTTTTGTATCAGTACGTTGTTGCCGGTGTTCTGAACGGAGCTCAAGAACCCCGACGAATCGCTAAACGCCTGGCCATTGATAACGTTGTCGCCATTGGTATTACCGATCGCTACATTGTCTGTAACATCGCCATCCTGATCCTGGTTATTAAGCGTTATTTGATCGACTTTAATTTCTTCGCGCGCGCGATGCTTATTGAGTTCGTCATCGCTGAGGGTTCCAGCGTCCTCAAAGGCCGCGAGCTCCAGCAACGGAGTCTCAACTATTGGCGCCGGCGGGACATCTTCTGTAGTAAATGCATCTTCAGAATTAGCCGATATCGATAACGAAAGAAAAGCCGAAATAACAATCCATTTCAGCAAGGGTCGCATCATCATTACTCCTTAGCGCTGCCGAGGATAAGCCGCGGAACATCAGCGTTCCGCGGCAATATCGCAAGTTAGCTCATAACTCCATGTTCGACTGAACGTTTACGTTTTGCTGAATCAGGCTGTTGTTGCCGGCGTTTTGTCCGATAACGTTGATACCAGCACTGTCAGTAAAGGAATCGGTGATCGAGTTACCTGTTGTAACGGCGGATCCGTCTTTCACAGCGGTCTGGACGTGGTTGCCCGTGACACTGCCCGAAAGCGCTGAAGTATTAATCGCGATGCCACCGAGCGAGACGCTGTTGTCGATCGTCGCAGTACCGCCATTGTTAGCTGCAGCCGAGCCTCCTGCCGCACCAGCGAAGCTGTTGTCGGAGCTGTCGCTGTTATCGCTGTTGTCAGAATTGTCGGAGTTGTCCGAGTTGTCAGAGTTGTCCGAGTTATCTACATCAGAGGTGCTGTTGTTGTTTGCCGCTGCCGAATAATCATAAGCCTCGGCCTCATTCTCAATCGAGTTGTCGCTGTTATCAGAGTTGTCGCTGTTATTCGAATTGTCGCTGTTGTCGGAATTGTCGCTGTTATTGACGTCCGAAGTGCTGTTGTTGTTGGCAGCGGCCGCGAAACCATGCGCTTCAGCTTCGTTTTCTATCGAGTTATCGCTGTTGTCGACCGTCGAGGTGCTGCCATTATTTGCGGCCGCACCCTGGCTGTCTCCGCTCGCGGAACTGTCATCCGAGTTGTCGCTGCTGTCCAGGTTTGCGACACCGCCGTTGTTGGCGACGGCTGAATCACCGGCCCCCAATACACCGCTCGAATCGGAATTGTCGCTGTTATCAACAGAAGATGTGCTGCCGTTGTTGGCAGACGCCGCCTGGCCGCCTGCGAACGCGCTGCTACCATCCGAAGAATCGCTGTTGTCAGAGTTGTCGCTGTTATCCGAGTTGTCATTGCCGTTGTCGTTCAGCGTATTCATCGTGCTCACCGACAATGAACCATCAGCCGCCGATGCGCTGCCGTTGTCGGATGCAACATCGTTATTCGTGCTGTTGTTCGAGTTATCGCTGTTGTTCGAATTATCGGAATTATTCGAACTATCGTTGCCGTTGTCATTTAACGTATCCGAAACTGCGATAGCAGCGCTGCCGTCGGCAGCCGAAGCGCTTGAATTGTCCGAAGTAGCGCCATTATTCGTGCTGTCATTGCTGTTATCGCTATGGTCGCTTGTGTCGCTGTACGTGCTGTTATCACTGTTGTCTGTAGTGGTTGTCGCCGTACTGTCTTCATTTGCCATTGACGATCCTGCAACCGAATGGTTGAAGTTATTGTCTGGGCCGGCGAATGCTGTGCTGCTCAAACCCAGTACAACAGCTGCCAACGCGAGTTCTTTAAGTTTTTTGCTATTCATCTTTATGCTTCCTTAGTGATTTGTCTCTAAATTGGCCTGCTGTTAATTGGTGCCGCCACCATTGCCGATATTCGACTGAACGTTGACGCTTTGCTGAACAGCGGATGCTTGTCCCACATTCTGTCCTGCAACGCTGATTCCGCTGACGCCGCCAAAGGCACCGCCCACTTCATTCGAGGAATCTGACTGCCCCTCGTAGCCGCGTAGCGCCGTGCTGTTGTCGCTGACCGTAGCGTCCAGGTCACTCTCGCTGATAGCGATGCCGCCAAGATCGATGCTGTTGTCGATTTCCGCCGTGCCATCGTTATTTGCCGCAGCGCCCGAGTAATGTGCCATTGCACCGCTATTGTCAGAGCTGTCGGCATTATTCGAGTTGTCGCTGTTGTCAGAGTTGTCGCTGTTATTGGAGTTGTCACTGTTGTTTGCGGTTGCAGTGCTGCCGTTATTCGCGGCCGCTGAACTGTGACTTGCCTCAGCCTCATCTTCCAGCGAGTTGTCGCTGTTGTTTGAGTTATCGCTGTTATCAGAGTTATCGCTGTTGTTGGAGTTATCGCTGTTGTCTGCGGTTGCTGTACTGCCGTTGTTCGCGGCGGCCGAGCCGTAGCTCGCCTCAGCTTCATCTTCAACCGAATTGTCGCTGTTGTTCACTTCGGCCGTGCTGTCATTATTTGCGGCGGCCGCTTCGTCGTAAGCATCTGCGCTGCTGCTGTCAGAGTGGTCGCTGTCATTGATGTTGGACTCACCCTCATTATTGGCGACAGACGCGCCGTGAATTCCTATCACGACGCTGTCATCAGAGTTATCGCTGTTATTCGCCGAGGCATCACTATCGTTATTCGCCGCTGCGGCACCGTGGAAAGCGCCTGCTGAACTGTCGTCAGACATGTCGCTGTTATTCGAGTTATCGCTGTTGTCCGAATTATCGTTCAGATTGCCGTTGCCGGTATCCGATGTCGACAACGCAACGCTTCCATCAGCTGCCGACGCCGAGCCGTTGTCGCTCGTCGTGTTGTTGTTCTGGCTGTTATCGGAATTGTCGCTGTTATCGGAGTTATCCGAATTGTCGGAGCTATCATTCAAATTACCGTTGCCGACATTGCCAACCGTAAGCGCCAGGCTGTCGTCGGTCGCTGATGCGCCGCCATTATCGGAGCTCGCGTCATTATTGGTGCTACTGTCGGAGTTGTCGCTGTGGTTCGACGCGTCAGTCGAATCGCTGTTGTCCGAGTTATTGGTCTCGGTAGTCGATTCCGAATTATCGTTGGCCATTGAGGAGCCGAACGAGGAACTGTTGCCGCTGTTGTCGAAGTCCGGGCCACCACGGTGACCGCGTCCATCATCACCGCCACCCGCCATTGCGGGTGCTGCCAACATCGACAGCGAAACCGCGAGAAGCAGTTTTCTTGTCAAAAATTCCGTTGCATTCATTTTATTTAATCCTTTGCCGTTCGATGGGTTGCTGACGAACCCGCTGCCAAGCCAAAAGTCATCAGGTAGGCTGATACTCGCCGCGAGAACTTCTTCCAATGTCGACAATACGTCTCTCAGGAATACAAACAATTCCCGAATTGAGACCACCATGGCCAGTAAACTCGGATGGGTACCCCAGAATTGGGGTGCCTGGGCAATCGGCAGTACCCCGGAATTGGGGGTGCATTATGTGGCGTCGCGCTACCTGGGCTCACCTTCTGATAAGCGCGTCCCGCAGCCGACTGTGAACCGGCTCTCGTTTTTGCCTATCCGTTGAATAACGGGGTTCTGTACAGTTTTCCGACATTGATATTCGCTGACAAAATGCGTTACTTTAACCGTATTCAGGGCAGCGACAACGTGAAGAGGATTGTCGCAAGTCGAAATCAGTTCGACGCAAAATAAAAATACGAATTGCTCACAAAACAAATTGCCCATTAAAGGAAGGGAGGCTGCACAGCAGCACGATCCATGGATCTTAGTCCTACGGACCTACGCCTCGTCTCATATGATCTCTATAAGACTGACGAGAAGTACGACTTCAAGCTGTCGGATATTCTTCGGCGGCGACAACGTCCGCTGCTGTTCGTCGTCGATCAGCACGGCGACCTTATTTTTTCCTGTAAACCCGATGAAGACCCGCCCGATGATCGTTTCATGCCGAAGATCACGCCGGAGCTGATCGCGAGGGCATTGCAGGAGGCGCGCTACCTGCTGCGCTCGGAAGTCGAACCCATAAGCAACATCGCACGTCAAATTATCATCAACAAATCGCACGAAAAATGTGCGCTTATCGTCTTGGAAAATCAATTCTGGTGCCTGCGTATTTTTGAGTTGGACGGCAGCGTCATCGATATGGAGCCGAGATACGCGGCTTTGGTCGAGCCTATCGGCGATCCGAAAACCGGCGATATTGACCTGCAGAAAATCAAAGGTCTGTTCCGATTATCAAAGCGCGAAGCGGATGTCGTCGAAGAGCTGATATCCGGTGGAACGGACAAGGAAATAGCGACGGAACTGGGCATCAGCGTCGAGACGGTGCGCGCCTACTTGAAGTCCGTTCGAGCCAAGCTCGGCGTTTCGACGCGCACGGCGATCGTATCGGTCGTGCACAACCTGCGCGATGGCGGCCCACCGCCTACCTGAACGAGGCAGCAATATGAAAGACCAGAATTCTTCAGTTGAAACCGGCGAGTTCGAAAAACTCCAGCCGACGACTCTCGAGCTTTTGGATCGCGAGTCTCACGCCGCGGACGCAGACGACGATCAGCCGGACGCTGCGACACCTCCTGGCACAGCGTCGTACTCGCTCGGGAGACTCGAACATGATCTGAGCCTGCTGCATTCGAAATGGCGGGCTGTTGAAAAAGAGATGCTGCAGCGCGACGAGGAGATTGCGGGTTTACAGCGGGACCTGAAGTCTCATCAGGAGAAAAAAGCGCTGCTGCAGGAAGATCTGACCGTATTGGCATCGGAAAAGACGGCTATCGCGAAGGACCTTTCAGCCGCGCTGGATGAAATAAAGGACCTGCAGTCCAAAAATCTTGAACGCGATCGAACCATTCTTGCTCGTGACGCCGAGGTTGATGCGGTGTCCAGCGAACGTGCAGCGCTACGCGACGAGAGAAATCGCCTTGAAAACGAACTCGAGGAGCTGAAACGGTCTGCCACTGACGTAGACGATCGCATGGCTGTTTTCGAGTCGAAAAATGCGGATCTCCGAATGCAGATACAGGAATTGAAAGACTATATCGACGGACGCAAGAACGACTGGGACAAGCTGAACGCCAAAGTGCGCGACTACGAAAATACCATCGAGGGCATGAGCAACGATCTCGAGGCCCACAATGATGTGGTTGCCGAAAAAGAGGAGCAACAAGCAAGCCTGGCGCTGAAAGTAATGGAACTCGAACGTGAGCTGTCGGAACTGAAGGGTCGTCATTCCGAGAAGAATGCCAGCCACACAGCACTTCAGGAGGTGCTGGAGGAAAAATCCCGAGAACTTGGGAGCCTCAATGCCGAAACCATGCAGCTTCACAAAGACCTGGAAAAACTTCAGAATAAACTGGGTCGCCGGGACGCGACGATACGCACACTACGGCAGGATCTGAAAGACCGGAATCGCGGCCAGTCGTCCCTGGAGAGCCTGCTCGCAGATGAGAAAGCGACCATTGCGAAATTGCAGGCGAGCCTGGAGTCGGCCGATGCACGCATCGCAAGCTTCGAGGAAGACCAGAAGGAGCACGATGCAAAGGCCGGCGAACTGGGCATAACGATCGGCGAACTGCGTGAACGTGTACGACTATCGGAGCCGACGATCAGAGAACATGAATCCCGGATCAGGGAACTGGAAGATTCCCTGGCAGCGAGTGAAGAAACCGCAGAAGACCTTCGCGAACAGGTTGCCAATACGGCGTCGAAACTTGAGAAGATGAGTGACAGGGCAGGCGAGCAGGAGATTCGCGCAGCAGAACTACATGCGGTGCTGCTCGAGACAGAATCGGAAAAGAAGGGCCTGCAGAATGAGCTCGATGCGCAGCGTGAACTGGTCGCCGTGCTTGAAGCGGAGATTAGCGAGAAACAGGCAAGCCTCGATGTGCTCGATCGCAGCGCGGATCGATTGTCAGCAATTGGCAGCGGTATTCGAGAGCTCGACGTGCGCATCGATGACCATTGGCTCGAGCAGGCAAATACTGTCGTGGGACAGCCGTTTGAGCCGATCGAGCACTTTATCGTATCCGCGGAAGATGGGTCAGCTGAACCCGTTCGCTACCCGCTGGCAAAGAAGGAACTAACGATCGGTCGTTCTCGTGACAATGATATCCGGATCAACAGCAAGTATATAAGTCGCGTGCACGCAAGAATCACGTGCGACGGATCCCGCGTAACGATCGAGGATGCAGGCAGCAAAAACGGCTTTCTTGTGAACTCTGTGCCTGTTACGAGTCACACACTCTCGAATGGCGACGAACTCGAGATCGGCGAGAGCAAATTCAAGTACCTGGATTTGTCGTCCGCCTGATACCGTCAGCAACACTCCCGCAGCGACGCGCAGATCGACTCAGGGTTTGCTTCGATAAACGCCGAAGTAAACGAAGGGATGCGTCGCGCGTCTTCCTGGCGCAACCTCGTCGGGCACCTCGTGACTTACAGGTTTGATGCTGCGCAGGTAGCTGACGATAGCGGCAGCGTCATCGTCGGACATTTTCGCGTAGCCCAGCCACGGCATGGACGCAATTCGCCGATTGCCGTGACGGCCGATGCCGGCCCTGACAGCATTCGAAATCTGCTGGTCTGTCCAGGTACCGATGCCCGTCTTGTCGTCGGGCGTTATGTTGGCCGGATATATGACGCCGGGGTGCGTCTTACCCATGGGGGCCGTAAAGGCAATGCCCGTCGCCGAACCCGCCAGCGATCGATCAAAATCGGGATCGCCCACGAGCGCGCCGTCAGTGTGACACACGCCGCAGCCCAGCAGCTCGACCATGTACTCACCTCGGGCAACCAGGTCTCGATTTTGCGGTGAATATGTGCCCGGGATTGCACCAGGGGCGTCAAGGATGGTCGTAGCGTCAACCTCCTCGTAACCTTTCAACGGGTCCATCGGTGTTTCAGTTGCACAGCCAGTGAGCAATACAACCGTAAACATCAGAAATCGAGCGCCCTTCATAGCTACGTCCCCTGCTTGGTCAACGCCTCATAGTATAATGACCTGCAGGGCAGCGACAGAGTTCCCCTTTGTGCGCCGCGCCGCCCGCGGCGCGCTATTTTGCCCGGGAAACACGCCAGATCGTATTGCCGGCATCGTCTGCGACCAATAGCGAACCGGCCTTGTCAACGATCACCCCGACGGGCCGTCCCTGCGCGTCGCCGTCCTCGTTCAGAAACCCGGTTAGAACGTCGACGGGTTGACCAACCGGCCTGCCGTTTGCAAACCGCACGAAGATCACTTTGTAACCACTGCGCGGTTTACGATTCCACGAGCCGTGCTGGCCGATAAACGCACCGTCGCTCCAGGCGGGCCCCAGCGCCTGACCCTCAGCGAAGGTCAGGCCGAGTGAGGCCGTGTGCGGTCCGAGTGCATAATCAGGAGTCAGCGCAGTGGCGACCAGGTCCGGTCGCTGATCCTTGATGCGCGGGTCCAGGTGATCGCCATAATAGCTGTACGGCCAGCCGTAGAAGCCGCCATCAACAACCGAAGTCATATAGTCGGGCACCAGGTCACCGCCGAGGTCGTCGCGCTCGTTGACCGCCGTCCAAAGGACTCCGGTCGATGGTTCGAACGCCATGCCCACCGGGTTGCGCAAACCGGACGCGAACACGCGGTGTTCGCCCGTTCCGGCGTCGATCTGCCAGATCGCGGCCCGGCCTGTCTCGTTGTCGATGCCGTTTTCGGCGTGATCGCTGTTCGAGCCAACCGAGGCATATAAATAAATGCCATCGGCACTGGCTACGATGTTCTTGGTCCAGTGACGATTGTTTTCGCCCGCCGGCAGCGCCACGAGCGGCGTTCCGGCCGATGTAATCTGCGTCTCGCCCCCGGCATAGGGAAAGCTGACGACGCCGTCAGTATTGGCAACGAACAGACGGTTGCCAATCAGGCTCATGCCGAACGGCGACGTCAGTCCTGACAGGAACACGGTTTTGGTTTCGGCAACCCCATCGCCATCCGCGTCACGCAGTAACGAAATCCGGTCCGCGCTGGGCACGCCCGCGCCAGCCCGCGACATGACCATTTTTTCAACGCGTCCAACAATGCCTTTCGGCTTCTTTGGCTGGGCATTTGTCTCGGCGACCAGCACATCCCCGTTTGGCAGCACGTAAAGCCAGCGCGGATGGTCCAGCCCGGCAGCGAAGGCGTTTACGACAAGACCCTCGGCCGCGACCGGCGTTGCGGCGCCTTCCCAGCGCGCGATGCGCGCAATATTCACGAGTGGTATCAGTGCATTTCGCGGTTCGGGTAGCACAGGTTCCGGACCGGTGCCCGCGGCAACGGGCAGTTTCGCGTTGCCGCCACAGCCGGCGATAGCGAGCAGAAGCAGGATCAGTACGACGTTGTTAAAGCGCATGGCGTTAGTCCCGGGCGGTTGTTAAACCAGTTCCCGGATTGGAACAGGGATCGCCCCGCCCGGCAATTCCAGCCCGTGATTCGCGGGTCCGATCTCGCGGCGCCACAGCGCCAGCGCAAAGAATAACGCGCCGAGCGAGAGGCCCGCGAAAAAGATGATCATGGGAGTGTAACCCGCGGGGTTGTCCGCCCCTGCTCTACCCACGTCATTTAACCAGCCAGCCACGACGTTTGCGACAGTCATGCCGGCGGCCTGCATCATGAACAACAAACCGTAGGCGGTACCGAGCCGACTCGCTTCCACCAGTTTGACTACCGACGGCCACAATACCGCCGGAATCAGTGAAAAACTGATGCCGAGCAGCACGGTCGTTAACCACAGCCCCCCGGCACCGATGAACACGCCGACGAAGGAAAGGGGTAGCAATAAGGAGCCGAACACCATTGACAGGGCGCGTCGCCCATACCTGTCGGCTATCCAGCCGAACAGCGGCGTGGCAAAAATTGCCGCGAGGAACACATAGCTATTGAGCAGCGCAGCGCTTTCGAGGCTCATCTCATGCGCATGCTGGAAATACTTGATGGCGAACGTGGAACGAAACGGAAATATGACCGAGTAAAACAGCACGCAAAGCGCAAGGATGTACCAAAAAGATCGGCCAAAGCGCGCGACATCCTTCCAGCGTATGCGTTCGGTCGCGACAGGCGTTTCAGCCAGTGGCTTGGGCGGCGTACCGGACTTGTCGACCCACCAGTAGCTAACGGCGAAAAACATGCTGAGCGCTGCGAATCCCGCAGCGAGGATGAGAGGTTCCTGCCAGCCACGGTCATAGATCGAGCCTGCCCATACCGGTGACAGGTCGGCCACATAAGACCCGCCGCGGGCGACAGCGAGGCTGAGCGCCATCGCAAAGGCTACGCCACTGCGGGCAAACCAGATTCCCAGCGCGACCGTCACGGCGACCAGCATGGTTTCGGCGCCAATACCAAACAGCAGGCGGCCGGCCGCCATGGTCACGAAACTCCCCTGCCATGCCGTGAGGATCGCACCAGCGAGACAGATTGCAGTTGTCCATAGCGTAACCCGCGGTGCCCCGAAGCGGTCGACAATGAGCCCGCCGATCAATACCAGGAAAATGTTGGGCAGGCTGTAGATCGCGTTCAAGGCACCAATTTCGGTATCGCTGAATCCGAGTTGCCGCTCCAGTTGTTCCGCCAGGGGACCGATTGAGTCGTAAACGTAGTAGTTGCCGAACATGAGCAGGCTGACGAATGCGAGAATCCACCAGCGGGTATTGGTGCTGTCGCCAGATTCTGTATCTGTGGTCATTTTCCGAGCCTACATGGCCAACTGATTCGCGACAATCGGAGCGGGTGAAGGGGATCGAACCCTCATTCTCAGCTTGGCAAGCTGGTGTTCTACCATTGAACGACACTCGCAATTCAGGGAGTTAGCGCTCATCTTGCACCAAGTCAGCGTAAAAGTGAGAGTACTTCGATTTTATGCGGTTCTGAAGAACTTGCAGAAGGCCCTTCTCCTAGAACCGTGCGCGCAGCTCTCTCGCCTGACTGGCGACGGCCCGGGCAGTGCCGACTACGTCGTCGTCGAAATTGCAAAACCGGAGCGGACTGGGGCAAACTTGGCAGCTCGCGCGTCGTCGATTAATCGCCGCTGTACTATTACACGATCTACGAGAGAATAAGACACCATGAGCGACTGCCCAACACTCGAGGACATGGGAATTCTGCATCCCCTGCAAATCGACAGGTACCAGGTCAACAGCATGGCCAATTACGACGTGCTGCGCATCATCTACGATCGTGGCGAGTCTTCGTTCCTGCCGATGACTCGAACATACAAGTTCCCGCGCATTCAAAAGACGATTGCGAAAGGCGAAGGCCGGGGCGCGAGCCAGACGGTCCTCGACATCAATCCTTGTCTACGTAAAGCTGTCGACGAACTGAAGGAGCTCCTCAAGGCCAAAAAAGACAAGCGCACGCTTGCGCAGTCAGTGCTCGACGAGGTCCAGCAGCTCGAAGACGAATTGAGCATGCGCTCCGCCTTCATCAGGGAGCTTGTCAAGCAGCTGAAAGAAGTCTGATTCTTGGCGGCGTCTGCGCCGCCCCGGCTATCGAGCCTGAATCGGAGCGGGTGAAGGGAATCGAACCCTCATTCTCAGCTTGGGAAGCTGATGTTCTACCGTTGAACTACACCCGCACTTTGGCGATTCCTATCAGTTTACTTCGGGTGTCCCACAAACCCAATTGTCTTGGTTGATCGTCCCTCGGTAGAGAAATAGCATCACCGCCGCGCACTTCTACAGCTTCAGACAGAAAAAGGCCCCGATCTTTCCCGACCGGGGCCTTTTCAAGTACTGATTTTGTCAGCTCAACGAGCGACGCGCAACCGGTTGCAGCTTGCGCCGGAACAACCCGAGCCCGATTAACCCGAGGGCGAGTAGTGCCAGCGACGACGGCTCCGGAACCTGTGTGGCCGCGCCGACAAACAGGTACCGGCCCTGAGCGCCGCCACCGTTAGAGTCGATGTCCCGGAAAAATCCATTGGCTATATCGGGCAGGATATTCACACTGCGCCCGAAAGCGCCGGCGAAGTAGTTATTGCAGGCAAACGCGTTCACCGTATTGACACAGTTGTTGTCGTCAAAATCGGGATCGTCGCCGATGCCCGAATACTGCAGGAAACTCAAACCGAGTGCGCCAGGCAGATCAAAAACGTCTCCCAGCGAACTGTTGTAGCCAATCTGCGAAGAATCACTGCCGAACAAAAGCTGGTTGTAATTGAATTCGAATGCAGTGCTGCCGTCGGAAAGGTCAAACAGGCTTATCTGGAACTGGTTCAGCAACAGGCCAACGCTGTCCCTGGTATTGAACGTGACACGGAACCCGGCATCGACACCGGCCGTATTGAAAGACGAATTGGTGGTTGCATATTCATAGCTGACGCTATTGCCGCCGTGCGTCTGCGCTGGATCGAAAAAACCGAGAAGATTGGCGCTGTCCGTTCCGTTGGATATGAGCAAATTGCCGCTGTCAGAAATTTGCGCATTTGCGGCACTGAATCCAAAGAAATCGAAATCGAAACCGAGAGCCACATTGGTCAGTCCGGACGTTGACGCAGATGAGTCCCAGTCCCCCGCGTCAACACGGATCGAGCGGGCTTCAGCGGGTGCCGTAACGATCAGTGTTGAAATAATGACAAGCGCGATCGGCGCGAGATTTCGATACAGCATGACAAGTCTCCCGTTCTAAGGTGTTTTTCTGTACTTGATAGCAAGTTACGTGCCAGCACCCGTCATGAGTCAGAGGATCAACGGCTTATCGACGCCGCGCCGTGTCGTTATCGAGCCGGGATTCGAAATATGTCAAGAAAGTCGACACCAATTGCGCAGTGCTGAAACCGTATTTCGAACCGACGCTGGTTACTGTGGAAGATGAATGTCGAAATTGATGGCGGCCAGCTGCTGGGGCGAATGGCCCCATTGCTCGATTAGCGCATGCCACCGGGGATCGGCCTGAATTCTACGATACAGCGGCGATAGGGCCTGTTCATTGATCCCGCTTTCGTTCGCTTCAATCGCTTTATCCAGCCACTCGAACGCGGCATCCGCGTTAGTCCTCCATGCGTAGACCTGCGCCACTTCAGACGGCCATTGCTCGCCCCAATTGTCACGCAGATCGAGTAAGGCAGCGTCCGCTTCCGCGCTGCGGCCAAGGTCATGGTAGGCCAATGCGGCGCCCTTGACGCTGAATTCCTCGTCCGCTTCCTGCTCGAACGCGGCAAGCGCCGACTGTGCATCGCCTTTCAGCAGGTAGGCCAGTCCCTGAATGTAGTAAGCGCCAATGCGTTCCGGGCTGAGCGCAATCGCAGTCTGTATGCTCGAGATCGCATCGTCATAACGCCCGGCCGTGATGTAAGCCACTGCCAGGTTCGAATGACGATTGGCATCGACGGGATCCCGGGCGATGCTGTATTCGTGCAATACGACGGCCTCGTCGGTACGACCGAGCATTTCCGTCAGCACCGCCGCGCCGTTGACGATGCCGGGCCCATTCGGGTCCAATGCAAGCGCCCGTCCATAATGTCTCGCAGCCAGCGCAAGGTCATTGTCATAGTTCATCGCGATCCAGCCGATGTTGGCATAGGCTCGCGCGTCATCCGGCTCCAGTGCCAGGGCGGTCCAGGTGGCCTCGCGCGCGCGATCGAGCGCGTCGCCGGGTGCCAGATGCCCCGAACTTGTCTGGTTCGCATAAACCCAGCCAAGTCCGCTCCATGCACGGGAATAATTCGGATCGATGGCCAGCGATTCGTTGTAAAGCGTGGCGGCTCGTTCGAGGCTTTGCGGCGTGAACTGATTCGCGAGGTATCGCGCCTGCAGAAAAAGGTTGTATGCCTCGGTATCAGTTTCTTGTGCGCTCGGCGGCTGACCGGGCAATACAATGTCCAGCTTGTCGGCGACAGCGGCGGCGATTTCGTTCTGTATTTCGAACACATCGTCAAGGCCGCGATCAAACGTTTCCGACCAGAGCGTCGCGTTCGAACGGGCATCGATGAGTTCCGCAGTAATGGTAATCTGGTCTTCCTTTTTCATTACGGATCCGTTCAGAACATGCGCAACGTTCAGCTTTTGCGCCAGGTCCGAGAGCGTAATTTCAGCACCTTTGAACGAAAATGCGGACGAGCGAGATATCACCCTGAGCCTGGATATTTTGGCAAGCAGGTTCAGCAGTTCCTCCGAGATACCGTCGGAGAAATATTCACTATCAGATCCGCTGCTCAGATTGACAAAAGGCAGAACTACAATGGAATCAGTCGCGAAGGCCGCTTTCAGTGTCTCGTCGCGTACGCGAGTGACGACCGTTTCTTCCCTGTAGGCGTCGCGTGCTGGATCGAGCACGAATTTGTCGAGGGAAAAATAGCCTACTGCTAACGCCAGAAACACAATAATGGCCCGATCGAGCTTCTTATCTGCGTGCCTGGAGTCCGTCGTTGCGCGGTCGACATCACCCTCGAGTTTAATGCCTTCCGGGGTCCATTCGTAAATCCAGGCGAGCACCACCACCGGCAGGAAACCGATTATGAGCAGCACGACAACGAGACGTACGGACGACGCGTCAACGCCAAAAACAGGGAACAACGTCTCCGTAACCTGGATGATGATCCATGAGGCGGCTGTGTAAGTGACCGCAGCCCTGAAAACATTGCGGCGTTTCAATTCGGAGAACAGCGACATATTGCTAATGTTCTTGCCGTTTTTCAGCCTCCAAGACTACGCTTTCCTGTCGGCTTAGACCACACTTCGGGCCGTCATCAGCGCTAAATTTCGCGAGTTCAGCAGAGTTCCAGTCCCGCAGCAGGACTCGAGCCTTCAGTTTCGTCTGCTTTTGAGCGGAGATCTTGTTTGTGTCTGGTCGAACCCGCCTAACAATAGCACAATGAACGGCAATCGCCGTATCGCAACAATTCCGTCAGGTGCTTGCTGTGCATTCACGGCGACCGAACAGAAATCGACACATGAAACCGCGGGTGTAATTCAACCGTAGAACATCAGCTTCCCAAGCTTCCCGCGGGCGCGACCCACCGGAATCAGACGGTTTCTACCGCGACGAGAACTGCCTCGGCCATTGGAAGCACTGGCTGCGGTCAGACTTCCTCGTAAATCAGCCTCCAGTTTTTCGGCAAGTTGACGTCGGTCTCTTCGTCATTTGCTTTGAGCTCGTGTGCCTCGTCGTTTCTGAAGATCAGGTCCTTCTTATCCCGAATGAGTTCCCGGATTTTTTCCTTGTCTTTGTATTCGGGCCGGTTGTATTTCTGGTGGGCGAATGACTCAAGTTTGGTGACGATCCTGTCAATACCACCGAAAGTCGAACAGTGCCAGCCGGCAAATTCGTCCCTGGACACCGTCGCAGGCCTGTAGATTACTCGTCCGTCCCTGTTCCGGTATTTGAATTTCCTCATCCGGTTCAGATTGAGATCAACAAATATTCGGTAAGGGGCACACATCGTCCCTGGCCAGCCCCTGATGTTTTCGGTCGTGAAGTCATATAAAAAGTAACGCTGGTTGAGCATGACAATCTTTTCGTCATCGAATAATTCGGGTTTCAGATAATCGGGATTGGGGACTTCATCGACGTCCGAATACATGACGATATCGGTTGGTTTGATGCCCGGCACGCGACCAGCCGCTTCGATAACGAAATTCCTCTGGTGATACTCGATAGCATTTCGATGCTGAAACAGCTTACCCAGGCCCCTGGCTTTATTTGGCACACCGTCGTCAATTACGTGGATGATCTTGTCTGCAAACTTTTCGAAAGACGCTTTATTGTCATTGAAGTACAACGGCTTCTTGTTGCCCGAGTGCGTCAACGGCGATTCGACGATTACAAAATAGTCCACACAATCACTTAGCTCGTGAAGACGCATGTTGAGCGTCGACAATTCGTTGAAAAAAATGAAACAATCGACGAACTTTCTTTCTGTCATTGCGTATGACTCTTGGCTTATTTGCGAGGCAAGTTGCTTGTTATCATCGCACGCCATTTCTGCGGGTCAACAGCGCCGTGTGGAACGAGTGGTCGCAGAACCTGGTAGCCGAACGAACTCGCTGTTGCCTGGTCGCGGCCGAGAGCCGCGAACTGAATCAGGCGGCTCATCTTGCGAAATAACGCGATTTTTTCCGGCGTGTATGCATCTGTGTCTGCGTCTGGCCCCAGGTATTGGCCCCAGCCGATCGACCCACATACTCCGCAGGGACCGAACGCCCGGGAAAGCAGCATTCTCTCGCAAAACATTCGAATCGGGCCCTCGGAGCGATGCAGGACGTCGTGCGCCACGACAACCGATCCCGGCTGAAGAAAAGGCGCGAAGTTGTCGAAATCGTCCATGGCGCCCTTGTAAGAATGATCGCCGTCGATCCAGAGTAATCGCAGCGGGCGATCCCAGGTTTCAGCGAGTTTCTGCGATCGCATCTGGTGAAATTCGACGATATGCTCTATGCCATTGGACTTGATTGTCTCCCTGAAAACGTCGGGCAGGTTCTCGCCACTTTCCATCATCGCCGGGACGGTATCCGAGGCCGCAATAAGCGGGTCGACGGCGTAGACTCGATCGCCTCCAGCCAGGGCAACAGATTTTGCTAGAAGCGTTGTCGATTTTCCTTTGAAACTGCCGATCTCCAGTACTTCGCCAAGTGACGTTGGCATCGTCGCGGCCGCGAGGGCAAGTAAACGTGCTTCACGGACGGAAAGGCAACCGGCCAGACGCTCGGAAAGTGCCGCCATATCATCGAGATGGCTATCAATATCAGGGGTTTGCAAGGTTTTTTCTCCAGGTCATGGTTGGCCTTCAGGATAGCCGCAATTCTACATTCAATCAGACCGGAAATGGGCCCGGTACGGGTCTGATATCCGGCTTTTTTGCTGACTGCCCGCTATCCAGGCGCTGGAAACTGATATGCGACGAAGTACCGGGACGCGTATGCCGCTTTCATGAATGCAAGAGCTCACGAAAATAGGCGATGGTTTTCTGCAGGCCCTCGTCAAGCTCGACCTTGGGACTCCATGAAAGTTTTTCCTTCGCCAGGGAAATGTCCGGCTGCCTCTGTCGAGGATCGTCAGCCGGCAGCGGCTTGTGCACAATCTTCGAAGACCCGCCCACTATCGACAGGACTTTTTCCGCCAATTCCAAAATGGTGAATTCAGCAGGGTTGCCGACATTTACCGGACCGGTGAATCCGCGCTCGGTCTCCATCATGAGCATGAATGCATCGATCAGGTCATCCACGTAGCAAAAACTGCGTGTTTGTTGTCCGTCACCAAAAATCGTGATGTCCTCGCCGTTAAGCGCCTGTACGATGAAGCTCGACACCACGCGCCCGTCGTTAGGATGCATTCGTGGGCCATAGGTATTAAAAATTCGCACTACTTTTATGTCGAGATTGTGCTGCCTGAAATAATCGAAAAAAAGCGTCTCCGCGCAGCGCTTGCCCTCGTCGTAACATGCGCGAAACCCCACGGGGTTGACGCGACCCCAATAGGATTCGGGCTGCGGATGAACGTCAGGATCGCCATATACTTCACTGGTCGAGGCCTGAAAAATACGTGCTTTCAGTCGCTTGGCGAGCCCCAGCATATTGATCGCACCATGGACACTCGTTTTCGTCGTTTGCACCGGGTCATACTGATAGTGGATCGGAGATGCCGGGCAGGCAAGATTGTAAATCTGGTCGACCTGCGCATAAAGCGGAAACGTCACGTCGTGACGAATCACCTCGAAATTCTTGCGGTCCAATAAATGAAAAATGTTGTGCCTGGTGCCCGTGTAGAAATTGTCGACGCAAAGAACATCCAGGCCTTCCCTGGTCAGCCTGTCACACAAATGGCTGCCGAGAAATCCGGCGCCTCCGGTTACCAGGACCTGGCTAACGCCATAGTCTCTCATCATTTCCTCGCAATGGTGTCATGCGCCAAGGCGCAGGACCCGGTTAAGCTGTCTATTGTTTATGCATCAGATCGAGTCTACAGTCTGACGGATTAGCGCTGGTGATTCTAGCGCAAACTACGTCAACGGAGGCCTTTGTTGATTATCGTCTGGATCGCGTTCCTGGTACTTATTCTAGGGCTCGTAATGCTCGATCTCGGCGTATTTCATCGCAAAGCGCACGTGGTCAGCATTCCGGAAGCGCTGGCGTGGACCGGTGTCTGGATAGTACTCGCATTGGCCTTCAACGTTTTCGTCTTTTTCATGTACGACCAGAACTGGTTGGGGTGGACCGACATCCCGTCGCACGAACTGTCGGGCAAGCAGGCGGCCGTCCAGTTTTTTACGGGCTATCTTTTAGAAAAATCACTTTCCGTCGACAACATTTTCGTTATCGCCATGATTTTTTCCTATTTCGGCGTGCCCCTGGCCGAGCAGCATCGTGTCCTGTACTGGGGCATTCTCGGGGCCGTTGTTCTGCGTGCGATTATGATCGGCCTGGGCGTGGCTCTTATCAACAGGTTCGACTGGATTGTGTATGTATTTGGCGGTTTGCTGCTCGTGTCGGCCACGAAGATGCTGTTTATCCGTCACGACAATATTCATCTTGACCGCAACCCCTTCGTCCGGCTGGTTCGCCGCTATTATCCGATCACAAGTGAGTTTCACGGCAGCCATTTTTTCGTCAAAGAGAACGGCGTCCGCGCCGCAACGCCGTTGTTTCTCGCGTTGGTACTCGTGGAAACAAGCGACGTCATGTTTGCCATCGATTCAATCCCTGCGATCTTTGCCGTGACCCGCGATCCGTTCCTGGTTTTTACCTCGAACGTTTTCGCCATCCTGGGCCTGCGCGCGCTGTACTTCGCCGTTGCCGGCATGATGCACAAGTTCCGTTACCTGAAGCTGAGCCTCGTGTTCATCCTGGCCTATGTTGGCGTGAAGATGATCCTGTCGCATCACTATCCGATTCCTAATCTCGTTTCGCTGTCCATCATTGGCGTCGCACTGACCCTCGGCATGCTCGCTTCAATTTTGTCGACGCCTCGAGAAGAACAGCAGCTGGTTTCGCCCCTCGTTGATGACCTCGAATCCCTGGCGGCTTTGACCTACCGCGAGGCGCGTCGTGTGGCGATCCTGAC
>JABDOQ010000076.1 GCA_013043165.1 Woeseiaceae bacterium | reverse complement strand
ACGAGCTTCAGCGGTTTCAAAGCGCTGGCATCGACATAGCCTGCGATGTGTTCGATATACGCGTCGAAAATATCGACGGGTGTGCGGGAGCCCTTCTTGGCAGCCGTTGCCCGATCATCGCTTTCCGCGAGTTTGCGAATGTCCAGCAGGCCCGAGTCGGCGCTCACCGGCCTCGCCTCTTCGCGAACAATCTTGAGCCCGTTGTAATCGGCCGGGTTGTGGCTGGCCGTGACCATGATACCGCCGTCCGCTTTAAGGTGCGATGTAGCGAAGTACACCATCTCGGTGCCGCCAAGGCCGATGTCGAGGACTTCGGCGCCGGCTTCCTGGATGCCTTTCGCCACGGCGTCGGTGAGCTCGGCGCTGGACAGGCGAATATCCAGACCCAAAACAATTTTCTTTGCCTTCAGAAACTTGGCCGTGGCGTTGCCGATTCGATAAGCAACGTCGGGGTTCAGTTGGTTCGGGATCTGGCCGCGGATGTCGTAGGCCTTGAAGCAGTCGATTGTCAGTGGCATCGGTTTTGGTCCTTTTGTCGTATAGGGACACTCTTATTTTTTTAACCATCCAGAAGCCTTGTGCTTCTTGCCGGTCAAAAATAAGAGTGTCCCCTGTTCACAGGTTGGTGCCTTTGCGTCCGTAGTTGTATTCGAGGCGAACGATATCGTCTTCGCCGAGGTAACCGCCACACTGCACTTCAATAGATCGTGCGCATGATCTAAAAAGAATCGGTCATGTCGGTCTTGCGCCGGCCGTAGGGTGAATCCGCCTTGGCACCGCCGTTACCACGCCCGATCGCGTAGTAGGTGATGCCCATCGTCTGCAGCAGCGCCGGATCAAACAGGTTACGTCCGTCGAATATCAGGGGTTCGGCGAGCGTTTCTTTTATGAGGTCGAGATCCGGACTACGAAACTCCTGCCATTCCGTGATGATCACGAGCGCATCGGCACCCTCCAGCGCGCCATAGGCGGTGTCACAAAGCTCGAGGCCGTCCTGGTCCGGATAGATCCTGGCCGCCTCCTGCATGGCCTCCGGATCGTAGGCGCGAACTGTCGCGCCGGCCTCCCACAGGGCTTCCATAATCACGCGACTCGGTGCCGCGCGCATGTCGTCGGTGCGCGGCTTGAACGACAGCCCCCAGAGCGCGATGGTCTTGCCTCGCAGCTGGCCGTCGTAATACGCCTCGATTTTTTCGAACACGCGGCGTTTCTGCCGCAGGTTGACGTCTTCGACCGCGTTCAGGAGCGCCGCCTCGTAGCCCGCGTCGGCCGCCGACTTCGCCAGCGCCTGCACGTCTTTGGGGAAACAGGAGCCGCCGTAGCCCGCTCCCGGGTAGATGAACTGATAACCAATCCTGGGATCGGAGCCGATGCCGTGCCGCACGTGTTCGATATCGGCGCCGAAGCGCTCGGCCATGTTGGCGAGCTCGTTCATGAAACTTATCTTGGTCGCCAGCATGGCATTCGCCGCATACTTGGTGAGCTCGGCCGAGCGAATGTCCATGCTGATGACGCGATCGTGGTTACGGTTGAACGGCTCGTACAGCGATTTCAGGAGTTCGGTGGTGCGCGGGTTATCCGTGCCCACGACGATACGATCCGGCTTCATGAAGTCACCGATGGCGTCGCCTTCTTTCAGGAATTCGGGGTTCGAAACGACATCGAACTCGATCGACCGGCCGCGTTTCTTGAGCGCGCCCAGGATCTCGGCCTTGACCTTGTCGGCGGTACCGACGGGCACCGTCGACTTGTCGACGACGATGCGGTATTCGTCCATGTGCTCGCCGATCGCGCGGGCGACGGCCAGCACGTGCTGCAGGTCGGCCGAACCGTCCTCATCGGGTGGCGTGCCCACGGAAATGAACTGAAACAGGCCATGATCCACGGCTTTCTTGGCGTCGGTCGTGAACTCGAGCCGACCCGCTTCGACGTTGCGTTCGATGTAGGCCTCGAGGCCCGGTTCGTAGATCGGTATCTCGCCCTGGTTCAGGCGAGCGATCTTGTCTTCGTCGATGTCGTAGCAGACGACGTGGTTGCCCATTTCGGCCATGCAGGCGCCTGTGACGAGGCCGACATAGCCGGAGCCGAAGATGGTTAGTCGCATAGATTAGATCCGTAATTCAAGAATAATGCTGCGGAATTGTACATGGCTCGGGGCCAATTTCTGTAAGGCGGGTCGCGAAATCACGCCTCCGCTTGCGTCCCCGCTCATTGAGTCGCTGGCGCTGTTCAACGGTTGCGTATCGTCTTTCTTTGCGCCATGGATTGTCCTTTTGTACAAACACCAGGTCCACTTGCTTAAGACTGCCATCAATAGGACGAATATTTCCGCCAACAATGTCGTAGAGATAGAAATTAACCTGCTTCATAAATTCCATGACGTCAAAGAAGTCTGGCCCGTCCTCCATACTACTGATCAAAGCCACTTCCATTATGATCATGTCAATTTTGTGCAGGCTCTCGCGCGCTCCTCGCAATACACGAAGCTCGGCACCCTGAACATCTATTTTTAATAGAATCGGACTTTCTGTTCGCTTGGCAAGCACATCATCCAGGCAAATGGTCGGCACCTTGCGTTTTACGCCATCCGCCAATGAACCTTCCACCTCACCGAGCAGGCTTGAGCCGGCCAAATCATCATGCACGTGAATTTCTATTTCGCCGACCGACTCATCTGCGCCTGCCAGGATGTATTCCGCGTCAAGGCGCTGACAAAGCTGCCTCAAAACCGGCTCAAATTCCACCAACGGTTCGATCAGAATATATCGAGATTTTGGATAGGCTTTATAGATTTCCGGCGTACCGTCCGCGATACCGATATCTACAATTAGGGATGGATGGAATCCGAGAGCCTTAGCGTGGCTAAGGAATTCAATCATGGATCTCGGCGGCTTATTTGCCGGCACCAGCCGGAATCCAAGCGTCCCCAGCATCCTGTTTATTATATGAAACAAGTACTCGACGGCCGACCTGATTCCCAATTTCATTATTTCCATTATTCCTTGCGCGGAGCATCCAATGGACCCTGTCGGCCTTTCGGTTGAAATGCTGCGGAATTGTACATGGCTTGGCGCCGGATTTTGTGTCGTTGTTCGCGGTTCCTAGCGTGCGGCCGCACTCATTCGGCGACTGGCCCTTCGATGCAGTCGGAACCAGCGTTTGTAGGTGGCCAGTTTGCGGACGACCACGAACTGGGTCAGGCCGAGAACAGACCAGCCGGCGAACATCAACCAGTCCGGCGCGCCGGCGAAATGGCCTGCGAGACCGATACTCGCGTAAATGGCCTGCAGCGCTGTCAGAACCATAAGAGTCCGGCGCACGTGCGAAGTTCCGCGGTTCAACACATGGTGAAAATGGTCCCTGCCCGGCTGGAACGGCGATTTTCCATGACTCATTCGCTGCACGAAACAGGTCAGCAAGTCGTATATCGGGACGGACGCGAACCAGAGACCAATGACGGGCGACACCAGCCTGTCCGCGCCCTGACTGGCACCAAGAACAACCCACATAATGGTAAAGCCGAGGAACGTGCTGCCGGCGTCACCCATGAACGAGCGCACGGGACGGTTCCATTTGACCGGGTAATTGAATAGCAGGAATCCGACGATAGCGGCGCACACGGTCAGGCCGATTGCGGTCGAGGGGTGCGCGTACCCACCCACGAACGAAACCGCGAGCAGCGCGATAAGGGCCAGCGAGCCTGCGAGTCCGTCCGCGCCATCGATCAGATTGTAGGCATTGATAACAGTGAGGGCGACGACGGTCGTGAATATCAGCGTGAACGGCCCCATCCCTATGATGCCGGTGCCAAAGGGATCGCCGATGTCCGCCAGCCGAAATCCGCTGCCGTAGTACATGATCAGGACGGCCGCGATCTGTATGGAAATGCGCACACTCGCCGTGAGCGCGTATTTGTCGTCCAGGACACCGATCACAACGAGCAGAAATGAGCTGAGCAGCAGCGTGACGATCAGGAAGGTCGGTCCGGCAACCAGCGAGATTCCCGAAAATACGCCGATGAACATCGCGATACCGCCGATAATCGGTACATCACCCATGTGCGACTTGCGACCGCCCGGCCGATCGACCAGGCGCAGGCGGTGGGCCAAAGGTCGCAGCGCGAACATGAATGCGACCGTGACCGTGAAGGCCACCAGCATTGCAGGGATGGATGAGAATTCGCTCACTTTCTACTTGCTTTTTTGTCCGGTCAGCCGATGAGGGCCGATTGGGTGATTCTTGAAATCCTTCATCTATTCAACGAGGCCATCCTTCTTGCGTTGACAAGGGCTCGAAGAATTCCCGTTTTCGGCGCCGAATATGGGTTTCCATGCCCATATTTTCGCGCATAGTAACAACTTACACGCGCCTATGCACGACCGGTTATACGGACCTGCAAATCGACTTACTGGGCCCTGGAGCGATACCAGTCGTAAGTACTGGCGATGCCGGCTTCGAGCGGTATCGACGGCTGCCAGCCGAGGTCTGATAGTTTCGACGTATCCAGCAGCTTCCTCGGTGTGCCATCGGGCTTGCCGGGATCGAATTCCAGCCGCCCTTGATAGGCCACGACCTTGCTGATCAGTTCGGCAAGTTCACGAATGCTGATGTCTTTGCCCCAGCCGACGTTGATGATGTCCGGGCTGCTGTAATTTTCCATCAGGAACACACAGGCATCGGCGAGATCATCAACATGCAAAAACTCGCGTCGCGGCCTGCCGCTGCCCCATACTTCGACTGAATCCGCATCAGATTCCTTTGCTTCGTGAAATTTTCGCATGAGTGCCGGCAGGACATGCGACGTCTCCAGGTCAAAGTTGTCGCCTGGCCCGTATAGATTGGTGGGCATAACCGAGATCGCATCGAAGTCGTATTGCTTGCGATACGCCTGGCACATCTTTATGCCCGCGATCTTCGCAATGGCGTACCACTCGTTGGTGGGCTCGAGTGGCCCGGTCAGCAGACTATCCTCGGCCATTGGCTGCGGCGCTTGTTTCGGGTAGATGCACGATGAACCCAGGAAAAGCAGCTTCTTTACCCCGTGTTTCCACGCCGCGTGAATAACGTTGCTCTGGATGACCAGGTTGTCGTGAAGAAACTCCGCGGGATACGTGTCGTTAGCCTGTATACCGCCGACTTTTGCGGCGGCCAGGTAAACCTGGTCGACTTTCTCAGCAGCGAACCAGGAATAAACGTCGGCCTGACTGCAGAGATCCAACTCGTCGCGACTGACGACAAGCGCTTCTGTTCCATCTGCCTGCAGCCG
>JABDOQ010000038.1 GCA_013043165.1 Woeseiaceae bacterium | reverse complement strand
GTGCCGGTGAACTCCGAATCGACGCGACAGACGATAGCCGCCGGAGAAGTCTCTGTGAGGCCGTAGCCCTGAAGAATGGTGTTTCCGGTAGCCGCCTTCCACTCTTTTGCGACAGCTGGCTGAACCGCCGTGCCGCCGCCGATGCAAACTCGCAGGTGGCTGAAATCTATGTCCTTGAAGCTGGGTGTATTCAGGAGCGCGGCGAACATCGTGTTGACGCCAGTGAACATGTTGAACTCGTAGCGCGCCATTTCCTTTGCAAAGCCTTCGAAGTCCCGCGGGTTGGTGATAAGAACGTTATGCCCGCCCTGTGCCATCACGGTCAGGCAGTTACCCTGCAGCGAGAAGATGTGATACAGCGGCAACGCCGTGATCGCGATGATCGGATGTACGTCCGCATAGGCGTCACCCTGCCACGTGATCGTTTGCTGCACGTTATAAATCATGTTGCGGTGGCTCAGCATGGCGCCTTTCGAAAGGCCCGTGGTACCACCCGTGTACTGCAGGTACGCGATATCGGCGAAGCCGATGTCGACGGGCTTCACGGCCTTGTTCGCTCCCGCCTGCAGTGCAGCCTTGAAAGAAATGCGATTCGCAATGTTGAAGGCAGGCACTTCTTTCTTGACATAACGCAGTACGAGGTTGGTCAGCGTGCTTTTCGGCCAGCTGAGCAGGTCTCCCACGCCGGTCGTTACAACGTGCTCGACGTCTGTATCTGCAATAACCTCTTCAAGGACATTGGCAAAGTTCTCCAGGATCACGATGCATCGCGCCCCGGAATCCTTGAGCTGGTGCTTGAGCTCCCTTGCGGTATACAGCGGGTTGACGTTGACGACGACGAGGCCGGCGCGAAAAATGCCGCACATCGCCACCGGGTACTGCAGGATATTCGGCAACATGATGGCGACGCGCTCGCCGCGCGTCAGTCCGATCGTCTGTTGCAGGTAGCAGGCAAACTGCATCGAGAGGCGATTGAGGTCGCCGTAGCTAAGGGTGCGCCCCATGTTGGTGTAGGCGGGGTTGTCGGGAAATTCCGAAAAACCGTGCTCGAAGAGCTCGCGTATCGAACGAAATGGTGGTGTCGGCACCTCGGCCGGAACGCCCGGCGGATAGGATTTAAGCCATGTTTTTTCCAAGATGTCTCCCCCTCGATTAGCGGCGCGCTGATTTATTGTTATCAGCGTCGCCTAAATCATAACGTACCATCGAGCGTTGCGCTGATAACAGGCCAGGCATTGTCGAGTAATATCGGCTGGGCTTCGGCGTTCGGATGTATGCGATCAGCCTGCAGCAGTTCATCGTTCAGTGCCACGCCCTCCATGAAAAACTCTATCCATTTGACGTCCAGTTCGTTTGCGACCTGGCGATAAACGGCCTCGAATGCGGCCGTATAGCGCGGCCCGTAATTGGTGGGAATGCGAATTCCCAACAAGACGACGGAGGCGCCCGATGCTTTTGACCGTTCGATGATCCTCGTGAGGTTGTCTTTGATGCGCTCAGGCGGAAAGCCGCGCAATCCGTCGTTTCCGCCCAGTTCAAGAATGATCAGCTCCGGCGAAAAGTTGCTTAACGTCGATTCTATGCGGGCAGCGCCCCCCTCGGTGGTTTCGCCACTGATGCTGGCGTTCACGACCCGATGTTCGTACCCTAGCTTTTCGAGCCGCGATTGCAACAACGCGGTCCAGGATTGGTCAACGTCAATACCGAAGCCCGCACTGAGGGAGTCACCGAAGACGATTACTGTCGGTGAACCGTTGCCTGTCGCGCTGGCCGTCATTAATAAAACAAAGAGAGTAATAAGTTTTCGCATGGGAAATGAGTCAGTAAGCAAGGATCTGGTGCTGGAGGCCATTCAGGTCAGTAAAGAGGTTAGCAGCCCGGAAGGGAGTCTGACTATTCTTTCGGACGTGAGTTTCCGGATTGTGGCCGGCGAGTCTGTCGCCGTCGTCGGGCCATCGGGCGCCGGAAAGTCGACGCTGCTGGCCCTGTTGGCAGGCCTCGACCTGCCAACCAGAGGTCATGTCGTCCTGAATGGCGCCAACCTGTCGGAGCTGGACGAGGATGGTCGCGCAGGCGTCCGTGCCGACAGCGTCGGCTTTGTTTTTCAGTCGTTTCATCTCGTGCCGTCTCTCAATGCCCTCGAAAACGTCATGCTGCCGCTCGAACTGGCGGGCAAGAGCGACGCCCGGACGGCCGCCCGCGTGATCATAGAGCAGGTGGGCCTGAAGGATCGCTGGAGCCACTATCCGTCGCAGCTGTCGGGCGGCGAGAAGCAGCGGGTTGCGATCGCGCGGGCGTTTGCGACCGAACCCGCGGTTTTGTTTGCCGATGAGCCGACCGGTAATCTCGACGCCGGTACCGGTGCCAACATCATGGAGCTGATGTTCAACCTCAATCGCAGCTCCAGAACGACGCTCGTCCTGGTTACCCATGACATAAGCCTTGCCGAACGCTGTGATCGCATTCTGAGCCTCGATGCGGGACGCCTCGTGAGCGATAGCGAGGCCGCTGCGTGAAGGCGGTTGCATTCGCGCTACGGACCTTTGGACGCGAGCTGCGCTCGGGGGAGGTCCTGGTACTGCTTGCCGCGGTCGGACTCGCGGTCGGAGCGCTGACCGCGGTCGGATTTCTTACCGACCGCATCGGCAAAGCCGTCGCGCGCCAGGCCAACGAAGTGCTCGCGGCCGATTTGCGGCTCCGGTCGCAGGAGCCCGTGCCGGCGGCATGGAGCGAGCTCGCCGCCGGGTATGGCCTCGACACAGCCGAGACGATGTCCTTTCCATCGGTTGTATTTGCCGGCGACAACAGTGCCCTGGCCTCGATCAACGCCATTAGTGAGGGCTACCCGCTTCGCGGCACCGTGCGCGTGGCGGACCAGCTTTTTGGCGAGCAGCGGGAAGTCGAGGGCATACCCGAAAGCGGCGAAGTCTGGGCCGACGGGACGCTGTTGGCACGGGTCGGCGCCGATATTGGCGACGTTCTGTCAGTCGGCGAGCTTGATCTCAGGGTCTCGGCCGTACTGACCTATCGCCCGGACCAGTCGATAGGATTTGCCTCGCTGGCCCCGTCGCTTCTCATGAACGCTGCGGATATCTCGCGTAGCGGGCTGATCGGCGAGGGTAGTCGCGTCAGCTATGCGCTGCTTGTCGCTGGTGACGAAGGGGCTGTAACCGCGTTCAACGAGGCCATCCAGGACAAGCTCCCCGAATCGGTGCGCATTCGCAGCCAGGAAGAGAGCAGTGAGCGGGCGTACAATGCGGCCGACCGGGCACAGCGCTTTCTTTCGCTTACGGCCGTAATGAGCCTGTTACTCAGTGCGGTCGCCGTGGCAATGTCGGCACGGCGCTTCGCGCATCGACGCATGGACACCGTGGCGTTGATGAAAAGTCTCGGTGCAACCCAGGGATTTGTTATCGCGGTGGCGCTGATTCAGCTCATGTTGCTCGGCGTGCTGGGCGTGGTCGTCGGCAGCATCGCAGGCTTTGCGGCGGAAGAATTGCTGTCGCGCATCCTTGTCGACCTGATTGCCAGCGATCTGCCGAACCCGGGACTCCGGCCCGTCGTGCTCGCGAGCGGCAGCGCCATGGTCTTGTTGCTCGGTTTTGCCTTGCCGGCATTGATACAACTCCGCAATACGCCGCCCCTGCGTGTCCTGCGCCACGACGCCATGCCGCCTCCGCCGTCGCGCCTGCTCGTGTCCGGGCTTTCTCTTGCTGCCGTCGCAGCCCTGTTGTACGGCTCGGTGGGCGATCCGCGCATGCTGGTCATCCTGATTGGCGGCATCATGGTGATCGCCGGGGCGCTGTACCTCGTTGGTCGCGGACTCGTTGCCCTGATTGGTCGCTTTCGGTCGGGAGTCGGCGTTGCCTGGCGCTATGGCCTCGCGAATGTTGCACGCCGGGGCCGCGCGAGCGCAGTTCAGGTCGTTGCGTTCGGCCTCGGGCTGACGGTGCTGCTGCTGCTAACGCTCGTGCGCACCGACTTGCTGGAAGGTTGGCGACAGACGCTTGATGCGGATGCGCCGAATCATTTCCTGATCAATATCCAGCCAGACGAGGTCAACGCGGTCGGCGCATTTTTTGAAAAGAATGGTGTGAAAGTGCCGAGGTTCACACCCCTGGTGCGAGCGCGCATGACCACGATCAACGGCACATCTGTCAAAGATCGCGAGTATCCCAATGACGACGGTCGCTGGCTGGCGAATCGTGAGGCGAACCTGTCGTGGACGGCAGAGATGAGCCCCAGCAACGAGCTGCTGCAAGGCGAGTGGTGGCCCGCCGACTACGATGGCCCGCCACTCGTTTCCATTGAAGAGGAATCCGCCATTAACGCCGGCCTCAAAATTGGCGATCGTCTGAAATTTTTCGTGGCAGGGCAACAGGTCGAGGCCGGGATTGCGAGCATCCGAAAAGTGAACTGGGACTCGTTTCAGCCCAACTTCTTTATCGTCCTGTCGCCCGGTGCGCTCGACGGCATGCCGACGACGTACATCTCGAGCATGAAAATCGAGGACGATCAGCAGTCGATGCTTGTTGATCTCGTACGTAGCTATCCGAGTATTTCGGTAATTGATCTTGGCGCAATCCTCGAGCAGGTTCGCGGCATCATCGAGAAAGCCAGCCTTGCTGTGCAGGCCGTATTTGTTTTTACGCTGGCGGCAGGCGTAGCGGTGTTGTTCGCGGCCGTGCAGTCGACCATTGACGAGCGGCGTTTCGAGAGTGCCATGCTTCGCGCGTTGGGCGCTCGCCGCCGTACGGTGTTTTTCGGTGTCATGGCCGAATTCGCGGCCCTCGGCGTTGCCGCCGGCATCCTGGCGTCAGCCGGCGCTTCGATCCTCGCTGCCGTCGTCGCCGTGCAGCTTTTCCAGCTGCCCTATGAATTCAACCCGCTGCTGTGGGTTATCGGTCTTACGGCCGGTGTCCTGCTGGTCTGCATAAGCGGCTTCTTCGCCGCCCGCGGCGCGATCAACGCCGCCCCGGCCGACGTACTGCGAATGGCGACGTGACCGAGCGCACGCTCTCTTGCGGCATCGTGCTGGCCCGAAAAACAGGGCAGGGCTGGTCTACGCTGATGCTGCGCGCTTTTCATCACTGGGACTTTCCGAAGGGCGTCCGCGAGCAGGGCGAAGAGCCGATGCAGGCGGCCCGGCGGGAAGTGCGCGAGGAGACAAGCGTAGCCGACCTCGCGTTCGACTGGGGCGAGCGCTACTTCGAGACCGGGCCCTACAGCCGCGGCAAGGTCGCCCGCTACTACATCGCGAGGACCGAAACCGAAGTCGTCGAGATGGGGCTGTCACCCGAAACGGGCGAGCCCGAACATCACGAGTGGCGCTGGGTGACGTTCAATGAGGCGTACGACCTCGGCTCGCCTCGCGTGCGCCAGATCGTGCAGTGGGCCCGGCAGATCATAGGCGCCTGATCAGACGACGCGATTGCGTTGACGACCCTCCATGAACGCGGCGATGTTGGCGGCGAGCTCGTTCACGGCGGCCTGGCGCGCTTCGTTGCTGGCCCAGGCGATGTGCGGTGTAACGATGAGGTTGTCGCCCTTGTAATCCAGCAGCGGGTCGCCCTGCACAGGCGGCTCTTTGGGCAACACATCGATAGCCGCAGCCGCGATCTGTCCGTTGCAGAGGGCCTCGGCGAGGGCCGCCGAATCGATCAGTCCGCCGCGCGCCGTGTTGATCAGGATCGCATCGTTTTTCATCTTCAGAAATTCTTCTCTGCCGAAAAGTCTGCGCGTGTCGTCGTTGAGCGGACAGTGCAGCGAGATGGCATCAGAGCGTGCCAGCAGCTCGTCAAAAGAGACTCTCCCGTCGCGGTCCTCGCTCGTTCCGGGACGCATCGAAACGATAACTTCCATGCCGAACGCAGCGCCTGTTTTTGCAACGCCCTTGCCCAGCTCGCCGTAGCCCACGATACCGAGTGTCATTGCCGACAGCTCGCGTACCGGATGCGTCAGCAGGCAAAAATTATCAGATTTTTGCCACTCGCCGGCGCGCACATCAGCGGCATACCTGCCGAGATTGTGTGTCAGGCTCAGCAGGCAGCCAAAAACGTGTTCGGCCACCGACTGCGTGCAGTACGCACGGATATTACAGACCGCAACGCCGTGTCTTGCCGCCGTCTCGAGGTTGACATTGTCCGTACCTGTCGCGGTGAGACCAATGAATTGCAGCTCGGGACAGCGGTTCAGAAGTTCATCGGTCAGGCGAATCTTGTTGGTGAGAACAAACGCGGCGTCCTGAATTCGTGCAGCGACCTCGTGATCCTCGGTGACGTCAAACACCTCGAGCTCCGGCAGTAAGGCACGCAGCTCCGCGGTATCGAGGTCAGGGCCCATCGTTGCCCAGTCGAGAAACACGGCTTTCATGTGGATATTCGATGCCCGCTGTCGCAAAGTGGGGACGATGACGGATCAATTCTGGAAACGCAAATCGCTGGCCGAGCTGGATCAAAAGGAGTGGGAATCCCTGTGCGACGGTTGTGCGCTGTGCTGCATGCACAAACTGGAGGACGAGGATACCGGCGAAGTCTATTACACGGACATCGCGTGTCGCCTGCTGGATGTCGAGACCTGCCGCTGCACTGATTACGCGTCGCGCGCAAAGCGCGTCGCGGATTGCCTGGTGCTGTCGGTCGATCGTCCGGAGGCGTTTCGCTGGCTGCCGGCGAGCTGTGCATACAGGCGACTCGCCGACGGCAAGGATCTGCCCGAGTGGCATCCACTGATTAGCGGCCGGCCCGAGTCAGTGCACGAGGCGGGGATATCGATGCTGGGACGGTCCATATCAGAGAACGACGGCGTCGAGTGGCGCGTTGTGCAAAAACTCGGCGAGCCCGACCACTAGCCGGCACTCGTTGCGAATTCGAAAAAAGGGGACATCGTGAGTAGCTACCCAACCATTCCGCTTTCTGAATACCGGGAGTATCCTATCGAGGAAATGCGACGGCGCGTCACAGATTTTTTTGCCGACATAAATCGCCGCCGCACCGTTCGCGAGTTTTCCGATCGGCCCGTGCCGCGGGATATTATCGAGACCGCGCTCGAAGCCGCCAGCACGGCGCCCAGCGGGGCCAACCTGCAGCCATGGCATTTCGCTGTCGTCAGCGGCCCCGAAACCAAGAAGAAGATTCGCGAGGCGGCCGAGGCGGAAGAACGCGAATTCTATACGCATCGAGCGTCAGAGGAATGGCTCGCAGCACTGGCGCCGCTCGGCACCGACGATCAGAAACCGTTCCTGGAAAAAGCCCCGTACCTGATCGCAGTGTTCCTGCAGAAATTTGGCGAACTGCCTGACGGTTGCAAGGTGAAGCACTACTACCCGGCGGAGTCGACGGGCCTGGCGACCGGCATGCTGATAACGGCGCTGCATGTGGCGGGTCTTGCAACGCTGACACACACGCCGAGCCCGATGAAGTTCCTCAATGAAATACTGGGCAGGCCGAAGAGCGAACGGCCGTTCCTGTTACTCGTGGTCGGGTATCCGGCCGATGATGCCCGGGTGCCGGACATCGGGCGCAAATCGCTCGAAGAAATCGCGAGCTTCATCGATACCTAAGCCACCACCCACCACCCACCACCATCCATCTGACCGCGGCGACGAGCACGGGCAGATTTTGCTGGCTCCAGCTACGCAACGTCGCGTCGCAAAACACACCCGCACTCGCCGCCGCTGCTCAATCGTGCCGCCTGAGGGCCGCGTTTGGGGGTTCCTTGAGCGTCGTGCGGAGCGCCGCGACGCAGGACGCCAAAGCAAGCGGAGCCCTCGAATCTCGGCTGGTGAGGGAGGGGGAAGGTGCGGGTGGTCAGCCCGTGTTTTGCAGGCCCTGCGCGATGCCGTTCACGCTGGCGAGCAGCGCCGCGAACAACTTCTCGTCTTCGCAATTCGACGCCCGCCACCTCGATAGCAGGTCCACCTGCATCAGGCTCATCGGATCGACATACGGGTTACGAAGCATGATCGCTCTTTGCAGGGTTACGTCACCCTCGAGCAGCGACTCGTGATCCGAATACTCGAGGATCAGGTCTCGTGTCAGGTCGTATTCACCCTGAATGATTGGAAAGAACTCATCATGAAGGTCACCGGCGAGTTTCGAATACAGTTCGGCTATTCCCAGGTCGGATTTGGCAAGTACCATTTCGGCGTCGGCCGTCAGGGAGCGCAGGAAATACCATTCGGCAAACATCTCACGAAAAGAATCGTCGCCAAATTGCCTGGCTGCCTTTGCAATCCCGCTACCGATTCCGTACCAGCCCGGCAGTACGAATCGAGCCTGTGTCCAGGAGAATACCCAGGGGATTGCGCGCAGGTCCTCGATACCGGATTGTGAGCGACGCGCCGATGGCCGCGAACCAATTCGCATACGCTCGATTACATCGATGGGCGTTGCTTTTCTGAAGTAGTCGTAGAAATGCGGCATTTCATAAATCAGCTTGCGATACGCACGGCGACTCTCGGCAGCTATGACGTCCATCATCTCATGCCATTCCGGCATGTCGTTGCCGCGGTGCGTCGGCAATGCAGTCGCGAGTGCCACCGAACCCGTAACTTGTTCCAGCGTACGCAGCGCTATGCCGCGAAGACCGTACTTCTCATTGATTATTTCGCCCTGCTCGGTTACGCGCAGCCGGCCATTTACCGTGCCTGGCGGAGCGCCAAGCACGGCAACATGCGTCTTGCTGCCACCGCGGCTGATCGTACCGCCGCGGCCATGGAAAAGTGTCAGCTCAATGTCCTGCGACTCAACCGCATTCACGAGCGCTTCCTGGGCGTTTTGCAGCGCCCATCGGGCCGACGCCAGACCGCCATCCTTGTTGCTGTCGGAATAGCCGATCATTACCGTCTGCCGATTGCCGCGCTTCGCGAGATGTTCGCGATACAATTTCGTGCTCAACAATATTTCGAGAATCTCCGGACCATTGTCCAGATCATCAACGGTTTCGAGCAGGGGGGTGACGTCGAGCGGTACCTCGCCACGTCGATTGTGGAGTTCGCCCCATTGCGCCAGCAAAAGCACGGACAAAATATCGTCAGCGCCCTGGGTCATGCTGATGATAAACGGGCCGATGGACTTCTTGCCGTATTTCCGGCGACAAAAAGCGATGGCTTGAAATACGCTTATTGTTTTGCGCGCCAAAGTACTCAGGGTCATCGGCGGACTTTCGCGCGCTGTAATGGCCTGCAGGACTCTTTTGGTACGTTCTTCGGCAGGCCGTTCAAGCCAATCATCGTCGCCGAGACACTCCGCGATTACACGCCGGTGAACCTCTGCGTCCTGGCGAACGTCGAGTGTCACCAGGTGAAAACCGAAGGTGCGGATGCGTCGCAGCAGTCGTTGCACGGAAAACAGGCCTGCGTGTCTGCCCTTATTGCACGTCAGGCTCTCGGCGATAAGCTCGATGTCCTTGACGAACTGTTCCACTTTTTCGTAGGGGAAAATATCGTCGTCGTAGGTCGACTGCAGTCGTTGCTGGACCAGGCGGAGGAATACGCGGTAGGGCATTTCCCTGTGGCGGGCCGGAACAGCATGATAAGCGTTGGGAAAGATTTCACGGTACTGCTCGATCTTGTCCAGCATACCCTGGCTGAATGTGGCTCGACCCTCTGACTGGCTGAGCTTGGCACTGATCGCCGCGCATTCTTTGAAATAGAGATCGAGAATCAGTGAGCGTTGTCTTGCGAGGGTGGCCCGAATCGTCTTCGCGTTGACGTTCGGGTTGCCATCCATGTCGCCACCGACCCAGGACGCGAATTTTACGAGGGACGGCAGCTCAACATGTCTTGCTTCTTCGCCATAGATATCGATGATGGCCTGCCGAATATCTTCATAAAATGGTGGAATCGCGCGGTAAAGTACGTCCGTGACGAAAAACAGGACGTGCTCGAGCTCGTCGGCAACCGTCATCTGTTCGGAAGGATGCTCATCCGTCTGCCAACCGGTCGTAGCGATTCGCCTGATGTTTTTCCACGCGACGCTGGTTTCATGGGGAGTCATCGTCGGATTCAACAATTCGACAAGATGCTTGACGGTGTTCTGTTCCTTTCTGAGCATCGTTCGGCGCGTCGGTTCGGTCGGATGCGCCGTGAACACCGGTTCGATCAACATCGAATCGAGCAACGCCTGCAAGCCGTCAACGTCCATGCCCGATGCTTTGAGTTTGAGTAAGGTCTCTTCAAGTCCACCAGGCTGGTTTTGATCAGCATCGCGAAGGTATTCAAGTCGTCTCCGAATGCGGTGCACTTTTTCGGCGGTGTTGACCATTTGAAAGTACGTCGAGAAGCTGCGAATCAGCTGCAGCGCAACGTCAGGATCGAGCCCTTCGACGAGTCTTGCGAGTTCTTCGCCGGTCTTTTCGTTGTTCTCACGTCTTCGGATGGCCCGCAAACGAGCATTCTCGACCAGTTCGAACAGCTCTTCGCCATTCTGTTCAAGGATGAGATCGCCAACCATCGCGCCCAGCGTGCGAACATCGTTGCGCAGTGCCTGGTCCTTGTCTTCGAACGTGATGTCCTGGCGACGAAGCTTCTTTTCGATTCCCGTACTCATTATCTTCTTCTTGTCCGGGTTTATGATCAGTCCCGGAAATTCTCGTACTGCAACGGCAGCCCGATGTCTTGTTCTTTGAGCATGCTGATGACGGCCTGCAGGTCGTCGCGCTTCTTGCCGCTGACGCGTAACTTGTCGCCCTGAATCGCAGCCTGCACCTTCATCTTTGCCGCCTTGATCTGTTTCACGAGTTTGCGTGCTCGATCGGTATCGATGCCGCGGCGCAGAATAATTTTTTGCCGAGCTTCATTGCCCGAAAACTCGGGCTCCTGTTCTTCGAGACACGCTATGTCAACGCCGCGCTTCGACAGTTTCTGGTGCAGGATATCGATCATTTGCCTGAGCTGGAAGTCGGATTGGGTCGTTAGCGAAATCACCTGTTCTTCGAGCTCGAATTTTGATCCCGTGCCCTTGAAGTCGAATCGAGTCGTGACTTCGCGATTGGCCTGGTCAACGCCGTTGCGTGCCTCGTGCGCGTCGAAGTCGCTGACTACATCAAAAGATGGCATCTGGTTTTCCTGTCGAGGTTGACGCGGCAAAAGGTACACCCGCGGAGGCAAACACGCCAGACCCAAAACTGCGCCGCGGGCCTTTATGGTACAGGGCGCCATGCGAGGACCTCAAAATCTGTACAGGCTGCCCAGTAACAGCGGCGGCCCGACCGTGCCGGCGGCCGCAAGATAATCGCCATGTTCTTCGTTATGGATATCCTTTCAAGGCCATCTCCGCGATCTGCGGATGGCATCTGGCGGCACCTCTGGGAAATGCGCGACGCCGTGCCGATCAGCATTGTGCTGCCGACGGTCGTGTCGCCGGCATGCCCGTTGCTGGCCGAAGAGCGCGCTGACTCCGTCCTGTCTGCGACCGGTATCCAGGTACCGCAGAATTCGGCCTGGATTCCCATGCAGGTCGACGTATCGAGATTCGTCCATGACAATGGTGATATCCGCCTGAAAGCACTTGAAAGAGTCTTGAATCACTGTGTTGACCGGGGCGACTCACTGCATGATTCGCGCACCTGGTCGTCGTCCGCCGTTCAGTTTGACAGCTGGCTCAACAGGCGCCTGGCTGTCGCGATTCGGGGTTGGGGCGACCTCGTCAGTCGTCGCGGCGCGGACCCGGGCGCATTTCGCACGCTGAAAGAGCTCGAAGAACTTGCCGAATTTATCGCGGGGACTCTGCGTGCGAGATCACATGTCCTCGCAAGAGAGAGGGGTTACTGCCCTGCCGTCGATGTCGCCGGCATGAAGGTGCTTAGCGGCGGCGGGGAAATGAAATTGCGCTGGCAGCGCGCCGTCGACCACGCGGCACTTCGTCATCGCAACCTCACCACGATGTCCGTATGGGATGTGTTTCCGCAGGCCGGGCCCGCGGATTTACGGTACGTTGATTTGTTGCCGTTAATGCGTTGCGCGAATTGCCTGTCGTTTCAGCGCAGCGTCGATATTTCGCACTGGAAGATCAATGAATTCCGGCGCTTCTACGAGCGAGTGAGCGCGATACTGCGCAGCAAGTTCGACGCAGGACAGATTGCGAAACAGGTATAAACTGGTATAAGTTCAATGGCCGCTTGCCGGAGCAATCGATTGAGGGAACGTATTGCAACCGATCACACCTGACGCTCATGGCATAGCCGTTCTGATACTAACGGTCGTTGCGCTTTTCCTGTTCACGCGCGACAACATTCCACTTGAGTCATCATCCCTCGCGGTTCTGACACTTCTGGTCGCGGGCTTCACGCTGTTCCCCTACGCAAAAGGTGGCGAGGTCGTGCTTGGACCGGTCGACTTCTTCGCCGGCTTTGGCAACGAAGCGCTCGTCGCGATTTGCGTCCTGATGATGGTTGGCAAAGCGCTCGAAACGACGGGCGCACTTCAGCCGTTGGCGAGCGTCGTCGGCCGCGCCTGGTCAACCAGCCCGGTGCTTGCCCTGCTGGCAACGCTGGTTGCCGGAGCGATCCTCAGCGCCTTCATGAACAACACGCCGATTGTCGTGTTGTTGATGCCGATACTCGTTGGTGCGTCGCTGCGATCCAAGTTCCCGGTATCGGGCGTCATGCTGCCGATGGGACTGGCAACAATTGTTGGCGGCATGTCGACGACGATCGGCACCTCGACCAACCTGCTGGTTGTCGGCATCTCGCGCGACATGGGCATGCATGAATTCAGCATGTTCGAGTGGGTGCTGCCCGTGGCAATAGTGGGTGGAGCGGGACTCATTTACCTGTGGCTGATAGCGCCAAGGCTGATACCGGACCGAACGCCGCCGATGGCCGACACATCGCCGCGAATCTTCAGCGCCCAGCTGCATGTCAAAGAGGGCGGCTTCGCAGACGGCAAGTCGCTCTCGGAAGTGCTGGCGAAGGCGGACGGCAATCTTCGCATCGATAAGATCCAGCGCACCGAGTCCCTGTTCCTGGCGAAGCTGCCATCGGTGAAGCTACAGCCCGGTGACAGGTTGTTCGTCAAGGACTCGCCGGAAAACCTGAAGCATTACGAACAGCTGCTCGGCGCAACGCTTTTCAATATTTCAGACATCGAGCACCCGGTCGACGAGCAAACGCCGCTAAGAGCCGAAGGCCAGCAGTTGGCCGAAGTGGTCGTTACGCGCGGCTCGCCGCTGCATTTGCGCAGTCTCGCGGCGGCGCGATTCACGAGCAGCTACGGCTTGTTGCCACTCGCGGTGCATCGCGCTCGTGCGCCCAGTTCGCAGGTTACCGGCGACCTGAACCAGATTCGCCTGCGCGCGGGCGACGTCCTGCTGGTTCAGGGCACGAGCGATGCAATAGCGCACCTCAAGGAAAACGGCACAATGCTGGTGCTTGACGGCGCGACCACGCTGCCACAGACACACCATGCCAAGCGCGCTCTCGCAGTGATGGCCTTTGTGGTGTTTGCCGCGGCTCTGGGCATATTGCCGATTTCGGTCAGCGCGCTGGTCGGCCTGGGCCTGATGCTTGCGACGGGGTGCCTGGGCTGGCGCGATGCGGCTGGAGCGCTATCCATCCCGGTGGTCATGATCATTGTGGCCGCGCTGGCGCTGGGTAAGGCCCTGATGGGTACGGGCATGGCCGCCTTTATCGCGGTAAGTTTTGTCGACGCCGCATCGGGGCTGCCGCCGCCCATGATTCTCAGTGCGTTCCTGCTGCTCATGACGATCATGACCAACATCGTTTCGAACAATGCGGCAGCGGCTATCGGCACGCCGATCGCCATCAGCATCGCACAGCAACTCGGCGTCAGTTCCGAACCCTTTATTCTCGCCGTTCTATTCGGCGCCAACATGAGCTTTGCGACGCCGTACGGCTATCAAACCAATTTGCTGGTGATGAGTGCCGGTGGCTACAAATTCGCTGATTTCCTGCGCGTCGGTATCCCGCTCACACTCATTATGTGGCTTGGATTTTCGCTGGTCCTGCCGATGCTGTACGAGCTGTAAGGACTTGACGTAGCGCCGGAGCGCCGGTAATACTCGACCGCATGAATGCTCAGATCGTAAACAACCGGTGGTGGCTGCCCGCGCACGAGGGGGTGGCTGGCTGACTTTTAGCTGAGCAACAGAGGACCAAAAGCCCATCTCTGCCGATAACAGGGATGGGTTTTTTTTTGATCATGGATGGTCTGCCGCGGAGCCCGGCGCACCGCAGGAGCGGCTGGCAGCCGCGACAGAGGAACCGAAAAGCATGCAAGCACCGTTTGACATAGCGGCGGACCTGGACACGCCGGTCTCGGCCTACCTGAAGCTCAAGGCAATGCGCCCGCGCTTCCTGCTCGAGAGCGTAGAAGGTGGCGAGCGGCTCGCGCGCTATTCCTTCCTGGGTTTCGGCGACGCCGTCGAAGTTCGCATGGATGACTCCTCTCTGAGCGTCAACGGCAACAAGGAACAGCGGCCCCGAAACCAGGCCGAATACCTGGCCGCGCTGCGTCGGGTGCTCGAGCTGGCGCCGAGGCCGCAGCCCGATGACGACCTGCCTTTCGCGGGCGGTCTCGTTGGCGTGTCCGGCTACGACGTGGTGCGACTGTTCGAGAAGCTGCCGCAGAATACCGAGCCACAGTCCAGCGTTCCCGATGCCGCGTTCGTAGCGCCTGCCTCCGTGCTGGTCTTCGATCACCTCACGCGCCGCGTTGCGCTGTTGCACGACGGGCCGGAGCAAGAACGGCAAGCGCTCCGGGCGGAAGTTATTAAACAACTTCGCGGTCCGATACCGGCGACCAACGAAAACGTTTCAATCTCACCGGCCGAAGCGAGCCTGAGCGAAGAGGAATACACGGAGCGCGTCAAAGCGTGCAAGGAGCACATCGCGGCTGGTGATATCTACCAGATCGTGCTGTCAGTCCTGTTTCGCGGCAAAACCAACGTCGCGCCGTTCGAGGTGTACCGTGCGCTGCGCCTGCTGAACCCGTCTCCTTATATGTTCTTCTTCGACTTCGACGATTTGCAGGTTGTAGGCTCCTCGCCCGAAGCGCTCGTGAAGTTGAATCACAATACGGCGTCGCTGCGGCCGATTGCGGGCACGCTGCCACGCGGCGCGACACGCGAGGAAGATCTTGCGAACGAGGCGGCGCTGCTTGCAGACCCGAAAGAGGCCGCAGAGCACGTCATGCTGGTCGACCTGGCGCGCAACGATCTCGGGCGTGTCGCCAGTGCCGGATCGGTGCACGTTGATCCTTACCGCGCCATCGAACGCTACAGCCATGTCATGCACATCGTTAGCGGCGTGCAGGGCGAGCTCGCAGAGGGGTTTGATCAGTTCGACCTGTTCGCGGCGAGCTTTCCGGCCGGCACGCTGGTCGGAGCCCCGAAGGTACGCGCCATGGAGATCATCGAAGAAATGGAGCAGGTCGGACGCGGTTTGTATGCGGGTACCGCGGGCTATTTCGGCCTCAGCGGTGACATGGACCAGGCCATAACGATTCGAACGCTGGTGTTTGCCGCAGGCGAATACAGTTTTCAGGCCGGTGCCGGTATCGTTGCCGACTCGGTTCCGGCCAGGGAGTACCAGGAAGTGCTCGCAAAAAGCGCCATACTCAGACGCGCCCTTGAAATCGCAGGGGAGGGTTTGTGATGGGCAATACGAAGAATGCTCCGCAGTTCTTTAAACATGTCCGCATGTTGCTGATCGATAACTACGACTCTTTTACTTACAACCTCGTGCAGGCGTTTGCCGCGCACGGTGCTGACGTCATGGTTTACAGAAACGACGCCATCGCTGTTGACGAGGCTCTTGATCTGGCACCGACGCATCTCGTTATTTCTCCCGGGCCGGGCCGACCCGAGGACGCAGGTGTGTCGCTGGCTATGATCGGCGCGTTTGCCGGACGCGCTCCTATTCTTGGCGTATGTCTCGGGCACCAGAGCATCGTCCAGCAGCAAGGCGGCGAGATCGTCCGCGCGGAGCGGCTGATGCACGGCAAGACATCCATGGTCAGCCACGACGGCCAGTCAATTTTCGAGGGACTGTCGAATCCGTTCGAGGTTGGCCGTTACCATTCTTTATGCGCCGAACAGGAATCGCTGCCCGAGTCGCTGCAGGTTACGGCACAGACAGATCGCGGCGAAATCATGGGCGTGAGGCACAAGACGCTGCCGATAGAAGGCGTGCAGTTTCATCCTGAAAGCGTATTGACGCCCGAAGGTGAGCGCCTGATGGTGAACTTCATGCGGATGACCCAATGACGAACAGGGAATACAGCCATCTGCTCGACCGCCTGCTTGACGGCCACGCGCTCACGGAGCGTGAAGCGTACGAGCTGATGTACAAGCTCGCCGATGGCGAGCTGCCACCAGCGCTGGCGGGTGCGCTGCTCGCGGGGCTGCGTGCCAAAGGCGAGACGGCCGACGAAATACGCGGTTTCGCCACGGCGATGCGGGAGCTTGCGCTGCATCCGCAGATTCCCGACGGCGCGCCAACGGTCGACACGGTCGGCACCGGCGGCGACGGCTCCGGCAGCCTGAATCTCTCAACAGGAACCGGCCTGCTGGCCGCCGCGGCTGGTTCGCGAGTCGTAAAGCACGGTAACCGTTCCGTCTCCAGCCGTTCTGGCAGCGCCGACGTGCTCGAATGCCTGGGCATGCCGCTACCGCTGCACGAGAAGGAAGCCGTTGCCTGCCTGGAGGCGACGAACTTCACGTTCCTGTTCGCACCGGCCTATCATCCGGCGATGAAGGCCGTGGTACCAATCCGCGGCGCGCTGTCCGTTCGCACGGTATTCAACGTCCTTGGCCCGCTGACCAACCCGGCCGCGCCACCGTTTCAGCTTATCGGCGCGTTCAGCAAAGATGCCGCCAGGCTGATGGCCGATACGCTCGCCGGCATGCCGCTGCAGCGCGCGTTCGTCGTGCACGGCGAACCCGGATGGGACGAAGCGACGCCGGCGGGCGATTTCTGGTTATACGATGTACGGCCGGGATCGGTCACCGAGACGAAGCGCTCGCCCGAAGATTACGGGCTCGAGCGATGCCGGCCCGGGGATCTCGAGGGCGGCGACGCGGAGCACAACGCAAGGGAGCTGACCCGGGTATTCACTGCAGAGGACAAGGGCGCTCACCGGGACGCACTGTTGATGGGCACGTCGCTCGTGCTCGAAGTGCAGGGCGATGTGAAAAATGCCGTCGACGGCGTGGCGAAAGCCGCGGCCGCCATTGATGATGGTCGCGCTGCAGCGTTCCTGCAGAGAATGCGCGAGCACTTTACCGGCTGATGAGTGATTTCCTGCAAACCATGGCGGCGTCCAGTGCTGAGCGCGCGGCGGCGGTAGCGTCGAAATTCGTGTCGACAGATTTCGACAAGCCCGTCGTGCCACTCAGGCTTGGTGATTTTGATGTGATTGCGGAGATAAAGGATCGCTCGCCGGCCGAGGGTGCGCTCAAAACAAAAACCCGGAGTCGCGTTGACCAGGCAACGAGCTATGCGGCGGGTGGCGCGGCCGCGATATCCGTCCTGACAGAGCCGAGCCGCTTCGATGGGAAACTTGCTCATCTCGAAGAGGTGGTCGCGGCCGTGCCGGGAACACCGGTCATGCGAAAAGATTTCCTGGTTGCTCCCGTGCAGGTAGACGAAGCTCGTAAAGCCGGCGCGAGCGGTGTGCTTCTGATCGCCGCGCTGTTGTCCGACAAGAAGCTCCGCGAAATGCTCGACGTTGCCTGGCAACATGGCATGTTCGTGTTGCTCGAATCATTTGACGAAAACGACCTGGCGCGATCATCAAAGCTCATGGAAAACGCCGACGATTGCGAGCGTGCCGGGTCCGGTCAGCTGCTGTTCGGCGTCAACACACGCAACCTGCGCACGCTCGAGGTTGACAACGGGCGCCTGCGAAAACTCGCAGCACGGCTGCCGACTGCGCGCTGTGTTGCTGAGAGCGGGCTGCGCGTCGCTGAAGATGCAGCGAAGGTTGCCGGCTACGGGTATCGCCTGGCGCTGGTGGGAACCGCGTTGATGCGCAGCGACGATCCCGCGGCGCTGGTGGCGGCCATGCGCGATGCGGGCAGCGCAGGGGTCGCGGCATGAGCCTGCTCATCAAAATTTGCGGGCTGCGCGACAGGCGCCACGTAGCCGTTGCCATCGAGGCCGGGGCCGCGGCAATCGGGTTCGTGTTCGCCGATTCGCCCCGCAGGGTTACGCCCGAGCGTGCCCGATCAATCAGCGGTGACGTGCCGCGCAGCGTGAAACGTGTTGCGGTCATGCTGCATCCGGCAAACGACGAATGGCAGCGCGTGCTGCAGCAGCTCGAACCCGATGTCCTGCAGACCGATGCAGAGGACTTCGATCGCCTCGAGATTCCCGCATCGGTCGAGCGCTGGCCCGTTTATCGTGAAGGACAATCGATGCCCGACGCTACGGGCACCTGGGTGTATGAAGGAGCAAGAAGCGGCCGGGGAGAGACGGTAGACTGGTCGGCGGCGGCACGCCTCGCGCCGTCCGGTGGCATGATCCTGGCCGGCGGGCTCGACCCGGAAAATGTCGCGGCTGCCATTAAAAGGGTAAGGCCATCCGGAGTTGACGTGTCCAGTGGCGTCGAGTCCGCTCCCGGCGAAAAGGATGCGCGGTTGATAAAAGAGTTCATCAGTGCGGCGCAAGCCGCGGAGAAAGAGCTATGAGTGCACTGCTGCAAGCCGACGAGGCATCAGCACTTCTGGCGGCGGCCATTCGCGGCGAGCTGCCCGACGCGCGCGGGCGATTCGGTCCGTTCGGCGGTCGTTACGTGCCGGAAACACTGGTACCGGCGTTCGAGCGACTCGAGGCCGGTGTGCGCGAGCATCTGCATGACGCGTCGTTCCAGGCCGAGTTCCGCAAGGAGCTGCACGAGTGGGTCGGCCGACCGACGGCACTGACGTATGCGCCGCGGCTCAGTGAAAGCTGGGGCGCTGACGTTTGGCTAAAGCGCGAAGACCTTGCCCACACGGGCGCACACAAGATCAACAATGCAATCGGCCAGGCGATCCTTGCAAAACGGCTCGGCGCCAAACGCGTCATTGCTGAAACCGGCGCCGGGCAGCACGGCGTTGCATCGGCTGCGGCCTGTGCGCGTGTCGGGCTGCCGTGCAGCGTGTACATGGGCGCCGTCGACATGCAGCGCCAGGCACCCAATGTCGATCGCATGCTGCGGCTCGGCGCAGAAGTTGTTGCCGTGGAATCCGGTGACAAGACCCTGCGGGCGGCCATCGACGAAGCGCTTCGTACCTGGGTAACGGATCCCGAGGGCATCTACTACCTGTTGGGGTCCGCGGTCGGGGCACACCCGTATCCGTACCTCGTGCGTGAGCTGCAGTCGGTCATCGGAGAGGAAGCCCGGCAGCAAATGATCGACCTCGCGGGAGGCTTGCCCGACGTCGCGTTCGCCTGTGTCGGCGGCGGCTCGAACGCCATCGGTCTGTTCTATCCGCTGCTCGGCGACGACATAGAACTCATCGGCGTCGAGGCCGGCGGCACTGGCAACGGCCTCGGGCAGAACGCGGCGACGCTCGCAACCGGTACACCGGGCGTCCTGCAGGGCTCTTACACGATTATCCTGCAGGATGACGACGGACAGGTGCAGGAGACACACTCGATCTCGGCAGGGCTCGACTACTCTGGCGTAGGACCCGAGCATGCGCTGCTGCAGGCCACCGGCCGCGTGAAATACATATCGGCAACCGATGACGAGGCACTCGAAGCGCTGGAAGAACTCTGTGCGAGCGAGGGCATACTGACCGCACTCGAAACGTCGCATGCATTCGCCGCGGCGAAAGAGTATGCGAAAAAGCATCCCGGCAAGCGAATACTGATAGGCAACTCCGGACGCGGCGACAAGGATATGCCGACGCTGACCCAGTACCCGGCGAGGACCCGCAGCCATGCAGGCGCATGAACGCATTACTGCAGCCATCGCCGCTGCGACGAAATCGGGTCGGCCCGCACTCGTGCCGTTCATAACGGCGGGCTATCCGAAACCGGCGGACTTCATCGACACATTGAAAGCGATCGCAGCGGTCGGTGATGTTGTCGAGCTCGGCATTCCGTTTTCCGACCCGATGGCGGATGGCATGACTATTCAGCGCTCGAGTTTCGAGGCGTTGCGACAGGGCGTCAGTCTCAAATGGATTTTCGATCAGCTCGACGCAGCCGGCAGCGAGATCGATGCGCCGTTGGTCATGATGTCGTACCTGAATCCGCTGCTTGCATTCGGCTACGACAAACTTGCCGATCGGGCGCTGGCGGCCGGCGTGTGCGGCTTTATCGTTCCGGACCTGCCGTTCGAAGAAAGTGCAGACCTGCGGGCCGCGCTCGAAGCAAAGGGCCTCGGTCTTGTTCAACTCGTGACTCCGGCAACACCGGAGAAACGATTGCAAACGCTTTGCGACGCATCGCGTGGTTTCGTGTACGCAGTGACGATCACGGGAATAACCGGTGGCGATGCCGGGCTCCCGGCCGACCTGACTCAGTACCTGGACAAGGTTGCAGGCCTGTCGTCGCTGCCCGTGTGCGCGGGTTTCGGTATACGGACGTACGATGATGTCGCAGCCGTGGGCAAGCACGCGGCGGGTGCGATCGTTGGCTCGGCGCTCGTTGAAGTGCTGGAGCGCGGCGACGATCCACAGCCTTACCTGCAGTCCCTGATCGGCCAATGAAAAAGCTGACGTCAGCCGATTCGCTGATCACGATCAACCATTACAAAAACCTGTTGGCGGCCGAGGGCATTCCAGCACAAATTCGCAATGAGCATCTCGGCTCAATCATGGGCGAAATGCCGTTCGTCGAAACCTGGCCGGAGCTCTGGGTGATCAACGATCTCGACTTCGATCGCGCGACGCAGCTTATTACATCCGTGGACTCCGAAAGTCCGAGTGCAACATGGCGGTGCAAGAAATGCGGCGAGGAAAACGAGGGGCAGTTCGCGGCATGCTGGAACTGCAGCACGTCTGTCGACTAAGCACCCAACAATCTGGGTTGGACAAGGCAGCCGGCCGCGGCGACGAGCGCGGGGAATTTTTGCTGGCTCCAGCTTGCGCAACGTCGCTTCGCAAAACACCCCGCACTCGTCGCCGCTGCTCAATCGTGCCACCTGTAGGAGCGCCCCCAGGGCGCGAAGCGACAGCGGCGGTCGTCAGACCGCTTGGGTGGTCTGAAACGTCGCTGGCAAAAGTGTGGGGAGAGTCGGTGGGTGTGGCAGGCGGTCGCTTACGGCATTCCGCGGGCGAGGAGGCTGGTGCCGGCGATTTCGCTTCGCAGGATCGCCGCGACTTTCTCCGGCTGCATCGGTTTGCTGATCAAAAAGCCCTGTGCCAGGTCGCAGTTGCAGCTCCTCAGGAACTCGAGTTGCGTCAGCGTCTCGACGCCCTCTGCAGCCACCTCGATATCGAGGCCCTGCGCCATCGCAATGGCGGCACGAATGATGCGCTGGTGGCTGCTGTTTTCCTCGACGTCGGAAATCAACGATTGATCGAGAACAAAGCTGTCGATGAAACCATTGTCGAGCGATTCGAAGGACACGTCGCGCGTGCCAAAATGATCGAGTGAGATCCGGACGCCGAGCTTTCTCAGGTTGCGCAATGTTTCCAGTTCGCTGCTGCGCTGGCGAACGATATCGTCGTCACCAATCTCGAGCTCGATACAGCCGGGATCGAGTGTTGTATCGGAAAGCGCCTTGGCGACCGCCTGCACCAGCCGGTCGTGCATCAGCTGTTGCGTTGACAGGTTGATGGCGAGCGAAAGGTCGGGAAGCTCAAAGCGGTGCTGCCATGCGGCGAGCTGCCGGCAGGCCGTTGCGATGACCCATTCGCCGGCAGAGTGGATCAGGCCGCTGCTTTCAAGAATGGGCAGGAAGCGCGCCGGTGCCAGCAGACCAAATCGAGGGTGCTGCCAGCGCAGTAACGCTTCAAGACCGATCAGGCGTCCGCTCGAGACATCGATACGTGGCTGATAGTGCAACACGAACTCATCGCGGACCAATGCGTGCCGCAGCCCGACTTCGAGTTCTTCGCGCTGTGCAAGCTGGGTATTGAGTGCCCTGGAGTAATACTGAAAACGATCGCCGCCGCGTTTCTTTGCTTCGAACATCGCTACGTCTGCGGCCTTTATGAGCCGCGCGGCGTTGTCACCCGAATCGGGATACATCGCGATGCCGATACTTGGCGTCGCATACACTTCGCTCGCGCCAAGCTCGTACTTCTCGGACAGAACCAGCAACAGTTTTTGCGCGGCGGCGGCCGCATTGCTGGCTTCGCCAAAATCCTCGAGGCATACAACGAATTCGTCGCCGCCCCAGCGCCCGACGAAGTCGCCGATTCGCAGGTTCGCCTGCAGGCGTTGTGCGACTTCGCATAGCAGCGCGTCACCAACATCATGTCCCAGCGTATCGTTGACGGACTTGAAGCGGTCGAGGTCGATAAAGAGGGTGGCGAGCGGCGCGGACTTGCGCTGGCTTCGTCCGACGGCGCGCGTCAGCTGCTCGGTAAACAGGCCGCGATTGGCCAGTCCCGTGAGTTCGTCGAATTGCGCTCGTTTCTCGAGCTCGGATGTCCGGCGAGTGAGCTCGGTGATGTCACGGAAAGTTATGACGCCGCCTATAAGTTCCCGGTTGCCGTCGAACAGTCCCTGGCCGTTCAGGCTTAGCACCGTATCGGGCTGTTCCGGCGCGCGGTAGATGGCGACCTGGGCCGCAAACTTCTCGCCGTTGCGGGCGCGAACGAGCGGCAGGTCTGCAGAGTTCCGATAGGTTTCACCGTGCTCGTCAATGCAGCAAAAAGTCTGCTCCCAGCTCGGGTCCGGCTGTGACCGTGGTGCCAGGCCGAGGATGGATCGGGCCGCCGGATTGATATCGAGTACATGGCCTGCGTTGTCCACGATGATAACGCCATCGTTGATGTCCTTGAGTATGGACAACACCGTCATATCCGTGTCCGAAAGCCGGCGCTGCAGGTCGCTGCGTTGAACGGCGTGTTCAAAAATCGCGTCCTGGCTTTCAACTGTGACGTCGTCGACGCAAATATAAGCCTCGGCACCGGCCACTACCGCGGCGATGCCGCGATGCTCATGTTCTTTCTGTGTCAGCGCAATGACCGGGTATGGCTCGAGCGCGTGAATAATGCTGTTGAGCGATTGCCCCGACTGCGCGATTGACGGCCCGACTTCGAGGAGAACGAGATCGACAACAGAGGCCGCATCGATGGGCAAACAGAGCGCTGCGCTGCGCGTCAGCATGGTGCAGCAAGGAAGGGTTTCCAATTCTCCAAGATAGTCGGCCGCGAATTCGCCGCGGCCCAGGTAGAGAATCGAGTGCCCCGACATCAGCAACTCGCAACCGTTAGTGGCAACTTACCCGTGGTTTCATGAAATCGTTCTGAAAACGGACAAGCGTCTGTGGGTGCCATATATTGTTTTACTTCTTCGGTTCTGCCGAGGTGACGGCCGAGCTTGCAGGAGGCCAGTCGCATGATACCAGAATAGTAAACAAACACAGTCGCTTGAGCGATTTTTTTGGCTCTGCGGGGCCACTATTTTCAAACCAAAACGGGCGCAACGGTATCCAAAGGACACGATAAAGGGAGAAAAAGCACTTGTCAGCGCTTTTGACCGCAAACAGCAGCGACTATAGTCAATCGATGATTTCTACGACATCCGACGGAGTCGCCGATGAGGCCGCCTGGATCAGCCGGGCGCAGCGGTCCGACGCGCGAGCTTTCGAATCCCTCTATCGATTGCACGTAGACAAGGTTTATGGACTCTGTCTGAGGATGACCGGCAATGTTAGCGAGGCAGAAGACTGTACGCAGGACGCATTTATCCAGGCGTGGAACAAGCTGGCAAAATTTCGTGGTGACAGCGCCTTCGCGACTTGGCTGCATCGCATCGCGGTTAACACGGTGCTGGGGCGCATTCGAAAATCGAAACGTGAGCAGGATCGCATCCAGGCTGTTGCCGACACAACGCCGGCGCCAGTGGCCCCGGGCGATGAGGCGGAGCTCAGAGATCTGGCCCGGGCCGTTGACCGGCTGCCGGCAGGCGCCCGGCATGTCTTCGTCCTGCATGCCGTCTACGGGTATAGCCACGAAGAGGCCGGCAACATGCTGGGCATCGCGGTGGGCACCAGCAAAGCACAGCTGCATCGCGCGCGCAGGCTGCTGGCGCAACAATTGAAGCAACAGGAATTTGAAGAATGACCGAATTCAACGATGACAAACTGGCGGCGGCGGCAAGGCGACTGAAAACCGAAATCAGTCCGGACCGAGACCTGTGGGCGGGCATTGCCAACGCGATTCATTCGCCGCGTCGCCCACGCTGGACAGCGATGTTTGCACAGGCGGCCGCCATCGTGCTGTTAATCGGCGCGTCGTCGGCCGTGACCTACGTCGCCGTGAAAGGTCAGCAGGGTCCCGTAACAAGTGTGGCGCCGGACCTGATTTTTGAACAGACTTCGTTCGGCAGTCGCTATACCCTGGGACCCGATTTTCAGGACGCACGCAACTCGCTCGTCGCACAGCTCGACGTCGAGCTTGCGCGGCTGTCGCCGCAAACACGCGCTGAAATCGCGACCAACCTCGAATTCCTGCAGCAAGCGATTTTCGATATTAACCAGGCGCTCGAGCGGGATCCCGGTAACGCTCACCTGCAGGCGAAACTTATCAAGGCCTATCGTGACGAGCTCTCGGTGCTCCGCAGAGTAGGCGGCCTGACGAGAAACGTCATGATGCGAAACGATATCTAGCCGGTGCTTTCACCGGCCGGTAATGCAAGAGAGAACGATGATGAACAAACTGATTACAATTATCCTGAGCTTCCTGCTCGTCATGCCGGTAGTGGCAGAAGAGGTCGACAAGACGCTCGACGCAGCGCCCGACGGACAGGTCAACATTTCGAATATCGCGGGCTCCATTACCGTGACAGGCTGGACCAGGGACGCAGTCGAAGTCACCGGTACTTTGGGGCGCAACGTCGAAGAACTCATTTTCGAACGTAACAGGGACAGGGTTACGATCAAGGTCAAGGTGCCCAGGCGTGGCGGGCGTGGAATCGAAAGTGATTTGCGCATCAGCGTCCCGCAGGGAAGTTCGATCGACATTAGCGGCGTCAGCGCCGACATCGACGTGACCGACGTAATGGGCGAACAGCGCCTGCAAACGGTGAGCGGTGACGTTTCAACCGAGTCCGCCGGCAACGACGTAATGGCCGAATCGGTGAGTGGCGACGTTGAGATCGATGGTGACAAAAGCGATACCGAGACGACGGCGAGCACCGTGTCCGGCGACGTTACGCTGTTCCGCGTATCGGGTACGGTCAGGGCAGAGTCCGTATCGGGGGATGTTATCGTCGATGAAGGTTCGTTCTCGCGTGCTGATTTGAGCGTCGTCAACGGCGACCTGTTGTTCCATGCGGAACTTCGGCAGGACGGCAAGCTGGCTGCCGAGACCGTCAACGGCGATGTCGACGTGGAGCTCGTCGGCGACGTTTCAGCGAAAATCGATGTCAGCACGATCAACGGCCGCATTCGCAACTGTTTCGGGCCCGAGCCGGAGCGCAGCAGCAAGTACACACCCGGCTGGTCTTTGAGCTTTACCGAAGGCGACGGCGATGGCCGCGTCGATATTTCGACCGTGAACGGTGGCGTCAGTTTATGCCGCAAGTGATGGTGGCCCGGTAGCGACAGCAAAATCCGGACTCCCCGGGGGGTTGATTCAGCCTAATTCGCGCCCAGTTTGGTACTCTAGGCGGTCCGCTAACCAAGGGTTCTGACATGGGTCGATATACCAAGATTCTCGCGTGGCTGATCGCCGCGTTCGTTGCCGTCTTTGCGCTTGGCGCTGTCTTTTTTCTGCTGTTCTTCGATGCCAACGATTTCCGTGATGACATCGCCGGGGCCGTGAAGGACCGGACCGGCCGCGACCTCGTGATCGAGGGAGACCTGTCCGTCGCGTTTTTCCCCTGGCTGGCGATAGAGATCGGACCTACGACACTGGGCAACGCGCCCGGATTCGGCGACAAGCCGTTTGCAGAGTTCGATCGGGCAAAGCTCAGCGTTCGTTTGCTGCCGCTGCTGTTTCGCCAGGAGGTTACGATCGGCACCGCGGAACTGACGGCATTGGCGCTCAATCTCGAGGTGGATACTGCAGGTCGCAGTAACTGGGACGATCTTCTTGCCGACGAAGCGCCTGGAAAAACCGAAGCCGGCAGCGACAGCGGCAAGGCGGTTGAAGTCTCGGGCATCGATGTCAGCGACACAACCATTACGTACGAAGACCGGCAGTCCGGTGATACCTACGTACTAAGCGGGATGACCATGCAGTTTGGCCGTGTGTCCGACGACGGCACACCCGTTCCGGCCAGCGGCGCATTTCATTTCGAGATGCAGCCCGACAAGATTAGCGGCGACATTGAAATGGACACGGAGCTGTCCTTCGATTTGAAAAAGAGCCTCGTGCTCTTCGACGGGCTGCGCGTAAAGGGTGTCGTCGAGGGCATTGCCTCGTCGCCGACCAGCCTGAAGTTCGAAACCGGTGGCATAGAAGTTCAAACCGAAAAAGAGAGGGTGACGATGCAGCCCGTGTCGATGACGCTGCTGGGCATCGACCTGGAGGCCGAGGTCGAGCCTTTTTCCTATTCAGCGTCGGTTGAGCCCGTTGCCACGATCAGGACGGACGCTTTTTCACCGAGAAGCGTTATGCACCTGCTCGATATCGAAGCGCCTGAAACTGCCGACCCGGTCGCATTGAGTCGCGTTATCGTCGATGCCAAAGCGGCCTTCAAAACAAATGCCGTGGAAATGACCGGCGTCACGATCAAGCTCGATGACACAACGTTCAAAGGCACCCTCTCGGTACCGCGGAGCGACAGTGGCGCCTACCGCTTCGATCTCGGCGCCGACCGGATCGATCTCAATCGGTACATGGAGCCCGCGGCGGAGGCGTCGCAGGGAGCAAGGGGCGAATCCGTACCGGTAGAAATTCCCACCGACCTGATTCGGCCACTAAACGCGCGCGGTAACCTTCGCGTCACGGCCGCACTGCTCGGCGGCATGGAGTTCCAGAATGTCGTGCTCGGCCTGAATTCGGCCGGCGGCCGGATGCGAATTCATCCGGTCAGCGCCGACCTCTATGGCGGCAGCTACAGTGGTGATGTGCGTATCGATGTATCGGGTGCGACTCCTGTACTTTCGGTTGACGAGAAAATTCAGAATGTGAACCTCGCGGATTTCACGCGCGCCCTGTTCAAACAGGAGAACATCACGGGGACGATCAACGGCGGCTTCGTCCTAACCGGCCGCGGCGATGACATGGCCGCTGTGCAGAAAACCCTGGGCGGCAACATGTCCTTCCAGCTGATCGATGGTACCTATGAAGGAACGGATATCTGGTACGAGTTACGCCGCGCCCGGGCATTGCTGAAAGGGGGTGAAGCGCCGAAACCCGTATTACCTCCACGCACGCGATTCAGCGCGATCAGCGCGACCGGCGTCGTAACCAACGGCGTGATGCGTAACGATGACCTGTCGGCGGAGCTGCCCTTTATGCAGATGACCGGCCGCGGTACCGTCGACCTGGTCGCGGCAACGGTTAACTATGATCTCACCGCACGTGTCCTCGAACGCCCCGAGTCCCTCAAAAATGTGACCGAAGCAGAGCTCAACGATTTCACGAAAGCCGTTATTCCGCTGAAAATCACGGGTCCGATTACTTCGCCGAGCGTCAAGCCCAACGTCGAAGCGCTGCTGAAAAAACGCGTAGAGGACGAAATCAAGAGCCGCGTATTTGACAAGCTGCTGGGCGGGGACAAGAAAACGCCGCCTGCCGGTGATCCTGGAGCCGCGGCCCCCGTCGAAGGCGCACCTGATGAAACGGCGCCGGCCGAAGAAGCACCGGCAGAGCAAACCGAGAAGGAAAAACTCGAGGACGAAGTCAAGAACAAGCTCAAGGATCTGTTCGGTACATGAGCCGTCATGCATTACTCGTGCTGCCGCTGCTGCTTTGGCTGAACGCGACGGCCGCGGCGGAGATGCGCAGTATCAACGTCGAGCATCACAAGGGCCGCTATACCGTTGCGTCCGAGGTTTGGTTCGATGCAACGGTGAACCAGGTCTTCGAGGTTTTCAGGCAATGGGACCTGTCGACGCAATTTTCCAGCGTCATCGCAGAGTCGCGTGACATTGCCGCCGATGAATATGGTCGGCCCGGGTACTACGTACGCAACGAAGGTTGCCTGCTGTTTTTTTGCAGATCTTTTGTGCGGCAGGGTCATGTCGAACTGGAAGTCAATGAGGAGCTGCGTGCGTTCGCAAATCCCGAGATCAGCGACTTCAAGCTGAGCAACGAGACCTGGACTTTCGCCGCCGAAAAGGGCGGCACGGTCGTTAGGTATCGGCTGCTGATGGAGCCCGACTTCTGGGTGCCGCCCGGTATCGGGCCATACCTGATCAAGCGCAAGTTCAGGAACAATGGCGCCGATGCCATCGACAGAATCGAGGCGATCGCCCGGGAAATTCCGGCCCGGATGATTCCGACACTTGACTAGTTTTTCCGACCGGCTACTGGCGTGGTTCGATACGCACGGGCGAAAGGATTTGCCGTGGCAGCAGGGCGATGACGCGTATCGCATCTGGATATCGGAGATCATGCTGCAGCAAACGCAGGTGCTGACGGTCATTCCCTACTTCGAGCGTTTCATAGTGAGCTTTCCGACAGCCAGGGCGCTGGCTGATGCTGAGCTGGATGAGGTGCTACATCACTGGTCCGGGTTGGGTTACTACGCGCGGGCGCGCAACCTGCATCGGGCGGCAAGAACAATCAGGGACGATTTCGGCGGCGTATTTCCGACCGATATCGATGACGTGATGGCATTGCCGGGCATCGGGCGGTCAACGGCGGGCGCTATTCTGTCGCTTGCGCTTGACCAACGGCACCCGATACTCGACGGCAACGCCAAAAGAGTGTTGGCTCGTCATGATGCGATCGGTGGCTGGCCCGGCAAAACGACCGTGACGAAGAGGCTCTGGGACCTCGCCGAGAGGCGCACGCCCAGGGAGCGCAGCGCTGAGTACACGCAGGCCATCATGGATCTTGGTGCAACGCTGTGCACGCGCGGCAGTCCCGCCTGCGGTCGCTGTCCCGTGCATGAGGACTGCAAGGCCTGTGCCACAGGGACCATTGACGATTATCCGGGCCGCAAGCCAAAAAAGGAAAAGCCCCTGCGCCAAACGACGATGCTGATGGCAAAGAGCAGTGAACGCGTGTACCTGGAGCGGCGACCCGAGGCGGGCATCTGGGGCGGACTCTGGAGTTTGCCCGAACTCGGCGAGCGCACTATCGAAGACTGGTGCCGGGACAAGCTGAACGGTGAAGTAACAGCAACCGAGCCCTGGCAAACAATGCGCCACAGCTTTAGCCACTACGATCTCGATATTCAGCCGATACTGGTGCGCGTCGACTCGCCTTTGCGTAAAGTAGCCGACAGCGACAATATGACCTGGTACCGGCTCGACGAAACACCGCCTGGCGGAATCGCCGCCCCGGTTAAGAAACTTATTGACCAACTAAAGAAGAGTAGCAATGTCACGCACGATTAAATGTGTCATGTTGGGTGAAGGGGCCGAGGGTCTCGACTACGCGCCGTACCCGGGCGATCTGGGGCAGCGCATCTACGACAACGTATCGAAAGAGGCGTGGCAGCGATGGCTGGGCCATCAGACCATGCTAATCAACGAGTACCGCCTGTCGCCGATCGAGCCCGAAGCACGCAAGTTTCTCGAATCCGAAATGGAGAAGTTCTTTTTTGGCGAAGGCTCGGCCGCGCCGAAAGAATTCGTCCCACCGAGTTAGTGGGGACATTCTTAATTTAACGTATTAATACGTTAAATTAAGAATGTCCCCATTAATTGCGGATGCAGTATTGCACGCTGAACAGCCCTGACGCGTCGGTCCACACTTTTTCCACTCTGAAGCCTGCTTCGCTCGCCATTTGAGCAAAGCCTTCGAGTGTGTACTTGTGTGAATACTCGGTGAGTATTGTCTCACCATCGGTCATCGCAAATTCTTTGTTACCTATCTCAAACGTCTGGTCAGCCTGGCTGACCAGCTCGATGACGACGCGTCCCTCATCCTCGTCATAGGTCGCGCTATGTTCAAAAGCATCGAGATCGAAGTTGGCGTCATAGCTCTTGTTCAGATGCCGCAGCATGTTGAGATTAAATTCCGCGGTGACGCCTGCCGAATCGTTGTAAGCAGAATCGATGATGTCAGGATCCTTCTGCAGATCGACTCCGATGAGAAGCGCGCCGCCGTCGCCGGCTTCGTCATGCATTACTCGCAGCAGATCCATGGCAGTTTCGTGCTTGAAGTTGCCGATCGTTGATCCGGGGAAATAGACGACATTCTTGATCGGCATAATTGTCGGCGATGGCAAGGCAAACGGCCTGGTAAAGTCCGCGACAACGGGCCGTACGTCAATTCCGGGGAATTCGGCGCGAATTTGCCGCGCGGACGAAAACAAATGTTCCTCCGATATGTCGACCGGCACATACGCGGCGAGGTCAGCCAGGTTTTCCAGCAGAATTCGCGTCTTCAGGCTCGAGCCGCTGCCAAACTCGATCAGGCTCGCCGTTTTGCCGATGAGCGCCGCCATCTCGTCGATGTTGTTCTGCATGATCTCGAGTTCGGCATCGGTCAGGTAGTATTCGGGCAGCTCGGTGATTTTGTCGAACAGCCGCGAGCCTCTTTCGTCGTAAAAGAATTTGGGCGAGATTGTCTTCTGCTCCTGACTCAGGCCCTCGATGATCTCTCTCAACTGTGTACTCATGATCCCGCGCCATCCTTCGCCAGCCGGATACCAAGGAATTGCCAGCGGGCATCCGGGTAGAAGAAGCTGCGGTAGCTTGCCCTCACGTGGTCAGCCGCCGTAACGCAGGAACCGCCGCGCACGGCCATCTGATTGCACATGAATTTGCCGTTGTATTCGCCCAGCGAGCCCGCCAGCGGCTTAAACCCGGGGTAAGGTGCATACGAAGAAGAGGTCCACTCCCAGGCATCACCAAAGAACTGCCGTGTGTCGCTCGCAGCCGGATGCCAGTAACCGGAATCCAGCAGGTTGCCGGCCACGGTTTGTTCGACGGCTGCGAGTTCCCACTCGAACTCGGTCGGCAGGCGCGCGCCTGCCCATCGCGCGAACGCATCGGCTTCGTAATAACTGACGTGGCAAACGGGTGCATTCGCATCAATGGCTCGCCTGCCAGCGAGCGTAAATTCTGTTTCCAGCGAGTCATCCCAATACAACGGCGCGCGCCAGCGCTTCTCCCGCACTGCGGCCCAGCCGTCGGACAGCCAGAGGTCCGACGTCGAGTAACCGCCATCTTCGATGAACTCACGATACTCGGCGTTTGTGACGAGACGATTACCGATCTCGTGTTCGTGCAGTAGCGCGTCGTGACGGGGCGTTTCGTTGTCGAAAAAGAACCCATCGCCGTTTGAGCCGACGCGGTGAATACCGCTCTTGCCTTTCGTAAACGAGTAGCTCGACGCTGACGCAGTCGGCGGTGCAGCGAGTGAAAACCGAACTGCAGGCTCGAGCGGATTGCAGGAGAAGACGTGTTTGATATCAGTCAGCAATAACTCCTGGTGCTGCTGCTCGTGATTAAGCCCGAGTGTCGTAAGCTGCGTGACGTCATTGTCGCCACTGCGTGTTTGCAACAGCTGCTGCATCGCCGTATCAACGTAAGAGCGATACTCGAGTACTCGCTCAAGCGTGGGCCGGGACAGCAAGCCGCGCCTGGGACGCGCGTGCATATTGCCGGCCGTGTAGTAATAGGAGTTGAAAAGATAGTGAAAGCGGTCGTCGAAACGTTTGTAATTTGCAAGCTTGGGCTCAAGTACGAAGCGCTCGAAAAACCACGTGACGTGGGCCAGGTGCCACTTCGTCGGGCTGACGTCGGGCATCGTTTGCACGACCGTGTCTTCGGCTTTCAAATCACGAATCAGATCCAGCGTCGTCGATCGCACGTTCTGAAAACGCTCGGACAGTGCTTCGGCAATGGCAGATTGGGCGGTAAGCATGGTCTAGTGTAGTGGCAGCTCGGTTTTCTTTTGTACGGTGCGAATGGCGACACTCGAATTTACGCGAGCGACACCGGGCAAGCGCGTCAGGGCATCCCGGTGCAGGCGTTCGAAGTCAGCCATGTCGGATACGACCACTCGCAGGAGATAGTCGAATTCCCCGGTCATAAGATAACACTCCATGACTTCGGGAATATTGCGCACGGCCTGCTCGAAGGCGGCGAGCTCGCTTTCCTCCTCGCGGTGCAGACCGATGTTTACGAATACGTTGCCGGAAAGCCCTACCTTCGGCTGGCTCACGAGCGCGGCGTAGCGATCGATCATGCCCGATTCCTCGAGCGCGCGGACGCGCCGCAGGCAGGCGGACTCGGAGAGGCTGACCAGTCCGGCGAGCTGCACATTGCTGATGCGGCCGTCTTTTTGCAGAGCATCGAGAATCAACTTGTCGTATTTGTCTAACTTCATAGCGGAATCTTGCATCAAAAGCCCATAAGGAAACAGAAAATGCCATATTTGCCGGTTATTGTCAGTAATATTGCAAGCAAATGCCGCGATATCCGCGTTATCGTGTACAGACAACAATAAAATTCGGGGAAGGGAGAAAGCCAGTGAAAGTCGGAGTACCCAAAGAAATCAAGACACTCGAGTTCCGCGTCGGCATGACGCCGGCTGGCGCGGTCGAGCTCGTGCACGACGGCCATGAGGTTGTCGTAGAGACCAGGGCCGGCGAAGGCATTGGCATGAGTGACGGCGACTACGTTGCCGCGGGCGCGACCGTCGTCGACACGGCCGAAGAAGTGTTTGCCACGTCCGAAATGATCGTCAAGGTAAAAGAGCCGCAGCTCAACGAATGCGCGATGCTGCGCGAAGATCAATTCCTGTTCACGTATCTGCATCTTGCTGCCGATCCGTCGCAGACGGAAGCACTGGTCAAATCCGGCACGACGGCCATTGCTTATGAGACCGTCACTGCGAAAGACGGCTCTCTGCCGCTCCTCACACCGATGTCGGAGGTTGCGGGTCGCCTGTCAATCCAGGCCGGTGCGTTTGCGTTGCAGAAGGCCAACGGCGGCCGCGGTATTCTGCTCGGTGGCGTACCGGGCGTCAGGCCGGCGAAAGTCCTGGTCGTTGGCGGCGGCGTTGCCGGAGCGAACGCGGCGGACATGGCTGTGGGTTTAGGCGCCGCGGTAACGATCCTGGATCGCTCGCTGCCCCGCCTGCGACAGCTCGATGACATCTGGGGCGGCCGTGTACGCACGGTCTACTCGACCAAGCACATCATTGACGAATTGAGCGTCGAGTCGGATTTGATTATCGGCGCGGTACTGGTTGCGGGCGCGGCTGCGCCGAAACTCGTTACGGCACAAAACGTCAAGGACATGAACGCCGGTGCGGTCATGGTCGATATCTCGATCGACCAGGGTGGCTGTTTCGAAACCAGTCGTCCGACGACGCACGCCGAGCCGACCTATGTCGTCGATGACGTGGTGCACTACTGCGTAACGAACATGCCTGGCGCTGTGCCGCGCACGAGCACGTTCGCACTGACCAACGCGACGTTACCGTTTGTCAAAGCGCTGGCAAGACATGGCTGGAAAGCGGCGTTAAGGCGTGACCCGCATCTCGCCAACGGATTGAACGTACACGCGGGGCACGTTAATCATGAGGCGGTTGCCCATGACCTCGGCTACCAATATCTCTCCGCCGAGGATGCCCTCAAAGCTGCCTGACCCCTTCTTATCCCCCTCGGGATCAGGCATGTTTCAGGCCGGGCTTTTGCCCGGCCTTTTTTCTACCAGGTGACCTCGATTCGGGGATCGAGATAGCCAAGACCATCGATATCGACGGAATACTTGTAGGTGTAGATGACCCCCGCTGGCGTGCTCGGGACGCAATAGATCAGCCGCTTGTCGGCCTTCTCCGTTCCGTCGTCGTCTAGCCAGGATTTGTCCGGCGGCGTTGGCGTGGTGGGAGTGACACTGACTCCTTTAGTCGTCACCTTCGCCTCCTCGAATTTCTTGTCGGCGTCAAGTTTGATGACGAGAATCGACTTTCTCTTTACTTTCTTCTTGGGCGCAATCGTGATCCCGCCCTCACCGTACGACAAGGTCACCGTGTATCTGCCCTTGTTGTCAGGACACTTTTCGCGCAGATCGGGGGGCGTTGCACACGCGGATACCAGAAATGCCAGCGACGCTGTGAGCAAGATTCTTTTCATTATTGTTCTCCAATCGTTCGGATATCCTTAAGCATAGTATTTATACGGGGTTTTGCTTCTAATTTCAGAAAACCAGGTTATTCGGCGTGGACGATCTCCGAGAATCGCGGATCACCATGAAGTGCTTCCAAATGCGGCTCGGCCGCTAGCATCTGCCGTGAATAGCCCTTATCGATGGCTGTTTCGAGTGCATCAAGCGCTGCCTCTTTATCGCCTGCACGCAGAAATATCATGCCATCGTAGTAGTACGCGTACGGATCATCCGGTGCCAGTCGTCGCGACCTGTCCATCAGGTCCCGGGCAGATTCATGCTTGTCGAGCATCGCGCGTACCCAGGCCAGGTCCATCATCGAAAACGGATCGTTGGGGTTGACCTTTAGCGCGGCTTCTATCAGCCGCTCGGCTTTTTCGAACTCGCGCTTCGCCTCGTCGCTGCGTCCGGCGATCCAGAGCGCATCGCCCAGGTTGGACTTCGCAAGATAATCGTTCGGCTGGAGCTCGATAGCGTTATTCAGGTTTTCGATCGCCGCGTCCATGTCGCCAAGGTAGTAATGCATAAGTCCAAGATTGCTGTAGGTCGATTTGGTCGGCTCAATCTCGAGCGCTTTTTGGTAGGCACTGGCTGCTGCAGGGAAGTTGCCGAGAATGGTGTAGGCCCCGCCAAGATTGCCGTAGCCGTTCATGTCACCGGGCTCCAGTCCCACGACGTACTGGTATTGTTCGACAGCTTCCTCAAAACGACCGGATTGAAACAGGAATGTGCCGAGCCGGTTGTAGGCTCGATAGTCGCCCGGGTGAATATCGACGGCTTTGCGCAGGCTCGCTTCGGCTTCATCAAGGCGCTTCTGTCTCGCATAAATCGTCCCCAGCCCGGTGAGTGATTCCACGCTGGACGGATCTATCGCAAGCGCCGCCTGGTACGCAGTCTCGGCATCCTGCCACTGGCCGGTGGTCATATACAGGCGGCCCAGCGCGGCATGCACCATCTCGAGATTGGGATTCAATGCGAGCGCGGCAGAACACGCAGCTTCGGCATTGCCGATATATGACGCGTCGTTCGTTTCACCGTAGCCATCGACGTACACGGCGCACTTACCGGCCAGCGCCGCCGCGTATTCCGGATCGACGGCCAACGCCCCGTCAAACCAGCCGAGTGCCGACGCCAGCGTGTCAATGGACGTTGGCTGTCGAAATGCCTCGATGCCCTGTCGATAAAGTACGTAAGCATCCAGCGACGGATCCTCGATTACCTTGAGCGAGGACGAACGTAAACCGGGCGGGAGAGCAACGCGAACATTGGCGACCGTGAGGCTGGTGATTTCATCGCGAATGTCGAAAAAATCCTCGCGCGTTCGATCGAATTTGCGTGCCAGCACATGAAATCCGTTTTCCGAATCGATCATCTGTACGGTCACGCGCAGCTTGTCAGCAGCCATCTCGACACTGCCCTCGAGGTACATTGCCACGCGCAGGCGATCACGAACATCCTGCGATGCGCTGTTCGGCGCAAGCGTAAACGCATCGCCGCGCGAGGCGACTCGCAGGCCAGGCACGCGCGATAGCTGCGTGATGACATCGTCGACCAGGCCGTTGGCGAAAATCTGTGTTTCGCTGCTGCCGTCGAGATTCAGGAAGGGCAGCACGGCAAACGCGTTTTCGGCGATGGGTGGTAGCTGAGCTTCGGGCAGACGCGCCACAGGTTCAGCGCGTTCCGCCTGCGGCAAACCGATACTCTGGTCGTAGGCGTAGACGAAGATGGCGGCAAGCGCGAGCGCACCGACCACGGACATATAGGTACGGCTGAAGCGACGCCGTCGCGCATCGGCGGCGGACAGTTTGTGCACGACCGCACGTCCGTCGCGGAACTCGAG
>JABDOQ010000010.1 GCA_013043165.1 Woeseiaceae bacterium | reverse complement strand
GTGCTGCTTGGCGGCTGTTCCAGTATTCCTGCGGATCTGGGCCGTGGCGAGGTCAACGAACTGGTTGCGGCACGCGGTCAGACTGTCGATGAGAACACAGGCAAGCTGCTCGAGAACCTGACGTCGGCACCGTTGTCGGCAGAGAGCGCCGTCCGCATTGCGCTCATCAACAATCCGGAGCTCCAGGCCAGTTACGCAAGTCTGGGCTTCGCCGCCGCCGACGTGTACGAAGCTGGCCGCATCAGGAACCCGATCCTGAGCGGTGTGTTTCTGGATACGAATGCTGCCGGAGAGCGGGACCAGGTGACGTATGGCCTGGTCGTCTCGTTCACTGACCTGATTACGCTGCCTGCACGCAAGCGTCTGTCTCGTGGCGCGTTTGCCGCGATGAAGCAACGGGTAGGGGCCGACGTCCTCGGCGTCGCGGCGGCTGCTGAAAAAGCCTACTTCGAATACGTCGGTGCGCAGCAGGTCGCCGCGTTGCGTGCCCAGATTGCAAATGCGGGCGAGTTGTCTGCGCGACTGGCACAGCGATTCTTCGACGCCGGTAATCTTGCGCCTCGGGAACTGGCGATGGAGCGTGCGGCCGCGTCGGAGGCACGACTGAATGCGCTGGAAGCCGCGAATGCAGCATTCGCCGCGAGAACCGAGCTGGCAGACGTGCTCGGGCTGTCGGTCGGTGCGTCCTGGACCGCACCCGCGGCGTTGCGGCTCCCTGCGACGGATGAAGACGATCTCGACACTTTGCTGGCGCTTGCCAGGGAGTCGAGGCTCGATCTCGCCGCCGCACGCACGAATGCAGATGTGCTGGCGGATCGCCTCGGCGTTGTGAACTGGACTCGATGGCTGGGCGAACTCGACGTCGGCGCCGAACGTGAGCGCGACACCGACGGCTCGCGCCTTGCCGGCCCTACCGTCGACTGGGAGGTGCCAATTTTCAACCAACACCGCGACGCAGTACTGCGAGCTGATGCGGAGCTCCAGGTAGCGATCAGCGAATTTCGTCGCGCCACGATCGACGTGGACAACAGCGTACGACTGGCGAGCGCGGCGCTGGAAAACATGCGAGCACGAATAAGGGAGTATCGAACGACTCTGATACCGCAGCGAGTCGAAGCGGTCGCGCGCGCGCAGGAAGAAGTGAATTTCATGCTCATAGGCATTTTTGAATTGATCAGTTTGAAACAGGACGAATACGACGCGTACCAGGGCTATCTCGAGGCAATACGCGACTACTGGCTTGCCCGTGCAGACCTGGCCTTGGCGGTCGGCGCATCGTTGCCGAGCACGGCAAACATCGGTACCGAGCGCATCGACGTCGACCAGTTCGTGCAGCCGCAGTCCGGCGGAATGGATCATTCTGGGCACGACATGAACGGCGAAATGGCAATGCCCGAGGCTGCCGGTGATGAAACGGACATGCCGATGGATCACTCCGGGCACAAGATGCCGATGGATATGGATTCGCCGTCGCCAACCCAACCGAATAACAAGAAGGACGGCCAAACGATGCCCGAAGGTGATACGGAACAACCTCAGGGCGAGCACGATCATGGAGGTGCACAATGACTTCACGACGCGATTTTCTGGGCTACACAGGCGCCGGCGCCGTTGCGACTGCCCTGGGTACGGTTACCAGCGGAGTTAATGGCGAGGAAGCGCCACGAGCGCCAACCGCGGGAAGCAGTTCATCGTATCGGCCGGTGAGAACGCTTAACGGCTGGACGCTGCCTTACACGATGAAGAACGGCGTGAAGGAGTTTCACCTCGTGGCCGAGGAAGTGGATCACGAGTTTGCACCCGGAAGCCGTGCCAAGTGCTGGGGCTACAACGGCTCCACACCGGGTCCGACGATCGAGGCCATCGAGGGTGACCGGGTGCGCATACTGGTCACGAACAATCTGCAGGAGCACACGACCATTCACTGGCACGGCCTGATCCTGCCGAGCGGTATGGACGGTGTCGGCGGCCTGAACCAGCCGCACATTCAGCCGGGTGAAACGTTTGCCTACGAATTTACGCTCAAGCAACACGGCAGCCACATGTATCACCCGCATGCGGACGAGATGGTGCAGATGGCGGTCGGCATGATGGGCATGTTCATCATCCATCCGAAGGGTGGCGAATCGGTTCCCGTCGATCGTGACTATTGTTTCCTGTTGCACAACTGGGCGCTACACCCGGGAACTTACCGCCCGGATCCCGCGATCATGCAGGATTTCGAC
>JABDOQ010000004.1 GCA_013043165.1 Woeseiaceae bacterium | reverse complement strand
TGGTGCCACGTCATGGCGCACGAGTCTTTCGAGGACGAAGCAACAGCCACGCTTATGAACGAGCTGTTCGTCAACATCAAGGTCGATCGTGAAGAGCGCCCGGACGTCGACAAGATCTATCAGACCGCGCATCAGCTGCTGACACAGCGCGGTGGCGGATGGCCACTTACGATGTTTCTCGACGGTGAGGACCAGCGGCCGTTCTTCGGCGGCACCTATTTCCCGAAACAAGCGCGTTACGGCATGCCGGCGTTCGGTGAGCTGCTGAACAACGTGGCCAGCTATTACGCGGACAAACGCGACGAAGTTCGCGCGCAAAGTGCAAGACTGCTGGAGGTCTTCAACAAGCTGGAACCGGCACCGGCCGAACCTGGCGAGGCATTGCATGCGGCGCCGCTCGGCGTCGCGCGAAACTCGTTCGAGCAGACTTTCGATCGCGACTACGGCGGATTCGGGTCCGCTCCCAAGTTTCCGCATCCAACCACGATCGATCGGCTGTTACGGCACTGGCGAGCCAGCGCAAACGACGCCGAACCCGATATCGACGCACTCTTCATGGCGACGTTGACGCTAACGCGAATGGCCGACGGCGGCGTTTACGATCACGTTGGCGGCGGCTTTTGTCGCTACTCGGTCGATCGCTACTGGCAGATTCCGCATTTTGAAAAAATGCTGTACGACAATGGCCCGCTGCTCGCGCTGTACGCCCAGGCTGCACTTGCGACGGGTGACTCACTGTTTGCCGAGGTCGCCAATGCGACGGCGGAATGGATGCTCGCCGACATGCAGTCCGACAACGGCGGCTTTTTCGCCACGCGTGACGCGGATTCCGAGGGTCATGAGGGAATTTACTACCTGTGGAACCGGGAACAGGCGCGTGAGCTGCTCGGCGACGACTACGAGGTTTTCGCACGACGCTTCGGCTTGAACAAGGACGCCAACTTCGAGGGTCAGTGGCACCTGACCGTGCGCGAATCGATCAGCGAGATTGCGGCCGCAACCGGACGCAAGGAAAAGGACGTGCTGTCAGTAATCGACGCTGCGAAAATAGCGCTGCTGCAGGAACGAATGAAACGCGTCGCGCCCGGCCGCGATGAAAAACAACTAACATCATGGAATGCACTCGCGATCCGCGGCCTCGCGATTGCAGGCCGTGCCCTTGACCGTCCGGACCTGATCGAAGCCGCGGTACGCGCCGCCCGGTTTCTACAAGGCACGTTGTTTGTCGACGGTCGCCTGCTCGCCAGTTACAAGGACGGCGAGGCGCGATTTGCCGCGTATCTCGATGATCATGCATTCCTGCTCGACGCCCTGCTGGAATTGCTGCAAGCCCGCTGGGATGCGGCGCATCTCGAATTTGCGGTGCAAATTGCAGAGCTGATGCTGGCGCACTTTGAAGATCGTGACGACGGCGCATTTTTCTTCACCGCAGACGATCACGAAACACTGATCCACCGTCCGAAACCATTGGCTGACGAAGCTGTGCCGTCCGGCAACGGCATCGCCGCATTTGCACTACAACGACTGGGATTTTTGCTCGGCGAAACCAGGTACCTCGATGCCGCTGAAAGAACGCTGCGCGCAAGCTGGCAGGCCATTAGCGACTATCCGCACGGACACGTGAGCCTGCTAAGCGCGCTTGAGGAATACGTCGTTCACCCGGAGATCATTGTCATTCGCGGAGACCCGGACGAGATCGCGCGGTGGCAGCATGCAGCAGCGAGGCTGTATGCGCCGCGGCGGCTCGTCTTCGGCATAGGCTCAGACGCTCGTGACTTGCCCGGGGCTCTGGCGGATCGCGCGGCGGTCGAGGGTGAGACCGTCGCCTATCGCTGCCTCGGCACGCATTGCGAAATGCCCGTCACGACCTGGGAGGCGCTGGCAGCGCAGTTGAGCGGCGAATAAGCCGGCGTCGACCTGTATGTGCGGCGCTGCGGAAACGCACCGCTGCCTTCGTTTATGAACCGAAATCGGTCCGCCGCCAGCCGTTTTTGGTCCGCCTGATTTCATATGCGGGCCAGTACTGGTTGTCGAGCTTGAGGGTGATGACCTCGGCCGTACCGTTCCAAGTCACGGTTTTCAGCCGGACAGACTCGCGATGCTTGATGTCTTTTACGGCATCGACAAACGCCTGGAGATTTGGCGTCGACGTCTCATTAACCTCTACGACCCTGCGGCCGGCCCAGAGACCGTAGCGAGTCGACGGCGAGCCATAGCTGAAGTAGGCAACGTACACACCGTCTGTATCGACGCCACGTTGCGCCGCCATGGCACGATGCGGATTCTGCAGCAGCGCTCCCGCCCAGGAGATTGCCCTGTCGATTCCAAGACCGTCGAGCGCTGCCGTCTGCACGGCAATTTCGTGTACCGTGTCGTTGCGCCAGACGGTGACCACGACTTCGGGCTTTTGCACGGCTTGCTCGAGCGCGCGATAAGAGGTCACGACGTTGCCATCGATGGCCAGAACCATGTCGCCGTTTTTGAGCAGCTTTGCCGCCGGCGTACCGGCTACAACCCTCGTGATACTCAGCGCCCGTCTGCGCACCGGGTTGTTTTCCTCCAGCCGGGCCACCCACTTTTCGTCAACACCCATCTTGCGTGCCGCAAACAGCGGCGCGTATACGAATTCGGCTTCGAGCGAATAGAACGGTCTGCCTTCTCTGACCGTTTCAACGAAACTCCTGACGACTTCGCTGCCGATACCGCGATTGAGCTGTGCCACGTCCCCACCCGAATGCAGCATGAAGCTCGACCAGGTCGCGGCCACGCGCCCTTTCTTGTCGACGAGCACTCCGTCGACGTCGTTGGGCGCGTTGACGAGCGAGATGCCCTCAATGTTCGAGTCGCGAAATCGCAGGGTGCGCGACAGCGGCAATATCAGCGGGTCGACCGACGATACTGTGCTTTTCTGATGGACCAGCTGGTGATCGGCCTTGATGCCAACCACCCAGACATCGTCCCCCGGCTTCAGCGTGGATGTATCAAACGTCGCCTCTTTGACGGGCGTCGTCCCGATGCTCTTCGGGTCATACGACACAATCGCAAAATTGTGCAGCGGATGCAGCTGCTCGATTTTGCCCGGGACCTCCAGCGACCCGGCAAATGTCACAGTCACATCACCGATGGCTATCGGCACGGTATTTCGGTCGACGAGAACGTAGCCACGTTCTTTGTCGACGATGAGTCCGGTGCCGTAGTAATGACGCTCGGATACGCCCGACAGCGTGTACGGCAAATCGAAATTTACGACGACCAGCGACGGTGCTATTGCCCTGACTATGGGGTCGCGGTATTTGGTCAGGCGAGTGCTGCTAACCCCGACCGGTTCAGGTGCGGGCCCTTCCGCCAGATCACGGCACGGCCAGAGTCCCAGCACATCATCGCGCTTGCAGCGCCGCGTTGGAAACCAGATACGGTCCATTTCCAGCAGACGCACAATAGAGTTCTGCGGGTTTTCCATCGTCACGTAGCGCACGCGCGCGCGTTCCCCGTTGGCGAGTCCGTCAAGCACTGCCTCGAAATCATCAAGATCAAGCACGTCTTCGCCATCAACTTCGACAATGACGGCGCCACGCGGAATCGCCGCTTTCGATAGCAGGTAGCCGGGATTGGCCACATACACACCGTTGGCGGGACGATTGTAATGTCGCGCCTGTTGGTACGACAGCCTGTTTACAATCGCATCACCGAACTCAAGATACTCGTCAGGCGTTATTGCATGCAGGTCATCGACACGCACTTTGGCAATGATCTGACGGCCGCCGCGCTCAAGTTCGATATCGATATGTTCGCCGACGTGACTGTCCAGAATGGCTTCGAGCGGCACGAACTGCGTTATGAGTTCACCGTTGATGCGGATCAATATGTCGCCAGGCGCGAGCTCGAGCGCAGCCGGCGAATCGGGAATGACCTGATCCACTACCAGCATCCCGGTTTGTTTCGGAAACGAGGAACGAGCGAGGCGCTCCGAATCTGCGGTCAAGCCAAGCCGCCGCAATTCATCGTAAGCCTTGCTCTGAAACGTTGTCTGCAGCGTGCCGCGCGCAACAGGCAGGCCACGCTGCAGCTCCTTCAAAGCGCGATCGATTCTGTCGAGCGGCAGGAAGAAGCTACTCGCCGCCGAGTTGTTGGCGCCGGCGTTCAGCGCGACCACCCGACCGTCAATGCTGACGACCGGCGAACCCGATGAACCACCGGATGTACCTGACGCGGCCTGCAGGTAAAACGTGTTGAAGTCGTTGTACTTGCCGCGGCCGTATTCCGGCGCCTTGCGATCCAGGCGTGCGATCGTACCCGCGAGTATCGATAGCTGCTCACCGGCATCATTGCCCACGACGCGGATCTCCCTGCCAATTCCGGCTCCGTTCGGGTCCAGCGGCAGCTCCACGGGCTTTATGTAACGCAGCTCTGCGGGATCGTAGCGAAAAAAACCAAAATCATGCACCGGATCCCGGTATACCGGCGTGAGCCGCACTTCCTCGTTGTTGCGGAACACGGCCTCGGCGATCACGGGTCCGGGTGTCACGACGTGACGGTTGGTGAGGATGATTCCGCGCTCGGCGTCAACGACGAAGCCGGTGGCCTGGCTGGAGCTGTTCCACTCGGTATCAAATGCCCGTGTGCTGTCGATGCGTATGGACACGACGCCTGAGGAGATACGTTCGAGCGTCTCGGTCCACGCCGAGTCGTCTGCAGCGTCTGCCGCGACGCAGAGCAACAGCACACAGACTGCCACCGGATGCCTGCCAAAATTCATAGTTGTCCTGGTCAATTACCGGGCCGAATCCCCGATTGTCCTTTCTCTCGACTACCTGCAGCCAGAGCGGTTCCCTATTTGAGCAAAATCAGTCGCCCGTTGCGACCTGTATCAGTCAGGCTCATACGCAAGATCGAGCTGTCGCGCGGCCTTTACGTCATCGAGTCGCCGCACCGGCATCTTGTAGGGAGCCTCCTTATAGTCGACTCCATCCTCTTTGGCAGCCCGCAAAATATCGATCATTGCGGCGACAAATCCGTCCAGCGTTTCCTTGCTCTCGGTCTCCGTTGGCTCGATCAGCAGGCATTCCGAAACCAGCAGCGGGAAATACGTCGTCGGCGCATGGTAATTTCGATCGAGCAAAGCCTTCGCCACATCCATGGCCGTCAGTTGCATGGATTTTGCTTCGTGTTTGAGTGTCACGATGAACTCATGACTTGCGCGACGTCCGGGATAGGCAAGTTCGAATCCTGCATCACGCAGGCGTGCCATCAGGTAGTTGGCGTTCAGCGTCGCGTATTCGGCAATACGCTGCATGCCGGTCCGACCGACCATGCGCATGTAAACATAGGCGCGCAGCAGGACACCGGCATTGCCCATGAATCCGGAAAGACGGCCGATACTCTGCGGAAAATCCTTCTCCGCAAGCCAGCTGTAGACTGTTTCGCCGTCGACGTCAGACTTGCCAACGACGGGGATCGGCATGAATGGCAGCAGGCGCTTGTTTACGCCGACGGCACCGGAGCCCGGCCCGCCACCACCATGCGGAGTCGAAAAGGTCTTGTGCAGGTTCATGTGGATGACGTCGAAGTCCATATCGCCAGGGCGCACTTTGCCAAGGATTGCGTTGAGGTTGGCGCCGTCGTAGTACAGCAGCCCACCTGCATCGTGAACCATGTCGGCCACGTCCTTGATATGCCGTTCGAAGACACCCAACGTTGACGGATTGGTAAGCATGATGCCTGCCGTCCCGGGACCGAGAACGGCCTTGAGTGCGGCGATGTCGATATCGCCATCAGGGCCCGTCGGGATTTCCTTGACGATACAGCCACACATGTTCGCCGTCGCCGGGTTGGTGCCGTGGGCCGCATCGGGCACGATGATTTCGTTTCTGTCGTGGTCGCCGCGAGCCTCATGATAGGCCTTGATCATCGCAACGCCGGCAAGTTCGCCTTGCGCGCCGGCCATCGGCGTCAACGAGACGCCCTGCATGCCCGTTACATCCTTGAGCATCTCCTGCAGTTCGTACATGCAGGTGAGGAATCCCTGCCCGTGGCTGACCGGCCCGAGAGGATGGCGGCCTGCGAATTCGGGCAGCAATGCCAGCGCATTGCAGGCGCGAGGATTGTATTTCATCGTGCACGAGCCGAGCGGGTAGAACTGCGTATCGATCGAGAAGTTTTTTTGTGACAAACGCGTAAAGTGCCGCACCACCTGCAGCTCCGAGGCCTCCGGCAGGCGCGGCGTGTCGGTGCGCAGGAAGCGCTTCGGAATAGCCGGCGCTGCTGCTTCGGACGGCGCCTGCGCGAATGCCCGGCGGCCCGAACGGGATTTTTCGAAAATAAGCTCACTCATCGATTTCAATTCCCAGCGCGCGAAAGGCCGCACCATAATCCGGTTCGGTAGTAATATCCTCGATCAATTCGCTGTGCACGACAGTGTTGTTTTCATCCAGTACTACAACGGCACGCGAGAACATGCCGGCCAGGGGACCATCGATGATCATCACGCCGTAGTTCTCACCAAAACCGGCGTGACGAATGGCAGACAGGCCAATGACTTTTTTGAGGTCGTGTTCTTTCTGGAATCTTCTGTGAGCGAACGGCAGGTCGTACGAGACCATCAGTAGCGCAAGGTCATCCCGTTCGCCGGCATAGCGTTCGAACTTGACGACCGACTCCGCACATACCGCGGTATCGATACTCACGAATATGTTCATGATTTTTCGCTTGCCCATCCAGTTGGCAAGCGACACGTTTTGCAGGTTCGTATTGACGAGCGACACGTCCGGTGCCCGGCTACCGACCACAGGCAGGTCTCCGTAAGTTCGATACGACGCATGTTCAAATTGAATTTTTGCCACTATCGTTTCTCCGGCCGCTTTAAGCCATAACTTCGGCAAGTGCCGAAACATACGCGTCGATATCTGCCGCGGACTTCGTTTCCGTCGCGCATACCAGCAACGCGTCGGTGCCAGCAAAACCTGTCAGGTCAAAGCCTCCGAGAATATCTCGCTCGGCCAGCGCGGCCAGCAACGGTGCCACGGGGCGATCCAGTTTCAGCGCCGCTTCGTGAAAATACGGCCCTTCATACAGTCGCTGCACACCATTGATGCCGCAAAGCCCATCGACCAGCCTCGTCGTGCTGGCATGCGAGCTCCGCGCGACAGCCGCAATGCCGTCAAGCCCAAGCAATGACATGTAAATCGTAGCCGCTGTGACCATCAGACCCTGGTTTGTACAAATGTTCGATGTCGCTTTGGTGCGTCGAATGTGTTGCTCGCGTGCCTGCAGGGTCAGGGCAAAACCCGGCTTGCCGTCGAGGTCGGTCGTGCGCCCTACGATGCGCCCTGGCATCTGCCGCACGTGTATCTGCTTGCAGGTCATGAAACCGAAGTAGGGTCCGCCCGATGACATCGGCACGCCCAGCGGTTGCCCTTCACCAATGGCGATATCGGCGCCCTGCTCACCCCAATGACCAGGTGCTTTCAGGAGCGCCAGCGAGACCGGGTTAACGATGCCGATAAGGATTGCATTCTTTGCATGCGCCCAATCCGTCAGCCTGTCGACGTCTTCGAGAGTGCCCGGAAACGAAGGTTGCTGCACGACAACCGCGACCGGATCGTCACCATCGCGCAGCTGCTCGAAGGCCACGTTACCCGACGCGGAGTCGACCGGCAGTCGCTCGAACGTCAGTCCCTGGCTGCCCGCGATCGACGCCGCAACCTGCTCATAGACCGGATTCACGCCCGGCGCCAGCAGCACCAGCCCGGTCTTTACGCGCCGATTCGTGCGCACCGCCATCAGGGCCGCTTCTGCCAGGGCAGACGCCCCGTCGTACAGCGACGCGTTGCTGACATCGAGCCCTGTCAGCTGCGTGATCATCGACTGGTACTCGTAAATCGTCTGCAGCGTGCCCTGGCTCGCTTCGGCCTGGTATGGCGTATAGGCACTGTAAAATTCTCCGCGGGTCGCGATGTCCCAGACGGCAGCAGGAATATGATGCTCGTATGCGCCGGCGCCGATAAAACAGAGCGGTGACCCGTCCATCTCTGCGCGCTGTCGCATGAGCCGTGAGATTTCCATCTCGCTTTGCGCATCCGGAACGCCGCGAAGACTATCGATGCGCAGCTTCGCGGGAATCTCGTCAAACAAATCCTCGATGGAGTCGACGCCAATCGTCGCCAGCATTTCCTGGGTGTCTTTCTCAGTATGGGGAATGAAGGGCATTGCGAGCTACTCAGTCATCGAGTTCATCAAGAAGTTGTTGGTAGGCGTCGGGCGACATCAATACACTTTCGTCAATGTCGTCGGTGGGCGTCAATCTGACGATCCACCCTTCACCGTAAGGTTCGGAATTAATTTTCTCCGGATCGTCGGCAAGGTCTTCATTAGCTGCAACGACAGTGCCCGCAATAGGTGCATACACGTCGGAGGCCGCTTTGACGGACTCCACAACCGCCATTTCACCCTCACTTTCAACTTCTTGCCCGAGTTCCGGCAATTCAACATACACGAGGTCACCCAACGAGGTCGCGGCATGATCGGTAATACCGACTGTAACCGTGCCGTCGTCCTCACGCCGCAGCCATTCGTGGTCTTTCGTATACAGAAGGTCTCCCGGCAATTCACTCATCTTGATACTCCCTATGATTTTTTCAGCGACGACATCAGACGTCGATCAGAATTTTCCCGTTACGGACAAACGGCGTTTTGACGATTCGCACCGCCAGGAGTTTTCCCCTGACTTCGACCTTTGCAGTGTCGTAATTGCCTGCAGGCACACGTGCCAGCGCAATAGAACGCCCCAGCGTCGGCGAGAAGCCGCCGCTCGTAATTTCGCCCTCGCCGACACCGTCGACGACAACTTTCTGGTGATTACGCAACACGCCACGATCTTCCAGGAGCAGACCCACAAAACGCTTCCTGTCCGCGGAGTTACGCAGTTTCTCCATCGGCTGCCGTCCGATGAAGTCACGATCGGCAGGCTCCCAGGCCACGGTCCATGCCAGGCCCGCTTCAAGTGGAGAAACCGATTCGTCCATGTCCGAGCCGTACAGGTTCATCGCGGCCTCAAGCCGCAGCGTGTCGCGTGCACCTAGGCCGCAAGGCGCAGCTCCCGCAGCCAGCAGGCAATCCCAGGTGGCCGGTGCGCTGGCCGCCGGTAGCACGATCTCCCAGCCGTCCTCGCCCGTGTAGCCGGTACGCGCGATGAAAGCGTCGCCGGCCTGCAGGCCGTTGAAGGGCTTCAGTCCCAATGCCGCTTCGCGCCACTCGCTCGCTATACAAGGAGCCGCAAGTTCGCGGGCTTTCGGGCCCTGAACGGCGATCATGGCGAGCTCGGCGCGCTCGACAACCTTCACGTCGAACGGCGCCGCCTGTTCCCGGATCCACGCCAGGTCCTTCTCGCGAGTGGCGGCATTGACGATGAGGCGGTACTCGGTGTCGGCAATAAAGTAGATAATGAGATCGTCGATCACGCCACCGGCCGGGTTGAGCATGCAGGTATAGAGCGCTTTGCCATGATCCTTGAGC
>JABDOQ010000113.1 GCA_013043165.1 Woeseiaceae bacterium | reverse complement strand
GTCTCATTCTGTACGCTGCAGTCCACGGATCTGAATGCGCCGACTTTGACGCAGCAGATCGTCGACCGAGTCAGCAGTTTTGATTTCGGTGCCAAGGAAGACATCGTAGCGGTGACGATCATCTATCCAATCGATTTCCTGCCCGCTGCCTGACCAAAAATACACTTTACATAAGCCGTCAAAGCGGCCCGCGGCAGCACTCTGAATAGTCGAATCCGACCGTATGCCCAAGCTGTGATGTACGTCACCTTATCCACACCATGGTTGCGCGATAGTCACCTTTCGAATCTGACAAAGGCAAAGCCACCGAAAGGTGGTGACGCAAAGTCACCGGCCTACAGGGCATTAAACCCAACGGCAGCGGGACCGCTCGTAAACGATCAAGGATAGGGTCGTCCGCACCGGTGACGTGTGCGCACAGGGAAGTTAGTGACTGACCATGGTCATTCTTGACAAGAACGCGCGAGGATTGCGCGACACAGGTTCGTTTACGGCTCGAAGCGGAAACCGGCTGTTCGCCTTCGTTTTGCTGCTGTGTGCCGGATTCTCGGCGCAGGCGCAGGATTACTCCGGCTACTTCGCGGGATTTCGGCACATTCGGGATCGAATTGCCATTCAGAAGTTGTTCATCATCCTCGGCGCATTGGTACTTGCATCGGCCGCATTGCTTCCGACCGGGAGCGCGTCGGCGGCCGAGATCACGTTCGTATCCGTTTCTGGATCCTGGCGTGACCCGGTGGACAATGTTCCCGGCAGCCAGCCGGGCGATCCCGTCATCACGAACGGCAACCCGACCTCGAGCATCAGCTGGGGCACGACGACGGGCCCGCAAAGCGGCTATGACTTCATCGCAACGCTTCCGCCGCCTTTCGACTTGCCCGGGCCAATTCCGTACTTTTCTCTCGGGACTTTTCAACATCGGAATTTCGAGGTCGGCGATCCTTCCCTGGTTTCGGCTGAGCTCGATGTGTTTCTTGTGCTTGCCGTGGACGGCGTGCCAACCGGCCCGTTGAACTTCACTTTCACGTTAAACCACGAGGAAACCCCGAACAACCTGGATCCTTGTCCCTATCCGACGCCACCCGGGGAAGGGTGCACGGATCGCGTGACGATCGTCGCATCGGCAGAGCCCACGACGTTCAACGTCGATGGCGTGGATTACACGTTGGAGATGAGCTTTCTGGACAACGGTAGTCCCGTCGACGAATTCATCACGTCAGAAGGCGACACGGTCAACAGCTCCGGACTGGTTGGGGAATTTACGTTGCCGCCGGGGCTGACGGTCACGAAGACCGGCCCGGCAACGATGCGCGTGGTGGAGTGGGGCGATTTCGTCATCGGCGTGCAAAACGAGAGCGAGTCCGACGCATACAACGCTACGATCGTCGACCGGCTGCCCGACGGTCCGACCGGCGGGATGTGCGACACGACGCCGGAGGTTCAGAGTGCGCGCGTGTTTGCTGCAGATGGCGTTACTCCGGTACCCGGAAAAGGCCCTCTGGTCCAGGGGACGGACTACTCGCTCGCCTACAACGGCGCCGCGTGCGAACTTACGTTCATCACGCAGACCGCCGAAGCGGTGATCGGTGTGGGTGAGCGCCTGATGATCGCGTATCGCACGCAGCTCGACACCGATTCCCAGGATGGCATCGTGTTGACGAACGTGGCCGGCGCGACCGAGTGGTTCAATTCCGACGCGTCGACCATGTACAGCCGCAACCTCACCGACGGCACCGTGGGCGTCGGTGACCACGAGGATGCGCACAGCGTCACCGTCGACCTGCCGGTGCTTCGGTTTGAGAAAACGGTCATGAATGTTACGACCGGAGAAGACCCGGGCACCGCCGCGACGCCGGGTGATACGCTGCGCTACCGGCTCTACGTCCAGAACCTGAGCGACGTTTCCGTTAGCGATTTCTCGATCGTCGACGAACTCGATCGTCTTAATGCCGACCCGTCTTTCCAGGCGGGCACGCTGAATATCGTAACGCTTCCGGCAGGCGCCGATGCTTCCAACACGGACGCGAACAGTGGTGCAGCCGGCACCGGCTTGCTCGACATACGCAACCTGAGCATCGGCGGGTCGGGCGAAAGCGTCCTGATCGAATTCGAGGTTCAGCTCGCGCCCGTCATCGCGAACGACGCATTCGTTTACAACCAGTCAGAGATCATGTTCGGCGACTTTTCGGCCGCCGTCAGTGACGACCCTAACGTCAATGGCGCGGACGATCCGGGCGTGCCGGGCGGCGAGGATCCGACGCAGATTCTCATCCAGTCTGCGCCGTATTTCGACGTCGACAAGATTTCCAGCTACGTAGACGGTGACCCCGCCGTTTTGCTGGCCGGCGAGACGCTGCGTTATACGATTACGGTGCAGAACACGGGTACGGATAACGCGACCGGTGTCGATCTCGACGACCTGGTACCTGCCAACACGACCTATGTCGCCGGCAGCACGACGTTAAACGGAGTCGCTGTTGCAGACGCGAATGGCGGCAATTCGCCGCTGACGGACGGCATATTGATCAACGCGCCGCAAGACACGACGCCGGGTGTCATGAACGCGGCTGTTGCGGATAACCTGGCAACGATCGTCTTCGACGTCGTTGTCTATCCGGACGCACCCGACGGTACGATCATATCCAACCAGGCGTTTGTCAGTGCGGTCGATCAGGGCATCGCGGATATACCTTCGGACGACCCGCGTACGGACGTGCCCGACGACCCGACGCAGGATGTCGTCGGCAATTATCCGTTGCTGTTTGCGCCGAAGTCCGCTGCTTTGCAGGTCGACATGGGTACGCCCGGAATCGTCGACCCCGGTGACGTGCTGCGCTATACGATCACGATCTATAACAATGGCAACGTCCCGGCGACCGCTGTCAATCTCATCGACGTCGTGCCGAACGACGTTAGCTACGTGCCCGATTCGTTAACCCTGAACAGTCTGCCGGTTGGACAGCCCGACGGTGGCGTATTCCCGCTGATAGCGGGCATTCCCGTAAGCTCCGCGGACCTGACGCCGCCGCTGCCGGGCGCAGGCGAAGGGACGCTCAGCCCCGGGCAAGCGGCTGTCGTGCAGTTCGATATGCAGGTCAATGCCGCAGTTCCGACCGGCACGCAGATCATCAACCAGGCAACGGTGTATTCAGCCGAGCGACCCAATCTGCTGACGGACGGCGACGGTAACCCGGCAACCGGGCCCGAGCCGACGGTTGTTGTCGTCGGCGACGCGCAGGCCCTGTCCATCGTAAAAGAGGTTTCGGTCGTAGGCGGCGGTGCTGCATTGCCGGGAGCGACGCTCGAATACGCCGTCACCGTCCGCAACGTGTCTTTGGTACCGGCTTACTACGTCCAGATTACCGACAACCTCGACGAAGTGAATCCGGGCTACCTCGCGTACGTCGATCAGTCCGCGACGATGAACGGTCTGTCGGATGGTGTGGCATACGACCTGGCGACGACAACGATCACCGCCGACTATTTCAATGAATATGGGCCGCTGGCTCCGGATGCCACAGTCGTCCTGCGCTTCCGGGCGGTCATCAACCCGAATCTCGTCGAAGGCACGACGATCGTCAATACGGCGCGTGCCTACTGGAACGACCCGCAACAGACGGTGGAAGCCAGTGTTGCCATCGACGTCGGCGCGATGCCGGATGCTGGCATGCTCAGCGGCTACGTCTGGCACGACGCGGACCATGACAACACACCGGGCGGCTTCGAGCGTCCGCTCGAGGGCTGGACCGTCGAACTGTTGCTGAACGACCAGCCCATGCGTTCGAGCCTGACCGACGTGGACGGTTACTACCTGTTCACGAACGTGACGCCGAACTACCTGGCCGGCGAAACCTATTCACTGCAATTCAGCGCGCCGGGAGCAGGAGTTGCGACCGCATTACTCGGGCAGACCGACTCGGACTTCACCGATGGCCTGCAGCGCATTGACGACATCGATGTTCAGGAAGGCAGCAATTTGCTGGCCCTGAATATGCCTGTTGACCCGAACGGCGTGATTTACGACTCGGTCGCGCGCTCACCGATCGCCGGTGCGACGGTTACATTGGTGGACGTTCGCAACGGCATACCGTTGCCAGACGACTGTTTCGATGACCCGAACCAGCAGAACCAGGTCACGGTGCCGAACGGCTACTACAAGTTCGATCTCAATTTTTCAGATCCTGCGTGTTTGGGTGGCCCGAATTACCTGATCCAGGTCGTGCCACCAGACAGCGCTTATACGTCCGGAGTATCCGAGCTGATTCCACCGACTTCGGATCAGACGACTTTGCCCTTCGATGTGCCAGCTTGTCCAGGCTCGGCAAACGATGCGGTTCTGGCCACGGCGCAGTACTGCGAGGCACAGGTTTCAGAATTTGCACCGGCGCCATCCGTGCCGGCCCGCAGTGCCGCGACGGCTTATCATTTCTTCCTCAGGCTCGAGAGCAGCCCGTCGCCAGAGACGTCGCAGCTGTTCAACAACCACATTCCGCTGGACCCGAGGTTGAGCGGCGCTGTCTCGATTACCAAGACCACGCCGGTGTTGAACGTATCGAGGGGCCAGATGGTGCCGTACGTGATATCCCTTGGTAATTCCTTCGGCGTTGTCTTGCAGGACGTGAATGTCGTCGACCGTTTCCCGGCCGGATTCAAATACGTCGAGGGTTCTGCCCGCTTCGATGGCGTCAAGACAGAGCCGGTGCTTGTTGGACGCGAGCTGGTCTGGTCGGGCCTGTCGCTGGCTTCGGACGGCCGCCACGAAATCAAATTACTGCTGGCCGTCGGGGCCGGCGTGTCTGAAGGCAAGTTCGTCAACAGGGCGCAGGCCGTCAGCGCGCTGACCGGGACAGCGATGTCCGAAGAGGCTTCGGCGACCGTACGCCTGGTGCCCGATCCGACCTTTGACTGCACCGATGTGACCGGCAAGGTTTTCGATGATTTCAACCGCAACGGCTACCAGGACTCCGACGAAGTCGGCCTGCCAGGCGTGCGTGTAGTGACAGCCAGGGGCCTGGCCGCGAAAACCGACAGTCACGGCCGCTATCACATCACATGCGCGATCACACCGAATGAAAGTCGCGGCAGTAACTTTGTCTTGAAACTTGACGACAGGACGCTGCCGAGCGGTTTCCGAATGTCAACGCGCCCGGTCCAGGTGCAGCGCGCGACCCGTGGTAAAGCGCTGCGCATTAATTTCGGCGCGTCGATTCACCGCGTCGTCAGCCTCGATATCGCTGACGCCGTTTTCGAACCCGGTACTCTTGAGATGCGCACTCAATGGCGGCCGCGCATCGAACTTCTGCTCGAAGAGCTTCAGAAAAGTCCGGCGGTACTGCGCCTTTCCTATGTCGCAGACGTTGAGGCCGAGTCGCTCGTGGAAGGGCGCCTGACCATGCTCAAGGACGAGATCATGGCTGCCTGGCAAGAACTGAACTGTTGTTACGAACTTGTCGTCGAACCCGAAGTCTTCTGGCGACTCGGTGCTCCTCCCGTCGAGAGCAAGGAAGAGAGCCGGTGAACGCCATGTCGAAGTCAAGCTACTTGCTGATGCTGAGCCTGGCGTTGACCTCGTTGCAGGTGAACGCTGAGAAAGTCGAAGAAACGCCAATGGGCGAGGCGGTCGAACGGCATCTGACAGATGACGAACCACTCATGCAGTGGGTACAGGATCCGGACCGTGTCGATACCGAGCTAGGCGATACCCTGGAAACCCGGGAGACGCTGACTGACGCACTCGAGACCGTGAAGCTCAGCAATCTCGTACCGCCGATACAATTCGAATCCGGCGTTGCGAACATTCCCGAATCGACGGTCGGCTCTCTTGCCGCGATACTCGAGCGAATGCGGGATCGAATCAACGTTCGCCTGCACCTCATTGGACACGCGGATGACCGACCGTTGTCTGCAAGACTCGTCAAGATCTATGGCGACAATGCGGGCCTGTCGCGGGAGCGCGCGGGCCAGGTCGCGGAGCACTTTCAGACGTCGCTCACGTTGCCGCCTGAAGCGATTTCCTTCGAATGGGCCGGTGACACCCGACCGGTAGCCTCGAATCTTACGGAGGACGGTCGTGCGCTCAACCGTCGCGTCGAGGTCGAAGTCTGGTATGACGAGGTCAGGGAAAAAGTCGCGCTCGAGGAATTCCTCGTACCTCACGAAATTCAACGCGTAAAAGTATGCCGCATGGAAACGGTGTGCAAACTGCGTTATGTCGACGGGCATGCACAGCGCGCGCGGGTGCAGAATCTCATCGCGCCGCTGCATTACGAGACTGAAACCATTGATGTGAACGAGGTGTTCATCCAGCGCATCAAACAGGGCTTCGAGAACCTCAGCGACAAGCAGAACGTTGTCGTGAAATTTGTCGGCTTTACGGACGATGTTCCGCTGAGTGGAAGAACAGAGCGCATTTACGGCGATCACCTAGGGCTCTCGAAAGCCCGGGCGCGACGAGTTGCATTGGCCGTACAGGACAAGCTGAACATTCCGACTGCCGTGATCGAAAGTGACGGGCGCGGCTCGGAGAGACCGCTGGGTTCCAACGAAACGGCTAACGGGCGGGCTTTGAATCGTCGCGTTGAAGTCGAATTCTGGTACGACGACCCCTTACAGGAACTTCCCGATGAGCCGCAGCTCTGCCCCGAGTCTGCCGGCGCCGAATTGGTGACCCGGGTTTATGATCCGCCTTGGGGCCGCATCGCAGAAATCGATTTTGTCGAAGGGCGGCCGGTGGTTCCAGCGGGCTACACGACAGACCTGGCACGGGCGCTCGCAGACGTTGCGGACAAGACCAACCCGCGCCTCCGGTTCGTCGGTTACACGCGCAATGAGCGCCTGGCACGCCGAACCGCGGCGGTCTACGGTGACGACATCGGCCTGTCGGCTTCCCGTGCGCGACGCGCTATGGAGCTGATCGCCGGGGACATGCAGCTCGAGGCTCGGCAACGCGAATTCGAAGGGCGCGGCTACGTACATTCGGACGACGTCGTCAACGCCGGTTTTGTTCAGGGCGAAACGTCACATGTGGCAGTGCAGGTCGTCTACGATGAGCTCGCGGTCCTTGATGACTACGAGGGCGTGGACATCACGCGGGTGACGCGCGAGTTGAGTCCGAAAAATCCGCTGGGCCTGAACCTGATGCGTATCACCGTTAATGGCGAACCGATCGATGATCCCAACAGAAGTTCGTCGGACATCCAGCGATGCACCGATGTCGCACTCGAGAATGCCGATATTCAATTTGGTTTTGACAACCTGCGTTCCTCCCCGAGACTCAGTGTCGCAGCCAAACCGGATAGTATCGCGGTCTGGAAGGAGGTCACCAATACCGGACTGCTGGTGCCGTCCGCGTCATTGATCGACATGCAGGCATCCCCTGTGTATTTCCGGATGTACACGAACTACTCGCACTTCATCGAACGAGCAGAAGTGCGTGTCTTCGAGAATGCACGCTCCGTCGAGTCGGTACCGCTGGACGTCATCGACATCAGCGTTGATGGTGTCGCCAAGTGGGAGCCGTCTGTCGGCCAGGTAAGGGCGCCCGTGTCCGAGCTCGCGTATGTACTGCGGGCGTATGGCGCGGACGGTAACTTCGATGAAACGCTGCCGCAGCCGCTTTGGGTCGTCCACGACGAAGCTGAAGGTCCCAACAAAGACGATGATGAGTCCCTTTTTCTGTCAGACCCGGAACTGTTTGCGGCCTATGGCGAAAACGGCCTTACTGTGCAGAACATCGGGCTCAGCAGCGGTACTGTCAACGTCCGTGGCAGCGGCGTGCCGGATGAGCACGAGGTCTGGGTCGCCGGGCGGCCCGTGCCCGTTGATGACAATGGTAGTTTCGTAACCGAGGAAATTCTGCCGGAAGGCGCACACACCGTCGAGGTGGCTGTCGTCGACAAAGAGGGCAGCGGTGAACTCTACCTTCGTGACCTCGAATTCCGCTCGAACGACTGGTTCTATGTTGGCATGGCGGACCTCACGTTGTCCGACGGTAAAACCAGCGGCCCGATCGACCTGTTGCGGGGTGACAGCCCCGAGCGGGACTACGAGTCCAGTGTCGACGGTCGACTCGCGTTCTTCGTGAACGGCAAGTTTGGCGAACATTGGAAACTGACGGCAAGCGCCGATACCCGGGAAGGGCCGGTGCAGGATCTCTTCAGCAACTTCATGGACAAGTCGCCGGAATCCCTGTTTCGGCGTATAGACCCCGACTATTACTACCCGACCTTCGGCGATGACGGTACGGTCGAGGAAATGGCGCCGACCATGGGCAAGTTTTTTGTTCGCCTGAGCCAGGGTGACAACTTCGGTCAATGGGGCAACTTCAAGATTGCTTACATGAACAACGAGCTGGCGCAGGTTGATCGCGGCCTGTACGGTGCGAACCTGCATTACCAGGCAGATACAACGACCGAGTTCGGCGACAGGCACTTTGTCATCGACGCTTTCGCGGCCGAGCCGGGCACCGTACCAAGCCGCGAGGAATTCCGCGGCACGGGTGGCTCACTATATTTCCTGCGTCGCCAGGATGTATTGGCCGGATCGGAGCGTGTGCGTATCGAATTGCGTGACAAGGCCTCGGGACTCGTGACCGGAGTTGTGAACCTGACGCCGGTCCTGGATTACGATATTGACTATTTGCAAGGCCGTATCTCGCTAGCAGAGCCGCTTGCGTCGACAGCTAACGATAATTTGCTGGTTCGCAGCGGCGCGATCTCCGGTGACGAGGCTTACCTCGTCGTGCGCTACGAGTACACTCCGGGATTCGATGACGTCGACGCGATGGCGATTGGCGGGCAGGCTCACTACTGGCTCGGTGATCATGTCAAGGTCGGCATGACATTGAATACGAATGAGCAAGATGGCGCCGACAACGGCGTGAATGCCGTCGATCTTACGCTGCGACTGGCGGCAGAGTCATGGCTCAAAGTGCAGCAGTCGGAGAGTGAAGGGCTGGTTTCATTGCCGCAGTTCTCGAGTGATGGCGGCTTCGATTTCAACTCCTATGATCCGGCTTCGTTCGTCAGCGCCCAGGCCGAAGCGGAGCGTGCCGATCTCAGCATTCGATTCGGCGATCTCATCAGTTTCTTTGATGGCAGGTTTACCGCGTACGTGCAGGAAGTCGAGGCTGGCTACTCCGCCCCGGGTTTGACGGCACTCACCGACACCAGGAACTACGGTGGTACGTTCAGCCTGCCGATCGCCGACAGTTTCTCGCTTGGCGCCAAGGTCGACAGCCGAATCCAGGAGCAGGGCATCGAAACCCACGCGCTCGAATTCAACGCAGGCTACCAGATCAACGAATACTGGCAGGTGAGTGCCGGTTATCGCGAGGACGAGCGCATCTCGAATTCGATCATCGTTCCGTTGACGCAGGAACAAGGTGAGCGGGCGGATGCAGTACTGCAGGTGGGTTACGATTCGAAGTCGACGTGGAATGTCTATGCGTTCACACAGGATACGCTGTCGGTAACGGGCGATCGCCAGGAGAATGCCCGCGGCGGCGTCGGTGGTGCTTATCGACTGTCCGAAAAACTGCGCATTGATGCCGAAATATCTGACGGCGATCTGGGCGCCGGCGGCCGGCTCGGAACAAATTATCTATATTCCGACAGAACGAGCATGTACCTCAACTATGCGCTCGAAAACGAACGCATCGATAACGGCATGGGCGGCGCCCGCGGTGGCGAAGGTAACCTGGTCGGTGGCATCAGGACACGCCTCGCCGACAGTGCGAGCGTGTTCCTCGAAGAGCGATACCAGCATAGCGCCGCGATGACCGGGCTGACGCATGCCACCGGAATCAGTTTTTCGCCCTCAGAAGAATGGAGCCTCGGAATCAATACCGATATCGGCACGCTGTACGATGTAACGACCGGCGCCGAGACACAGCGTATGGCCGGCGGCGTCCAGGTAACCTTCGGCACTAACGCGTTGCAGTTGTCGAGCGGCATTGAATATCGTAACGACGATGCCGAGCAGCTCGATTTGAGCACTTCCGAGAGAACGACCTGGCTATTCAGGAATAATATCAAGTACCAGATCAATCCGGCGTCACGATTACTGGGTAAGCTGAATCACTCGGAGAGCGAGAGTTCGCAAGGAACGTTTTACGATGGCGGATTCACTGAGGCCGTTATCGGCTATGCGCTTCGCCCGATAACTCATGATCGATTCAATACGCTGGTCAAGTACACGTATTTCTATAACGTGCCGACGACCGGCCAGATCAGCGTGCAAAATGTCGCGAGCGAGTTTATTCAGAAAAGCCATATCGCAGCGATTGACGCCAGCTACGATATTACGCCGCGTATCTCCGTCGGCGGCAAATACGCCTACCGGCTGGGTCAGGTCAGTCTCGATCGTGAAAACCCTGAGTTTTTCGAAAACAATGCAAGCCTGTATGTAGTTCGGGGTGACTACCGCTTCCGGAAAGACTGGGAGCTCCTCGCGGAAGGCCGCTTGCTCAACATGTCCGATTTGGGCGAGCGTCGCAGCGGCGCGCTGTTGGCCGTCTCGCGTTACTTCGGCGAGCATCTGAAGGTTGGCGTTGGTTACAATTTCACCGATTTCTCCGACGATCTGACGGATCTCAGCTTCGATCATCACGGCGTCTTTCTCAACCTGACCGGATCGATGTAGCCAGCGCAGGAAGCATGTGCAAGATGCGGGCGGCCGCCAGGTCATGGCGATCTGATAGTATAAATTCCTGTTGTCAGATTTGCTGGTGCCCGCCCTGTTGAGATTCGGACTTTTGCTGCTATTGGCCTTCTCAGCCAGCGCAAACGCGCAGCTGCCGGATGCCGATTGGGAGTTCGAACAGCCCTACCGCGACCAGATGCTGTACCTGCATGCGCTGGTTAACTATTCCCATGACCTGCAGTGGCAGTTCGACTGGCAACGTCGCCAGCTGGCCGACAATTCCCTGCGCGTCAACACAGGCAGCGTAACCTCAGACAATCTGCTGACCGACATTGATCTCAACCTCAACGAAGCACTGAACGACAAGTGGCGCTTCCAGGGGAGTTTCCGGCGTGACGGGCTGCGGCAGCGGCCGAGCCGCAAAGAGCAGCTGCTGCTCGGTTTCGAGCGATCAGTCTTCAAATCTTCGGCCGTTTACGTGACCGTCAACCCTGAGTTCGACAAGGAGTTCATCGATGTCGCGGCCGGCTACACGCTGTATCGCGATGATCGTCAGCAGTACGTGCGCGTTGGCGTATTGCTCGAGGACATGAACTACGCAACGAAAAACGACCTCGGCGGAAAATCGGAGCAGGATACGGTCGCGTTGCAATGGGCTGTTCGACTTGGTTTGCCTAACGACTGGTTCCTGTACAGCGAAGGCGAAGTCGGTGACGGATTCGAGCGAGTGTTCCCGGACGCGATCGCGTCCCCGGAGGTGTCCCGCCACGAACAGCGCGTCAACAAAGCGCAGTTGCGCATGTCGCGATCAGGCGAGGAGGGCACGGTGTGGTCTGCCTGGGTTGATTGGCAGACCTTTGACGATGCCCGGCAGTTTCGGCAGCCAGGTTTCGACTATGACTACAACAACACACAGCTTGATTTCGCCATTGAGCACGCGCGGGTTTTTCATGATCGGCATCGTCTGCGCCTGCTCCTGCATTACGTCGAACTGAAGGCCGAGTCGCGTGGCTTCAACGAGCACGACTACGATCGTAAGGACGTGCTCGGTGGCGCATTCTATGAATTCCTGTGGCCGAATAGTGGCGCGACGTTTGCCTACGCTTTCGGCCAGCCGGATATCGCCTATCGGGCACCCGATCCGACGGACAACTACAAACTGGATGACTACCGGGACAAGATCGTCGTCGGCTGGCGGTATAAATTTTCCGACAATGCACAGATAGACCTGTCGGTCAGTCACGAGGTAAGTGTTCAGGGGTTTGGCGGGGGTGCGGTGCGGTTCCAGATGTTCTTCTGATCGGTCGGAACGATCGGACCCATGTTTTGTTTCAATTAAAAGTGTCCGATGCAAATCAGCGCTGTGAGTTAACACGAATGACAGCTTTTCCCGAAATCGGCCGTACGACTGTCTGCTATGCGGAAGTGCTGAACGGCTGCAATCGGCCAGAAGGGTACGTTAAGGCGTAACCGAATGGTCCGATTTACTGGGGTTATACCAAGCAGCGGACAAAGAAAACCCCGCCGAAGCGGGGTTCTCAAACCGTCATTTGATGATTACTGACAGGGCGTGGCGAGTATATGGGGGAAGCCAAAGAACGGAGGCCCTGCGTCAAAATCCGTAAAGGCGCAGCCAAATTCGGGGTCGGCCACTTCGGCTGGATCGAGCCAGTTATCACCGTCGGGCTTGACACCAGATTCAACCCACCCGACCAGGTCAATAAATGCAAAAGCAAGTTCGTTACCTGTAAACCCGCAATGATTCACTCCGCGAATGGCACGTTGCACTAAGAGATCGCTCTTTCCGTTCGCCGCAACACGCGAAGCGTACTCGACTTCGTTGAGAACCGGCACGAACAAATCGCCGAGGTTGTGCAGCGTCAGTACCGGAACCTGGATGTCGCCTGAGATAACCGGCACCTGCGCCAGGCCGTTCGGCCCCGGACCCTGCGGGTCAGCACTGACGCGCACGATCCCGTCGTTGAGAGCCTGCTCGGCTGGCGTCAGACTCGGATCCTCATCGAACTGGTAAATGACACCGATGTTGTCGGCGCCGACGCCTGGAGCACGGGGCAGCGTGCCGTCACCGAGGCCGAGCTCGAAAAGGAAGTTTCCCGCCCCCGTTGTAGACGGAATTGAGTTCCAGAACCCGAAGGCCTCGTCGAAGTTCGGACGCTCGCCGCCGCTGCGCAGCTCGGTCAGGCTCTTATGATTCTCGCCGTCCGCATTGAGAGTAAACGGCCAAGTGCCTGGAAGGACTTCGAGCCCCGCCTTGATCGCCGGAACGGTAACACCGATATACAGGGCCGGATCGCCAACTGGGAAGGCCGAGCTATCCGTGCCGAGCTGCTGAGCGGCCACGTTGAAGTCGAGAAAATAGTCGAAAAGCGCGTAGTCGCCGAGCACGCCGCAGATAGGCAGCGCGGCATCATACGTGTTGCCATACTGCTCGATAGATACCGCGGTGATATGTCCGCCCATCGACGCGCCAGTCATATAAACCTTGTCCGGTTTCCCCACGAGACCGTTGAAGCGCTTGACGAGGGCATGAGTATCCTGAACACCGGTGGCGACATCGTAGTCATTGCGGCTGTAGCTCGATGCCGCCCAGGCATACCCCATTTCTATCAGCAGCGGCCGCAGGGGATGATTGTCGACCGTCAGTTCGAGCCCGGTTCCTCGAAAGCCGTGTGCCCACACAACCAGATCGCCGTTCCAGTTTTCCGGTACCTCGATGCGGTAACCGGCTCTGGTGTGCACCCCCCAGAGCGCGGTGGCGCCAGGTAGCGCTTCAAACGGGAGTTTGCTCTCATCCACGTAGTAGCCCGGTGGTTTGCCTGCGGCGGCACTACCCCATGCAAACAGCAAGATAGGCAACAGCACGATCAAACATGAGTTCTTAATTTTATTCATCTTTGTTCCCCTATTTTGTACCGCAACTAACGGTAGCCTTGCGAGCCCTAGGCCCTTCGGATATTCGTCCGCGACCGCTTGTTCAGAAGCGAGCACCCGTGGCTTCCCGTCCCCGTTTTTCGGGGGGTTTGGCTTTTCAGTTGTTATCTCCCAAGCGTAGTAGAAACTTGGACGGTTTGCCAGACGGCTAACATAATCGAGGTATATTCGAGCAGCACGAACGTCTGCAAAGGGTCACAAGCCGACTTTACACCAGATTTCTTGGCCGGCTGCTATGCAGCGTGAAGCAGCCACTCTTTCGGCTTCCTGGTGACCGCCTCAGAATGGCCATTAACAGTCGTCTCTCACTCTACCGTGAGGCTGGCGTCTTCCATTAGCACCGCGTAGCTGTAGCCGGCGCTGAAGTCCTTGTCGAGGGCGATGTTGCCGGTGACGACCACGGTGTCGCCGACAGCGGCTTCGGCCGCGCTTGTGACGAGTAGGTCATTGCTGCCTTCAGTAGCACTGCCTGAGCCGTCCTGGATGTGCAGCCAGTTGGTGCCGAGGATATTGGCGTTGTACTTGACGACCTTGCCGCGCAGGCTGACGGGCTGGCCGGCGAGTGAATCCATGTTGGCATAAACCCAGGCGATGTCCCTGCCTTCTTCGACCGCGGCAACAGCCGTATCGGCGATCATAGTCCCGGCAGCGACGGGTGCCGTCGTGGTCGTCGGGTGGCCGGGAGGCAGTGTTGTCGCGGACAGGTTCTGCAAGGCGCCGGAGAAATAGATGACCTCGAAAGTGCGGTTTAGCGACGGGCTTGTGAATTTCTGCATCGCCATGCCTTGGTTTGTCTGCACGATGTCGCCCACAGCGACCGGTGTCTGTTGTGCTGCGACCCACCGTTGCCCCTCGGCGGTGTCGAGCAGCACGTAGGTATAGCCGACCGCGTCCATCGTCTCTAGCACAGTACCGCGAATCATGCCCTCGGGCATCGGAGCGGCGAGGGCCGGGTTCTCGTCCGCGGGTTCCTCGGCCGTGTCGGTGCACGCCGCCACGGTAAGCAGTAAGCCGGCGGCCAGGGCCGCGGTAGCGAGCATCGAAAAAGCTGCTTTCACGTCGAATTCTCCAAGTGTGGTCTTTCGTTGCGCTTATTGTGGCAGTCGAGAGTGGATTCGCCATACGCGCAACTGCCTACGACTGTTTCTCATAAAGAAAAGTCCCGCTGTGGCGCATACGTAGACTGGAAGCTGCTCGTCAGGCCGGCGGCTTCCGGCCGATTAGGCGTCGTTCGTCTCGCACCAAGCCGGCCGGCTCACTACGGCCGTGAGCGGCTTGTTGGGCCGATTTCAGACCAACGACTTTACGTCTACATCGACCGTCCGTCGACATGCTTCGGATTCAGAGATTTGGGGTCCAGGCCGTGCAGCGCATTGAGATTGATCGCCGCGATCTCCGAACCATCCGGCATGGCTCCGTAAGCGAAACTCTGTATCCCACACGTTTTGCAGAATAGATGTGCGATCGATTTCTTGCCGAATCGATACTCCGTGAGGTTGTCTTCACCTTTCAAGAGCTTGAATTGCGAACGCGGCGCGAACGCCAGAATGGCGCCAAGGGGCTGACAGCGCGAGCAATTACACGTCATGCACCCATCAACATCCACGTCGACCTCATAAGCCACGGCACCGCACTGGCACCCACCTTCGTAGTGTTGTTCCATTTGTTGTCTCCCCAGGTTCCGGTTTGCCAACCTGTCAGCAAGGATGATGCGCCGTTAAAGCCCCGGGTCAATTATGGGATGTACTGACGTCTCCTAAGGGTCGTTAGCAGTCATCCTGCATCAAATCATCTGGCCGGTGGCTTGCGGCCAGGAGCGGGCCCTTGCAGCGCGGCCGCAGGCGTGGCACCGAGGGCAGATGCCATCAATTTCCCAGCAACCGCTCACCCTTATCGACGTCACTGTAGGTTGAGATCGGAGGTCCCTGGCCCCATTTCTCTCTCATCGGGGACGGAATCCCTGGAAAACACCGATAGGAGAGCGGTATGAAGCGCAACAGCAGGAGATTGCTAACTGTCGGAACGATTCTCGTTGTATTCGCAGTGGCCGGATGTGCGGCTTCGACATCTTACGAGGCACCACCGCCGGTTCCATGCGAGACAGAAGAAGCGCTTGCGTCGGCTGACGCTTGCCGGGCCATCTATTCTTGCTGCACACGTGATTGCGACAATACGTTTTTGCGGAGCGGCAATCCTGGAGCTATTCAAGAATGTATGGCCACATGCGCCACCAATCTGACAGGCTGTTACGCGGCTATTGAATAGCAAAGGCGGCTCCCGGTAAAGCCATAGCTGAAACGGCCAACTGGAGTCTGTCTTCGGGCAGTTCGCCGGGGACGTCTGACGTAGTAATTTCGAACAATCCAACCCCTACGTATAGCAGTCCGATACCAGCAACCAGCGTTCGATCCAAATACTGTGGATCGGAGGCGGCCCGCAGAAGTAGCAGTGCCTGCCCGATCCACAGCAGCGACGTTAGATGCCAGGCAAAGCGTAAATCATAGCCTGAACCAGTCCACAGTCGTCTTCCGGTAAGGCATCTCGCCCTGTTGTCGGTGTGAACGACGCCCAGTGATTGACGCAGTCAGCGGCGTTCATAGCGTGATTGCCTCAGCCACTGACCACCACTGTAACGGGTGGTGAATTTACTGCCCTGGTTGGTCCAGAAAAACCTCCGGTTGAACATGTATTCTGGCCGGTAATCGGTTTGCAAACCAGCCAGCGGGTACGCACTCCAGTCCATTTCCTTGCGTTTGCTGGTGGCTTCAAGCAGGAATTCCCGCCCCTCATGAAAGACGACTACCCAGGCGTGACCTTCCCGCAGGACACGGCCAAGGACCACCCTCGCATCGTATCCCATGGAGATCAGCCAGTCGGCCAGGATCAGGGCGTGGTCTTCACAGTCTCCGCGCGTGTTGTAGAAAGCCTGCCGCGAACTTTGCCAGACATCCTGCAACCCCGGGTAATGCAGGTCGTCGCGCTGATACTTGAGTTTGTGAGCAATCGTGTAGAGGGGTACCCAGAGCTGTTGAGTCCAGAACGGTCGAAATCCTTCGAGATAGGCATTGACAAAATGATGCCGCCGATCAATGCCAAACGCCGTAGCGGTCACGGGAAATTCCTGCCCCAAGTCCCACAGCAACGTGCCGGCGTAATGATGAACGATCCTGCGCTGCATATCGGCTTCGTAAAACCGTCCGACAAGGCTGTTGTCGGCATAATGCAGCGGTTGCACATAGCCACCCATTTCTGGACTTGTTTCGCCCCTGAGTTGCAGTGCCTGATCAATTTCCTGCTGCAGTATCGGATCCACTTCCTGCTGCGGTATCGGATCTATTTCCTGCTGCAATGGGGTGTCTACCGGATCCCGGCCCATCAGCCGCAGGAGTGTGTAGGCGATTATTATCCAAAACGACAGCTGCCAAAAAAGTCTCACTGCGGCCCGCCATTAACCCTTGAGGCCAAATGATACAATCAGCGCTACAAAAATCAGCACTGTCGAAGCAAAGATAGCCACAGCCATATTATTGGCTTTCAGCTCCTTCTCAATATCCACTGACTTGAGCAGGTACTGATCTATCACTCGCAGGGCGCCTACCCCCACGCCCAGAGCAATCAGAGTAAAGATGATATTGACGCTGAGATTGAAAAGGGTGGCAAGTATGAAATCGGTTTCCATGCTGTCTCCAGGTTTATTGACCGGTCGGGTCAGATTGTCATTTGTTGGTTTATGCATCGTCGCCCGAACTTGGACCACAACCCGACAATAATAGCCTACCGTCCGCTTTGGGGCGTATTAGGAGTCGGTCATTAGCGGCCGTTCAATACCCAGGTCAAATCTGTGTCTACGGCAATAGATTCGTTAGTATTTGCGCTTTGAATGACGGATTCTCATGAGGATCATTGAAGACGATTTATCGAGCGCCGACGTCGCGGAATTGTTGAGGGAACACCTCGCTGAAATGGCCAAGAACTCTCCGGCAGAGAGCATTCACGCCCTAGAGTTGCCTGCACTACGCGCGCCTGACATTACCTTCTGGACTGCATGGGATGATTCGACGTTGCTCGGTTGCGGCGCATTGAAGGAACTGGATGCTCAACATGGCGAAATAAAGTCCGTGCAAACTGCAATAAAACACCGCGGGAGAGGTGTCGCATCGGCAATCCTCTCGCACCTCATCGAGGAATCTGTCAGACGAACATATTTGCAATTGAGCCTTGAGACTGGATCAGGTCCCGCTTTTGATCCGGCGCATTGCCTTTTTGAAAAATTTGGTTTTCGTTATTGCGGTCCGTTTGGTGATTATGCAGATGACCCATTCAGTCGATTCATGACACTAACGCTATAGAACGCTCTGCTTCCGCTTCGGGTCAAAAGCAACTCTTTCCAAACCGGTGAATGCCAGCATCTGCACGGCCGCGCCTCGCATACACCGGCCTGTTGCAGATATCGAGCAATGATCTTTTCGGACATTTTTGATTGCGATAGAGCAGCCGCTATTGCTTGATGGTGACCTGCATCCCGGTGTTCAGACGTTCGGCGCCACGGATAACAACACGATCGCCCGGGCTGAGTTGGCCGATAACTTCGACGTTGTCGCCATCTCCGAGACCCGAAATTACGTTGACCTGTTCGGCGGACATGTCGGCATTGACCCTGAATACCGATGCGCCTTCACGTCGCAGAACCAGCGCGTCCCTGGGGACAGTCAAAACTTTCTTGACGTCCGAGGTCGGCATCGACAGACGTACGCTTTCACCGACGGTCCAGATATCGGGGTCGACATCGAGCCGCACTTCGAACATGTGCGACTGTGGATTGCCGAAAGGCACTATCGTGCGAACTGTTGCCTCGTCGTGTCGAAAGTCGTTGTGAAGCCGCAGCGCTGCACCTTCGCTAATGAAATTGACCGTATTGAGCGGCGCGCGGGCAATAACTTCCAGCGATTCGGGATCGACGACACGGATGACCACATCGGCGACGTTCAGGCGCTCACCAATATTGCGCAGCCGTTCCGTAACGACGCCGTCGAACGGTGCGCGTATTTTTGTGACGTACACTGAGATCTTCGCAAGCCCAAGCTGCGCGCGCGCGATAGCATGGTCGCTCTCGGCAACGGCAAGGTCGGCGATCGTCTGGTCCAGCTGACTTTTCGCCGACAGGTTCTTCTCTGACAGCCTGTCCAGGCGGTTCTTCTCGGATTGCAGGAAGCTGACGCGCGCTTCCTCACGCTTGACGCGACTCTGTGCTTCCATTTCGAGGAGTTCGAAAGTCAACGATTCGAGCCGCGCCACCGTGTCGCCCTTCCTGACGGCTGTACCCACCTCGGCGATCCACTCGAGCTTCGCCGACAGCTCCGAGGCTAGTCGTGAGTCGAAGCGGCTGACAACGGTCCCTGGCACATCGACTGAGGGCGCCAGCTCCTGCAATTGGGCTTCGGCAACCACCACGACGGCAGGCGGCATGCCCTGGGCGAGGGCCGTCGCACAGAGCACGAAGCTCAGCAAGGTAGACAAAGCGGAGCGGTTGATGATCGTCATCAAGGAGTCGCCCCGGCCGGCGTCAGAATACTAGCCGGCGCATTTGCGTCTTCTCCCAGCCGCAGAAGGCTCGGCAGGAGTATCAACGTAAATAGTGCGCTTACGGACATGCCGCCCACGATCACGGCTGCCAGGCCCTGGTAAACCTCGGAGCCGGGACCCGGGATCAGGAGCAGCGGCGACATGCCGAAAATACTGGTCAGCGTGGTCATCAGGATGGGCCGCAGGCGCCGTCGTATCGCCTGTTCAACAGCGCTGCGCCGGTCGAGGCCTTCGCGTTCGGCCGAGCGCGTCTGGTGTACAAGCAAGATCGCGTTATTGACGACCAGGCCCAAGAGGGTAATGAAGCCGATCATCGTCAGCAGGTCCATCGGCAGATTCATAATTCGCAACAGTGATACTCCACCGACGGTTGCGAGCGGCAGTGCAGCAACGACCAGCAGACTATCGACGAACGAACGAAACAGCGCACTCATCAACAGATACAGTACGACAATCGCGAGCGCAAAACTGCGGGACATACCGGCGAGCGCGATATTGAGATCGTCCGCGCTGCCGTAATAGCTGATCTCGCCATCCTCGGGCAACATCCTCAGCAGGGCAGGCTCGACGTTGCTGCGCAGGAGATCGATTGATTCCTCGAGAGAGATGTCGGCCGGTGGAGTAATTGCGAGAGTGACTGCGCGACGGCGGTCGACACGACGCACCTGGTTCGGTCCCGCTGTACGTTGCATGCGAACGAGCTGATCAACCGACTGTATGCCGCCAATGGGTGTCGCCAGCGGCGTTGCTGCCAGCTGCTCGGGACTCGTCCACTCCGGAGACCGTAGCACAATGTCCATTCGACGATCGCCATCGAAGTAGTCGCCGACATAAACGCCGTCGCCAAGCGCCCGCATGACCGTCGACATATCGCGCCGTGTCCAGCCCGCCTCGGTGATACGCCGCTCGTCCGGTATAAACCGCAGCTCGGGCTCGGCAAAATCGACACCCGGGATCGGCCGCGCCCGCGCACCGGGCAAATGCTGGCCGACGAGTTCCATTCCCTTGCGAGCAGCGGTCAGCATTGCGTCCATGTCGCGGCTTTGAATATTCAGTTCGATAGAACTGCCGCCGCCAAGTCGATCAAAGATGCCCCATTCATCAGCGTAAGCCATCGTGTCGGGAAAGCCGGCGAGGATATCGGAATTCAGTGTGTGCACAAACGTTTCGGCGTCGTCCGGATCGACCATGCTGGCACCAGCGAATGCGAATGAGCCGAACACGCCCATGAAATAGCTTTTGATTGCAATCTCGGCATCTTCCTTGAGATAAGGCTGCAGCCGTTCGACAACCGGCGCAGCAAACTCGTCTCGCGCGATCGAAACGCTCTGGCCGGGTGGGCGGTCGATAAACGCAAATACCCAGCCCTGTTTACCTTCGGGCAGGTAATTCGCCGGCGGTACCAGCAGCCACGTGAGCAGGGTCGCTCCCAGGAAGATTCCGCCGATCAGCGCAAACCTGACGCGCCGGCCATTTGTTACCCGCATGATCGTCTCGGTGGCCCGCTCCCACCAGCTCGTGTGCGGGTCCTCCAGGCGAACGCCCTCGAGCCATGTCGCGGCACCCGTCGGTATGACGGACACCGCGATCGTCAGTGAAGCAAGAACCGCTACCGAGATTACGAGTGCAAGATCGGCAAACAGCTGCCCCGATACGTCCTGGAGAAAGATAATTGGCAAAAAGATAATGACGGTCGTTGCAGTCGATGCCAGCAAAGCGGGCCAGACCTGCCCGCTGCCCTGCAAAGCCGCCTCATCAGTCGGGACGCCTTTTTCCTTCAGTCGAACGATGTTCTCGAGTACTACGATGGCGGCATCGAGCACCATCCCCGTCGCGAATGCCAGGCCCGCCAGGGAAATCATGTTCAGCGTTCGCCCCGTGATCTGCAGGATGACGAAGCTCGTAAACAGAGATATCGGGATGGCAAGCGCGACAAGAAACGTTGCACGCAGGCGACGCATGAACCACCAGAGAATACTGATGGCCAGGCCAATGCCGAGCAAAAGGTTGGTGCGCAGCATTGCGATTGAGTCTTCAATGTAGGTTGACTCGTCATAGACCTGCCGAATCTGCAGGCCTTCCCTTGCAAGCGGCCCTTCTTTCAATTCTTCGATAGCGGCTTTGAGTTTCCGCATGACATCGAGAACGTTAACGCCTTGTTCAACCTGCGTGTCGAAGGTGATGGCGTCATGGCTGCTTTCCATCATGAAGCCATCCTCATCGCGCATCGTGACGGCAACCGTCGCGATATCGCGCAGGCGCACGGGGTTTCCGCCGCGCCAGTCGAGCACCATGTCGCCAAATTCCGGCAAGTCGTACTTGCCGGCATAGCGCAGCGTGTACTTGCGTCGGCCGACATCGCTGAAGCCGCCCGACGTATCATTGTTATTTCCGGTTTGCCCGGCGAGCGTAGGGATGTCGATGCCGAGCGCCGCTGCCTCGTAGGGATCGAACGTAATCCGGACTTCGTTGGCACGGCCGCCGTAAGCGTTGGAATTGGATACGCCAGGCACACGCTCGATGCGTGCCTGTACGACTTCCCGAACGAAGTCTTCATAGCTCGCCATGGGTCGTTCGTTGCCTGGAACCCGCGTCAATGAGAACCACGCAATCTGTTCGCCGAAGCTGTCCTGTCCTGCGAATATTCTTGGTTCGGTAACGTCGTTGGGGTAACGCGGAACCTGGTTGAGGCGATTGATTACCTCTATTAAAGCCCGCTGCAGGTCCGTACCAACTGAAAACATCAGGTTGATATTGGCATTACCCCGGGTCGCAGAGGATTCCATCTTTTCGAGCCCCGGCACGCCGCGCAGGACATCTTCCTGTGGCTCGACGATTTCTGATTCCACCTCTTCGGGGGCCGCTGAGCGCCAGCCCGTGCTGATCTGGATGAACGATCGCTGCACGTCGGGAATCATCTGGATGGGCAGGCTCAACATGGCGATCGTGCCCATCACCAGCACCAGCAGGATCGCGGCAATCACCGCGACCGGATTCGATATTGCGAGCCGTGTCAGATTCACTGGTCCCCCGGACGCCCCCGTACTTTTTTTCTCAGACTACAATCAGCGCCGGGGGTTCGTATTATCTGTTCTATCTGGTCGCCGCGGCAGCCGCATCATTCATCAACAATGATTCTCGGGTCCAGTACGCCACCGCCATCGATGCCAATATCGTATTTGTAGGAAACACCGCGCTCAGCGTCGGACCTGACGGTTGTTGTCACTTTGCCATTCTTGGAGCTTTTCTTTTTTTCATCGAATGGCGTCTTGCCGGGAAATTCGATGAAAAACTTTTTCTTGTTGAATTTCCATTCGATGGTGTCCCCTCGACAAACGTTGAGAGTATCAGCATTCGAGCCAAAAAAACCTTTTACAACTTTTGTTGGCGTGTCGTTCTTAACCTTGATCTTCAATTTAAAGGTCTCGGGATCTCTGTCGCAGGCAGTTTCCTGTGCGACGGCATAAAAATTGATCGAGCATAAAAGCACAGTAGCGAGGACGGTGCTCACCGTTGTTTTGATTCGGGTGGTCATGATGCTTCCTTTTTTGTTATTGATCAGTTTTTTGATACCAGTCGCTTGAACCTGTCATCTTCCCATAGCGAGCCAAGTCCAGGATCAAGTTTCAATAGTTCTTTCTGATAGTCTAGCTCAATTGCACGCTTCAGACGATCCAGCGCCTTGTCTGTGTCACCAAGGTGGGCGTATACCAACGCGTTATAATATTGAACATACATGTCGTCGGGAGCGCCGACCTGGGCTGCCTCGCTCAATTCTCTGGCCTTGTCTGCCCATCCTGTACGAGCGTAGAAGTGAGCGAGCATTGCAACTGTATCCATATCCGATGGATTGATGCTTGTCCGATCTTCTGCAAACTCGATAGCTTGTTTATAAATAACGTCGGCTACGTGCCGCATACCGTCAGTGTAATAATACGTATCCGCCAGATTGCCCCAAAGCCGGTGATCCCTCGGGGCGTAATTCGAGCCTCGTGCGAACCGGTCTGCTGCTTTTGCGTAATCACCGAGGTAGAAATACATCGTGCCGGTATTTGAAAAGGCGCTGCGGCTTGGCTTGATGGCAAGGGACTTGTCCCAGGCTTCGGCCGCCGCCGACAAGTTTCCAGCCAGGTAGTAAGCAGCGCCGAGATTATTAAAAGCCGTGGCGTTGTCTTCGGAGCGATCCGCAAAATCGCGGTAGTATCTGGCGGCTTCGGCAAACCGGCCGTTCGCAAGCAGGAAATTGCCCATCGCGTTGAAGCCGCCGTAGTAGCTGGAGTCGAGTTGAATCGCCCGTTGCAAGCTGGCTTCTGCCTCGGCCTCCCGGTTGAGCTTGATAAGGGATTGCGCCATTCCAATCTGCGCGTCTGGTGATTTTGAATTTACGGCTGCCGCCTGCTCGAATTCCCGAAGCGATTCGTCGTATTGACCCGAAGTATAGTAAAGCTGACCAAGAGCAATACGCATATCGCTGGCCGCCGAATCGCGGGTCAACGCGCGATAGCAGGCCCGTTCAGCTTGCGCGAATTGGTCCGAATCGCGCTCGAGTTCGTAAAGGGAGAGATGACTTTGGCACATTGCCGCATACGCCTTCCCGAACTGCGGGTCGATAGCAATCGCCTGGCGAATATAGGTTCTGGCCGTTGACAGGTTGGCTATATCCTTCGGCTTTCTTAGATAATCAGTGCCGCGCAAATACAAATCGTAGGCTTCCACATTTTGCGTGCCGAGATGTGCCAGCCGGCGCTCGACCGACACCGGCACAACAATATCCAATGCTGCCGCGACTTTCCGGGCGATCCTTTCCTGTATCGAGAACAGGTTGGCCAGTTCGCTGTCGAATGTTTCCGACCAGAGCTGGGTACCGTCGTCGCCATCGATGAGTTCGGCTGTGATTCGAACACGATCTTGCGCGCGGTTAACGCTGCCGTGCAAAATTACGTCAACATCGAGGCGTTTGGCGATTGTCCGATAATCGAGCGCCGTGTCTTTGAGTTGATACGTCGAACTCAGAGACACGACCCGGAATTCATCGAGGCGAACAATGAGGCTCCGGATTTCCTGGGTGAGACCGTCGCTGAAATATTCGGTGTCCTGTGAATTGCTCAGGTTCGTCAACGGCAGCACGGCGATGGCCTGCGGTTCGGGCTGCCAAATCCTCAACGACAGGTAGTAGAGGCCGGAGCCGACCGCAGCCGTGACGGCGACGAGCACCACGACGAAGGGCAGGAACGCGAGTCTTGAAGAACGGCCGTTGGCTTGCTCATGGCGCACAACGCCGCGCAAGGTGATCTCGTAAGCCCATGCGAGCACGATCGTACAGGGGAGACCGATGACTGCGAGGATGATGAGCACGGTCATCGAACCTTCCGGAATCGGCAAGCGATCGAACGTGACGTCCGCAACCTGCAGCAGCATCCAGGTTACGACGCAATAAGCGACCGTCGCCCGGAAAACGCTGCGACTACGTAATTCGCCGATCAGATCTTTTATCCGTTGTTTCATTCGGCCCCGACGAATTGTTGTTGCGCCCGGAATGAATCGTGAAGTGCATCAGACGGGTTCGCTGGCTTTCGATAGTGCCAGAACCGGCCGCGGCCTGCAGAAATGGCGCTTGTCTTGTCCTTTGCCTAGTTGACCGTAACCCGGAAGTGCACGACCGCAACGTTGTCTGGCGCAGCCGTGCCGACGGTGAGACCCGTCGGGTATGTCGCACTGACCGGGATTGTGACGGTCAGGAAGTCTCCGGTCGCATTCAGGAAGCAGCCGTCGGCATTGGTGTCGCCACCCGTTTCCGCGACACAGAATACGGGCGGTTCGGCGCCGACAATAATCCGGATGTCGGCAGCTCCGCCATCGAAGTCGCCGGCCAGGAAAGCCAGGTTTTCATTTAGCGTATCTGTAACGATTACTTCGCTTGCGGCACCGTTGCCAGAATTGGTAATCGATATTTCGTACTGCACGACAGCGCCCGGGATCGCGAGCGCCGCCGGCGTGACCTCACCGAGCGGGTCGCGCACCGTGACGACGCTTTTGAGTACCGTCAGGTTGGCTGCTGCGAGCTCGATATCGACCGACGCGGCGTCGTCGGCTGCATTCGGGTCGTACTGCGACAGGTAACTGACACTGGCCGTATTCGTGATGATCGTGCCCGGCGTGCCGCTATCGACGCTGGCCTGGAGAGTCAGCGTTGCGTTGCCGCCTGCACCGAGTGTGCCTACAAACCAGTCGCCGGTTGCGCTGTCGTAGGTTCCCTGGCCGGGGCTGGCGGAAACAAAGGTAACGCCCGCGGGCAGGGCATCGCTGAGCTGAATCACTGTGGCCGTGCTCGGCCCGGCGTTCGTCACGGTCACGGTGTAGGTGACCGTATCGCCTTCTGGCGGCAGCGGATCGTCAACCGTTTTCGTAACGCCCAGGTCGGCAACGACGCTTGGCGAGAATGCGTAGCAGTCGACCGATTCGTAATCGCTGCCATTGTTGATTGGGCGGCCGTTAGAACCGGTGCCGGTGTTCTTGTCAATTTCGTACAGTACGTTCTGCGTGCCGCTGGTGCCCCAGAGCTGGCCGGAGGGATCGGTACCGAGACCTTCGATGTCCGGCACGGTGATCAACGCCACGTCAGTGGTTGCACCCGTCGCTTTGTCGATCCTGATGAGCCGGTCGCTCGAACCGCCGCTGTTGACAGTTGCGTACATGATGCCTGTTGTCGGGTCGACGGCGATGTCGTCCGTAATGCTGTTGCCGGAAATGGGCGGCAGCGGCACGTAATCGACGCCGGCGCCGTACGCGTTTGCAACGTGCGCACCGGTGGTCATGTCGATCTGGAAAAGTACATCCGTCCCGCCGCGTGCATGCACGCCGTATAGAACACCGAACTCGGCGTCGTAGGTCAGGCCGTCGACGTCGCTGAAGGAGACAGAGCCAAACGTGCCGCCGCCGGTGCCGAAACTCTGCGGCAAAGCCGTGAAGACACCCGTTGTCGTACTCAACGTGCCGAGCTGGCCCGCGTTGGCGGCGTACAGAGTCATGCTTGCCGAATTCCAGGCGATCGCCTCGATCGTGTTGGTGCCGGTACCTGTGCCGATGTTGGTTTCATTCGTCAGCGGATCGAAATCGGCCGTATCGATGCTCGTGAGCAGGTCATTGCCGCCGTTGCCGCCGCCGGCATCGGCGACCAGGTAGCAAAGCTGGTTGACGTTCAGGTTTTCGACGGTCGTATTTTCGCTGGACGTGTCGTTGGCGGCGTTCAGGTCGTCGGAGCTGGCCGAGACGCTGGCATTGTTCGTTATCGATCCGGCGCCCGACGGTGCAGTGACCAGGATGTCGATAGTCGCATCGTTGCCGCTGGAAATTGCGCCGAGGTTGCAGGTGACGGTGCCACCTGCCTCGCTGCAACTTCCCTGGCTCGTGACGACGGATTGGAAAGTCACCGTCCCGGGCAGCGTATCGGTCAATACGACAGCGGTCGCGTCGTCCGGACCCAGGTTGTCGACGAGCAGGCTGTAGGACAGCGTCTGGTTGACCAGCACCGGATCGGGCGAGTCCGACTGGGTTAATGCCAGGTCCGCCTCGCCGGGGACCGTGACGGTCGTGTCGGCGCTGGCGCTGTCATTGGCGGAGTTCGGATCGATCCGGGCCGTCGTTACGCTCGCGGTGTTGGTAATGACGCCGGCCGTCGCCGGCGCCGTTACGACGATGGTTACGTTTTCACTGGCGCCATTGGCGATCGTGCC
>JABDOQ010000098.1 GCA_013043165.1 Woeseiaceae bacterium | reverse complement strand
GAAACGAACGAACCGGGCATTTACGCGGTCGGCGACATCAATTACTACCCCGGCAAAAAGAAACTGATTCTTTGTGGCTTCCATGAAGCGGCACTGGCCGCATTTGCGATCAAGCAGCGCATAGAACCGGGTAAGAAAGTACATGTGCAATACACGACAACGAGTCCCATCATGCATGAGCGCCTCGGCCTCGACGAATAACCAATTGGGGACATTCTCAATTTAATGCGTTAATACACTAAATTGAGAATGTCCCCAAACCGGGCGATTTCACAGGTCGCGGCTCGCATCGATTTTCGCCCAGTATCAGTAGATGCCGCGAACAGCACGAGCAATGGTCGGTGGACTCTGCTATCACGTAATCAATCGTGGCAACGGGCGAGCCACTGTCTATCACGAACCGCGTGATTACACGGCGTTCCTGACGCTCATGAAGCTTGCTTCGGAACGCATACCCATGCGAATACTCGCATATTGCTTAATGCCGAATCATTTTCACCTGGTACTTTGGTCCCTTAGCGACGGTGATATTAGTCGGTGGATGCACTGGCTGTTGACTTCGCACGCCAAGAGGCATCATCGAATCAAGGGCACTTCAGGGAGAATCTGGCAAGGGCGGTTCAAAGCCTTTCCTATTCAGCAGGACCGGCACCTTTTGACAGTCATTCGATACGTCGAAAGAAATCCGCTCAGGGCCGATCTCGTGCAAAGTGCCGCCGATTGGACATGGTCGAGCTTGAGCCGGAATCAGGCCGCCACTGTCACTTCATTGCGGAGCGAGTGGCCAGTCCCAAGACCGCGAAACTGGCTGGAGGATGTCGATCAGCCGCGTTCCCAGTCAGAAACGGAAGCTTTGCGGCAGTGCACACTCAAATGCACCCCGTTTGGTTCCGACACCTGGGTTCGATCCACAGCCGAACAATTGGGCCTGCAGAGCAGTCTCCGAGAAAAGGGACGACCAAAACAGGGACATTCTTAATTTAGTGTATTAGTACGTTAAATTAAGAATGTCCCCAGTTATTGGGAAGCCAGCGTACGCATAACCGTGTAATCTTCTGGCCGTGACGAACCTGACCGAATTCTTTGGCGAAAATAGCCCGCTGAAAGAGCATTTGCCCGGTTTCCAGCCGCGCGCCGGCCAGGCCTGGATGGCCGAAGCCGTGGCCGAAGCGATCGCCAATTCGGACAAACTGGTTGTCGAAGCCGGCACGGGCACGGGCAAGACCTTCGCGTACCTGCTGCCGGCGCTGCTGAGCGGCCGCAAGACCATTATCAGCACGGGCACCAAGGCCTTGCAGGACCAGTTGTATCACCGCGACCTGCCGTTGATCAGCAAAACCGTCGGCCGGCCCGTCACCACGGCATTGCTAAAGGGCCGCGCAAACTACCTGTGCTTGCACCGTCTTGACCAGGTGACCGAAGCCGCCTCGGCCTTGGTTGCCGACCTGGACGAGGTGCGCAAATGGCGCCACCGGACCGACAGCGGCGACCGCGCCGAACTCATCGACGTTGCCGAAGATTCTCCGGTTTGGCCGCTGGCAACGTCGACTGCTGATAACTGTCTCGGCCAGAATTGTCCCGAATATTCGAAATGTCATGTCGTCAAAGCGCGGCGTGCCGCTCAAGAGGCCGACCTGGTCGTGGTCAACCATCACCTGCTGCTTGCTGATCTCGCGATGAAAGAGGAAGGCTTCGTCGAGTTTCTGCCGGGCGCCGAAGCCATCATTATCGACGAAGCACACCAGATGCCGGACCTGGCCGTGCAGTTTTTTGGCGTTTCGCTCGGCAGCCGCGAACTCGAGAGACTCATCGACGAAGCGCGCGCTGCAACGCTGCCGATGGCGCAGCCTGATCTGAATCGCCGCATCGACAAACTGCAGACGGCGCTGCGCGAACTTCGAGCATCGGCACCGCGCAAGGAAGGTCGTCATGAGCTCAGCGAGGTGATGGCGGAAATTCGGAAGCCGCTCGACGAACTCGCACATGCGATTCACGACGTTCAGATTGCGATCGTCGAACTCGGCGGCGCGACGGTCGATCTTGAGAAAATTCATGAGCAGCTTGCCGGCGTGGCGGAACGGCTTGCAGTTCTGTCGAGCGACGACGCCTGGGACGGTTTGCGCTGGCTCGAGATCAATCCGCGCAGCCTGCGATTGAACCTGACTCCACTCGATGTCTCGACGAAGCTCAACGGGATTATCGACAATGGTTTTCAGGCCTGGATATTTACCTCCGCCACGCTTGCCGTCGGCGAGGACTTCTCGCACTTCGGATCACGTATGGGACTGGCCGACGTCACCGGCCTGACGTTTCCGAGCCCGTACAGCCTGCAGCAAAATGGCCTCGTCTATTTGCCGCCGGACATGCCGCAGCCGTCGGACCCGGGCCACACCGACGCGATGCTCGAGGCGGTAACGCCATTGCTCGACATAACGACGGGCGGCATGTTCTGTCTTTTTACAAGCCATCGCGCGTTAAACAATGCGAAAAAGTGGTTCAGAAGCCACAAGTCGAGCCTGGGCGGTCGGCATCTACTGGCACAGGGCGATGCGCCACGTGACGATCTGCTGCGACGATTCCGGCAGCACGGTGACGCCGTTTTGCTGGGTACCGGCAGTTTTTGGGAAGGCGTCGATGTCAGGGGCCAGGCGCTGAGTGTCGTCGCGATCGACAAACTGCCGTTCGCATCGCCCGCGGATCCGCTGATGATGGCAAGGCTCGAATTCATTCGCCGGCAAGGCGGCAATGGCTTCATGGACCACCAGCTGCCACTCGCAGCTTTGTCGCTCAAGCAGGGCGCGGGTCGCCTGCTGCGTGATGAGCGGGACTTCGGCGTCATTGTCTTGTGCGATCCGCGAATCTTGACCAAGCGCTATGGCAAGATGTTCCTGCAGTGCCTCGAGCCCATGGCTTCGACGTCTGCACTCAGTGAAGTATCGAGTTTTCTGGCGGCACACCAGCGCAAAGGCGCCGTAGCATGAAACTCCTGGCAATCGACACTTCGTCGGTAGCATGCAGCGTTGCTCTGCATTTCGGTTCCGAGCTTTGCGAACGGCACGAAGAGCAGCCGCGCGAGCACACGCGAATATTGACGCCGATGATCCGAAGCGTGTTGCACGAGGGACGCGCAGAATTGAGCGATCTCGACGCAATCGTACTCGGTAACGGACCGGGTTCATTTATCGGCATGCGCATTGCTGCGTCTGTTGCACAGGGTTTGGCGCACGGCGCCGGCCTGAAAATTGTGCCTGTCTCGTCGCTCGCCGCCGTGGCGGCCCAGGTTTTTGCCGAGACTGATGCCAACGCCGTCATCGTCGCCCAGGATGCTCACATGGGCGAGGTGTACCTCGGCGCATACCGGCGCGGCGACGCGAATATTCCCGACCCGATTTTTTCCGAGCGCCTGCACGGCCAGCTGCCGATTGACAAACTGGACGCCGCCGATGCCCGAGGTCGGATTGCGGCGGGTTTTGGCTGGCAGCGTTATCCGCAGCTGACCGCCATGAACGAGGCATTGTTCGAATCACGCTCGGAGATTCTTTACCCGCGCGCGCGATACCTTTTGCCGCTGGGAGCGCTCGCGCTGCAAAATGGGGAAGTCGTCGATCCGCAGGACATCGTCCCGGCCTATTTGCGCCACAAGGTGGCCGAAAAGCCGGCGTCAGCCAAGCCGTAACAGTCCTGTAATATACTGCTGTTGAAATGCGTCGGTTGCATCAGGAACCTGTCCACAAACCAGCATGGTCGCACACAAGATCCTCATTGTTGAAGACGAACAGCCGATTCGCGAGATGATCGCATTTCACCTGTCCCGTGCCGGCTACGAGACGCTGGAAGCCGCCGACTGTCGTGTTGCACGACAAATGCTGGCGGACGAACGGCCGGACCTCGCGCTTATCGACTGGATGTTGCCGGATATCAGCGGCCTGGAACTGACCCGGATGCTAAAGCGCGATAAGGACTACGAGGACCTCGCAATTATCATGTTGACGGCGCGTGCGGAAGAGCGCGACAAAATTTCGGGACTGGACGGCGGCGCCGACGACTACATCACCAAGCCGTTTTCCCCCCGTGAACTGCTGGCACGCATTCAGGCTGTATTGCGCAGGAGCGGCAACTCGGGCGACGAGGCCGTCAATGCCGGCGTACTTGAACTGGATGCGGCGGGACATCGCATCCTGGCGTCGGACAAAGAAATCAAACTAGGTCCCACCGAATTTCGTTTGCTACAGTTCCTGATGACGCATCCGGACCGTGTTTATAGCCGGGCACAACTCCTCGACCGTGTCTGGGGTGCCAATGTCTATGTAGAGGAACGCACTGTGGATGTGCATGTGCGGCGTCTGCGCAAGGCGCTGTCGCCAGAATTTGCCGACGGCTATATCCAGACCGTGCGAGGTGCTGGCTATCGCTTCTCAACGCGCAACAAATTGAGCATTTAGCCGATGTCTATTGCTGCGCGAAAGTTCCTGATCGGCTTGATTCTACTGCTCGCAGCCGGGGCAGGGATTGGTTGGATCTACGGGCACACGGACTGGGGCTTGTTGGCCGCCGCACTGCTCGCATTAATCTGGCAGGTTCGGCATTTGTTGAGTTTCGAGCGTGCACTTCGAACCGGGAATTTTGACGATTTCCGCTTTGGCGAGGGCATCTGGGAGCAGATCTTCTCGCGGTTTCGTTTCGAACGCGAACGCGCCGTGCGTCGCAAACAAAATTACCGGACCCTGCTGCGTGAAATCCGAAAATCAACGAACGCCATGCCGGACGGCGCCGTCATTCTCGACGCAGATTATGAAATCGTTGTCTGCAATCGGGCTGCGAAAGATCTGGCGGGCATCAAACGCAAGAAGGACCGCGGTCAGCGCATCGATAATATTTTGCGCGATCCTGAGCTGTCGAAACTGCTTCGCTCCGGTGACCACACGACGACGATTGAGATAATGTCACCGGTCAGGGACGGCAACTGGCTGAATTGCCGCGTTGTGCCGTATGGCGCGGAGCAGAAGCTTCTCTTGCTGCGGGACGTTACCGAGCGCATGCGCCTTGCCAAGATGCGTCGTGATTTCGTCGCAAACGCCTCGCACGAGTTACGCTCGCCGTTGACCGTGATCAGCGGTTACCTCGATGCCCTTGCAGGTGATGACGACATCCCGGAGACCTGGCAGAAACCGGTCGTGCAAATGCGAGGCCAGGCAGCGCGCATGCGGCAGATTCTGGGCGAGCTGCTTGAATTGTCGCGGCTGGAGAGTGCGGGACCTTTGCAGTCCGACGAGCCGTTCGACGTGCTGGCCCTTCTCGAGGCGTCGCGAGAGGCGCTTGCGGGCCATGCAAACGCCGCAGGCATAACAATCAACGCGGAATCCGCGGCCCGGCTGCGCGGAAACATTGCCGAAATCGAGACTGTGATAGTCAACCTGTTGTCCAACGCGATTCGCCATACGCCATCCAATGGCGAGATCACGGTTGCCTGGCGCAGCGGAGAAGACGGCGCTGACCTGATTGTCGCGGATACTGGCGAGGGTATTGATCCTGAGTACATCCCGCGCCTGACTGAGCGTTTCTTTCGCGTTGATCGAGGACGCAGTCGCGACGATGGTGGCATCGGGCTGGGCCTCGCCATTGTCAAGCACGTCCTCGCACGCCATGACGCAGAGTTGATCGTGACGAGCGAAGCCGGTGCTGGCAGCGAGTTCCGCTGCCATTTCCCTCCCGAGCGCGTCGTTGTAACACCGACAATTCCACTGTCATAAAACTGCAATACCTCTGTCACATGATCGACATCAAGCGTCGCTAATGTGCCGCTGAATAGTTCACCATTTGCCAGAAATAGAGCGCCTGACGGCGCTAAAAAGGGAAAAAATGAAATATTTTTCGGTATTGACCCTAGCGGTTGTCGCTCTCCTTCTCACAACAGCACCCGCAAACGCTCAGGAAGAAAGCTGGGCCGACCGCATCAAGTTCAAGGGCGACGTGCGACTGCGTCATGAACGCATCGACGAGGATAGCGCAGAGGATCGCGCTCGCATGCGTTTTCGTTCGCGGTTTGGTTTGTCGGCGAAAGTCAGCGATGACGTCAGGTTCGTGTTTCAGCTTGCGACCGGTGGCGACAGCCCGGTATCTACAAACCAGACGTTCGACGACGGCTTTTCGACCAAGGATATCGGTGTCGATCTCGCCTACATCGACTGGCAAATCAGTGACAATTTGCATTTCTACGGCGGCAAGATGAAGAATCCGCTGTACAAGGCCGGCGGTGTGCCGCTGATCTGGGACAGTGACCTGAACCCCGAGGGTTTCGCCGTGAAGTACTCTTCCGGCAACTTCTTTGGCACGGCCGGCGGATTTTCAGCCGAAGAACGCAGTAGCAGCGACGACTCGCTGCTGTACGTCGTGCAGGCCGGCATGGAGTTTCCAGTCGGCGACGCGGCCAAGCTCACCGCAGGCATTGGCTATTTTGCGTACACGGATACGATCGGCAACGCGCCGTTTTACGACGGTAGCGCGAACGGCAACTCGGTCGATCTCGGTGGCGACTACATCTACGACTACAAGAACACGGAGCTGTTCGTGGAGCTCAAAACCAAAGTCGGGGACTGGCCTCTCAAGGTCTACGCTCACGCGACGCAAAACAGTGACGCGCCTGTGGAGGACACCGGGTTCGCGGTTGGTGCGAAGGTCGGTTCCGCCAAGAAAGACGGCGAGACGGAGTTCAGCTGGACGTACATGGATATTGAGGCAGATTCTGTCATTGGCACTTTCGGAGACTCCGACTTCGGCGGCGGTGGCACCGACTCCGACGGGCATATACTCAAGGCCAAGTACGCGGTTTCCAGTAAGATATTCCTGGGTGGCACGCTTTTCCTCAACAGCATCGATCGCTTCCAGGGCACGGAACGTGATTACAACCGGCTGCAACTTGACGTAGAATTCAAGTTTGATTGAATTCAGTCTGGTGGGCCATGGAAGCTTCTGAATTGAACGACCACATTTCTCGTCGGTATAACAAAGATATCGAAGATCTGCGTAATAAAGTGCTTGCGATGGGCGGGCTGGTGGAGTCGCAGCTGTCCGAGGCAATTGTGGCAATCGTCAGTGGCGATAGTGAGCTCGGCCTGCAGGTCGCGAGAGATGACTACAAGGTCAATAATCTCGAGGTCAATATCGACGAAGAGTGCGGCCGAATTCTGGCGACTCGTGCACCTGCTGCCGGTGATTTGCGGCTGATCGTTGCAATTATCAAAACCATCACCGATCTCGAACGTATCGGGGATGAAGCGGAAAAAATCGGCTTTCTTGCATCGAAACTGGCGGCCATGGACAGGCCGCCGGATTCGTATCGCGAACTGAAGACGCTGGGCAACCATGTCCTGCACATGGTGCGCGACGCAATGAATGCGTTTGCGAGGCTCGACGCCGA
>JABDOQ010000097.1 GCA_013043165.1 Woeseiaceae bacterium | reverse complement strand
TTCTGATTGGCCTCGGCGCACTGGGCGTCGGTATCGGTATGGGCCTTCTGGGTGGCCGCTTCCTCGAAGGTGCTGCGCGGCAGCCCGAACTGGCTCCGATGCTGCAGACGAAAATGTTTATCGTCGTTGCGTTACTCGATGCCGTTGCAATGATCGGTGTTGGCATCGCGCTGTTTTTCGCATTCGCAAACCCGTTCGTTGGCCAGCTGCAGGCTGCAACCGGGGGCTGACAAAACCGCAGGAGCGGTGATTCGCCGCGACTGTGATTCGTAGGAACGGCAATTCGCCGCGATGGCGCCCCCGGGGCGCTCCTACAGCCACGATACGGAACATCAGGAGTATCCATTGGATATCAATCTAACGCTCATCGGCCAGACGATCGCTATGATCGTGTTTGTCTGGTTCTGTATGAAGTTCATCTGGCCACCGATACTTGCGGCACTGGAAGAGCGTCAAAAGGAAATCGAAGAGGGCCTCGCGGCCGCCGACCTGAGCCAGGAAAAGCTGGTTGCGGCTGAGGCGGAGGCTGACGGCATCGTTGACGAGGCGCGCAAGCAGGCAACCGGGATTCTTGACCAGGCTCACGCCCGGGCAAACGAAATTGTCGCTGAAGGCAAGACAGACGGCGTCAAGGAGCGCGAGCGGCAGCTGGCGGCGGCCAAAGCCGAGATCGAGCAGGAAACAAACCGGGCGCGCGAAGAACTTCGTGGCCAGGTGTCGGCTATTGCAATTGCCAGCGCCGAGAAGATCCTGAAACGAGAGATCGACGGCAAGGCGCATGAAGACATCCTGGGCAAGCTTGCCCGAGAGCTATAGGCGGAGCTCATCGTGGCCGACAACAACACAATAGCGAGACCCTATGCGCGCGCGATCTTCGAGATAGCGAACGATGCCGGCACGCTCACCGACTGGTCGGCGTCGCTGGCTATTGCGGGCCAGTTACTCGGCGACCGTAACCTCGTCGAATACCTGGGTGACCCGGAGCTCAGCGACGAGCGGCGTTTCGAGTTTCTGAGCGGCCTTTTCGACAAAGCGGGCAGCCCGCTGCTCGCCGGAGATGACAAGAACGGCAGCAACTTCCTGAAGCTGCTGATTGAAAATGACCGCGCCGGAGTGCTGCCGGAAATCTCGGCACACTTCGAGGCGCTGAAAGCGGAAGTGGAGAACAGCGTCGACGCCGTCGTTACATCGGCAGTTGCGCTCAGCAAGGAACAGCTTGATGAAATCGCGACCTCGCTGAAGAAGCGGCTGGGCCGCGAAGTCAGGATAACTACAGAAATAGACGAGACGCTCATCGGCGGTGCGGTAATTCGCGCTGGTGATGTCGTTATTGACGGGTCACTGCGCGCAAGGCTCAACGGCCTCGCTAACGCATTGACTAAATGAAGAGGAAAACCTAATGGCACTCAAAGCTTCTGAAATCAGTACGCTGATTAAAGAGCGCATCGAGAACTTCGAGGCATCCGCGGAAGCGCGGGACGTCGGTACCGTGATCGCGGTTACGGACGGCATCGTTCGCATTCACGGCCTGGCCGATGCACGCTACGGCGAAATGCTCGAGTTCCCGCAGAACACCTTCGGCATGGCGCTGAACCTCGAGCAGGACTCGGTGGGTTCAGTTGTTCTGGGTGACTACAAGCACATTACTGAAGGTGATACCGTCAAAACAACCGGCCGCATTCTCGAAGTGCCCATCGGTGATGCGCTGTTGGGGCGCGTCGTTGATGCTTTGGGTATGCCAATTGACGGCAAGGGTCCGATAAACACGAACCTGTCCGCACCGATCGAAAAGGTTGCGCCCGGTGTTATCGAGCGCCAGTCGGTCAGCCAGCCCGTGCAGACCGGGCTCAAGTCGATCGACTCGATGGTGCCGATTGGCCGCGGTCAGCGCGAGCTGATCATCGGCGACCGCCAGACGGGCAAGACCGCCGTTGCGGTCGACACGATCATCAATCAGCGCGGCACCGGCATCAAGTGCATCTACGTGGCGATCGGTCAGAAGGCATCTTCAATCGCGGGCGTCGTAAGGAAGCTCGAGGAAGAAGGGGCGATGGATCATACGATCGTGGTTGCTGCCGCGGCTGCCGAGAGTCCCGCCATGCAGTACATCGCACCGTATTCCGGTGCATCGATGGGCGAGTATTTCCTCGACAGGGGCGAAGACGCGCTGATCATCTTTGACGACCTGACGAAGCAGGCCTGGGCTTACCGCCAGGTATCGCTGTTGCTGCGTCGTCCGCCGGGTCGTGAAGCGTATCCTGGTGACGTTTTCTACCTGCATTCGCGCCTGCTCGAGCGCGCATCGCGCGTCAATGCCGAACACGTCGAGAACGTTTCAGGCGGCAAGATCAAAGGCAAGACGGGCTCGATGACGGCGCTGCCGATCATTGAGACTCAGGCCGGTGACGTTTCGGCGTTCGTGCCAACGAACGTGATCTCCATTACCGACGGCCAGATCTTCCTCGAAACCGACCTGTTTAACGCGGGTATTCGCCCGGCAATTAATGCCGGTTTGTCGGTCTCCCGAGTGGGCGGTGCGGCGCAAACCAAGATCATCAAGAAGCTCGGCGGCGGCGTACGACTGGCCCTTGCGCAGTATCGTGAGCTGGCCGCATTCGCACAGTTCGCCTCCGACCTGGATGCAGCGACACGTGCGCAGCTCGAGCGCGGTGAGCGGGTTACCGAGCTCATGAAACAGAAGCAGTACTCGCCGCTGTCGGTTGCTGAAATGGCGCTGTCGCTATTCGCGGTTAACGAGGGTTATATCGACGCGGTTCCGGCAGAAAAGGTCGTTGACTATGAAGCGGCCCTGCATGAGTTCGCTCGTTCGACCCACCAGGGCGACCTCGATGCGATCAACACCACGGGCGACTATAACGATGACATCGCAGCAACCCTGAAGGGCATCTGCGATTCATTTGCCAAGAAGGGCGCTTATTGATTTCGCGCGCCGGGGCGCGCTCCTACAGCGTACCCCGGCGACCAAAAAGGACCCTGTAGGAGCGCGCCCCGGCGCGCGACAAAAACCGCGGCCTGTAAGGCGCAGAAACAAAACGTAGGAGCGGCGATACGCCGCGACAACAAACAGGATAAACATGCCAGGCGAAAAGGAAATACGCTCCAAGATCGCTTCTGTAAAGAACATGCAGAAGATCACGAGCGCGATGGAGAAAGTTGCCGCCAGCAAGATTCGCAAGGCGCAGCTGCAGATGGAGGCGTCGCGTCCGTACGCTGAGCGCATTCGGCGCGTAGTTGGCCACCTGACGCACGCCAACCCGGACTACAAGCACCCGTTCCTTACGGAACGCGACGTGCATCGGGTTGGCTTCATCGTGATCTCGACCGACCGTGGTCTGTGTGGTGGCCTGAACGCCAATCTGTTCAAGTCAGTGATCGCCGAGATTGCCAGGTGGCGCGGCGAGGATGTGGAGGTTGACCTGGCGCTCGTGGGCGCGAAGGCTGTTCGATTTTTCCGTCGCATCGGCGGCAATGTCGTCGGTACGGCCGCGCACCTCGGCGACAAGCCGAACGTTAACGACCTGATCGGCTCGATCAAGATCATGCTCGATTCATACAGCAAGGGAGAAATCGATCGTCTGTTTCTCGTGCACAACCTGTTCGTCAATTCGATGACGCAGAAGCCACAGGTAGTACAGGTGCTGCCGGCCACAGGGATCAAGTTGGCCGAAGGCGAGCTGCAGGCGCACTGGGACTACATCTACGAACCCGGGGCGGACGAACTGCTCGACGACGTATTGATGCGCTACATCGAGTCACAGATCTACCGGGGCGCGGTTGAGAACTTTGCGTGCGAGATGGCGGCGAAAATGGTTGCCATGAAGTCGGCGACTGATAACGCCGGCGAGATTATCGATGGCCTGCAGTTGCAGTACAACAAGGCTCGACAGGCAGCCATTACCCAGGAAATTTCAGAAATCGTTGGCGGCGCAGCTGCTGTTTCGAGCTGAAAAATTTAATTATTGAAATTAGCAGTGGATTGCCACTGATTTAAGTTAAGGAAACGAGATGAGCACCGGAACTACTGTGCAGGTTATTGGCGCTGTTGTGGATGTTGAGTTCCCGGCGGGCCAGATCCCCAAGGTATACGACGCATTGGTTATCGACGATGCAGAAATCACGCTGGAAGTTCAGCAGCAGCTGGGCGATGGCGTGGTTCGCACGATTGCGATGGGCTCCTCGGAAGGCCTGAAGCGCGGCATGGATGTCACGAACACGGGCGGACCGATCTCGGTACCTGTCGGCGAAAAGACACTCGGCCGAATCATGGATGTACTCGGCAAGCCGATCGACAATAAAGGCGATATCGGTGCAGAACTGAATATGCCGATTCACCGTGCGCCACCCTCGTACGAAGACCAGGCGGCGACCACCGAGCTCCTCGAGACCGGCATCAAGGTTATCGACCTGATCATGCCGATCTCCAAAGGCGGCAAGGTCGGGCTGTTCGGCGGCGCTGGTGTCGGCAAGACCGTAACGCTGATGGAGCTGATTCGAAACATCGCTCACGAGCATTCGGGTTACTCGGTATTCGCCGGCGTTGGCGAGCGTACTCGTGAGGGTAACGACTTCTACCACGAGATGACCGAATCGGGCGTTATCGACAAGGTATCGCTGGTTTATGGCCAGATGAACGAGCCTCCCGGCAACCGCCTGCGCGTCGCGCTGACCGGCCTGACGATGGCCGAAGCCTTCCGTGACGAGGGCCGTGACGTTCTCATGTTCATCGATAACATCTACCGATACACGCTGGCGGGAACTGAAGTATCGGCTCTTCTGGGCCGCATGCCATCAGCCGTTGGCTACCAGCCGACGCTGGCCGAGGAGATGGGTATCCTGCAGGAGCGCATTGCGTCGACAAAGACCGGCTCCATCACGTCGTTCCAGGCGGTCTACGTACCTGCCGATGACCTGACCGATCCATCACCCGCTACGACCTTCGCGCACCTCGACGCAACGCTGGTACTGTCGCGTAATATTGCCGAGCTCGGCATCTACCCGGCGGTCGATCCGCTCGACTCGACCTCGCGTATTCTCGACCCGCTCATCATTGGCCAGGAGCACTACGACTGTGCCCGTGGCGTACAGGCGGTGCTGCAGCGCTACAAGGAGCTGCAGGACATCATCGCTATCCTGGGTATGGATGAGCTGTCGGAAGAAGACAAGGAAATCGTCAACCGCGCGCGCAAGATTCAGCGCTTCCTCTCGCAGCCGTTCTTCGTTGCCGAAGTTTTCACAAACTCGCCCGGAAAATACGTGTCGCTGTCAGAAACGATTCGCGGCTTCAACGGCATCGTGAACGGCGACTACGATCATATTCCGGAGCAGGCGTTTTACATGGTTGGCACGATCGACGAAGCGGTCGAGAACGCCAAGAACTTTACGTAGTAGCGGGCCTTGCCCGCGATTCCATTAGACCGGGGTCGAACCAGGAAACGAGAGAATGGCTACCATCAACGTCGACATCGTATCCGCCGAAGGCGAAATCTATTCGGGTGAAGCCGGCATGGTATTTGCGCCCGCGAGAATGGGCGAAGTCGGTATCGCACCCCGGCACGCGCCGCTGCTGACCGCCCTGAAGCCGGGCGAAGTGCGCGTGCAGGATGTCGAGGGTAACGAAGAAACCTTCTACATCACGGGCGGCATGCTAGAAGTGCAGCCGACCCAGGTAACGGTCCTTGCCGACACGGCGCTACGCGGCGACCAGCTCGACGAAGCGGCCGCCCTCGAAGCTCAGCGTCAGGCGGAAGAACATCTCAGGGGCGCCTCGCAAGAGACCGACCTCGAACGCGCGCGGGCCGAGCTCGAAGAAGCGCAGGCGCGCTATCGGGCTGCCCAGAAGCTCAAGGGCAAGCGCTAGCCTCAACCTGAAATTCGGCTCTCCCGCCCCGAGATAGTACCGGCCTGTCCCGCACCAGCGGGCAAGGTCCGGGGCCTGCTCGCTCTATGTCTCGCCGACATTGTCCCCGAATGGGGATGTTATCCCCGAATGGGGACAAGCTCTCGCCCGCCTGCCCTGATCGTTGCATCGTCAGGCGCCCGGCCTTTTTC
>JABDOQ010000083.1 GCA_013043165.1 Woeseiaceae bacterium | reverse complement strand
TGATGCCGGGCGACAACGTGCAGATGGTGGTTGAGCTGATAGCACCGATCGCGATGGAAGACGGCCTCAGGTTCGCTATCCGTGAGGGTGGCCGCACCGTCGGTGCCGGCGTCGTCGCAAAGGTTATTGAGTAAGTAAATCGACGACTTGGTGGAACGCGAAATTGGCACCGCACAGTGTGTGTCGCGTTTTGCCGGGTCAATCTAATTGAGGATACAACGCGACACAGGCCAGTAGCTCAATTGGCAGAGCGGCGGTCTCCAAAACCGCAGGTTGGGGGTTCGATTCCCTCCTGGCCTGCCATTTGAGCCACTGGGCGTTTCAACGATCATGGTTACACAGACAGAAACAAGTCAGAGCGGCGTGCTCGATATTATCAAGTTGGTGTTGGCAGCGGCTGCGTTGATTGGTGGCCTGTATGCCTACTACTACTACGAGCCACAGATTGCCCAGGCACTGCGGGTTCTGATGGTGTTGGCAGGCACGGCAGCCGGTATTGGTATCGGGATGACGAGTACTCAGGGCCAGAGGCTCTGGCACTTTATCCAGGGCTCGCGCGTTGAGATTCGGAAGGTAGTGTGGCCAACAAAGCAGGAAACGACGCAGACGGCTATCGCCGTTTTCGTCTTTACGCTCGTCATGATGCTGTTCTTTTGGGCGCTTGACTCGGGTCTCCTGTGGTTGACCCGCACGCTCGTCGGCTAGTCCGGTTTCGAGCAAAACGGTTTAAGAGGAAATACAGCAGTGGCCTTACGCTGGTACATCGTGCACGCCTATTCGAATTTCGAGCATCGCGTCAAAAGCGCGCTCGAGGAGCGCATCGAGCGCATGGGTTTGCAGGACAAGTTTGGGGAAATCCTGGTTCCGACTGAAGAAGTGGTCGAGATGCGCGAAGGCCAGAAGCGACGCAGTGAACGCAAGTTCTTCCCGGGCTACGTTCTCGTGCAGATGGAAATGGACGACGAGACATGGCATCTCGTCAAAGAGGTGCCGAAGGTGCTCGGGTTCATCGGCGGATCCAGCGATCGACCGGCGCCGATTACGGAAAAGGAAGCAGACCAAATTTTGCAGCGCGTCCAGGAGGGCGTGGACAAGCCGCGGCCGAAAGTGTTGTTCGAGCCGGGCGAGGTGGTGCGCGTTACTGACGGACCGTTCAATGACTTTTCGGGAGTCGTTGAGAACGTGAATTACGAAAAGAGCAGGCTTCAGGTCGCAGTTCAGATCCTGGGTCGGTCCACGCCGGTGGAGCTCGATTTCGGTCAGGTAGAAAAGGGTTAATGGGGACATTCTTAATTTAATGTATTAGTACATTAAATTAAGAATGTCCCCGATTGAAAATCATACGAGGAGCCTGAAACAGGCATTTGAACTCGAGAGGAAATTACGATGGCAAAGAAAGTCGCCAGCTACATCAAGCTGCAGGTACCTGCAGGGCAGGCAAACCCATCTCCGCCCGTTGGCCCGGCGCTGGGCCAGCACGGCGTGAATATCATGGAGTTCTGCAAAGCGTTCAACGCCCAGACGCAGGGTACGGAGCCCGGATTGCCGATTCCCGTTGTGATAACGGTATACAGCGATCGAAGCTTCACGTTTATTTCAAAGACTCCGCCCGCTGCGGTTTTGTTGCGAAAAGCGGCCGGAATTCCGAAAGGCTCCGGCACGCCGAACACGGAAAAAGTTGGCAAGGTTAATCGTGCACAGCTCGAAGAGATCGCCACGACCAAGATGCCGGACCTGACCGCCGCAGACATGGATGCGGCCGTCCGCACTGTTGCCGGCACGGCCCGAAGCATGGGCATTGAAGTTGAGGGAGTGAAGTGATGGCCGGCTTGAGTAAGCGAAAAAAGGTCGCCCGCGATAAAGTTGATTCGCAAAAGGTGTACGAAATCGACGAAGCGCTGGGTCTTGTCAAAGATCTGGCGACAGCGAAGTTTCCCGAGAGTATTGACGTATCGGTGAATCTCGGCGTTGATCCTCGCAAGTCTGACCAGGTTGTTCGTGGTTCGACGGTATTACCGAATGGCACTGGCAAGACGGTACGAGTCGCCGTTTTCGCGCAGGGTGAGAACGCAGAAAAAGCCAACGCGGCCGGCGCAGATGTCGTTGGTTTCGAGGACCTCGCGGAGACCATCAAGGGTGGAGAGCTCAACTTTGATGTCGTTATTGCGACCCCGGACGCGATGCGGGTCGTTGGTCAGCTGGGCCAGATTCTGGGCCCGCGTGGCCTGATGCCAAACCCGAAGGTTGGCACGGTAACGGCTGACGTTGAAACCGCGGTGAAGAACGCGAAAGCAGGCCAGGTTCGTTATCGCACCGACAAGGGCGGCATCATCCATTGCCCTATCGGTCGCGCCGATTTCGAGGTGAGCGCGCTCAAGGAGAATCTTGATGCGCTGCTCGCGGACCTCAAGAAAGCGAAACCTGCATCGGCAAAGGGATCGTACGTTAAGAAGCTGACGGTCTCGTCCACGATGGGCCCGGGTGTGTCGGTAGATAGAGGTTCAATTAATGCGTGATCCGGTCTATTCGGCTGAGTCAGTTGACCGGGTAACTGTCGGCGCTTAAGTCGCTGGCTTGCCCAATCAAGAATTTGCTCAGGCGCCCTCGGCTTGATTTTTTGAGGACGCATGAGCCAATAGCCACATGGAAGTGGTGATCGTCGAAGACCGTAGGCGATCAGCAAAATGCTGATCTTAATCATTGCCTACGTAGATGGTGTTACCCAAGTCAGTAATTGTTGGCTTCGGTTACCCGTCCGACATGGGGATGGATGTCCCCGGAGGGGGTGAATCCCCGAAATGGGGGGTGAAGTTTTTTTCACCCGAATTTGTGTAACCGTAAGCCAGGAGACATTGCATGGCACTGAGACTCGAAGACAAGAAAAATCTTGTCAAAGAGGTGAACGCGGTTGCGGGAGATTCTGTGACGGCCGTTGCGGCTGAATACAGAGGTCTTTCGGTTGCAGAGATGACGGAGTTGCGGAAAGAAGCACGCAGCGCCGGCGTATACCTGCGTGTTGTAAAGAACACGCTGGCCCGCCGAGCCGTCAAAGGCACTGACTTCGAGTGTATGCAGGACACACTCAAAGGGCCGATTCTGCTCGCGTTCGCAAAAGAAGATCCAGGTGCCGCTGCCAGGGTTATCAAGGATTTCGCCAAGGGGCATGAAGCCCTGCAGGCGATCTCGCTATCAGCAGGTGGGCAACTATTGCCAGGGTCTGATCTGAGTAAGTTGGCCGATTTGCCAACGCTCGATCAGGCGCGAGCAATGCTGCTCGGCGTGATGTTAGCCCCGATGAGCCAACTGGTACGCACGATTGCCGAACCTTCTGCGATGCTCGCACGGACTTTGTCCGCGCGTGCCGACCAGGAATCGGCGTAAACAGACTTAATCCCTGACTTGGGAATTTATTAGAGGACACTAGAAATGGCACTTTCAAACCAAGATCTGCTCAAAGAATTGAGCGCAAAGCCCATCATGGAAGTCGTCGAGCTCGTAAAGATGCTCGAGGAAGAATGGGGTGTTTCTGCCGCTGCTCCCGTAGCTGTTGCTGCCGGCCCCGCTGCCGGCGATGCAGGCGAGGCAGCTGCAGAGAAGGATGAATTCGACGTAGTAATGACAAGCTTCGGCGGCAACAAGGTTTCCGTGATCAAGGCTGTTCGCACGATCACCGGCCTTGGCCTCAAGGAAGCCAAGGACACAGTCGAGGGCGCACCGTCGACCATTAAGGAAGGCGTTGCCAAGGCTGAGGCCGAAGAGGTCAAGAAGCAGCTTGAAGAAGCCGGCGCTACGGTAGAGCTGAAATAAGCAGCTTTTTTAAGCTGTTGCATCGTCAGATGCACGACCTGACGGGTCACAAGTCGGGTGTGCAGCCAGTCGGTTTCCGGCTGGCTGCTCGTCCGCGTCTGTAACTAAAGCATAAGGCTAACGAGGACTTCTCGAATGGCGTACTCATTCACTGAGAAAAAGCGTATCCGCAAGAACTTTGGCAAACGTCCGACGATTCTGGACGTGCCGTACCTGTTGTCGATTCAGGTCGATTCGTACAACAAGTTCCTGCAAACGGACAAAACAATTGAGGACCGCGATGACCGTGGTCTACATGCTGCATTTCAGTCGGTATTCCCGATTGTCAGCTATTCAGGCAATGCGGCGCTCGAATACGTGAGCTATCGCTTGGGTACGCCCGTATTTGACGTCAAAGAATGTCAGATGCGCGGCCTTACCTATGCGGCTCCAATTCGCGTCCTTGTCCGCCTCGTTATTTATGACAAGGAAGCCAGTGGCACTCCGAAGCCGGTTAAGGATATTCGCGAGCAGGAAGTTTATCTAGGCGAAATGCCGCTGATGACCGACCACGGTACGTTCGTAATCAACGGCACTGAACGCGTCATAGTTTCTCAGTTACACCGTTCCCCTGGTGTGTTCTTCGATCACGATAAAGGCAAGACGCATAGCTCGGGCAAGCTGTTGTTTTCGGCGCGAGTGATTCCTTACCGAGGTTCATGGCTCGACTTCGAGTTCGATCCCAAGGATTCTGTGTTTGCACGAATCGATCGCCGCCGTAAATTGCCCGTGACGATCATCTTGCGTGCGCTCGACATGACCAACGAAGAGATGCTCGACTTGTTTTTCGAAAACAACGATTTTTATCTTTCCGAGAAAGAAATCAAGATGGGCCTGGTGCCAGAACGGCTGCGTGGCGATACTGCATCATTCGATATCAAGCTCGGTCGCAAGGTTATCGTTGAAGAAGGTCGCCGTATCACCGCCAAGCATGTGCGAGACATGGAGAAGTCCACGGTCGACAAGCTCGTGGTTCCGAATGAGTACCTCGAGGGTAAGATCCTTGCCCACGACATCGTCGATACAGACACCGGTGAGTTGCTGGCTGCTGCGAACGCGGAGCTTACCGCTGAGCTCATTGAGCAGCTGATCGCGGCGGGCGTCGAGCAAATTCGTACGCTATACGTTAATGATCTTGATCATGGGCCGTTCATCTCCAACACGCTAAACATCGATCCTTCAACGACTCGCCTCGAGGCATTGGTTGAGATCTACCGCATGATGCGTCCAGGCGAACCGCCTACCAAGGAAGCCGCCGAAAACCTGTTCCAGAATCTGTTCTTCAACCCTGATCGCTATGACCTTTCGGCCGTTGGTCGCATGAAGTTCAATCGCCGCGTCGGTCGCGACAACTCTGAAGGTGCGGGCGTGCTCGATCGGGAAGATATCCTCGACGTGCTCTCGACGCTGATCAATATTCGTAACGGTTTCGGAACCGTCGACGATATCGACCACCTTGGCAACCGTCGCGTACGTAGCGTTGGCGAGATGGCCGAAAACGCGTTCCGTGTCGGCCTCGTGCGCGTGGAGCGCGCCGTCAAAGAACGCCTGACACAGGCTGAAGCGGATGGCCTGATGCCGCAGGAAATGATCAACGCCAAGCCTGTTGCGGCCGCCGTGAAAGAATTCTTCGGCTCCAGCCAGTTGTCGCAGTTCATGGATCAGAATAACCCGCTGTCCGAGGTCACTCACAAACGTCGCGTATCAGCACTTGGACCCGGCGGCCTCACGCGAGAGCGTGCGGGCTTCGAGGTCCGCGACGTTCATCCGACGCATTACGGCCGCGTATGCCCGATCGAGACACCGGAAGGTCCGAACATCGGCCTGATTAACTCGCTGGCGGTCTATGCTCGCACCAACGCCTACGGCTTCCTCGAGACACCGTACCGCAAGGTCAAGAACGGCAAGGTTACGGCGGATATTGATTACCTGTCAGCGATTGAAGAGAGCCAGTTCATCATTGCGCAGGCGAACTCCGAGCTCGACAAGAATGGCAGGTTCACGGAAGAGTTGGTTGCCGTTCGTCACAAGAACGAATTTACCCTGGCAGGGCCTGGAGACGTCAACTACATGGACGTAAGTCCGCGCCAGATCGTCTCGGTTGCTGCAGCGCTGATTCCGTTCCTCGAGCACGATGATGCCAACCGCGCTCTAATGGGATCGAACATGCAGCGCCAGGCCGTCCCGACGCTGCGCGCCGAAGCGCCGCTCGTGGGTACCGGCATTGAACGTGCCGTAGCCATCGACTCGGGAGTCACCGTGGTTGCGCGTCGCGGTGGCTACGTCGACTCGGTGGATGCCTCGCGCATCGTGGTTCGCGTCAACGACGACGAGACCACAGCCGCAGAGCCGGGCGTCGACATCTACAATCTCACCAAGTACACGCGTTCGAATCAGAACACCTGTATTAACCAGCGACCTCTGGTCAAGAGTGGCGACTCTATTGCTGCGGGCGATGTGCTCGCGGACGGGCCGTCTACTGACATGGGTGAGTTGGCGCTGGGGCAGAACCTGCTCGTAGCGTTCATGCCGTGGAATGGCTACAACTTCGAGGATTCCATCCTGATTTCAGAGCGCGTCGTCAAGGAAGACCGCTTTACGACGATTCACATTGAAGAGCTGCAGTGCGTTGCACGTGATACCAAACTCGGACCTGAGGACATTACGTCCGATATTCCGAATGTTGGTGATGCCGCGCTTGCGAAACTTGACGAGTCGGGTATCGCGTTCATTGGCGCCGAAGTCAAGGCTGGCGATATCCTGGTCGGCAAGGTGACGCCGAAAGGCGAGACCCAGCTGACGCCCGAAGAGAAGCTCCTTCGTGCCATCTTTGGCGAGAAAGCATCTGACGTCAAAGACACGTCGCTGCGCGTTCCACCAGGCATGGACGGTACCGTGATAGACGTTCGCGTATTCACGCGCGACGGCGTAGAGAAAGACCTGCGCGCTTTGGCCATCGAGAAGGCCGAACTCGAAAGTGTCCGCAAGGATCTTGATGACACGTTGCGCATCCTCGAAGAGGATATTTACGAACGTGTCGAGCGCATGCTCACGAACAAGATGGCGCAGGGTGGCCCGAACAAGCTAAAGTCCGGCAGCAAGATCACCAGGGCTTACCTTGAAGAGTTGCCCCGTGAGCAATGGTTCGAGATTCGCCTGAAGAATGACGATGCGAACGAGCAGCTGCAGAAGGCATTTGAACGTCTGAAGTCGCAGCGCGATGAGTTCGATCGCCGTTACGAAGAGAAGAAGAGCAAAATCACGGCTGGTGACGACCTCGCCCCCGGCGTGCTCAAGATGACCAAAGTCTACCTCGCGGTCAAGCGCCGTATTCAGCCGGGCGACAAGATGGCTGGCCGGCACGGGAACAAGGGCGTTATCTCGACTATCGTTCCGGTCGAAGACATGCCCTACCTTGAAGATGGCAACCCGGTCGATATCGTTCTGAACCCGCTTGGCGTTCCGTCGCGGATGAATGTCGGCCAGGTGCTCGAAACGCACCTCGGATGGGCTGCAAAAGGTGTTGGCAAAAAAATCGACGATATGCTGAAAGCGCAGGAGTCGATGACGAAACTGCGTCAGTTCCTGGAGTCCGTGTATAACAAGACAGGCGGCAAGGTCGAAGATCTCAAGTCGTTCAGCGATGCGGAAGTCCTCGAACTGGCCGGCAACCTGACCAGCGGTGTGCCGACTGCAACGCCGGTTTTCGACGGTGCGACCGAAGCTGAAATCAAGGGACTTCTTGATCTTGCCGGGCTCGATCAGTCGGGCCAATCGACCTTGTATGACGGTCGCACTGGCGACAAGTTCGATCGCGATGTCACCGTCGGCTACATGTACATGTTGAAGCTTAATCACCTGGTTGACGACAAAATGCATGCCCGTTCGACCGGACCGTACAGCCTGGTTACACAGCAACCGCTGGGTGGTAAGGCACAGTTTGGCGGCCAGCGATTTGGCGAAATGGAGGTCTGGGCGCTCGAGGCCTACGGCGCCGCCTATACGCTGCAGGAAATGCTGACAGTCAAGTCGGACGATGTTCAGGGCCGTACCAAGATGTACAAAAACATCGTAGACGGCGAGCACTACATGGATGCCGGCATGCCGGAATCGTTCAATGTGTTGGTCAAAGAGATTCGATCTCTCGGCATCAACATTGAGCTGGAGACAGACCAATGAAAGATCTGCTTAAGCTTTTCAAATACCAAAACCCGGTTGACGACTTCGATGCGATCCGTATCGGCCTGGCGTCGCCAGACATGGTGCGGTCCTGGTCATTCGGCGAAGTCAAGAAGCCGGAAACGATCAACTACCGTACTTTCAAGCCGGAACGTGATGGCCTGTTCTGCGCAAAGATATTTGGTCCGATCAAGGACTATGAGTGTCTGTGCGGCAAGTACAAGCGTCTCAAGCACCGCGGCGTTGTGTGTGAAAAATGCGGAGTCGAAGTCACGCAGACAAAGGTCAGGCGTGAACGCATGGCGCACATCGAGCTTGCGAGCCCGGTTGCCCATATCTGGTTTCTGAAGTCGCTGCCGTCACGCATTGGGCTGATGCTCGATATGACACTGCGGGAAATCGAAAGAGTCCTTTATTTCGAAGCTTTCGTGGTCGTCGAGCCGGGCATGACGGACCTCGAGCGCGGCCAGCTCATGACCGACGACATGTACCTCGATGCACTTGAACAGTACGGCGATGAGTTCGATGCCCGCATGGGCGCTGAAGCCGTTCGCGAAATGCTCAAGACCATCGATCTACAGCGCGAAATCCTGAAGGTTCGCGAGGATATGGGAGCGACGCGCTCCGAGACGAAAATCAAGCGGCTGTCGAAGCGCTTGAAGCTGGTCGAATCGTTTGTTGAATCCGGTAACAAGCCGGAGTGGATGGTTCTGACCGTTCTGCCAGTCTTACCGCCGGACCTGCGGCCGTTGGTGCCGCTGGATGGCGGTCGATTCGCGACTTCGGACCTTAACGATCTCTACCGTCGCGTAATTAATCGTAACAATCGCTTGCGTCGTCTCCTGGAGCTGAACGCACCGGACATCATCGTCCGCAACGAAAAGCGCATGTTGCAGGAATCTGTTGACGCGCTGCTCGACAACGGGCGTCGAGGCCGTGCGATTACAGGCACCAACAAACGTCCGCTGAAGTCGCTGGCCGACATGATCAAAGGCAAGCAGGGCCGCTTCCGCCAGAATCTTCTTGGCAAGCGCGTTGACTACTCGGGGCGTTCAGTCATTGTCGTCGGACCGACACTCAAGCTGCACCAGTGTGGCCTGCCAAAAAAGATGGCTCTGGAGCTCTTCAAGCCGTTTATCTTTTCGAAACTGCAGCTACGTGGCGAGGCTACAACGATCAAGGCCGCTAAACGACTTGTGGAGCGTGAGGGCCCGGAAGTCTGGGATATCCTCGAAGAGGTTATTCGCGAGCACCCGGTGATGCTGAACCGTGCGCCGACATTGCACAGGCTCGGCATCCAGGCGTTCGAACCAGTATTGATTGAAGGCAAGGCTATCCAGCTACATCCCCTTGTCTGTACAGCATTTAATGCTGACTTTGACGGTGACCAAATGGCCGTTCACGTGCCCTTGTCCATCGAAGCGCAGCTGGAAGCGCGTGCGTTGATGATGTCGTCAAACAACATTCTTTCACCCGCCAACGGCGAGCCGATTATTGTGCCGTCGCAGGATGTCGTGCTCGGTCTCTATTGGATGACACGCGCCCGCGTCAATGCCAAGGGCGAAGGTACCGTTTTTGCGAGCCTCGACGAAGCGCGCCGGGCGTATGAAACGGGCGCCGCCGCGCTGCAAGCGCAGGTCAGAATACGTGTCACGGTACATGAGCGTGACGAAAGCGACGAGATACGGGAGGTCACAAAGATCGTCGATACTACGATCGGTCGTGCGTTGCTCTCAGAGATCTTGCCCGACGGACTGGAGTTCGGGCGCGTCAACCAGGCAATGAGCAAGAAGGCAATTTCGAACGTCATCAATGCCTGCTACCGACAGCTCGGACTGAAGCGAACCGTCGTTTTCGCTGATCGACTGATGTATACGGGCTTCCGGTTTGCAACCCGGGCCGGTATCTCGATTGGCGTCAATGACATGGTCGTGCCTGAAAACAAGGAAGAGATCCTGGCGGTTGCGGAGACCGAGGTTAAGGAAATTCAGGACCAGTATGGTTCAGGACTTGTTACCGACGGCGAACGCTATAACAAGGTTGTCGACATCTGGTCACGCACGAACGACCAGGTCGCCAAAGCGATGATGGACAAGTTGGGTAGCGAGGATGTAAAAGACGCAAAAGGCAAGAGCGTCGAGCAGGAGTCGTTTAACTCGATCTACATGATGGCGGACTCCGGTGCTCGTGGTTCTGCAGCCCAGATTCGCCAGCTTGCCGGCATGCGTGGCTTGATGGCCAAGCCGGATGGCTCGATCATCGAGACGCCGATTACGGCCAACTTCCGTGAGGGCCTCGATGTATTGCAGTACTTCATTTCGACTCATGGTGCTCGTAAAGGCCTGGCCGATACGGCGCTGAAAACAGCCAACTCCGGTTACCTGACACGCCGTCTGGTCGACGTCGCCCAGGACCTTGTTGTGACCGAAGTCGATTGTGAAACCCGCAATGGCGTTGCGATGGCACCGCTCGTTGAAGGTGGTGACATTGTCGAGCCTCTTGCAGAGCGCGTACTGGGTCGTGTCCTGGCCGAGCCGGTACTGGTCACAGGTACCGACAAGGTCGCATTCGATGCCGGCACGATGCTTGATGAGGCAACAGTACAGCGCCTCGAAGAACTGCAGATCGACCATGTTGTCGTGCGCTCGCCGATTACCTGTGAAGTCCGATACGGCGTTTGTTCACAATGTTATGGCCGTGACCTCGCACGCGGAGACCGCATCAACATCGGCGAAGCTGTGGGTGTCATCGCGGCACAGTCGATTGGTGAGCCGGGTACACAGCTGACGATGCGTACCTTCCATATTGGCGGTGCAGCGTCACGTTCAGCGGCAATCAACAATATTGAAATCAAGTCGAAGGGTATTGCCAGACTCGTCAACATCAAGACCGTTGCCCACCATAAGGGCTACCTTGTTGCCGTATCTCGTTCCGGCGAAATCTCGATCGTCAACGAAATGGGGCGTGAGCGCGAGCGTTATAAAGTGCCTTACGGCGCCACGATTACGATTCAGGATGGTGCAGAGGTCAAACAGGGACAGGTTGTTGCAAACTGGGACCCGCATACTCATCCGGTTGTTACCGAGGTCGAGGGTAAGATCAAGTTCGAGGACTTCATAGACGGCATCACGGTCGCCGAACAGGTCGACGAATTTACGGGTCTTACGAGTATCGTCGTACTGGATCCGAAGAGTCGGGCTGGTTCCGGCAAGGACCTGCGCCCGGTTGCGAAACTGGTGGACGGCGACGGCGCCGATATTTGCTTCGCAAATACCGACATCCCGGCCGTATACGCACTGCCGGTCGGTGCGATTATCTCCATGGGAGATGGTGCCGGCGTATCAGTGGGCGACGTGATTGCACGCATCCCTCAGGCGTCCTCCAAAACTCGCGACATCACGGGCGGTCTGCCGCGCGTCGCTGATTTGTTTGAAGCACGTAAACCGAAAGATCCTGCGATCATGGCAGAGCACACCGGCACGGTTAGTTTTGGTAAGGAAACCAAGGGCAAACGCCGTCTCGTGATCACGGAAGAAAATGGCGAAAGCCATGAGGAGCTGATTCCGAAATGGCGTCACCTCAATGTGTTCGAAGGTGAACAGGTTGTGCGTGGCGAGACCATCGCTGATGGCGAGCCGAATCCTCATGACATCCTGCGACTGCAGGGCGTAGAGAACCTGGCCGACTACCTGGTTCGCGAAATCCAGGACGTTTATCGTCTCCAGGGCGTGAAGATCAACGACAAGCACATCGAGGTGATCATTCGCCAGATGCTGCGCAAGGTGATCATTGCCACGCCAGGTGACAGTAATTACTTGCGCGGCGAGCAGGTCGACAAAGCGCGATTCTTCGAAGAAGCCGAACAGCTTGTAGCCCAGGGCAAAGAGCCGCTGACTTCCGACCCGGTCCTTCTGGGTATCACGAAGGCGTCGCTAGCCACCGAGTCGTTTATTTCGGCCGCGTCGTTCCAGGAAACGACGCGCGTACTGACCGAAGCGTCCGTTCGCGGCCTGCGCGATGAGCTGCGTGGCCTGAAAGAGAACGTCATTGTCGGACGATTGATTCCGGCGGGCACGGGCTTTGCTCACCATGCCGAACGCCGGCGAACGCGCGAGCAGGATCTGGCGGATCAACTTCGGGATCTCGAGGACTCGCAGCTGGCCGAGAAGGCCGCGGCGGAAGCCGCAGAGGAGGCCGAGGCGGCGGCGGAAGCATTGGCCGATACGGAGGCAGCTCCGGAGGGTGGTGAAGAAAGCAGCGCGGCGTAACCCCTCAGGGGTATTACAAGCCGGTCAGCTTGGCTTTAAAAACAATAACTTAGCGGTCGCCGCCGGCGGTCAGTGATGGTTGCTTGACACTGACTTCCCGGCATCACTAAAATGCCCGCCCTTAACCCAAGGGCTCGCCACCAGGCGGGCCCTGACTTTTTCAGAGCTCAGCTTTGGCTGAATTCTGATTTTCCCGGCCTCTGGACCCAAGACGTCCGGTGACCGGGTGCGCGCGTTTTTTTGACGTAAAGATTTTTGACCATTTTAATAAGCAAATAAAGAGTGAAGGCCCATGGCCACAGTGAATCAACTAGTACGCAAACCCCGGGCAACGAAGCCTGCGAAGAGCACGGTACCGGCGCTTGACGCCAGCCCGCAAAAGCGCGGCGTTTGCACGCGTGTCTACACGACCACGCCGAAGAAGCCGAATTCGGCTATGCGCAAGGTGGCGCGTGTGCGCCTGACGAATGGCTTTGAAGTTACAAGTTATATCGGCGGTGAAGGCCACAACCTCCAGGAACACAGCGTTGTGTTGATTCGCGGCGGTCGCGTCAAAGACTTGCCGGGCGTTCGGTATCACACGGTTCGCGGCACGCTGGATTGTGCCGGTGTAGCCGATCGTCGGCAGGGCCGCTCGAAGTACGGCACAAAGCGTCCGAAAGCCTAATAGAATTGCTACAACATAGTAGGAGCGCGCCTTGCGCGCGACAAACGAACTCAGGAAAGACCACACATGTCCAGAAGAACACAGGCCCCGAAACGCTTGATCCTGCCAGATCCGAAATATGGCAGTGATTTGCTTGCGAAATTCATGAACATGATCATGAATGACGGCAAGAAATCCGTTGCCGAACGCATTATCTATGGTGCGCTGGATAGAATTTCCGATCGTGAAACCCAGTCGGGCGAGAAGGCACTTGAACTTCTCGAGACCGCGCTTGAAAACGTAAAGCCGATGGTCGAGGTGAAGTCCCGTCGCGTCGGCGGTGCGACTTACCAGGTGCCGGTCGAAGTTCGTCCGGCGCGTCGCCAGACCCTGGCTATGCGATGGGTAATTGACGCTGCAAGGAGGCGCAGCGAGAAGTCGATGGCGCACCGTCTGGCGCATGAATTGCTTGATGCGGCCGAGAATCGAGGCACTGCCGTTAAAAAGAAAGAAGATACGCATCGCATGGCGGAAGCCAACAAAGCGTTCTCGCACTACCGCTGGTAGAAGGCTTTGCCGTGGCCCGTACAACTCCTATTGAACGTTACCGCAATATTGGCATCATGGCCCATATTGATGCGGGTAAGACAACCACGACGGAACGCGTTCTTTTCTATACCGGTGTCTCGCACAAGATAGGCGAGGTGCATGACGGCGCGGCCGTTATGGACTGGATGGAACAGGAGCAGGAACGCGGTATCACGATTACGTCGGCAGCAACGACATGCTTCTGGACTGGCATGGACAAGCAGTTCGATGAGCACCGCATAAACATCATTGATACCCCTGGGCACGTCGATTTCACAATTGAAGTTGAACGCAGCCTTCGCGTCCTGGACGGCGCAATTACCGTATTGTGCTCTGTCGGCGGCGTCGAGCCGCAGACCGAAACGGTGTGGCGCCAAGGGAACAAGTATCGCGTTCCGCGCATGATCTTCGTTAACAAAATGGATCGTGCCGGCGCCAACTTCCTGCGGGTCGTAAATCAGGTTCGTGAGAGACTCGGCGCGAATCCCGTGCCGATTCAGCTGCCCATTGGTGCCGAGGAGCATTTCGAGGGCGTGATTGACCTGATTCGCATGCGGGCGATCTACTGGGACGAAGCCAACATGGGTATGACCTATGAAGAGCGCGAGATTCCAGACGGCATGCTCGCTGAAGCGAAAGCCTGGCGCGAAAAGATGGTTGAGGCAGCTGCGGAAGGAGACGAAGAGCTACTGGACAAGTTCCTCGAAAACGGCGAATTGACGGAAGACGAAATTCGCCGGGGGCTACGCAAGCTTACGCTTTCCGGTGCCGTCGTCGTTGCCATGTGCGGCTCGGCCTTCAAGAACAAGGGTGTTCAGGCGATGCTCGATGCCGTAGTCGATTTCATGCCATCTCCCGTTGATGTCCCGGCGATCGTTGGACATGTCGACGATGAGACCGAGGCCGAACGTCATGCGGATGACAATGAGCCGTTTGCGGCTTTGGCATTCAAAATTGCTACAGACCCTTTTGTCGGCAACCTGACGTTCTTCCGCGTTTACTCCGGCGTACTTAATTCGGGTGACACGATTTTTAATCCCGTGAAGGGCAAGAAAGAGCGTATTGGCCGCATCCTGCAAATGCACTCGAACGACCGCAAGGAGATCAAGGAAGTTCGCGCCGGCGACATCGCCTCCGCGGTCGGCCTCAAAGATGTCACTACGGGAGACACGCTTTGTGATCTGAAGCAGCAGATTACGCTGGAGCGCATGGACTTTCCGGAACCGGTCATATCTGTTGCGGTTGAGCCGAAAACGAAAGTTGATCAGGACAAGATGGGTCTTGCATTGCAGAAGCTCGCCAAAGAGGATCCTTCCTTTCGCGTTCATACGGACGAGGAATCTGGCCAGACGATCATTTCAGGCATGGGCGAGCTGCATCTGGATATCATCGTCGATCGCATGAAGCGTGAGTTCAAAGTTGATGCTAACGTCGGCAAACCGCAGGTCGCGTACCGCGAGACGATTCGCAAGGCGGTCAAGCAGGAAGGCAAGTTCGTACGTCAATCGGGTGGCCGGGGCCAATACGGTCATGTCTATATCGAGATCGAGCCGCTTCCGGCAGGCGAAGGCTACGAATTTGTTAACGCGATAGTTGGCGGCGTGGTGCCACGAGAGTATATTCCGGCCGTCGATCGGGGCATTCAGGAACAGATGGAGAATGGCGTAGTCGCGGGCTACCCCGTGGTCGATTGCAGAGTGACCTTGTACGACGGTTCCTACCATGACGTCGACTCGAGCGAGATGGCGTTCAAGATTGCAGGCAGCATGGGATTCCGGGAAGGCGCACTAAAAGCCGACGCGGTATTGCTTGAGCCGATCATGAAGGTCGAGGTTGTGACACCTGAGGATTACATGGGCGACGTGATGGGCGATTTGAACCGTCGTCGCGGGTTACCGCAGGGCATGGACGATACGCCTGCGGGCAAGACGATTCGCGCTGAAGTACCGCTGGCGGAGATGTTCGGTTATGCCACGGATTTGCGCTCAATGAGCCAGGGCCGTGCCGTGTACTCAATGGAATTTCAGAAGTATGCAGAAGTGCCGCAGAGTGTCGCGGATTTGGTCATGAGAAAGGCATCGTAGGAGCGGCAGCCGGCCGCAAAAAACATAACACCTGGGAATAGGGCAATGTCTAAAGAGAAATTTCAGAGAACGAAGCCACACGTAAACGTAGGCACGATTGGTCATGTAGACCATGGCAAGACGACGCTGACGGCGGCATTGACGAAGGTCATGGCGGAGAAGCACGGTGGAGAAGTCAAGGGTTACGACCAGATTGACAATGCCCCGGAAGAGCGTGAGCGTGGCATCACGATTGCGACGGCGCACGTTGAGTACGAGAGTGACAA
>JABDOQ010000040.1 GCA_013043165.1 Woeseiaceae bacterium | reverse complement strand
TTCTGCAAATTCTCGGTAGCCAATTCCATATCTCAAAAGAATTCGGGCGATCGGCCGCATCACCAAGAGGAAGGCGTCTAGAACACGTTGTTTCGTCTTATCCTGCATGGCGACGCAATATATTTATCAATCGGTAGAATTTCCAGCGGAAAATAAAACGTGGGATATTTCGCCCAATGATCCTATGTCGTCATTTCATGCTGATACGACTGTAATTGGGTGAACGGCCTAGAAATGGCCTTTTCAACTAGTCCTACAGTTCAGTATAGGTCGCTCTAGTCCGCCATGAGTTTCAACAGGCTTGCTTCATCCAAAACGGAAACGCTGAGTTTTTGCGCTTTCTCGAGCTTCGATCCGGCTTTATCGCCTGCAACGAGAAAGTCGGTTTTGGTCGAGACGCTCCCGGTTACTTTGCCACCATTTCGTTGGATCAGGCTCTTGGCCTCATCGCGCGTCATTGTGGGCAGCGTTCCAGTGATGACAAAAGTCTTTCCGGACAGCGGCCCGTCGTCAGCCACCTTCATTGGCTCCGAATCTTCCCAATGCACGCCAAGACTCTGCAGTCGTTCAATAACATCAAGATTGTGCTGTTCTGCAAAAAAGTTACTTACACGATTGGCGACAATGGGACCAACGTCCGGCACATTTGTCAGATCCTCTGCAGACGCTCTTTTAATGGCTGGCAAAGACCCGAAATAAGATGCGAGACTGGAGGCCGTTGCCTCACCGACCTCCCGAATCCCGAGGGCGTAGAGAAACCGGTCAAGGGTCGTCGACTTGCTCGCTTCGATCGCACGCACGAGGTTCTCTGCAGATTTCTCGCCCATGCGTTCGCGGCTACTGAGTTCATCCTTGCTCAATTGAAAAAGATCCGATGGATCGGCCAGCCTGTCCTCAGCAACGAGCTGTTCAATGAGCTTGGCGCCGAGACCTTCTATGTCCAGGGCACGTCGAGACACAAAGTGCTTTAGCGACTCCGACCGCTGTGCTTTGCAGTAGAGCCCGCCGGTACATCGTGCAACCGCCTCTCCCTCTTCCCGTTTTACGTGCGAGCCACAAACCGGGCACAACTTCGGCAATTGAACTCGCTTCGCTTTCTTGGGTCGCCGATTCCTGACGACACTGACGACCTCCGGAATCACGTCCCCGGCTCTACGCACAATAACCGTGTCACCGATGCGCACATCCTTGCGGTGTAATTCATCAATGTTGTGCAAAGTCGCGTTGCTTACTGTCACGCCACCGACAAAGACGGGAGCCAATCGTGCTACGGGAGTGAGTGCACCGGTTCGGCCAACTTGAAATTCAACTTCCTCAACTTCAGTCAGCTCTTCCTGTGCCGGAAACTTGTGTGCTATGGCCCAGCGAGGTGCCCGAGATACGAATCCGAGCTCCCTTTGCATCGCCAGGCTGTCCACTTTGTAAACAACCCCATCAATATCGTAAGCCAGGGCATCACGTTTTTCTCCAATCTCCCTGTAAAAATCGAGACACCCTTCAACGCCATTCACAACCCGGCTCTCCGGGCAAATTTTCAGGCCCCACCTCTGCAATGTAGAAATAATCTCACTATGGCGGCCCGGCAATTCGCCCCCTTCGACAATGCCCACCGAATAGACGTACATGTCCAGCGGTCGCGCCGCCGTGAGTTTCGGGTCAAGCTGGCGCAGGCTGCCGGCCGCCGCGTTTCTGGGATTGACAAAGGTCTTCTCGCCGGCCTCCCTTGCCTTCTTGTTGAATGCCTCAAAACCCGCTCTCGGCATGAAAACTTCGCCCCGCACTTCGAGCGTGCTCGGAATACCCTTACCAAGCAGACGAAGCGGAACTGACTTGATCGTACGCACGTTATGCGTAATGTCCTCGCCGGTTGTACCATCGCCGCGCGTTGCGGCGCGCAGAAGGCTGCCGTTTTCGTACAGAAGGCTTACTGCCGCGCCATCCAGTTTTGGCTCGGCCGAATACGGTAAATCCGGTGCACCGTCTTCAAACTCTAGCTTGTCCGCCACGCGCGCATGAAATTCTCGCAGTTCGTTTTCGGCGAACGCATTGTCCAGCGACAGCATCGGTAGCCGGTGCTTGACCGTTTTCAAAGCACCGCTGGGCTGTGCGCCAACACGCTGCGTTGGCGAGTCCGGTGTTACCAGCTCCGGGTTGGCCTTTTCCAGTTCCTGCAGCTCGCGCACCAGCCGATCGTACTCGGCATCCGGAATCTCTATGTCATCCAGCGTGTGATAAAGGTAGTTGTGATGCCGAATCTCGTCGCGCAGCGATTTGATCTTCTTACGTGTGGCGGCAGACGCAGTCATAACATCCGGAATTTCGACGGTCAGGCAACCAGAATGCTGTGTTGAAACTGGATAATTTCTTCCCGCAGGTAGCGCTCGCGCTGAATACTGAGCGTACTCCCGGATTCATCCAACAGCTCACCGCCTAGCGATTGCGATATCGCGCGCGCAGCCGCCATCATCATGTCAAAAGATTCCACACCATCGACCGGGCCTGGTAAAACGAGAAACAAACTGATTCCGGGGATTTGTTGATCCTTGATATTCGCAAGATCAAAGCTGCCGGGCTCGACGAGGCTTGCCGCGCTGAAAATAGTTCGCGTTTCGTCATTACCATCGTAACGATGGAAGATTCCGAATTTTCCGTGTCGGAGACCGATACCACGCATGCTAAGCACGAGGTCTTCCCCGTTAAACGCTTTCTTTTCGCGTGCTACCAGCCGTAACGTGACGATCTTCTGCGGCACGTTCTCAGCGGGAGCCTGTACACCCGCATCTTCGCCGGACTCCGATTCAGATGCCAACTGCTCGCGCTGCAGTGTCGGCTCGACGCGCTTATGATCGGTGGGATCGTTTTCAGCTTTTGTTTTGTCGCGGCGACTGTAGAGATAGACACCGGCAATGACCAGGGCTCCAAAGAACAACAGCAACCAACGCAAACCGTCCATTTATCAGACTCGCAATTGCGGGCTAACTCGCCGCCATCTTCACCGCTGCATCCAGATCGACTGACACTAACCGCGAGACGCCAGGTTCTTGCATTGTAACGCCGGAGAGTTGTCGAGCCAGCTCCATCGTGACCTTATTGTGTGTAATGAATATAAACTGCACCTTATCGGACATTTCTTTGACGATTTCGCAATAGCGCGTGACATTCGCATCATCAAGCGGTGCGTCAACCTCATCAAGCATACAAAACGGCGCAGGATTCAACTCGAAAATCGCAAATACCAACGCTACCGCTGCTAGCGCCTTCTCGCCACCCGACAGCAAGTGAATTGTGCTGTTGCGTTTACCCGGTGGCCTTGCCATCACTGCGATGCCGGCCGACAACAAATCATCGCCCGTCAACTCCAGATACGCATGTCCGCCGCCAAACAGCTTCGGAAACAAACGCTTGAAACCGTCGTTGACTTTATTATACGTTTCTCGGAAACGTGTCCGCGTTTCCCGATCGATCTTTCGAATAGCACCTTCCAGGGTCGCTAGTGCGTCGTTCAAGTCGGCAAGCTGCGAATCCAGATATTCCTTGCGCTCCGACTGCTCCTTGAATTCATCGATAGCCGCCAGGTTGATCGGACCGAGACGATCGATGCGCTTGCGAACTTTGTCGAGCTTCTCTTCCCAGACTTCAATACCCGACTCTTCGTCCAAGCCATCCAGCAACAGCTCGAGATCAAAATCAGTTTGTGACAACTGCTCGGTGAAGCCCTCACGCCGGACCCTCAGCTCCTGTACCGCCATCTCGGCTTCGCTGAGCCTCGCCCGTGCCGCGTCAACCTTCTGGTCCGCCTGCAGACGGGATTGGTCAAGCTCCCGAAGTTCGTTTTCGACCTTCTCGACTTTTCCGCGCGCGGCCGCGAGCTCTTCCTCAACAACAATGCGTGCCGCAAGCTGTTCTTCGAGTGACTCCTTGTTGCCCACAAGCGGCGACTGACTCTGTTCCAACTGCTCACGAATCTCCTCTTCGCGGCGCTGAAACACCGCCAGCTGAGTCTGCATGCGAGCAAGATTCTGTGCCGCCGACTCCTTGCTCGTTCGGCGACTTTCAAACTGAATCGTAATGTCCTGTACGGCCTGTCTGCTCTCTTCTGCCTGGGCGCGGACCCGCTGCGACTCGGCACGCAGCTCGTCACGCTGGGCTTCAAGACTGGCTTTCTCGGCATCCAGCTGTTCCATCGACTCGATGGCCTGACCGTGTATTCGGCGCGACTCGCGCAGCTGCTCTTCCGCTGAAATCTTCTCACCATCGAGTTCGCCGGCTTCCTCAGCCAGCGCAGCCTTGCGCGCGCTGGCCTGATCCAACCGGTAACGAGCCGACTCCAGTTCTGCCTTGATTTCCGAGTATTCGTTCAGCAGTGACGATGCATCCTGTTGCAAGGTCTCACGACGCTCTTCCAGCTGAGTGAGGCGCGTGCGTCCATCTCTCTGCAGCTTTCGCGCGCTCTCGAATCGAGCTCGCATCTCACGAATATCCGACTTCATACGCCGCATATCGTGTTCGCGCGTCAGTACGCCGGCCTTGCCGCCTTTGGTTCGCGAAACACGCAGCCAGTTTTTGCCCAGCCAGATTCCGTCTTCGGTGACCACGGACCCGGCGCCAGAAAGCGACTCGCGGATTGTCAGCGCGTTGCCCAGCGATGTTGCGATCTGCACTTTCGACAGCATCTCTGCAACAGCAGCCGGTGCGCCGGTCACCTTGGTCGCCAGCGTATTTGCGGGTGCCTCATCAAGACCTTCGTCTTTGGCCTGCTCTCGAAACACAGTCACGCTGCCGGTGCGAAGCTTGGCAATCGCTTCTGTGACTGGTGTTATATCGGCTACACAAACTGCCTGCAGATAATCGCCAAGTACAGTCTCGACCGCCTGCTCCCAGCCGCCGGCCACCTTCAATTTCTTGGCAACGCGTTGGTTCTTGTCGAGACCTGCTCCGGTCAGCCAACTCCTGACGCCCTCGTCACCCACACCCATCGCTGCATTTTGCAATGCTTGCAACGACGCGTACTTTCCTTCCCCGTCTTGCAAGCTTGCGCGGCGTTCATCGACCAGCCGACTGAGCTTTTGATCTTGCTCACGCAACTTGCGAATCTTCTCCGCCGTGTCGGTCAAATGACGATCAAACTCGTCGCGGGCCTGGCGTTTGCGGAGCTCCTGTTCCGCGATTTCTTCGTGACGGGACTGAAGGTCTTCAAGGCTCGCCGAGGATTGCGCTTCATCGAGCTTCTTTCTGCGCTCGGTGAAGCTCTGTAAACGGGACTCAATCTGTTCGGCGCGTGTATTTTCGACGTTCTGCTGTTGCAGCGCCCTGTTGTATCGCAGGGAATGTGCATCCCATTGCTTTTGCCAGTCCGCCAGCGCGCTCTCAGCCGCCTGCAGCGATTCTGACGTGCGCCGTTCAGTCTGGCGCGCCTGTTCCAATCCCGGCACCAACTCGTTCAATGTCAGGTCCAGCTGCTCTATTTCATTGCGGTCCTGGGCAATGTGATCGTCGATTTCCCTGGCGCCGAGAATTGCTTGCTCCAGGTCGGATTCCTGGCGCTGCCGCAGTTCGCGCGCATGCTCAATCGACTGCTCAAGTCGGGCTATCTCGGAACCGACCTTGTAGTAACGGCCCTGCACGATGTTGAATTCATCGCTGCGCTCACCCTGCCGAATGCGGGTGTCTTCCAGGGCCGCTTCAAGGCTGCGCTGTTTCGCGATTGTCTCTTCCAGGCGCGTTTTGCATTCTGACAGACGCACCTTGGACTCAGCCGCACGATCGTCAAGATCCCTGGTCCGAAGCGCGAGCAGCTCGGCGGACATCTTGCGCTCGTCCGCTTTGTAGCGGCTGTATCGCTCTGCGGTCTTTGCTTGTCGATCAAGGTGCTTTATCTGTTTTTCGACCTCTTCAAGAACATCAAGCAGGCGGTCGAGATTTTCTTTGGTGTGCTTGATGCGGTTTGAGGTCTCACGCCGGCGCTCTTTGTACTTCGAGATTCCTGCCGCTTCCTCCAGGAATACGCGCATTTCCTCGGGCTTCGCTTCGATCATGCGCGAAATCATGCCCTGTTCTATTATTGAATAGCTGCGTGGGCCGAGACCCGTGCCCAGGAATACACCCGTGATGTCCTTCCGGCGACATCGCGTCCCGTTCAGGAAATAGTTGGAAATGCCGTCGCGACTCACTACTCGGCGGATCGAAATCTCAGCATATTTTGCGTATTGGCCTTCGAGCGTGGTGTCGCTGTTATCGAACAGCAATTCAACAGAGGCCGATCCGATGGGCTTGCGTGAACTCGAACCGTTGAATATTACGTCCGTAATCGAATCACCACGCAGACGGCTCGCTGAGCTTTCGCCCATTACCCATCGCACAGCGTCAATGACATTGGACTTACCACAGCCATTTGGCCCGACGACACCGACGAGGCTGCTGGGAAAGGTGATAGTTGTAGGGTCGACAAAGGATTTGAAGCCAGCGAGCTTGATCTTGCTTAATCGCATGGGTGAGGTAGGCCGATATCCCGTAAAAGTCGGTAAGTGTAATGTAAATCCGGCAATAAAACGATTGTCGCTGAAAAAAGACAACACGGTCCAGAGCCCAGCAATGCAGCGCCCTCTCGGCCCTCCCGGATGACCCCGAATTCACGGCAAAAATAACGCTTCCATGCCGCTGCAAGCCATGTATAATCCCGGCCTTTTCTCGACCCGGCAGGAGCCAGAAATGCCCGTAAAGAAAGCCGCGAGCAAGAAGCGCAAGCAGACGAGGTCTCGAAAGAAAGCCGTGACCCGAAAATCGACCGCGAAAAAGAAAGTCGCGAAGAAGAAAGCCACGAGCAAGAAAAAGGCTCCTGTTCGTAAGCGTGTGACCAAGAAGAAGGCCGCCAGCAAGAAGAAGGCTGTCGGAAAGAAAAAGGTCGCTGGCAAGAAGAAGACTGCCGGCAAGAAGAAGGCTGCCAGCAAGAAGAAGGCTGCCGGCAAGAAGAAGGTCACTCGCAAGAAAAAGGTCCGGGTGAAGAAAAAAGCGACCAGGAAAGTCGGCAAGAAAAAGGCCGCTTCGAAAAAGAAAGCAGCGGCAAAAAAGAAACCCGCGACGAAAAAACGACGGGTCAGCAAAAAGAAGTCAGCAAGCAAGAAACGACCGGCCAGCAAGAAGAAATTGCCGCTAAAAAAGCGTGTCCCGGCTCGCACGCCGGCTGCTCGCAAAACGCCAGCGCGGCCGCGAAAGTCAAGAGGCTCTCTGCTTTCCGGGCCGATCCATGGCATTGCGCCATACAAACGCAAGCGCGGCGAGGAATACATGAGTGAGGCTCAAATCGAGCATTTCCGCAAAATTCTTTCGGCCTGGAAACGCGAGCTGATTTTTGAGGTCGACCGTACTGTGCACCACATGCAGGACGAGGCCGCGAATTTCCCGGACCCCAACGATCGTGCGACTCAGGAGTCGGAGTTCGGTCTTGAGCTCAGAACGCGCGATCGTGAGCGCAAGCTGCTTCGCAAAATTGACCAGGCCCTGGTTCGCCTCGATGAAGGCACCTACGGATATTGCGACGAAACCGGCGAAGAGATTGGACTCAAGCGTCTCGAAGCTCGACCGGTTGCGACGCTCAGTCTCGAAGCACAGGAGCGTCGCGAACTCGCTGAGCGACAGTTCCGCGATCGAGACGATCGCTACCGCTGAGTCTTACCCTGCATGCTGACGCGCGAATCAGCCACGTACGTCGGCAGGTTCGCGCCGTCACCGACCGGGCCACTGCATTTCGGCTCCCTGGTAGCAGCCGTCGCCAGCTATCTCCAGGCCAAAGCCCGCGCAGGACAGTGGCTGCTGCGAATCGAGGACATCGATCCGCCGCGTGAGCAGCCGGGCGCAACCGACGCCATATTGAGAGCGCTTGAGCAGTATGGATTCGAGTGGCACGGCGATGTCATTTACCAGAGTCGCAGCCAGGAAACTCACGAGGTCGCCATACAGTCCCTGCTCGAACGCTCATTGGCCTACCCCTGCGGCTGCTCGCGACGCGATCTTGCGGACGCCCCGAGAGGCTCCCTCGGCACTATTTACCCGGGAACGTGTCGGGATGGCTGCGACGCTGAGGAAACCGCCATTCGCTTGCGCACAACGCACACCTCGGTTTCATTCGTAGACGGCCTGCAAGGCCTGCAATCTCAGGAGCTCGAACGGGAGTCCGGCGATTTCATCATCCGCAGGCGCGATGGCTTGATTGCCTACCACCTGGCCGTCGTCGTTGACGACGCCATCGAGGGAATTACCGAGATTGTTCGCGGTATTGACCTGATGGACTCGACACCGCGCCAGATATGGCTTCAGCAGTTGCTGGGCTACCCCACACCGAACTACATACACATACCCGTCGTGACACATCCCAACGGCGACAAACTCAGCAAGCTGACCGGCGCGGCGGGCATACCTGAATTGGGCACAGCGCGCGTGCTGGTCGCAGCGCTCATCGCGCTGCAGCAGGAACCCCCGGAAGAACTGCGGCGCGCCGGGCAATCCGCTGTCTGGCAGTGGGCGATCGAAAACTGGTGCCTGGACGCCATGCAGGGCCAAACAGCTGTGAGCACCGACTCCGAGGCATTGGCGGGCCTGGGAGACGGACTTTGGTAGGCCGTGCGTCTTGACAGCAACCCCTTGTATAGCCTAGCTTCACCCCTGCAACGGGGATACGCTCCCCCGCCCCCTGTTGCAAATGCCTGAAGGTGAAATCACTGTACGGCGGGCCCCCCGCGAAAGCGGGGGGCCATTTTTTTTGTCTTGTTTTCCTCGTATTCGACAGCCCTGACGTAATTGCGGCGATGAGCCCAGAAAACACCGATAACCGCATCATTCCAAGCGCCTTCGAGCCGGCACGCTGGCTGCGCAATCGTCATGCGCAGACCATCTTCCCGAGCCTGCCGTGGGCCTGGCGCAGCCGGCCGGCTTTGCGTCGCGAGAGCCTCGAATTGCCGGACGGAGACATTACGGCCGTTGATTGGCTCATCGAGGCGGATAACATGCCCGATGCGGCACCGCTCCTCGTCATTCTGCATGGGCTTGAAGGATCGGCCGAGTCGTCCTATGCACGCATGCTCATGGAAGTGGCTCGAGACCGGGGCTGGCGTTCCTGTGTGCTGCACTTTCGCGACTGCGGCGACTACCGCAACCGTTTGCCCCGTCGATACCACGCCGGCGAGACCAACGATCTGCGCTTCTTTCTGAATCGACTCCAGGCCAAGCGGGACGCCTCGCAAAACGCCGGCCCGCTGCTCGCCGTGGGCTATTCCCTGGGTGGCAACGTACTGCTGAAATACCTCGGCGAATCCGGGCTCGACACACCGTTGAGCGCGGCAACCGCGGTTTCCGTACCACTCGATCTGCACGAGTGTGCAGATGCATTAAATAACGGTTTTTCAAAGGTTTATCGACGTATTCTATTAAAGAACATGAAGTTCGCCGTGACGCGAAAATTCGACCGCCATAACGCCGCGTTCGACTGGGACCGGGCAATGAACGCGCGCACTTTTGCAGAGTTTGACGACGCTGTGACGGCACCTCTGCACGGTTTCACCGGTCGGCAGGATTACTACGACCGCTGCAGCTCGGTGCATTATCTGAAAGGGATTCAGAAACCGACGCTCATCGTGAATTCTGTAGATGATCCGTTCATGACGCAGCACGTAATCCCGACGTCCGACCGTCTGTCCGAGCATGTGACGCTCGAAGTCGCCGAATCGGGCGGCCATGTAGGATTTATCAACGGCGGCATGCCCTGGCGCCCGACCTTTTATTTACCGGACCGTATCCTCGGTTTCCTCGAACCGCATGGAGCGCGACCGGGACTCTAAAAGAAAAGGCCGAATTGCATGCGCGATTCGGCCTTTTGGCTTCGTTTACCGGAAATTGGCTTATGCCGCGTCGACTTCCTTCATCGAAAGCCGGACCCGACCCTGTCGGTCGACTTCGAGGACCTTAACCTGCACAACATCGCCTTCGGTCAGCTTGTCGCTGACTTTCTCAACCCGTTCGTTCGATATCTGCGATATATGCACAAGCCCGTCCTTACCCGGAAGAATGGTCACAAAAGCACCAAAGTCCATCAGCCGAGCGACCTTGCCCTCGTAAATTCGACCAACTTCGACGTCGGCCGTAATCAACTCGATGCGACGTTTGGCTTCCTTGCCGGATGTACCGTCGACCGATGCGATGCGAATCGTGCCATCGTTGTCGATATCGACCGAAGCGCCGGTCTCTTCGGTAATGGCACGAATAACTGCGCCTCCCTTACCGATAACGTCGCGGATCTTGTCCGGGTCGATCTTCATGGTCATGATCGTCGGCGCCCACTCGGACATTTCTGCGCGCGGCTCCCTGATCACCTTGTTCATCTCGCCCAGGATGTGCAAACGCGCATCGCGCGCCTGGTCAAGCGCATTGCTCATGATTTCACGCGTGATGCCCTGGATCTTGATGTCCATCTGCAGTGCCGTGATGCCGTCGTCGGTGCCGGCCACTTTGAAGTCCATGTCGCCGAGGTGATCCTCATCACCGAGGATATCGGTCAGAACGGCAAAATCGTCGCCTTCCTTGACAAGACCCATGGCAACACCGGCAACCGGTGCCTTGACAGGAACACCTGCGTCCATGAGTGCCAGGCTGGTACCGCAAACCGACGCCATTGAGCTGGAGCCATTTGACTCCGTGATTTCGGAGACGACCCGGATAATGTAGCCAAATTCTTCCATGTTCGGCATCACAGCCTGGATACCACGACGAGCCAGCTTGCCGTGACCGATTTCCCGGCGCTTGGTAGAGCCGATGAATCCGGTTTCACCCACGCAAAATGGCGGAAAGTTGTAGTGCAGCATGAACGGCTCTTTGCGCTCACCCTGTATGGAATCGATGAGCTGGGCATCGCGTCCCGTGCCGAGCGTCGCTACGACGATCGCCTGCGTCTCGCCACGTGTAAACACGGCTGAGCCATGCGCGCGCGGCAGAACACCGACCTCAACATCGATCGGCCGAACCGTGCTCTTGTCGCGACCGTCAATTCGCGGCTCACCCTTGATCACTCGCTGTCGAACAATAGTCTTCTCCAGCTTGGACAGCGCGCCCTTGACGTCATCGGCAGACCAGCGAGCATCATCAGCGCCGGCGAGCGCCTCCATAACAGCCGCTTTGGCTTCACCAACCGCCGCCTGGCGCTCCTGCTTGTCAGTTATGCGATAGGCATCGGCCAGTCCGGACTCAGCCTGGGTTGCGACAGCACTGGCGAGATCCTGATCGGCCTCGGGTGCCTGCCAGTCCCAGGCCGGTTTGCCGACTTCCGCAGCCAACTCGTTGATGACATCGATTGCGACCTGCATTTGCTCGTGACCGAACATGACGGCACCCAGCATGACTTCTTCCGACAGTTCGTGGGCTTCCGATTCAACCATGAGGACCGCGTCCCGGGTACCTGCGACGACCAGTTCCAGGTCGGATTCGGCCACGGCTGCAATGCCAGGGTTGAGGAGGTATTCACCGTCCCTGTAGCCAACTTTGGCAGCGCCGATCGGCCCGGCAAAGGGCATTCCCGAAATCGCCAGCGCGGCAGACGCGCCGATCAAAGCCGGGATGTCAGGATCAACGTCGGGGTTCAACGACATCACCGTTGCAATGATCTGTACTTCGTTCGTGAATCCCTTTGGGAAAAGCGGGCGAACCGGCCGATCTATAAGGCGACAGGTCAATATCTCCTTCTCGCCCGGTCGGCCTTCGCGCTTGAAGAACCCACCCGGAATCTTGCCTGCGGCGTAGGTTTTTTCCTGGTAGTTGACGGTCAATGGGAAGAAATCTCTCCCCGGATCGGCCGTCTTGCGGCCTACTGCCGTGACCAGAACCTGGGTTTCGGCCATGTCGACGAGAACGGCGCCATCAGCCTGACGGGCGATGGCCCCCGTTTCAATTGTTACCTTGTGTTCACCATACTGGAACGTCTTTGTTGTTGATTTCACAATGTTTACTCAAATAGAAAAAATGTGGGCAACGCGCAGCGTCGGTGCGTCCCGGCGTGGAACGACGCGTCAGCTGTACATTGACCTTGTTTAGCGCTCGCTGATTTAGCGGCGCAGACCGAGCCGGGTAATCAGCTCGCGATAGCGGTCCTGGTCTTTGGACTTGAGGTAATCAAGCAGCTTGCGGCGCTTGTTTACCATCTTCAAAAGACCCTGACGGCTGTGGTGATCTTTCTTGTGCTCGCTGAAGTGCTCTGTTAGCTCAGCGATTCTTTTCGAAAGCAGCGCAACCTGGACCTCGGGGGAGCCGGTATCGCCTTCGCCACGTGCGTAGTCGGCGACAATGCCCTGCTTTGCTTCACTTGAAAGTGACATTTCTTGATTACTCCGTAACTCTATATTTAGCCCTTTTCAGAGCGCGGTATTCTAGCGTCTGTTTGGACCCATTAATACCCCATAATCAAATATCTACAGGGTTTTTTGCGGGTTTGAGAAAAATCCTGCGTGGCGCCAGTTGGCCATTGGCCGCGAACTCTCCCACACCGAGGAACCGTTGGTCGGCGCCATATACGCGGGCCAGTCCTGTCCTGCTCTGCTCAACCACTGCCACCACCTGACCGCCACTGAAACGAACGGCCGCGCTCTCATCCAGGCTCACCGGCGGAAAGTCCGCCAGCGCGGCGTCTGGCGGCAGCAGCCGCTCGCGGAGACTGTGCTGACCGTCCTCGGCCAGGGCCTCGATGGCCGCCAGGTCGAGCATGTCTTCAGACCTGAAATGGCCTACGGTTTCCCGATGCAGCCTTGCCGTGTGGGCAACGGTTCCCGCGCGGCGGGCAATGTCCTCCACCAGCGTCCTGATATAGGTGCCCTTGGAACAGGCCACGCGGAAGACGAGCCTGGGCCCTGCACATTCCAGGAGTCGAATCTCGTGGATGACAATCGGCCGCGGCTGCCGCTCAACGGTCTCTCCCTTCCTGGCAAGCTCGTACAGGCGCTTGCCGTCTTTCTTTAACGCCGAATACATCGGCGGTATTTGCATGGACTCGCCGACAAATGTCTGCAAAATGACACTCCAATCATCGGCGGACAGGTCTGGCACGGACGCCGAGGCAGTCGCCTGACCGTCCGAATCACCGGTATCGGTCGACGTGCCGAGCCGCGCTGTCACGCGGTAGGTCTTGTCCGCATTCAGCAGAAAGGCACAAACCTTGGTCGCCTCGCCAAAACACAGCGGCAACATGCCCGTCGCCGCGGGGTCGAGGCTGCCGGTATGGCCCGCCTTTTTCGCGTTCAGCAGCCGTTTGACTGCCTGCAACGCCCGGTTGGAAGTCATGCCGGGCGGTTTATTCAATAACAACAGCCCGTCCACAGCTTCTTTATAACGTTTTGCCTGCTGCTTTTTTGCTGTCACCGCGGCTTTTCTGAGCTGAGCGCACCTTCAATCAAATCGGCAATGCGCTGTCCCTCAGCCGCACTGTCATCGTGCACAAAACGCAGTTCCGGCACGTGCCGAACCTTGATCGCACGACCCAGCTTCGAGCGCAGAAAACCCGTTGCCTTCTCCAGACCCTGCCTGACCGAGGCCGGGTCGGCATTCGGATCGAGCATGCTGAAATAGACCTGCGCCACGCTCAGGTCACGAGACAGATTCACGGCAGAAAGCGACACGCCTTCGAGGCGCGGATCCTTGGTTTCGAATCGCAGCAGCTCATTGAGCGTGCGCAACACCTGGTTGCCCAACCGCTGATTTCGGGAAAACTCACGTGGCATGCCGATTTACCGCCGGTTGTCAGTCGAGCGTACGGGCGACTTCAACGCGCTCGAAACACTCGATCTGATCACCTACTTTGACGTCGCTGTAGTTCTTGACGCCAATGCCGCATTCCGTACCCGAGCGAACCTCGTTGACGTCGTCTTTAAAACGACGCAACGACTCGAGCTCACCCTCGTAAATTACGACGTTGTCGCGCAGTACACGAATGGGGTTGGATCGTTTCACATAGCCTTCGCTGACAATGCAGCCGGCAATGTCACCGAACTTCGGCGAGCTGAATACATCCTTGACCTCGGCGAGACCCACGATCTGCTCGCGAATCTCAGGCGCCAGCAGACCGGTCAGCGCCGCCCTGACGTCGTCAATTGCTTCGTAAATGATGCTGTAGTAGCGGACGTCGACGCCGGACTCCTTTATTGCCGTGCGTGCGGCTGCATCGGCCCGGACATTGAAGCCGATGATCACCGCGTTCGACGCGGCTGCCAGATTGGCGTCAGTTTCCGTGATACCGCCGACACTCGAACTCAGAACGTTGACCTTGACCTCGTCGGTTGACAGATTGGTCAACGCATCGCGCAGTGCCTCGGCGCTGCCGTGCACGTCTGACTTGATGATCACCGCAATGGTGGAAGCCTCCCCTTCCTCCATCTTGCTGAACATATCTTCCAGTTTCGACGCCTGCTGTTGTGCCAACTTGGCATCGCGCGTTTTGCTCTGACGGAACTCGGCAACTTCACGTGCCTTGCGCTCGTTCTTTACAACGAGAAAGTCATCGCCGGCGCTCGGCGTTTTCGACAGACCCAGGACAACCGCAGGTGACGACGGACCCGCCTCTTCAACAGAGGCGCCGGTTTCGTCAAACATATTTCGGATGCGACCGTACTCTTCGCCCGCGATGATCATGTCACCCTGTCGCAACGTGCCGGATTGAACCAGCAAGGTAGCGACTGCACCACGGCCTTTCTCCAGGCTCGATTCGATAACCAGTCCGCGTGCCGGCCCGTCGGCAACGGCCTCCAGGTCCATAACTTCGGCCTGCAACAAAATGGCATCGAGAAGTGCATCAACACCGTCACCTTTGAGCGCCGAGACATTGACGAACATCTGTTCGCCACCCCAGTCCTCGGGAATGACCTCGTGCTGCGTCAGCTCGTTCTTGACTCGCTCAGGATCCGCATTTTCACGATCGATCTTGTTGATGGCGACGACCAGTGGCACATCGGCGGCTTTCGCATGCTGAATAGCCTCGATAGTCTGCGGCATGACACCGTCATCGGCGGCAACTACAAGAATAACGATATCAGTTGCCTGGGCGCCACGTGCGCGCATTGCGGTAAAGGCCGCGTGACCCGGCGTATCCAGAAAAGTGATCTTGCCTTTATCCGTTTTTACCGAATAAGCGCCTATGTGCTGCGTAATGCCACCAGCTTCGTGGTCGGCCACCTTGGTGCGACGAATATAATCCAGCAGCGACGTCTTGCCGTGATCGACATGACCCATAATCGTAACGACCGGTGACCTTGCGACAGCTTCGCCACTCACCTGTTCTTCATCAGCAAGCAACCTTTCGTCCATGTCGGCCGAATCAGTTTGCTTGGCAACATGGCCCAATTCCTCGACAACCAGAGTTGCGGTGTCCTGATCAATTACCTGGTTGATGGTCACCATTGCGCCCATGTTGAACAGGACTTTGACGACTTCATTGCCCTTGATCGCCATGCGCTGCGCCAGTTCCGCGACAGAAATACTCTCGGGTATTTCGACCTCGTGGATTACCGGCGCTGTGGGACGCTCGAAGCCGTGCTTTGAATCGCCTGCCACGGCCACGGGACGGCGGCGCATCGGCGTCTTACGTTTGCGCCGGCCACTCTTGTCACCTGCAACGTGCAGCTCTTTACGTCCGTAGCGTGTTTCGCCGCGACCCGGTTTGGGCTTCGCTTTCTCTTTCGCACGGCGGGCCCGTGCATCGGCCTCAGCTTTTTCAACACGCGCTTTTTCTTCGGCGGCAACTGCCGATGCCTGTTCGACAGCTCGGCGCGCCTCTTCTTCGGCACTTTCCTGCGCCTGTTTTTCTTTTTCGAGCGCTGCCTCGGCGCGTTTGGCGGCCTCTTCCTGTTCGGTCTTCAGGCGCTCCTGCTCACGAGCAGCCGCCTCGACGCGCTCTTCTTCCTCGCGCCGCACACGATCAAGTTCTTCCTGCTCTTCCTGGGCCTGCTTTTCCAGAACGTCGCGTTTGATATACGTCCGTTTGCGACGAACTTCGACATTTACCGTGCGCGCACGTCCCTGGCTACCCGACAAGCGCAGCTCAGACTGCGACTTGCGCTTCAGCGTGATGCGCCGCGGCGCGGCTGCGGTTGCCGGGGTATCGTCCTGTCCATGGGACCGACGCAAATGTGACAGCAATTCGAGCTTTGCATCGTCGCTGATTGTGTCATCCGAACCACTGACTTTGATGCCAGCCTCATCCAGCTGCGTCAGCAACTTCTCGACCGGCACTTTCAGGACCTCGGCAAATTGTGTAACGGTAACTTCAGCCATACCTTAACTCCGCGTGCAGTAGAGGCTGTTACGCCTGCTGCTCTTCCTCGAACCAATGAGCGCGTGCTTTCATTATCAGCGCGGCCGCTTCTTCCGCGTCCATTTCATTGATTTCGAGCAGATCATCGGTCGCCAGCTCCGCGAGATCCTCGCGAGATACGACACCTTTGCTTGCCAGCAGAAACGCAAGCCCCTTATCCATACCTTCCAGACTCAGCAAATCCTCGGCGGGTTCCACTTCGTCGATCTTCTCTTCGTTGACGATTGCCTGGGTCAGCAACACGTCACGCGCTCGACTACGCAGCTCGTCGACAATATCTTCATCGAATTCTTCAATGGCAACGAGCTCCGACGCCGGAACGTAGGCGACTTCCTCGATTGTCGAAAAGCCCTCCTGCACCAGGATCAGTGCGACTTCGGCGTCGACATCGAGTTGCTTGGAAAAAAGTTCGATCAGGTCGCGTGTTTCGGATTCGCTCTTCTCTTCCGCATCAGCGGCCGTCATGACATTGAGCTCCCAACCGGTCAGCTCACTGGCAAGGCGAATGTTCTGACCACCGCGTCCGATAGCCTGCGACAGCTTCTCCTCTTCAACCGCGATATCCATGCTGTGCTTGTCTTCATCGACAACGATAGACACAACCTCAGCAGGCGACATTGCGTTGACGACAAATTGCGCCGCGTTGTCGTCCCAGAGAATGATGTCTACGCGTTCACCGGCCAGTTCATTGGACACGGCCTGAACGCGCGAACCACGCATTCCTACGCAGGCGCCGACCGCATCGATCCGCTTGTCATTACTTCTGACCGCGATTTTGGCGCGCAGACCCGGGTCACGCGCGGCGCCCAGGATGTCGATCATGCCCTGGCCGACTTCAGGCACTTCGATTTTGAATAGCTCCACAAGGAACTGCGGCGATGTCCGCGTCATGAACAGCTGCGGGCCGCGCTGCTCGGATCGAACTTCGGTCAGAAGCGCCTTGATGCGGTCCTGTGGCCGCACAGGCTCGCGTGGGACCATCTGCTCCCTCGGCACGAAGCCCTCTGCATTGCCACCGAGATCGATGTAAACGCCGTTGCGATCTACGCGCTTGACGAGACCCGACAGCATCTCGCCTTCGCGTTCCTGGTATTCTTCGACAACCTGCTCGCGCTCGGCCTCGCGGACCTTTTGCACGATGACCTGTTTCGCGGTTTGAGCGGCAATGCGGCCGAACTCGACGGACTCCATCGGCACTTCGACGTAGCCACCTGGCTCCGCATTTTCGTCGATGTCGACCGCGTCGATCATGCGCAGTTCGCGATCCGGGACCTCCAGTTCGGTGGACTCGTCCTCAAACACGAGCCAGCGCCGAAACGTGTCATATTCGCCCGTCTCGCGATCGATCGCGACGCGAACTTCGATGTCCTCGCCATGCTTTCTGCGGGTCGCAGAAGCCAGAGCGGCCTCGATTGCCTCAAATATGATGTCTTTCTCAACGCCTTTCTCGTTGGAAACGGCGTCAACAACCATCAGGATCTCTTTGCTCATTACCTTAAAACTCCAATTAGCCCGGGCGGATCACGCTCCGTCCGGCACCAGCCGAGCTGTATCGATCGTCGCCAGCGCGAGGCTATACGACTCACCATCCACCTCAACCACAATGTTCTCGTCATCCGCCGACAGCAATTTGCCGCGGAATCGTCGCCTTCCCTCTAACGGGAAGCGCAGCCTGATTTTCACGGTTTCATCAATAAACCGTTGAAAATGTTCAACTTTCCTGAGCTTTCTGTCCAACCCGGGCGACGACACTTCGAGGTTGTAATTGCCCGGGACCGGATCCTCCACGTCCAGCAGCGCACTCACCGCGCGGCTGACCTTTTCACAATCTTCAAGCCCGATTCCGTCCGGCTTGTCGATGAATAGCCTGACCAGGCCGGTCTTCCCGCCAAGTCGAACCTCGAGGTCCGACAACTCGTAGCCCAGTCGCTCGACGGTCGGTTCGAGCAATGCCGCCAACTCTTCTCCCGTCATCCCGTTACTGCCTGTAAAAATCTCACCTAACTCTATGTTTCTAAAACAAAAAATGGGCCAATGGCCCATTCATTCCCAGCGCAATGTCGTTGTCACCAGACAACAAAAAACCCCTGAGTGGGGCCTGTAGCTACCAAGACTTTGATAGCGAGGGGTCCTAAAGCTGCCGTCAGGCTGGCTGGTAACGCGGCCCCTTATGGTGCGCAGGCGCCGGATTATACGGCAATCACAGCCAGCCGCGCAATGCCGAAAAGCGACTCATTACTCTCTCTGAAAAAAGCCCTGTTCTTGGCCCGACGAGATGGCAAAATGCGCTTCCAATTGAGGCCACAACAGCCCTGCGAGGCAACATCATGCTGACACTAAAAGACCCGTCGCTCCTCAGGACCAGGAATTTTATCGACGGCGAGTGGGTTGCAGGCGGCGCCGGCACCATCGACGTGACCAACCCCGCCAACGGCGAGCTCGTCACCAGGACCGCTAATGGCGATGCCGCTGACGCGACTCGAGCCGTCGAAGCCGCCGCCGCCGCCTTCAGAACCTGGAGCCGCATACCTGCCAAGCAGCGGGCGGTGCTGCTTCGCGACTGGTTCAACCTGTTGATGGCAAACGCAGAAGACCTCGGTGCCATCATGACCGCGGAACAGGGCAAACCTCTGTACGAGTCCGTGGGCGAGATCGCCTATGGTGCTTCGTTTATCGAGTACTACGCAGAAGAATGCAAACGCGTCATGGGCGATACGATTCCGACAATTTCCAACGATCGACGCCTGCAGACCTACAAGCAGCCTGTCGGCGTCGTTGGCTGCATTACACCGTGGAATTTTCCGAATGCGATGATCGGACGCAAGGCCGGTCCGGCGCTCGCCGCCGGATGTACGATCGTGATCAAGCCGGCCACGGAAACACCGCTTTCCGCGCTGGCCATGTGCGATCTCGCCGACAGGGCCGGCATTCCCAGGGGAGTCATTAGCGTCGTTGCCGGTTCGAACTCGAGGGAAATAGGAAAAGTACTGACCCAGCATCAAAACATCGGCAAATTCACGTTCACGGGTTCGACGGCGGTTGGCAAGAAACTCATGGAACAGTGTTCAACCGGTGTCAAGAAGATCTCACTTGAACTCGGCGGCAATGCACCGTTTATCGTATTCGATGATGCAAACATCGATGCGGCGGTCACCGACTGCATGGGCACCAAGTTTCGTAACTGTGGACAAACCTGTGTCTGCACCAATCGAATCTATGTCCAGGAAGGCGTCGCCGAAGAGTTTACGGAGAAGCTGAAAAAAGCGATCGAAGCACTCCAGGTTGGTGACGGCTTTGACAAGAATACGACTACCGGTCCCCTGGTCAACCAGACGGCGGTGCACGACATGCAGGCGTTCGTTGACGACGCAAAATCGAAAGGTGGCGACATAGTCACGGGCGGCGGCGTGCACAAGCTTGGTCACTGTTTCTTCGAGCCAACCCTGGTTACAGGCGTCACAGCAGACATGCGGCTTGCTAACGAAGAAATCTTCGGTCCGATTGCAGCAATCCAGACGTTTACAAGCGAAGACGAAGTCATCGAGCGTGCCAATAACACGGAGTTTGGACTGGCCGCGTACTACTTTACCCGGGATATAGGCCGTGTCATCCGTGTTGCCGAGCGTCTCGAATACGGCATTGTGTGCTCAAACTCTGGCGTGTTCTCGACCGAGGTCGCACCGTTTGGCGGATGGAAACAATCGGGCATTGGTTCTGAGGGCGGCAAGGAAGGCATTGCCGAGTACTTTGAGACCAAGTTCCATTCCATGGGCGGCATCGAGTAACCACCGATTAGCAAGCGGCGAAGCATGCATGTATGACTACGTCATCCTCGGTGGCGGCATCGTCGGTATATCGACGGCTTGGCAGTTAAAGAAAAAGCAGCCGGATGCCTCGATACTGTTGCTCGAAAAAGAGTCACGGCTCGCGAGCCACCAGTCCGGCCATAGCAGCGGTGTGATTCACGCCGGCGCCTACTATGCTCCAGGCAGCCTGAAAGCAAAGTTCTGCAAGACCGGTGCCGCTGCGACGATTCAATTCTGTGCGGAAAACGACATTCCATTCGAACAATGCGGCAAACTGCTGGTGGCGACGAACAAGCTAGAACATGAGCGTATGCTCGCCCTGTTCGAACGTGCGAAAGAAAACGGCCTCGACGTTGAACTCATCGATGCCGATGGGCTGCACCGCCTTGAGCCGAACATCAGCGGAATCGGTGCGGTACTTGTGAAGTCGACCGGTATCGTCGACTACCGCCGCATTTGCCAGCGAATGGCCGAGCAATTCCAGGAGATGGGCGGGGAAATTCGCTTTGATTCCTGTGTAACGGATCTCCGTGAGAGCGCTGACTCGATCGAGGTTTCGATAGCCGATGCTGAGGCTATCGAAACCCAATTCCTGATTACCTGCGCCGGCCTCAACGCGGATCGTGCGACGAGTATGCTCGATATCGACATCGACTTTCGAATCATTCCTTTCCGCGGCGAGTATTACCGCTTGGCCGCGAGCAAAAACGATATCGTGAAACACCTGATTTACCCGATTCCAGACCCCGACCTGCCATTCCTCGGCGTGCATCTCACGCGCATGATCGACGGCTCCGTCACTGTCGGACCGAATGCGGTGCAAGGCTGGAAGCGCGAAGGCTATGGACGCATCAACATCAATGTGCGTGACGTCATCGACATGCTGCGGTTTCCGGGATTCTGGAAAGTGGCGCTCGGCAACCTTCGAACGGGCCTCGCCGAAACCCGGGACTCCTTATGGAAGCCTGGCTATCTCAAACGCGTGCAGAAATACTGTCCGTCGATCCGTTTGCAGGACCTCGAGCACTACCCGGCCGGCATAAGGGCGCAGGCCGTGCTGCGCGACGGCACGCTCGTGCACGACTTCCTGTTTGCGCAAAGTCCGCGAAGCCTGCACGTTTGCAACGCACCATCGCCAGCAGCAACGTCAGCAATACCGATCGGCGAATACATCTGCGACAAAGTCGCAGCAGCGCAAAACCCCGAATCAGCCGCCCGCGGTTAAGTACGGAATGCTGCCGGCTGCATCGGTATCGTCAGTCGCGCGAGCCGACCGGCACCATTAGATGCTGGTAAGGCGTGCCTTTCCACATGACATAGGGACCACCGTTATCAGGATCGGTCGGGAATGCATCGAGCATTGCGGCCGGCGCAAGGATCATCAGGTGTGCGCCTTCTTTGATCCACTCGTTGTCGTCGGTCGGACCCTCAGCGTACGGGTCGATGTTGCTCGCGCCCTCGTCGCCTGAGAGCATATACGAGATGCCGAGCGACTCCGCCGCATAGTCCTTCTTGTTTTGCCAGGCGTCGGCCCATTTCATCCACTCACTGTCCATGCACATCGGTGCAGTCCCGGTCAGCATGGGGGGCGTCGGCAGACAGGTATAGCCATTCGTACCTTCCTGCAATACATTACCTTCCCAGTCGACAACGGTCGCGTCTTCCGCCATGCCCGGCCAGGCCGCACTAAGTGCATCCGCCAGCGAGTCGGATTCGCCTTCGGCGGACCATGCCAGCGGCGCGGCAAAGAAAGCCACGAACAATGCTGTCTTGCCAACGCTTAACATGTTTTGGGTGTAGGGCTTCATAGCTCAATCCTCTCTGTTTAGTACCCTACAGCTTAGTACAATGCTGGCAGCATGTTGTAAATATCTCTGCTTTTAGTCTGAGTCCAGACCTTCCAGCCTGTGATATTTCGGTGGACGAAATCATTCCCGTAGCGGATACCGTCGTCGTCCAACCTGACCCTTGGTCAAGGGATTTTTTCCGAGTGTCCGCCAAACCCATAACGCATTGCCGATAGCACCCGGTTCTGAAAATCGGCCTCGCCACGAGAGCTGAATCGTGCATAAAGTGCTGCGGTCAAGACCGGCGTAGGTACGGCCTCGTCGATGGCGGCCTTAATCGTCCAGCGCCCTTCCCCCGAATCCGATACGCGCCCGGCAAACCTTTCAAGACCCGGATCCGATGCCAGTGCCGCCGCGGTCAGGTCCAGCAGCCAGGATTCGATCACGCTGCCGCGCCGCCAGACTTCGGCGACGTCGGCGACGTCAAAGTCGTACTGGTAATGCAGCGGATTGCGCATCGGCGTCGTCTCCGCATCTGCATCGTGCGTGTCTTTTCCCGAGTTCGCCGAACGAAGAATGCCCAGACCCTCGGCATACGCAGCCATGAGACCGTATTCGATGCCGTTGTGAACCATTTTTACGAAGTGCCCGGCGCCGCTGGCACCGCAGTACAGGTAGCCATGCTCGGCGGTCCCGGTCCTGTTCTCGCGCCCCGCCGTACGCTCCGCATTCCCCATGCCCGGTGCCAGGTCGGCGAAGATCGGGTCAAGATAGTCGACAACAGTTTTGTCGCCACCGATCATCATGCAGTAACCGCGTTCGAGTCCCCAGACACCGCCGCTTGTACCGACGTCGACGTAGTTGATCTGAGTGGCTTTCAGTTCCTTGGTTCGCCGTATATCGTCAACGTAATAAGAGTTACCGCCGTCGATCACTATGTCGCCCGCTTCGAGCAAAGCGAGGAGCTGCCGAATGGTTTTATCGACAACTGCTGCAGGCACCATCAACCAGATCACCCGAGGCTTGCTCAATTTCCCGATAAAATTTTCAAGCGACGTCGCACCTGTCGCGCCTTCGTCAGCCAGCGCCTCAACGGCATCCGGCGCCATATCGAATACGACGCAGTCATGCCCCGATTTCATGAGCCGCCGAACCATGTTCGCCCCCATACGGCCCAATCCGATCATTCCGAGTTGCATACCGTCTCCTACTAAGTCACTCGCGGAAGACCATCAGCCCACAGCCGGATACCGCCTGTGAACGCGTCCGCGTTGGCACCGCGCCTGCAGCCCGGCGGCAGGGCGTCGAGCTTCTTTACTTTTCCACCGCCCAGCAAAATCTCGTCCGGCAGTAGCGCAGCGCTGAGTTTCGCAATCACGTCGAAGACATCTTCTCGCCATTTACTGACGCCCACACGTTTCAGCGCCGATGCACCAACATAATATTCGAAAGTTTTTCTCTTGTAGGGAAGATGGGCAAGTTCCATCGGCACGATAACGTCATCAACGATCATTGCCGAGCCAAGCCCGGTACCGAGACCGAGAAACAACAGGCTACCGCCGCGGTAGTTGCCCAGCGCCTGCATCGCCGCGTCGTTGATCAGTTTGACCTGGCAATCGAAAGCGGCCGAAAAATCGAAGCCGAGCCAGCCGCTACCGAGATTGTGCGGCTCGGCCACGATGCGTTCGTGCTTTACCTTTCCCGGGTAGCCGATTGAAACAGCGTCGTACTTCCAATCGGACGCGAGCGCTTTCACCTCCTCGACCATTTGTTCAGCCGTTAGAGCCGCACCGGACGGAAACTTCCTGCGTTCCTTTTGGTCCGATGTGATGATCTTCACATTGGAGCCACCGACATCAATAACCAGAACGTTCACTTGAGTCTGCCCCTTACCGTTTCGTTCACGGCTTGCGCCCTGTGCTTCAAAATACCATACCATCTTGTGCAGACGGGGACTCGAGTGTGCAGATTCACCCGATATCCAGGATGGCGAGTATGCTTGGGTGCATGAAACCGGTTCCCAGGGTTTTTCTGTTGGCCGCGATCATGACGCTGCCTGGCTGCGCCAGCGTGCTGGATCTCGACAACGCGCTCGCGGTGGTGCCCTATAACATTGAAGAAAGCGGGCGCATTGTAGTAGAAGCACATGTGAACGGTCATGGTCCCTACAACTTCGTGCTCGATACGGCGGCCAGCATCTCCGCTGTTTTCGACCCCCTGCGTAACGAGCTTGCACTTGACTTGATTCCGGGAAAAGTGGTGACCGTCCATGGCGCGGTTGCATCCGCAAAGTTTTCGTTGCTGGATATCGATCGCCTGGAGCTTGGGACTGAAAGCTGGGCTACACCAAGGATCGTTTCATTGCCGGGAGAGACTGCGGCTGGCGCCGGAATTGACGGTATCCTGGGCGTCGATTTCATGCGGCGTTACGCTGTCGCGTTTTCGACAAGCGATCGTGCCGTGCGGCTTTACCCACCAAACCTGGTCGCACGAAGATCCTATCAAGGTTGGGCGTCTGTTCCGATGAAGGCTGAGCCCATCGACGCAAGTAGCGCTGCGGTGTACTTCATTGAAGTTCAAATCGACGGGTGGGCGATAACGGCGGTATTCGACCTCGGTGCCGGGTTGAATATGATTAACTGGCCCGGTGCGCGAAGCATTGGAATCACCCGTCGAGCATCACGCGGAGACCGCATGTTTTCGGGTGCCCTCGACAGCGCGCCGATTGTCGCCCGACTTGATGCCAATGAAGTCACTACTGCAAATGTCCGTTGGCGAAACGAAGTGTTCGCGGTTGCCGACGTAGAGATTTTCGAAACATTGCATCTTCAAAACAGCCCGGCTGCTATTCTCGGTGCCCGCCTGTTCACGCAGCGTGATTTTATCATCGATTTCGACCGTAGTCGCTTGCTGGTCAAGGTGGCGATGGATGAGGTTGACGCACCTGGCAGCACGGGCAGCTCTCACGCAATTCCGTAAATTTTCGCTACTGCTTATTTGCCTTCCGATACGCGTATTCCAGAATTGACGTGTTGCGAAGCGGGTGCATAATAAACATACGATAAAGGCAAATCTGGCGAAAGCCAGTGACGCAAAGCCACGGATCCTGACCCCCTGCGCGCCGCCTTCTGCGACGACACGAGGGACCCAAGATCGCCGGGCCGCCGAAACGCTGTATGTTGACTTGTGAGGAGATCGGAAATGTTCCTGGTCAAGAAAATCCCAGTTTCTCTGATGCTGGTGGTTCTGCTTGTGATGTACTATTTTGCGAGTGGTGCTCTGCCATAGGCGAGGCTAACGACTCGACAGAACATTTCACCGGGCGCGTCTTCTATTGATGCGTGTACGAATCGGATTAGTTGACCTGCGCTACCAGGACGTCCGCGCTGCACGGAATCTACTTATTCACGTATCTGCTTGGAATCGGTATATTTTTAGCGGTTGAGTGCCTCTCTATACGAGCATTCATGGGCGTGGCCGCGGGCAAGGGTTGCCGGCGGAGCGAAGCAATGATTGAGATCCGAATTCATGGTCGTGGCGGTCAGGGCGGTGTCACTCTGGCCAAGCTTATCGCTACGTCGCGATTTCTTGAGGGTCTGTCGGTGCAGGCATTCGGTCTATATGCCGCCGAGCGCTCGGGCGCGCCGATCCAGGCTTTTTGCCGCTACTCTGACGAACCCATCACGAACCGCAACCTGATCTACGAGCCGGATCACGTTATCGTGCTGGATCCGACGCTGGTCGGCCCGCCGATCGCGGCAGGCTTGAAAATTGGTGGCTGGATACTGATCAATTCGCCGCAATCCCCGGAGGAATATGCCGGTCAGTTTCCTCGTCACCGGCTCGCTGCAGTAGATGCGACCTCGATCGCCCGCGACAACAATCTGGGTACTCGCAGCGTACCTATCGTCAACACCGCGCTCGCCGGCGCCGTTTGCAAAATACTGGCGATTCCGCTGCATGAAATGCGTGCCGCCCTCGAACATCTCGGTTTCAAAGGTTCGAACCTGACCGCTGCCACGCGCGCCTGTGAGGAGGTTCGGCAACTTGCATTGTCGAATGAATTCGATCACACCGAAGAAGTCGCGGCGCCGTTGCCAGAGGGACGCGGGCCCAGCATCCTGGCAGGTGCCGGTGGGTCGCTGCCGGCGATCAAGACGGGGCAATGGGCCAGCGAGCAGCCGCATCGTCAGCAGCTGATTCCACCCTGCAATCACATCTGCCCGGCAGGTAACAATGTGCAAGGGTTCCTCAATGCCCTGGCCCGCCAGGAAACCGACGAAGCACTCGAGATTCTGCTACGCACGACACCGTTCCCGTCGATCTGCGGGAGAGCATGCCCGGCACCGTGCATGGAAGCCTGCAATCGAATCGAGCTGGACGGTGCCGTCAACGTGCGCCAGATGGAGCGCTATGCCGGCGACCATGGTCAGGTAGCACCCGAAGCGCTCGCGGTGCGCGACGAACGGATCGCGATTATAGGATCCGGTCCCGCCGGCCTGACGGCGGCTTATCATCTTGCCCGCTTTGGCTATCGGGTCAAAGTGTTCGAGTCCGGACCCGACATCGGGGGGCTGCTGCGAACCGGCATTCCGGAATTTCGATTGCCGGGGGACGTGGTCGCACGTGAAATTGATCGTATCCTCGGTCTCGGCATCATCGTTGAGACCGACCACCGTATCGACCGCCAGTCATTGCTCGACCTCGCACGCAATCACGATGCCCTGCTGGTAGCCACGGGCCTGCAGCAACAGCGTGATCTGCGACTGGGAATGGACGGCACCGAGACCGTGGTCCAGGGCATTGATTTCCTGGATCACGTGCATCGCGGCGACGTTCGCGTTGACGGTGAGGACGTTCTCGTTATTGGTGGTGGCAATACGGCTATAGATGCCGCGCGTTCCGCGCTGCGCCTCGGTGCCAGAAGCGTACGCGTGGTGTATCGCCGGACCCGTATTGAGATGCCTGCAATTCGCGAAGAAATTGACGAAGCCATCGAGGAAGGCGTGGCCCTGGAGCTGCTGAGCCTGCCCGTTGCCCTGCAAGAAGAGCCGAGCGATGGCATCCGAAGACATCAGAGACTCACATGCCGGCGCATGAAACTCGGTGAGCCGGATGAATCGCGTCGTCGCGCACCTGTAGAAATCCCGGGTTCGGAGTTTGAGCTGGCCTGCAACCGGGTCATCCTGGCGCTCGGGCAGTCACGCGACCTGTCGGTTTTTCCGGAAGGCACAGAGGTCAGAGAAGGAACTCAGCTGCTCGGACTGCTGGAAACACCGCTGTTTGCGATCGGTGATCTTGCCACCGGCGACGGCACAGTGGCCGGAGCGATCGGCAGCGGCCGGCGCGCGGCCGTGCGAATTCACAATGTTCTGAGCGGAGAAAACCTGCAGATCAGCGAGCATGCCGAGGCGCTGCGCGACGTGGATGCCTGGCGCGACGATGTCATCCGTGCCGACGCGATGAAACTGCACGTGTTTGAACGGCAACCCGCATCCGAAGGTGATTCGCTCGCCTTGAGTGAACGGCGCTCGACTTTTGATGAAGTGCACATGGGGCTTGAAGACAGCAGCGAAGCGACTCGCTGTCTGTCCTGCGGTGTCTGTAATGAGTGCGACCTCTGCTGCACCTACTGTCCCGAAGGGGTATTGAAACGAGTGGGTCACCGCCTCGAATTCGACTACGCTTATTGCAAGGGTTGTGGCGTGTGCATGGCGGAGTGCCCTCGCAACGTCATTTTCATGAGTCATCTTTAGCCGCGACGGGGAGGAACAATGGCTGTACAGGTCGTTACTGGAAACCACGCCGCCGGCTACGCTTTGAGCGTCGCGGGAGAGGCCAATCGAAAAGCCCGGGGCGTCGCCTGCGGGATATACCCGATCACGCCGCAAACCGAGATCGTTGAGTACGTTGCCGGATTTCCGTTTAGCAAGGGGCGTGTTGTGCCGGTGGAAAGCGAACACAGCGCGATGGCCGTTTCAATGGGCGCTTCGATAAGCGGTGCGCGGGCCTTTACGGCGAGTTCGTCCAATGGCCTGGCCTACATGGCCGAGAACATCATGGTGGCTGGCTATTACCGGCTGCCAATCGTAATGGTCGCCGTCAACCGCACGCTGGGGCCGCCATGGAACATCTGGGCGGATCAGGGCGATACGCTGATGCTCCGGGATTTCGCGTGGCTGCAGTTCTATTGTGAGGACAACCAGGAGGTGCTGGACACCACGCTGCTCGCCTTCCGCCTGGCGGAGAATCGTCGCATTCTGCTGCCGGCGCTAATCTGCATGGATGCGTTCATCGTCTCTCATACCCAGACTGAAACCGTGCTCCCCGAGCAAAACGAGGTTGATGCTTTCCTGCCGGAACTCGACCTTCCGCATCGCCTGCACTACAACGAGGCACGCACCCTCGGTGGCCTTGCCTGGCCGCACGAAGGGCTATCAATGCGATTGGAGATTGACGAAGCGATGAAGCGGGTGCCCGATGTCTACCAGGAATGCCGGGAAAGTTTCCTGGAGGTCTTCGGTCGCGATCCCGGCGATGTAATACAGATGTTTGCCACGGATGACGCTGAAATGGTTGTTATCGCGACCGGCACCGTGGCCACCACGGCGCGCGAAGTCGTGCGGCGACGGCGCAAAGCCGGAGAAAAAATCGGCCTCGTGAAACTTAAGATGTTCCGACCATTTCCGGCCGCTGCGCTGCGCGATGCTTGTCAGTCGGCGACGCACCTGGCGGTGCTGGACCGCAACTATGCGGCCGGCTCCGGTGGCATATTCTGGCAAGAGACCCGGGCCGCTTTTCAGGGCTATCGTGACGACGTTCTGATTCAGAATTATCTCGCGGGACTGTGCGGCGGCGACGTGACACCGGCCGTGATCGACGAGGTCCTGGCCGACCTTGGCTCGAGAAGCGAGGCCGGCGAACCCGTGTGGATGGGTATCGAAGCCGGCGAGGAGACGCTGCAATGACCGCTATGAGGGCATCAGGCCAGCTTCGGGAACGTCCGACGATTCCGTGCACCGAGGATTGTCTGCTCCGACCAGGCAATACCAACTGTGGTGGTTGCGGGATGAGCGTCGGCCTGACCATGTTGGGCCGGGCGCTCCGTGACGCCGGCGACACCTGTACGCTGGTGATTCCTGCCTGCTGCGGTATCGTCACCGCAGGCGCATTTCCGACAACCAGCTACGGCGTGCCGACTGTCGCAACGACGTTCGCATCCTCGCCCGCCGTTGCATCGGGTATAGCGACCATACGGGACCTCAATGGTGAACCGGGCCAGGTCATTTGTTGGGCGGGCGATGGTGGCACCTACGACATTGGCATGGCAACACTCTCGGCCGCGGCCGAGCGTAATGAAAACGTTATCTACATCTGCTACGACAACGAGATCTATGGCAACACGGGCGGGCAGCGCTCTTCCGCCACGCCGGCGGGCGCCCGAACGACGACCACGCCATGGGGCAAGATCGAAGGTAAGAAAGACATCATGTCGATTATCGCTGCCCACCGGATTCCCTATGCCGCAACGCTGTCCATTGCTCATCCGGATGATTTCGCTGAAAAGCTGTCGACTGCGCTTTCGATTCAGGGCATGCGTTTTCTGCTGCTGCACTCGCCCTGCCCAACGGGCTGGAAGAGCGAGCCCGAGGATTCAATTGAATTAGTGCGGCTGGCGGTTGCCAGCGGTCTTTTTCCTCTCTACGAAATCTACGACGGCGCTAGCTATCGAATCAGTGTGCAGCCCGACGGCACCGATCCAGCCGAGTACTACCACCGGCAGCGCCGCTTCGAGGACCAGCACATCGACCTTGACGCAACACGCCGCACCTGCTCGGACCGCATGCGACGCCTGCAGTCGCTTGCGGATCAATTTCCGGCGCACAAACGGCACTTGTCATGACCGACGTTTCTATTCTCGACTATGCGTTTCTGGCGTTCGAAAGCGAAGCGAGTCCCAAACATGTGGCAGGACTGCAGATTTTTGAATTACCAAAAGGTGCGCCTCGAGATTTCGTTGCCCAGCTGGTGCTGCAGATAAAGAGTGCCAAACTGGACGCGCCGTTTAATCAAAAGCTCAAGTCGCGAATGGTTGGCTTGCCACAGTGGGTCGAGGCTACTGACCTCGATCTCAACGACCACGTGTGCATCGAATCAGTGCCCAAACCACACACAATGGCGGCGTTGCTCGAACGTATTGAGGATCTGCATGCAGAGAGCCTCGATCGTTCGGCGCCCTTGTGGCAGCTGTATATATTCGAGCAGCTGGAGCGACGACGTTTTGCGATTTACTTCAAGGTCCATCACGCCTACATGGATGGTATCAGCCTGTCCCAGAGAACTTTGACGGCGCTGACTGAAGACCCGGATCTCAGGGAATTGAGCACCTTCCTGAAAGTCGACCATGCCGAGCATCAGGAGGTACGCAGTCACCTCGTTAGCGACCTGTTTGGTAGCGCAAAAAGGGCCGGCAGAGCCGCGCTCGTGTTGCCTGCGCTGGCGAAACTCGGCCTTAAACACGGCCTGAGAATATTGCATCTGGGTGGCGATGATTTGCCGGTCCCCTTCACGGCGCCGCGAACGGCTTTCAACTCCCCGCTTACGCCCGAGCGAAGCATTGCCGTACTCGATCTGCCGCTCGACCGCCTTCGGAACATTGCCCGGCATGCTGCCGTGACCATAAACGATGTCCTGCTCGAACTCTGCGACCAGGCCATGACCCGCTACCTGGAAGAACATGGAGGCGCACCGGACGTACCCCTGGTCGCGCAAATGCCGGTGTCCCTCAAGCGCCCCAACGTCGAACAGGGCAATCAGATTACAATCGCGCTTCTCGAACTCGGATCCAAAGAAACGAATCCGGTGCGCCGACTTCAGGACATCCATAACCATGCAAGCGACGTCAAGCACGAATTCACCGATATGACGCCGGAGACCGCCGAAATTTACACCCTGCTGATGCAAAGTGTCGCACAACTCGGCGAGACCCTGGGCGCGGGCCGAGTCATGCCACCGCTAGGCAACGTCGTAATATCGAATGTCATCGGCCCGGGAAAACAACTCTATCTTTGCGGTGCACCGCTGTTGGCTGTATACCCCATATCGACAATCGCACCTGGGCTCGCTTTGAACATCACGATTTATACCTGCAACAACACTTTGCACGTCGGCCTCGTCGCGGGGCACAGCGCTATCCCGGACCTTGCGCCTATCGCCGCCAATATGAGTGCGGCACTGGTTGACCTCGAGAAAGCGATGGGGCTCAAACCGAAACGCAAGCGTGCAGCGCGAAAGAAGAAATCGACCCAATAAAAGGCCCCAATAAAAACAGGAGATAGTAAATGTCCCGATCTGTTCCCCGTTCAAAAAACGACGACTACACGGACAAGATGGCAACAACCCGCCGGGCTTTCCTGAAGGAACAAACCGGCGCCAGTCTCGACAACGTCGGCAAGTACTCCATAGATGTTTCCATGTTACCTGGAAATATCGAGAACTTTATCGGCGTCGCACAGGTTCCACTCGGCGTCGCCGGGCCTCTGCTGGTCAACGGCGAACACGCCAGCGGCGAGTTCTATGTGCCGCTTGCGACCTCTGAGGGAACGTTGGTGGCAAGCTACAACCGCGGTATGAAATTGCTTCACGCAGCCGGCGGCGTCAAGACGACGGTTAGCGACGATGCGATGCAGCGTGCACCTGTGTTCATTTTTGACGATGCTCGCGAGGCGCGCGAGTTCGGCGAGTGGATTACGGAAAACTTCGACTCGATCAAAGAGCGTGCGGAAACCTCGACGCGAGTCGGAAAGCTAATCAATATCGAGCAGTACGCTGCCAGTCGTTTTTTATTCCTGCGTTTCAATTTCACGACCGGAGATGCCGCGGGTATGAACATGGTCGGCAAGGCAACCAAGGTCGCCTGCGATTGGATTCGAAAAATATATCCGAATATTCAGCACTACTATCTCGAATCAAATTTCGCGACAGACAAAAAAGCGTCGCAAATTAACCTGTTGCACACTCGCGGCAAGCACGTTACCGCGGAGGCGACCATCCCGGCCAGGCTGATGCAGCTGATAATGCGCAGCGACATACAAAAGTTCTATCGCGGCCGGCAGATTATCAACCTGGCCAGCATGCTTTCGGGTGTCAATAACAATGGCGCCCATTCTCCGAACGCGATCACCGCAATGTTCATCGCTACCGGCCAGGATGTTGCCAATGTTGTGGAGTCATCGGCGGCCGCGGTCTATGCCGAACTTATGCCCGACGGAGACTACTATTATTCGATCACGATCCCGTCGCTGATCGTGGCAACTTACGGCGGCGGAACGGGATTATCGACTCAGCGAGAGTGCCTCGAACTGCTCGGCTGCTACGGCGCCGACAAAGTGCTGAAGTTCGCCGAAATTGTGGCCGCAACTGTACTCTGCGGTGAAATGTCGCTTAGTGGTGCGATCGCATCCGAAGAGTGGGTTGAGGCGCACGACCGATATGGTCGCAATCGGCCCTAGGGGCAGCTGAGGGCCGCAATTAATGAATAAACTTTGGACGAGCCACAAGTCCTGATCGGACTTACGGATGACAACGATATTACGATCGTGAGTACCTATGTCAGCCGGCACCACATCTTGATAGCTCCTCGTTGCCCGCATTGAGCGAGAACGTGCCGACAGTGGCCGGTTTCGAAGATGATCGCTTGGTTTCTTTTACGCCGTCGATAAGCTTCCGATACTGAGTACAATCCCCGGATATCAGGCTACCGCAGTGCATTTACTTGGTGTTCGTGTCAGGCAGAAGCCAGGCGACCGATGATGTACTTGTACTCAGCGTCGATAAGGCGTTTGCAATCTGCAGCGACAAACTCAGCCAGGGATTTGCCGACGAACGGAATACCGCATTCGATGACCAGGCGAACCTGGTTTACGCAACCGTCCTCCAATGGTTTGAGCTTGAGCGTGCCAACAACAGTAACCGGAACATTGGCAATGTCGATCGTGAGCTCGGACTCGAAAATATCGTCGTCCAGGCTGCGCCATCGTTCCGATTGCTCCACACTGTTCCAAGGCTGCAGGAATCGACTCAAAATACCGGGAACCTCGGCAGGCAATTCACGCACGAACCTGACGATTGCGCCATCAGTATCTCGTTCGCACTCCAACACGCGGATTTTCCGGGCGCCGAGTGCTTTTTGTTTGTCCCTGATCTCCTTGGTATCGGTAAATACGGAATACACGGTACCTGTGTTGTGCGAATATCGGTGATTGGTGCTGATTTTCATCTGAACTCCACGATGCCGAATTGAGAATCCGCTGTGCCTTTTACTTGGTAGTCCGCCCGTTCATTATAAGATTTTGCTACACGCCGGCTCAACAGGCTGACGAGGGCTATGCCATAAATCCATCCATGACGGTCTTGACGATTGCGGCCCCGCTCTCCTGCAGTTAAAAAAAGCCGGCCCCACGAATGGGACCGGCCTGCTTTCCTCGAGCACGCCGAACAAAGTCTATATTGTCACCCGCGCGTCGACTTCACTTCGTGGATATAGTCACACTTGATGCCGGCCTTTGCGTGATGCTTGTTGATCGCTTCCGAATTGGGGGCGTCCAGAACGCAATAGACCTTGTTGTCTTTCTCGCTGAACAGGATGTCGTGATGCGTGACTCCAAATTCGTCCCGCGGTGCATTTTGCAACGTGTTCAGCTGGTCGGCCGTGAATGGCTTCATGGGATGTGCATCGATGAACTTCGGCATAGTCGTTACCTCCTCCCGCTCAATGGCTGGCTTGGGTTCGCCGTTGATACAGTACGAGCGTAGTACAAATTGGCAGATTTTCCAGTCGCAGAGTTGATTCAGCATCATCATTGCAACCTCCCCAGAGACGCCTGCCATGCTGGGCATGCCGCTGATAGCTGCTTGGCTCTGGACGCCCTGCTGCGAGAATGAGATTGGGTGCCAATGAGATTGGGTGCCGGTGGTAACCACGTTACTTATCGACCTGCACCAAAAGCAAAGAGACGTCGCCACGGATCAAACCCGACCATACCCTGTTTTCCCATCGATCAACATTCACGGGAGGACGGTGGGTGCCTCGAAGATCACGACTGCATCTGCCCAACGGCTTCTACCACGCCATTCTGCGTGGCAACGGTCGCCCGGCAATATTCTTTGACAACAAAAACAGGGGTCAATGGCAAGAAATTCTGCAGGATGGACTGACCCGCTACCAGATACAGGAATCTCGACGAAGTCGTAGATGATGCCTGCCAGCGTCACGACGTGCCGGAAGCCCTGCTCGCTTCCCGATCGCGGTCGCGACGACACTCAACCGTTCGTACTGAAATTGCGCTGGCTGCGACCGAGAACGGCTGTGCGACGCTGACTGAAGTCGCGCGGCGATTTGGACGGGCTCACTCTGGTCCATCGCGTGCCATAAATCGCCTCAGAGACGAAAATGAATAAGTGACGGTGTTACCACCGGCACCTTTCCTCAATAAGTGACGGTGTTACCACCGGCACCTTTCCTTTCAGCCGATCGCCGAACGATCAAAATGAGTACGCGAGGCGCAATCCAACGATATCATTACGGTAGTCGCTGTTGAACTGGCCACGATAATCAAACGCCAACGTGCTACGTTTCCTTATGTAAGCAAGCCCGGCGCCAAAAACGGCACTGCCGGATGTGATATTGCGATCGTCAATCGTCAATATAGAGCCCGGCTGGCCTCCGTAAGCATATGCAATGCTCCCGTCATCGATATCAAAGTCATGGTTATAGGCGAGCGATGCGTGCCAATCAATTACACCACTATCGACATCCTGTAGCCGAACGAACGTTGTACCGATTTCTCCAAGCAGTGCACTGGTCGACTTCTTTGCAAAAAGCAGATTGAGACTGTCTGCACCGGTTTCCTCGAAGGCGTCTTCGTCGATATCGAAGTAATACAGCGTTCCGTAGGGCTCCATATGCCATGTACCAAAGTCATACTCCCGCCCCGCGCCTACGAACGCCATCCAGGTATCGCCGTCATGTTCGCTCATGGCCGTTCGTGCTGCAGTTCCGATCTCCAGACTGCGCCAATTCTTAAAAGACTGATTGGTGAATGTTATGCCACCCTCGACATAGGTACTGTCCCAGTAGCCGGTTGCATACAGACCACCACTCCAGGCATAAATATCTGACGTGGCGGCGGCTTGCAATTGATCGATGTCTGTTTCCGCATAGCTGATCATAAAGCCGGCAATCAGGTTGTCGCGGAAAAAATAGTCCGCACCTATCGTGAATCCGGCAGAGTCATGATCGTATTCAGTAAGGCCATCGGTTACGTCATAGTCGCCGCTGCCAAAAAATGCAGACGCCCATGTCTGCGCCATGTGGCGGTTTGACCCGTTTCCCGTAGCGCCAGCTGTCGTCGAAAGCGCGGGATCATCAGCGCGAAGCGGACCGGCCTGCCCCATATAGAATGGCGCGATGGCAGCACCGTTGGTGTTCAGTTGGCCACCCTCGTAAGCCAGCACGACCGGCTCATAGGCGGCGGACGCTGATATGGATCCCTGACGCACGGCTCGCGCATTGCCGAGATGTGTGCGAAGCAGTTGCGTCGTCTGATGCCCTAGAGCAAGCGTGTTCGAAGTAAGGCCTTCGTATGAGTCGGGACTCAAGCTCGCAAACGCGCGGTCGAATCCGGAATCCATGCCCTGCAAGGTACCGAGCTGTCGTGCGAAATCATCACTTGCCACCGCCGTGAGACCGAAGAGATTATCGGCGACGGCATTGTAGGATCGATTTTCTGTGACCGTGGAGAAAGAAGCGGCCACCGCGACAACGTCTAAGGAATCTTCCGATTGCTGAAGTTCGAAGCTGAGCAGTGGACGAGCTTCCGGCAAGGTAATGACAGTGAAACCATCCATTACGCCATCCATTAGGGGATCTATGGGGGTGGCCTCGACCAACGTGTAACGGGTGTCATTGGCTATATACGTGTCTCCCCTTTTCTCGACGCTAATCGCGCCATAGGCAAAGACGGTGCCGTTGACCAGTAATTGCCCGTTGTCGCCGTTGCTGTGGATGTAGGTCGAAAACGTCCCGGTGCTCGAGAAGGTGTAGTCATTGCTCAGCGACAAAATTCCGCCGTCGATGGTCAGACTTTCGACCGTAGCAAGCGGCTGCACCAGGGTGTAAGTGCCATCGCCCAATTTGGTCGCAGTCTCGAAATTATCCAGTGAGCCAGAGAACGATCCATCACCGACGAACGACAGGGAATCGAGACCAGCACCGGCATTCAGACTGAACACGCTGACGCCTGTTTCAGCGGCCATGGGCACGCCTGACAGTGTTAGCGAGTCATCGCCGCTACCCAGGGAGATAGATCCCAGTACTTGCGAACCGTCGCCCAGTGTCAGCGCGTCATTGCCGGCTCCCAGGTCGATGCCGATCCCGGTCGATGGGTCGTTATTCTCGAACGTCATCGCGGAGACCAGACCATTGTTGGTGACCGTATCGTCGCCGTCTCCGGTATCAATACCGACCGCCTGGAGCGTCCCTGGGTTATACTCAGGTGGTTCCAATCCGCAAACATCCGGAGGGGAACTCGCACATCCACTCTGCAGATCATAGGCGGAGACTTCGATGCTGCCGTTATTCGTGACAGAGTCGTTGCCGCCGCTAGTCTGGATACCGATAGCCGTCGAATCCGCGGTGATGTTTAACGACGCGCCGCCGGTGTTGTCGCCACTGGCGCGGGCCGCATATTCATCATCGCCTCGCCTGGCGTCGACGGCGACATCCGGCCTCGCCTCGACCACGATCGTGCCATCATTCGTGATCGAGTCAGCGCCATTGCCAGAGATGATGCCCTTTGCATCGGCGACGAAGCTCACACTGACCGCCGCTACACCATCACCTGCCCCGCCACACCACCAGCCGAAGAACCAAATGCAGACGCCTCCGCCTGCGCTGACTCCGCTGAATCCCTGTGCCGACGGTTCCGCGATCACCGAGAGATCGCCCGTATTGAGCACCAGATTGCTGCCGTCACCCAATTCGATGCCTACGGCTTTGGCTACCGCTGAGCCGGAAGTAACAAATGCCTTGGAGTCGCCAAAGACATCTCCGTCAGAGCCGACATTGACGACCGTATTTGCGATGGCCTCTACGCTCATGTTGCCCGACGTCACGTTGTTATTACCGTCGCCGAGTGCGATGCCTTTGGCAATCGCCTCGGAGCGCCCCGATACCGTGGCAAAACCGTCACCGTCGAGGCCGTTTCCGTTGGCAAACGCGTATGTCGGAAAACTCGTTTCGGTCACTTCCGTGTTGACTTCGATGACGAGCCCGTCAATACGATTCCAATCGTACACGTCGTCTGCCGGATCGTTCGGGTCGACGCCGGTGTCAACCTCGACCTGCCAATAGGTCGCGCTGGCGGCTACCGTTGGATCGTCCCAACAGGATTCGGCCTTGCAGGCAACGATCTGGCCATCCGTATATTCGGCTTGAATGGCCGGATCGGTCCAATCTGGCTCATTCTCGACCGCGCCGACAAGCTCCCAGCTATAGACATCAACCAGTACCTCATTATCGGGGTCCGGGTCACTATCTATGGTCTCGACGGTAGAAACGTAATGATTGCCGGCCGAATTCACCGATGCTTCCATGACGCATCCGTTGCTGTCGTCGCCCAGGCAATAGACGATATCCAGCTGGTCGTCCCTGGGGTCGTATTTCATCTGATTTTCAGGGTCGGTCAGGTCGGGAAGTGTCGTGACCGTCTCTGCGATCGGCGGCACCCAACCCATATCATCAGGCGTGATATCTTCATCGATGTTTCCCTGCAAGCGATAAACGGATAACGTGGTCGTCAGGTCCTTCACCGTACCAGCTGTCGCCGTCACATTGATCGACTCACCTTCCTCGGTGTCGTTGATAACCACCGCGTCCCCGTTCGTCGCCGATATGCCGTTGGCTATCGCGCGCGCAACACTATTCGCGAACGCCTTGGCATCGCCACTCAGTGAGACCTTTGCCCCACTCGAGTAACTGAATCCGTACGCAGTACTGTCCGCGGTAACGATCACGTCTCCTTCATTGACGAGCCAGTCGACTCCGGCACCGCCGTCGAGACCGACCGCGTTTGCGGTCGCCTCGCTGACCGATCCGGAGGAGCCGTTGCTTGTGAACGAAGCCGAGCTGCTGGCGCGGTTGCGCGAATCTGAAACTGTTATTGCTTCAACGACGGTCGTGCCACGTGTCGTCAGAACATCATCGCCGTCGCCGCCTTCCAGGCCAATGGCACGTGATGATGCTTTCGCCGTGCCCGTCGTGTCACTGCCACTTCCGCCCGTGAACGTTGCCTTCGAACCGCCCGTCGACGTCAGAGCCGCATCCGCCGTCGCCTTCAGGAAACCATCGTTGGTCAGCATATCGTTGCCGCCTCCGCCTGTGAGTCCTGCTGCAACAGAAATCCCGTCCAACACACTCTCCGACCCTGTTCCACCGGCGAACGTGTAAGCCATTGATTCCGCAATGACGCGAGTCGTCGCACTGACCTCGATCGAGCCTGTAGCCAGGTTTTCGATGATATCGTTGTCGTCACCGCCATCGGCGCCAATGGCACGGGTCACGCCGCGTAACTGGGCCGTTGCGTCGGTGCTGCCAAAGGCCGCGTCGGCGCTGCTGCTGGAATCAAGATCAGACCTTCCGGAAACCTTGATGACGCCATCCATGCGGATGCCGTCCTGCCCGGCCCCGCCGCTGATGCCTACAGCGTCGGTCGCCGCCTCGAGCGCCGAACCGGCGTCGCCGGCACCACCGAACTGGAACGTGGCAGCGTTTTGAGTCAGGCTCGACTTCGCGACAACGTCCAGAAAGCCGAGGCTCTCGATAACGTCGTCGCCAGCATCTCCGGACAGCCCGGTCGCATTCGTGAATGCGCCGGATCCGCCTGTTGCGTCTGAAGACCCGAATATGCCCAGAGTTCCGGACGAAGCAATGCTTTGTGCCGTCGCGTAAACCGTCAACTCGCCGTCGTTCGATAAGACATCGCCCGCGTCACCACCACTGAAACCGGTCGACGTCGTTCTCGCGTATGCGGCCGACTCGGAATCGACCTTGCCGACGAAACCGAAGGAGTTCGAGGTCGTCGATAACACGGACATCCAGGCGTCATCCTCCGCCATCCATTTCTCGGCCATGATATTCGCGAGCGGGCCTACGAAGACCCGACCCGTATTGACGATCGTGTCAACGCCCTCGCCGCCGGACATTCCGACAACGTTGGCATCGACTTCGGTGCCAGCTTTCGAACTGGAAAGACCGGCAACACTGATGGCACCGCCGTTCGCAGTACTCTGCGAAGTGCCGTTGACGGCAAGATCACCTTGGTTCGTGATGCTGTCGTCGCCGGCGCCACCGCCCAGCCCGGTCGCAAGAACATTGGCGATGGTCCTCGCCTCGGCATCCGCAACTCCTCCGACTGTGATCGAAACGGATTCGGCATTGACATTCGCTGTGGCCAGCAGGTCGATCACCCCTGACTCCGCGTTATTGAGCATGTCGTTGTCGTCTCCGCCGAGCATTCCAGCGACATTGGTCGTCGCCACAGAGTTCGCTTTCGCTAATGTATACCCCACTCCGAGATTTGCGCCGACGGCTCCAGCGCTCGTATTTGCCGAGGTTGCGACACTGAGATTGCCGGAGTTGGACAGCATGTCTGCGCCGCCGTCGCCTCGAAGTCCCGAAGCCTCCGCGGTCGCGTCAGCGGTGGCGTCCGCGACAACGACACCGCCGCCCGATGTAAAGCCGAACGAATGACCAATAGCGGATGCCGTCGAGTTCAGAGTCACGTCGCCTGTGTTGCTCAATTGATCGTTGCCGGTATCTCCGGCCAGGCCCGTGCTGATCGAATGACCGATTGATTCGGCATTCGTTATGTTTCCGCCAAACCCGGTTACGGAAATGCTGCGCGCTTTCGCATCGGCGGTTGCGGCCTGCATTATCGTGCCATCATTGATCACGATGTCGTCTGCGGCGCCTCCATCTATTGCGCTTCCGGAAGCCGTCGCAGTCGTCTTCGTATCCGCGGCTGCGACGCCCCAAAGCGTTGCGGCAACGGCAATCTGCTTCGTTTCTGCGCTGGCCGTCGTATCGATGGTTGCGCCGGACATGTTCACCAGCGTATCGATGCCCTCGCCTCCGGCGAGCCCGGCCGTAGTGGCCTCGGCGCTACTGTTGTTGAGCAGTGATCCCGCGCCGCCAACGCCAGAAACGGCGACGCTGACGCCATTGGCCATTGCCGCTGAATATGATTCCACTGTGCCTTCGTTGACGAGCAGATCCTCGCCGTCATCGCCGCTCATGCCGGCGGCATTGGCTGTAGACGTTGAGACAGCAACGGCACCGGTCACGCCGGCGACCGTCGCAGCGGCGGCTACCGATTGAGCATCACTAAGCGCATCAGCCGTGACGATATTGGTGTTTCGCAACTCATCCGCGCCGCCACCACCTGTCACCCCGAAAGCATCGGCATTCGCCGTGGTGCCGCCGTCCCAGAACGCATCGCCGGCGACGGCGCCGCCGATTCCAGTAACCGCAACACTGACACTGTCAGACGTTGCCGTTACTTTGCCGGTCACGTCGCTGTTGTTCAGAACGAGGTCATCACCGTCGCCGGCATCGATGCCGGCGGCATTGCCGTTTGCAGTTGATGTACTGATCGCACCGGCCACACCGCCCACGGTGACCGCGGCGGCGACCGAGACCGAGGTGGCATCGGCGTTCGCCATTATCGAGGAAGGCTCGGGCTCTGGCTCACCATCGGCGACGACGCCGGAAACGATAACGTCGTCGCCGTCACCCGCGTCGATTGCGCGGGCAATTGCATCCGTAGTAGTACCCCCATCCCATACCGCATCCGATGCCGTGCCAACGCCTACACCCGTCACCGCGACGTTCACGGCAACTGCGTTAGCATCTGCAGTGGCTGTCAGGTTTCCGAGGTTGTCGATTCGATCGTCATTTGCACCGCCATCTATCGCATTGGCTTTTGCATCCGCGGACGAGGTCGAGTTCGCACCGCTCACTCCGCCGACGGTAAAGCTGACAGACACCGATGGCGCGGCTGCCGTTGCGGTACTGTCGATATTCGCGCTGTTGTCGATCGAATCCATGCCATCGCCGGCGCTGATGCCGGAGGCGGTCGCCTCTCCGCGGGTACCGCCATCCCAGGAATTATTGCCCGCTGCCGAAACACCAAATTTGACACCTGCTGCACTCACGGAATTGGCATTCGCCAGCGATGACGCCGTAATTTGGCCGGCGCTGTCGACGGAATCATCGCCTGCGCCGACATCGATACCGGTCGCATCCGCATGAGCGTTCGCGGCCGATATACCGCCAGCAACGCCCTCGATCGTGACAGCGACCGACACACCCGTTGATGTGGCGACTGAGTCGGCAGTCACCTCGCCATCACTGGTAACCGTATCTCCACCCTCGCCGAGCGCCATTGCGACGGATGTGCTGTTTGCGGCGGTACCACCGTCCCAGACATCCCCGCCGGCCACGGATCCACCAACTAGTCTAAAGCTCACAGCGGCCGAAGCGGCAATTGCAGTCGATTCAGCACCGAGATTGCCGGAATTAACGACGGCATCATCGTAATCGCCGGTCCCGGCATCCAAAGCAATGGAATCTGCGTCCGCCGTTGCCGTGGCTATAGCAACGGACAGGCCAGCGGCCCCTACGGACACGCTCCCAGACGCAGCCTCTGCCAACGTGAGTGCCAGGACGTTCCCTTGATTTTCAATTATATCTGCGCCAAGCCCGGTTTCGACGCCACGCGCCAGTACGTCGGCACTCGTGCCGCCGTCCCAAATTGAGTCCGCGGCCATAGTTACGCCTGCGCCCGTTCCAGCAATAGTTACCGTGTTGGCTAACCCTGCGGCGCTCGCCGTGATGTCGCCACTGGTGAATACATTGTCGTCATAGTTGCCTGCGCCAACATCGATACCGGTCGCGGCGGCCTCGCTCGTCGAGGTGGCAATGGCACCCGCGAAACCGCCGACAGCGATCGCAACGGCCGCTTCCGCTGCTGCCGCATCCGAGGTAATTAACATGTCACCCTCGTTGAAGACTTCGTCTGCGCCCTCACCAGCGGCAATACCAATTGCGTTGGATGTTGCAGTCGTGCCTCCGTCCCACACGGCGCCACCAGCAATGCCAGCGCCGGCACTCGTGAACGACACCGCCGCCGTGGCAGCTATCGAATCTGCGTCCGCAGTGAGCATGCCCGAATTCATCACCGTATCTGCAGCCGCACCGTCACCTGTGTGAATCGCCGTGGCGTCTGATTCAGCCGTTGATGTGCTTATCGCGCCAGCAACACCGGTAACCGCAACGGCAGCGGATAACTCGGCGGCTTTAGCATCCGACTTGGCTTTGACTTCACCCGTGTTGTCGACAGTGTCTTGGCCACCACCCGTTTCTATCCCTCGAGCAGTTGCTTCCGACGTGGTTCCGCCGTCCCAGACTGCGCCACCTGCTACCGCAACACCGGCCGTGGTAACAGAAACCGCAGCGGTCACAGCACTAGCGGTTGCGTCTGCCGTTAGATTGCCGGTGTTGGTCACATCATCGGCAGCCAAATCGCTTTCGTTGCCCGCGTAAATTGCGGTTGCTTGCGAGTCACTGTTTGACGTTGCGATCGCCCCGGCAACGCCTGTCAACGAGACGCTGCCCGAGACTTCGGCGGCCGTTGCTATCGTCGTTGCATCAATAGCGCCAGTGTTGGTAATCGAATCGGCACCGTCTCCAACGTCGATACCACGGGCAATCGACTCCGCACCAGTGCCACCGTCCCAGACTGCTCCTGCCGTCACAGCAGCCCCAACCTGTGTAAAGGAGATAGATGCGGCCGCCGCAGTCGATTGTGCGTCGGATATGAGTCGGCCATCATTGATTACGGTGTCGGCATCGTCACCCGCACTTGCATCGATCGCGATTGAGTCCGCTGTTGCAGTCGATGTCGCAGTCGCTGCGGCCAATCCCGTCAACGAGACGCTTGCTGCTACCGATGCCGTTGTTGCCGTTGCGCCGGTGTCGATAGTTCCATCGTTGTTAATTGTCTCGCCGCCGCTGCCAACGTCGATACCGCGCGCACGCGCATCAGCACCCGTACCGCCATCCCATACTGAATCCCCGGCGACGCTCCCGCCCACCGTCGTTACTGCGACCGATGCCGATGTTGCCAAAGCCGTTGCATCTGTAGTCAGCACGCCGGTGTTAGAAACGTTGTCTACTTCATTGCCGGCCCCGGCATCGATTGCGGTTGCACTCGCATTGGCTGTCGATGTCGCGGTTGCAGTAGCAACGCCTTTGACTGCGACTGCGACGCTCGCCGATGCTGCTGTCGCATTCGCGATGGCATCAACGCTACCGGAGTTCATGATGGTGTCAGCGCCACTTGCGATGACGTTTGTCTTGCTGAAGCTCATTTCATCGGTGCCGATCGCCAATCTTGTAACGCTCGTGCGATCCCCACCATCTCCGGCAATGCCGGTTGCTGTCGCTTCAGCGCTTGTACCGCCATCCCAGACCGCGTCCGCCGCAATGGCGGCACCTGCCAGTTCCACTGACACATTTGCAGTCAGAGCCGTTGCGTCTGCAGTGCTTGTGATATCGCCCACGTTTTCTATTGCATCCTCACCATCACCGCCGCGAATTCCGGTCGCTTCAGATTCAGAACTCGATGTCGAAACGGCAGCTGCAACGCCCTTTGTGGATACGGCAACGGTGACCGACGGCACAAGAACCGTCGCAGTGGAATTGACCTCACCGGAATTGAAAATGACATCATCACCGGAAGCCGCCTCTTCGGTAGTCTCGTAAACGACCTGGGCGCGTTCGCGACTTGCCTCTGCATCGATGCGAGTGGTCTTGATCGTGCCACTGTCCGCGTCGATGCCAGTTGCAGTGGCGTTCGCCGTGGTTCCGCCGTCCCAGACGGCGTTGGTTGCAACTGCACCGCCTTTAGCCGTTACCGATACATTTGCTGCGGCCGCTGTCGCGGTCGCATTGCTCGTCAATTTTCCTTGGTTATCAATGAGATCATCATCATTGCCAGATTCGATGCCGACCACATGTGCATCAGCTTTAGCACGACCCAGTGTCAGCGCTATGCCTGTTCCCTTTGCGCCCTCGGGCACTGCCACGCTGGCATCTACCGCCAATGCAGTCGCGTTGCTCGTCGTTATCAATTCCCCTGCGTTGATGATTTCATCAGCAGCGTCACCCGTTACGTGATCCTCAATCTTCTCGAAGCTGCCCGTAACGCTAAAGTCGTCGAAACTGATATCCGTCGTTATGGTTGCGGATGTCGAATGATCGGAACCGGCACTGGATATGCCGACCGCATCCGAACTTGCGGTGGTACCGCCACTCATAAGTCCAACATTGAAGTCCGGTGCAGAGGAGCCGTCCGTCGAAACCGCGGCCTCAACTGTTGCGGCCGTGGCCGTCGCAGTTGTGGTGATCCGCTCGCCGGTGCTATCGATAGTATCCGCACCGCCGCCGCTATTGAGTCCGCGCGCGGTTGCTTCGGCCGTTGAATCCAGATCCGTTCGTGCAGCACCGCCGATCGTCACTGCCACAGATGCCGCCCCTGTAGTAGCTGTTGCAGTACTGGTCACCGTGTCGAGGTTTGTCAGCGTGTCATCGCCGCTTGCTGCCGTGGATGTGCGCGCATAGCTAGCTTGGATACCACTGCCGTCGATCGTAAGGTCGACATCCAACGTACTGTCTTCCAGCCCGCCGTCGGTCGCGATTCCCGTTGCTGTCGCTTCCGCTGTCGTTTCCGCCGCGACCTTGGTCTTCGCCTTGCTCTTGTCGGCTGACTTCACGCCGACGCCTGCTGCAACGGCAGCCGACTGTGAGGTCGAAATGACCGTGACGACGCCGTCACTGCTTACCTGATCGTCGCCGCCGCCGCCAGTTATTCCCGATGCATTGCTCGCGGCCGATGCTTTGATATCCGCTTTTGCCGTGCCGTCAATCGCAACACCGACTCCGATCGTCGCGCTGTTTGCGTTGGCGTCGACTGTGATGGAACCGCTCGAATCGATGACATCGTTACTACTTTGCGCGGTCACCGTTTGGCTCAGTGCTGACGTCAAACCACTGGCCCCGATATCGAGATTGATCGAAATTGTCTCATCCTTGCCGCTATCGCCTGCAATGCCCACCGCGACAGCCTCGGCTGTCGCCGCTGCTGCGACGCTCGCATCGTCCTTCTTGCCTGGTTTCTGAGCGAAACTAACGCCCAGCGCACCGGCATTTGAGGTCGCAGCCGCCGTTATTAGCTCACCAGAATTATCAACAAGATCGCTGCCGCCGCCGGCATCGATCGCCGCCGCCCTCGATGTCGAAGTCGAATTTATGTCGGTGGATGCGGCGCCGTCGATCGTTGCCGATGCACCCACGGCGCCACTTGTGGAGTTTGCCGTCGCGTCTATGTTGCCGATGTTTGTTACATCATCATCACCGCTCTGCGCCGTTTCTCGGTGATCGAAGGAGGTCGACAGGCCGTCGGAACCGATGTCGAGATTGAATGTGGTCATGACGTCCTTGCCGCCATCGCCGGCAATGCCCGCTGCGTTCGCCTCTGCGGTTGCCGATGCCTTTACTTCAGATTCGGCCTCCGCATCTTCAGCCGATTTCTGCCCGAAGCCGACAGCGAGCGCGCCCGCCGTTGATGTAGCGGTTGACGTCAAAGCACCACTATTATTAACCAGATCGGTGCCGCCACCCGCATCAACCGCAGTCGCGCGTGAAATCGAGTTTGAGGTGACCTCGGCGGACGCCGCGCCGTCGATCGTTGCCGATGCACCCACGGCGCCACTTGTAGAGTTTGCGGCCGCGTCTATGATGGCGCTGTTTGCCACATCATCGTCACCGTGCTGCGTTGTTTCCTGCAGACTCCACGCGATTGTCAGACCACTGTCGTCAATCGTGGTCGAGAACATCGTGTCGACATCGCTCGCGATGCCGTCGCCAGCGATTCCCACCGCGACGGATTCACTGGTCACTGTCGCGTCGGCTTTCGATTCCGCATCGTCCCCGCTCTGTGAGAATGACAGCGCAAGCGCACCGCCCGTCGACGTGGCAGTTGCCGTTATTGCCCCGCTACTGTCGACGAAGTCATTGCCGCCGCCCAGGTTGATGCCGCTGCTGTATGTTTTTGCTGTGGACTTCGCTGTCGACTCCGCAGCACCGCCGGTCGCGATCTGAACGGTCGTGATCCGCGACGCGCTCAGGGCTGTGCTGATCGCCTCGATGATATTGGTATTACTCACAGTATCTGAGCCCGTGCTCGCAAACGACTGCGTTGTGCGGGAATTGGATATGCCAGACGTACTGATGTTCGTGACACCTATGAATATGGTGCTTTGCGCCGGCCCGTCCGCATCGATGCCGATGGCGCTGGACGTGGCGGTGACATTCGTAGCGGTCTCGGTCTTGGGTTTGGACATTGCGTCCGGATCGCCGCCCGTGCCGGCCGCGATCGATGCGCCGACGGCATAGGCGATGCTGCCCGAATCGGCGAACACAGCGCCGCTGTTAGCAATGGTGTCGTTGCCATCACCCGTCGAAATCGCGCTGCTGGTGGCGGTCGCCTCGGCATTTATTGTGGCTTCGAGAGAGCCGTTGGACGCACTACTGGCCGAGATAGATGTGCTGTCACTTATTGCGCGCGCCGTGCTGTCGATGCTATTCGTGTTGGTCACGGTATCGTTGCCGCTGACAGCCGTTTCTGTCTTCTCGCGGGTGACTTCGAGGCCGCCATCGACGAGCCGCGTCGAGGTATCCGAGTCGTCTTCGGTTTCATCACCATCGGTTTCGATACCGGTCGAGGTGGCCTCTGCTTTCGCACTTGCATCCAGCTTGCTCTGCACCTTTTTATCGGCATCCATCGGGTCGGATGACACCACGTCTACGGCAAGTACGCCGCTTGTCGCCATCGCGTCTGTGGTAACCGGCCCCGTATTCGTGACCTGGTCGCCGCCCGCACCCGCGTTGATACCAGTTGCCGAGGATTTCGCAATCGACGCGGATTTCGTCGTCACAGAGTCGGAAAAATCAGCGCCGAGGCCCGCACTGGCGCCCGCCGCAGTGCCACCGGTCGTTGTTGTCGCAGAACTTTCCAGAACGGAGGAACTGATGACGGTATCTTCGCCATCGCCAGCATCTATGCCGGTCGAATTTGCTTCGGCATTTACCGTGACGTCGACTTCGTCGCTACCGACTTCTGCCGACGAGAGGTCGACCGACAGCACCGCTTGATAGCCGGCTCTTGATATTGCTGACGACGTGTTCAGGCCCGAGGTATTGACGATGTCAGCGCCGTCGCCTGCCATGACGGCTGTGCTGGTCGCCGTATTATCGGATCGTTCTGGATTCGAAAAGATACCGGCGTTGACGTCCGAGGACGCATCCACGTCGCCACTGACCGTTACCATATCATCGCCGCCAAGGCTATCGATGACGGTCCCATCGGCGCTACTCGTTTCGCCGATAATACTCGATACGCCTGCCGTCGCGCTCTCCGATGTGACTACGTCTATGATGTCGTCGCCGTCAGTGCCTGACACGGTCGTGACAGGGTCTTCCTGATCTGCGACCGCTACGGCGCAGGCCAACAGACAAATGGCGACAACAGGAAATCGGCTCTGGATCGCGGTAATGGACCGGAGAAGGTTCGTATGCATATTTCGCTCCCGTTCGCGCCCGCAGAAGGCTAGCCAGCGGAGCGCAGTTTCGACCGAAAACGAAAAAGAACAAATTATTGAAGCATTATCACGTTATATTGAAGCATTAACGCGTTATCGGTCGCTTGGGTCGCGAAGCCGCTTTATGACGTCGCGATTCGGCGGTGCCGGGTTTTTGAATGGACGAATCGTGGCCGCAGACCGGACGAAAACAAGATTCTTAAAGCTCGAAATGGTATGCGCCGTTGGGTGCCATTTATTTGCGCCCGAACCGTAGTTTTTATTTTTCTATTGTTATGATCTTATAGCACTAAACATTGAAAATAACCAAAGATAAATAAAATTGTTCTATGAATCAGCCAGTTAATTTCGCAATGCGAATTGTTTTTGCTTCTAATCTTGTTTCATATGTCACCAGTTGCGATACGGTTGGCTGTTAATTACTTCATACCCTTAAACGAGCTTCAACATGCCGTGGACTTGGCCCTCTCGTGTATGAAGTTTGCCCCGCCGCCCTCTTGAAAGCAGGGACGGCAGACGTAAATAGAGGTGGTCGCGGGGGCAGGATTGCCCTCGCGGCTCCACCGCTCAGTTTTGTCGGCCGAGTACGTCGATCTCGGCGTGCGCTGCTCTGACAGTCTCACGACGCGTCCGCCTGAAATAGCCGGAACCGGCTTGATCGGAGGTTCCGAGCCGCCCCCATGTCCGCGTTTCTCAAAGCGGCCGTTCAGACCGGCAGTATTGAGGTAAAACTAAGTTTCACGTTCGGCCAAAAGCAGACGTCCGGTTGATCCGTTATGCTCGCTACTGGACAGCAATTCTCTATCGAAATAGCGCGTCGAGCTGCTGCACATCGAGCCCCGCTTCGCGATAGTAGTTGCGGCATACTTCGAGTAGCGAAAATCCGTCTTCGTACGCAGCAAATCCACCGTTGACGGGGTTGTCCAAATAGATGAGCCTACCTTCAACTATGAACATGATCAGAGCAGGCTCCGGCGAATCATCCGTTACGACTCATGTGTGCGCTTCGCCCGCGGGTTCATAGATGTACCTTCCAGGCTTTGCGACCCAGTCGTGTTCCAAGTATCGCCAGTTACCCTGCAACGTATATCCACGTACGGTACCAACGTGATAATTGACACCAAGTTGTGCGCCGGGCAATCCCTTCAGGAGGACACTGAACCCTCCTGTGGTTGAATTGAAGCAACACGGTTGCAGCCATATGCCGTCCGCATAGGGAACCCAGAGTTTTTCGTCATCGATGCCGATATTTGCACGGATTTCAAACGACAGGCCTTAAGGCGAGCAAACGAGCCGGGAGTAACATACGTAGTCGTCTGTTGCGTGTCTCACGCGGTGGTAACTACGACTGGAGCCAACGGGCCGAGAGTGCGCGATCACGACGCAACCGGGAACTTCGGTCGCTGATCCGACAGATCCATCTGGAGAGCAACGGTGCGCACGGTGCCCGCAAGATCCGGCGTGTGCTGCTCGATCTCGGCGAGGGCGATGGATCGCCGTGTCGGTCGGCACCTGCCGATCGAGTCACTGAAAATGGCGATTGGCTATCACAATCCGCAAGGCAAAGCACCGACACCACAAGGGAGGAAGCAAAGGCAGATTTCTTCGAATACATCGAGCGGTTCTATAACCGCAATCATAGCCAAAGTTACCTGGGCTATCTCAGTTTTGTACAGTTCGAAAACCGGACAGTGAGCGCTTAATCAAATGGTCCGAATTGCTGGGGCCATACCAGCTCGCGACATTACGCGCCGGGGAGCCGTGGCTGATCTTGCTTGTCACGCAGAACCCCACCCTGCCTCAATAACAAGAATGAAAAGCCGATCACGCTGTATCGCTATGGCTACTGCGGATCCGCATCCTCGGGATCGTCATCGGCTTTATAGGTGTAAGTGGGGTACTTGTAACCGGGACGATCGGCCTTCTCGTAATGCGCCTGCAGGAACGCGACAAGATCCGTCAGCTGCGTCACCGTCAACACGTCGTTGTAGGTGGTCATCAGGGATTCGCCCTCCTGGGAGACCTTGTCCTTGTGATAGCGGACCGACAGCCTGTGCGAAGGATTGACGATTGACGTGACGAGGTGGCCGTACGAAATCCCTGGCCTTGGGCCGGTGCGGCTGCCGAGCAGGACGCGGACGGGACCGGCTTCGGCAGGTTCGGGCAGCTCCGCGCCAATAACGCTGTGGCAACTCACGCAGCCGAGGGACACGAAATGCATCTCGCCCCTGGCCGCGTCGCCCTCCGGCAAGTAGATGTCGCCTTGCCTTCGGTTGTCCTGGTCGCAGGCTGAGAGGAAGATCAGTGCACAAAGCGCTACGAGATTGTTAAAAAGACTACGCAATTCCAAATCCTCCTCCGACAAATTACCAAAATTTCAGCCTGAGTGACATCGGCAATGGTGTTTCGACTCGACAGAAATGCTGGTGCCTGTCTTCCAGATGACGTCAGCGACCGTTTTGGGTCATTAGAATCAACCGTTTAAGAGTATTGACTCACCCCGTTCCAGCGCTTCGGGTGTACCGAAGAGCACGACAACATCACCCTCGCGGAGCTTGGTGTCCGGGAAAGGCTCACGGCCCGTGATGCCATCGCGTCGAATGGCATTAACCGTGACCTGCGCATTCGCGAGTTGAAGTTCCGCGAGCGTACGCCCCACGGCGTGCGCGCCCGTCGGCACCGCAACAGTACCAAGCTGTTCCCTCAGCGCATGGGTCTCATCAAGATAACGCGCGGCCTCCTTGGGAAAAACTCTTCTGAGCTCGCCATAGCGATGGCCTCGAACACGCTCGATCGTGCGAACGATTCTGGATATTGGTACCGAGAGCACGTTCACGGCATAGGCGGCCAGGATGAGGCTGGACTCTATTATGGCCTTGCCACCGATTAGAGCCACCACCAAGCCCGCCACCAGGGCGGTCTCCCCGAACAACAGGCCGATGTCCAGCCGCATCCCAATGGTGATGAAGAACAGGCCCAGTAGCACGTCACGAAACGGCCGGATGTCCGCCTCTACCTGATGCCGAAACTCGGTCTCAGAATGCCGGTCGCGAGGCGCCCGTGCGGATTATTCAATTCCAGCTGGTCTGACAACTGCTTGATCACGAGTGCCGTTGACGAGAGCGCCAGAGCCCCGCCAATTACGACAGAAATGCCGGGGCCGAAGCCCAGCCACGATGCGGCCAGGCCGAACACGAGCGTGTTGAGAGCGACCTGCAAGCCACCGAGCCCAAAGACTTCTCGCTTCATGGCAATTACTCGGGACAATGAAAATTCCAGTCCGAGTATAAAAAGAAAGGCAATCTCAACACCAGATCGAGCCATTTCCGCTCGTCGCCCAGCCTCCGCTTTTGCCGTATGCAGCTAGTGTAAACTAATGTTTCGTTAACAGAGTGATAGCACAAGACTCAGCACGCTTCCCACCTCCGGAGGGGTCATGTTTATTTTGGTAACCGCGATCACCGTTGCTCTGGTGGTCTCTTTCCTTTGCTCGATCTTCGAGTCCGTACTCCTGTCTATAAGGCCGGCCCAGATTGAACTCCTTGTCAGTTCAGGGCGCCGGTCGGGGCGCCTCCTAAAAAGTTTCAAGGAAAGGATTGATGTACCCATCGCCGCGATCCTGATCGTCAATACGGTCGCGCACACGATCGGTGCTACGGTCGCCGGTGCAAGTTATGTCGACGTATACAGCGAGCAGTCGCTATGGGTTTTCTCTGCAGTGTTCACGGTTGCTGTCCTACTGTTCACCGAGATTATTCCGAAAACTCTTGGTGTGACTTTTGCTAATGTTCTGGCGAGACCGGTCGCACATGCTATCCATTGGCTGACGCTGCTTCTCGGCCCGCTCGTAACGCTCGCGAGCAAAGTGTCGCGCGCAATTCGAGGATCGAAAGAAATCCAGGCAACATCGATCGAGGAGATCCGGCTCATGACCGCGATCGGTCGGCAGGAGGGCGTCGTGGGTGCGCGTACCGCCGGCATCATCGTGCGCGCGACACGTCTGCACCAGCTACGGGCGGCCGACGTCCTGGTGCCGCGGCAGCAAGTGGTGGCCCTCACAAAGGAACAAAGCCCCGAAGACGTCATGCGCACGATCCGGCAATCCGGGCACAGCCGTTTTCCATTCACGCCGACAGGTCGGCTTGACGACGCGTCAGGCGTGGTCCTCGCGAAGGAACTCCTGCTGTCGCTGCAGGACGATCCCGATGTCGTCGACTGGCCCACGCTGATACGTGAGCCGCTCATCATTATGGAGACAATACCACTCAACAGTCTGTTGCAGGCGTTTCGAGCTGCGCAGCAACACATGGCGATCGTCGTCGATGAATATGGGGGCACTGAGGGCATCGTGACGCTCGAGGACGTGCTCGAGGAACTCGTGGGAGAAATTATTGACGAGAGCGACCGGCCGGTCGACGAACTCTGGCCACAGACAGACGGTGCCGTGCACGCACTGTCGACGATCGAGTTGTTGAAGCTGACCAAACACCTCGGTATTCCATGGCGCCCGAACGCCGACATTCACACGCTCGGCGGCTTGTTGTCGTCGCGCCTCGAGCGGATTCCGCGAAAAGGCGATGCGATTACCTGGAACGGGTACCGCGTCAAGGTGCTATCCGCCACTGAGACCAGGGCAGAGGTTGTCAGGCTCGAGCACATACCTGGAGGAGCAACGCCAGAATAATGAAGGGCAAGGCGAGTGGCGAACGTACCCCATTCAAAACGCATAAGGGTTGGTTTAAACGAGGCCCTTGCGTGTCTCATCAAACTTCTCAGTGAATCAGGTAAAACGAAAAGCGCCCTTTTTCTGCATTAAGAACTCCGTTTTCCAGGCTTGGCGCCAGCCTTCCAACTCGACTTCATGACGAGGAATAGCAATAACGTAGCAATCGCGGTCACAATGCTGACGGGAATATTGCCATCCACGACTAATAGCGCCAAGGAGACGAGGAATGTGAGCGCAACCACTGCCGAACCCGCGAACCTTGTTCTCTTCCAGGGCAACAGGATACCGCCTGTCAGTTGAACTGCTCCGAAAGCAATGAGCATAGGATCGGAGAATCCGTACTTTCCGAAAAACTCGACGTCATTTGGTATCAATACGATCTTCGCAATACCGGACGAAACGGCCAGAGCTGTCAGTATTGCCAGTAATATTGGAAAGGCGATCTTCACGGTGGGTCACCTGCCGTTTGATTCCGCGACTATCGCGAACACGCGATGGGGTACCGCGAGAACACTCGCTGAAAACCGGGCTGAAAGCAACTCTGCAAGGTCTTTATCAAATTCGTGGACCGCGTCCGCATCCAGTGCTGCGACGCCTGCGCTGGCTCGGATACGGCCTCTCCATGCCGCGGGGGTATAGGGCACATCCATGTCATAAGAAAACGTCTGAAGATCCCGAAGGCCTGCCTCACTCAAGTTCGAAAGGTACTGCGGGTACATTCCAAGACCGCCACCGAAATGCCAGTCTGGGTTGTACCGAATTATCAGCTCTTCCGTGGCTTCAACGACGTTTCTGGCCAGTGGCAGCCAATCGAAATTCGCGATGACGAGTTTGCCGCCAGGCTTGAGCAAGCGAATCACCTCCGCAATTGCCCGGGGCTGATCGAACCAATGCCAGCATTGGCCGGCCGTAACAACATCAGCTGCGCCGCCGTTAAGGCCAGTGGATTCCGCTTTCGCCACCACGTATGTGACGCTGACCTTCTTTTCCTGATCCAGCTTTCGTGCCTCACCGATCATTCGCGGATCGGGGTCCACGCCGATCACCTCGCAACCCCTCAGGGCAAATCCGCGCGCTAACGTTCCGGTTCCGGTGCCAAGATCGATTACGGAGTGATCTGGCCGTCCAACATCGAACTCGGCAAGCCGATCAAAAATCGATTCAGGAAATCCGGCGCGAAACGTACCGTAGTCGTGTGCCGCCTTGCCGAAATTCGTGCCGGATACCGTCATGATGCGCTATTCCTCCAAGACGCCATTGGTTTCATAGTCAAATTTTCTCGCCGATCTGGAACGCTCCACAATCCTCAAATCGGTAGAAGCCTGGTTTCCAGGGCTTGGCGGGGGGCCGGACCAACATCCGGCGCGTAGCCTAGTCGAGCCAGCATTTGCACCGTATCGCCGGCATTGCTCGAGAGAAGCTCGTGCGCGCGCTTGTAGTAATCGGCCATCTCCGGAAATTCCTGCAGTGCCTGACTCAGAGGATGAAAAGACAAGCCGAGCGCGTTGGCGATAAGTTGTGTGCGGACCCACGCGCGTCCGGCTTCGAGCTGCGCGCGCCGCGTATTCGTCGGTGTCGT
>JABDOQ010000031.1 GCA_013043165.1 Woeseiaceae bacterium | reverse complement strand
TTCTGGCGATCCTGGAGTCCTGATTGTAGGAGCGCGCCCCGGCGCGCGACCTGACGCGGCCCATCGCGATGTCGCGGCCTGGGGCCGCTCCTACAGGCCGTGCATGCAATGCCCAACCACCATGCTCATCCGTTAATAAAGCTCGCTACGCAGCAGATTCATGTCGGGTTCTTTTACAGGATGGCGCCCTCACCAAATCAGCGCGGCCTCAAGTTATTGATATTTATACCTTTTCGAAATCGGCATGATAATTGCTTTTACTCAAACAGAGGCAGAACTTTCAGGAAACACGACCATGCAACAACTAAAAGTAATAATTGCAGCACTCTTTTTAACGGTGCCCTTTATTGCACATGCTGACCCGATCAAGTTTAGCTGGACAAACAATGGCTCGACCGCGGTTCTCTTATCGGGAGAAGGCTATTTCATTATTGATGATGGCGACATTGTCGCGGGCCGCAAGGATTACCAAGCTCTAATTTCCGCCTTTGAGTTCAACTGGGTTACCACTGCGGGCAATTTCTCGAGTTCGTCGGCAAACGGCGATCAAGTTGCGGTAAGTGATTCTACGGGATTTGCCGCAAACATGATCTTCAATAGCTCTTTGGAGTTGACAGTATTCAACCTGTGCTTTTCGTCAGATGGCGCGTGTGTCGCACGAACATCGCACCCGTTATTGCGGCTCACGAGTAGTTTGTGGGGCGCAACTAGCGGATCAAATATGCCGAACTTCGTTTTTGAGCCCCAGACGATCACGGCTGAGTCGGTCAGCGTCCCAGAACCCGGCACTCTCGCACTCCTGGGTATCGGTCTACTTGGCATGGGATTATCCCGACGCAGAAAAGTCTAGGCTAAAAACGGTTCAAGAAAAGCCCCGCCTGTTGCGGGGTTTTTTTGTGGGCGCGACCTGTAGGAGCAGCCTTGTAGGAGCGGCCATTGGCCGCGACCTGTTACGGTCAGACTACGTGGTCGCGGCCTGGGGCCGCTCCTACAGATCAGGCAGCAGCATCCGACTGGTAGTACTCCATCAGTATCTCCGCAACTTCCCGTCGGGAGATCTCGGGAGGAGGGGCTATGCCTTGAGTGAGCATTTCGCGAACCCTCGTCCCAGACACGATGACATAGTCTTCCGGCTGGTGGTCCGGCGCCTCGCGCATCATCACAACTTTATTCAGCTTCTTCGACCATGCCGTGTGATCGGCGGCGAAGATCTCAAGTTCGAGCGCGCCTTCGGGAAGTTCCTCGAATATTGCCTGCGCATCAAATGGGCCATAGTAATCGCCGACACCGGCGTGGTCTCGGCCCACGATCAAATGCGTCGCGCCCATGTTCTGCCGGAATACCGCGTGCAGTAAGGCTTCGCGTGGCCCCGCATACAGCATGTCGAAGCCGTAACCGTTGACCATAGCCGTGTTCGGCGGAAAGTAGACTTCGACCATCTTGCGGATCGCTGCATCGCGCACGTCGGCCGGAATATCGCCCGCTTTCAGTCGGCCGAGCAGCATGTGAATGACGATGCCGTCAGCGTTGAGCCGCTCTTTGGCGATACGGCACAGCTCTTCGTGCGCCAGGTGCATCGGGTTTCGCGTCTGGAAAGCAACGACTTTGTTCCAGCCGAGTCCCGCAATTTCCTTGCGTATCTGCACGGCGGTTCTGAATGTGCCGGCAAATTCGGTCTCGAAGTAGCTTAGGTTTAACACCTGGATCGGCCCGGATACGCAATAGTTGCCGAGGCTACGAAAATCTTTAACTCCGGGATGCGCGTCGTCGAGCGTGCCGAAAGTCTTCGAGATCATCGTCTCGAGCTGTTCCTCGGAAATTTGCTCGATGTTATCGACGTCCATTACCGCGATGACCGGATGCCCGGCGACATTCGGGTCGCGCAGGGCGATGCGAGTTGCATCCTCGATGGCGGCAATGTCGTTGGTGAGGTTCAGAATCGGTACCGGCCAGAATAGTCCGTCGGCGGTTTGCATATGCTCTGCGACCGATAGCGCGTCGCCAAGATTCATGTAACCGCCCAGCGGTGTGAAATAGCCACCTCCCAACATGACGGCGTTGGCTGCCGCCGCGGAATTCAGCAGCAGCGACGGCAATGACTCGGCTTCCTTTGTCAATGCATCCTGCTCCACCCTTTTCGCTACCAGTAGTGGCTTCAGCGTCTCTGATCCATGAGGATTAATCATTCTTGTTGCTCCTAAGCGGCGTCGGTTGCGCGCGTCAAATGTTGTTTTTTGATTATTTCGTGGGACTTCAGGTAATCAACAATTATCGAGACTTCTTCTTCCAGCGTCATACGGTCCGTGTGCAAGTGAATCTCAGGATTCTCAGGTGCCTGGTAGGGATCGTCGATACCCGTGAAATTCTTGATTTCTCCCGCGCGAGCTTTTTTGTACAGGCCCTTCGGGTCCCGGGATTCTGCTACCTCCAGTGAGCAATCGACGAATACCTCGACGAACTTGAGATTGGCAGCATCATGGAGGTCGCGAACTTCTCTTCGATCAGCTCTGTAGGGACTAATGAAACTGGACAAAGCAATCGTGCCGGCATCCCCAAATAGTTTCGATATCTCGCCAATGCGGCGAATATTTTCCTTGCGGTCTTCCTCCGAGAAGCCGAGATTCTTGTTGATACCCAGGCGGACATTATCGCCGTCGAGGCGATACGACAACTTGCCGAGGCTGAAAAGGGCGTTCTCCAGCGCGACCGCGATCGTGCTCTTGCCACTGCCGGACAGGCCGGTGAACCAGATCGTGGCGCCTTTCTGGCGCAGGATCTCGTAGCGATTTTCCCTTGTCACTTCGCCTTCCTGCCAGGTGACGTTGGTTGCTTTTTGTACGGCCATTATTTCTTCCTTTCAGCTTTGTTGATCAAAATCCGTTTTAGGGAAACTACGTTGTGCTTCTCGCGCTCTTGCGCCTTTCGCGGAACCCGTTCAGCAACAGGTCCGTGCATTTCTGAATGATGTCGAACAGGTCGAGGTTGGGGTCGCGCACGATAATGTCGCCCCAGGAATTGCAAACGCCGATGACAGACTGCGCCGCGAAATGGCAATCCAGTGAATTACGCAGTGCCCCACTATCGATACCTTCCTCAAATATTCCCTCGAGACTCTCACGGTATCGACTGCCGAGTTGCTTCAGCTTGGTGCGCTTTTCCTTCGGCAGATACAGGCGTTCGTCGTTGTGTACCTTGAGCGCTTCGTTTTTTTCGCGGTAGCTGGACAGGTGAGACGTGATTGTTGCCAACAGTTTGGCTTCGAAAGGCTGGTCGCTTTTCGCGATGTGATCCATCCGCTGCACGTAATCCTCGATGCCGAACAGACAAACCTCGCCCAGTGCCTCTTCTTTCGACTTGAAGTAGTAATAGAGGCTGCCTTGCTTGATGCCCATGCGCTCAGCGATATCTTTCGTGCTGGCGCCGTGGAATCCTTTTTCCGCAAACACAGATGCCGCCGCGCAGACGGCGTGATGGTGCTGCTGTTGATACTTGTCGGTGTGTGTGCCGGACATGGAAGGTCCACGCGAGTAACGGATCGAGAATTCTATAGATTTATAGAAAGAATATCAATTAGGATTAAAAAAGTATGTAAAACAATAGGTAATAGGATAACTTTTTCGATGAGTCGACTGAATTACCGGAGACATACTGTAGGAGCGGCCATTGGCCGCGACAATTCGCCGAGGAGTTTCCCCGTAGGAGCCGCCACTGGCCGCGACCTGTCGCGGCTGGTAGCCGCCCCTACAGTAGAATTAATGCCGCAATCAATCCTGCGATTGCGCCGATCAGGTTCAACACCACATCCGCCACCGTGCCGAACCGCCCCGGCACCCGCGTCTGGTGCCACTCGAGAACCGCGCCCAGCCCCACAGTTAATGACAAAGTAAGCACGATCCGCGTGACCCGGGACTCGATGGGGTCGAGTGTCCACATCCAGAGTACAGCGAGGGTGGCGTATACGACGATATGCATAGCTTTTTGTATTGGCGTAGCGGTGTTGAAGATCAGCCAACCGAAGATCGAATCGCCGGGTCTTTCAATGCCCGGTGCTATCGACAATGCGATGACCACGCCGACGAAGACGAGCGTTATTCCGAGTCGGTAAGCAGGTGCGATTGCGAGGATTTTAAGCATTGTGGTTGTCGCGGCTTGGAGTCGCACCTACAGGGTCAGTCGCGCGCCGGGGCGCGCTCCTACAAGAAATGTCGCGGCTTGGAGCCGCTCCTACAATATGCAGCGCTTCTTTAGCGCCGCAACCGCCCGCTCCGCCGTCTTGCCATCCCACAGCGGCGGGCACTTGCCTTTATGCCATTTGCCGTCGAGCACAGTCTGCAGATTTTCAGCCAACGAATGGGCGTCGATGAGCTTGTTGGTCCCGATGGTTACGGTTACCGGCCGCTCCGTGTTCTCGCGCAGCGTCAGGCAGGGGATGCCTAAGTAGGTTGTCTCCTCCTGCAGTCCGCCCGAATCTGTTATGACGACGCGCGCGCCCGTAACGAGACTCATGAAGCGAATATAGGGAACCGGCTCCAGCAGCGTGATGTTCGGGTGTCCGGCAAGGGTGTCCTTTAGCGTGAACTTCTCGAGACCGTTAATCGTCCGCGGATGCGCGACGAAAACAACGGGCAGCGATTTCGCGGCCTCGAGTAAAGCGTCCACGATCGGTTTTAGCGTTTCCAGCGCATCGACATTGGACGGCCGGTGCAGGGTGACCAGCGCATACTCGCCGGACGTAAGGCCGAGTTCTTTGGCCGTATTCGCGCTCTCGATGCCCTCGCGCAGCATTTCGAAAGAATCGATCATGATGTTACCGATGAGGTCGATCCTGTCTTTTGTCACGCCTTCCGCGAGCAGGTTCTCGTCGGCATCGGGCGAAGGCGTCCAGAGCACATCGGCGATTGAATCGGTGACCAATCGATTGATTTCCTCGGGCATGCGCCGGTCGCCGCTGCGGAGCCCGGCTTCAAGATGAACTACCGGAATCCAGAGTTTGGCGCCGACCATGGCGCAGGCCGCGGTCGAGTTGACGTCACCGACAACGACGATCCAGTCGGGCCGGTTCTCGAGACACACTTTTTCGTAAGCGATCATCACGCCGCCCGTCTGCTCCGCATGCGAGCCGCTGCCGACGCCGAGATGAAAATCCGGGGCGGGCACGCGAAGGTCCTGCAGAATCGCATCGGACATGTTGTGGTCGTAGTGCTGCCCGGTGTGAACGAGCACAGGCTTTGCCCAGTCAGTTGCTTCGAGCGCGTGGTAGAGCGGCGCGACCTTCATGAAATTGGGTCGCGCTGCGGCGATAAGATGAACTTTGATCAAAGCAGGGTCCTGGGGTTGTGACAGCGGCGGAGTATAGCAATATTGCCTTGTATTACCGATGCGACCGGGCTCTTGCCAAACCGTGTGAGGCCGGTCACGCCGGAAGGCAGAAAGTGGGGTTAGACTGGTTGCATTATGTCACCCAGTGTCTGGATAGCCGTCCTTAGTCATTAATCTGTAACGCAAATTGTCGGACGTTCACGTAGAATAGCCCCCCCGAAAACGCCAAAAATAATATGCCCATTCGGTCAACGAAAAGTCAGGTTCGCACACCGCTTCTGCTCATGGCAGGCGTCGAGCTGGCCATTCTGTTTTCGTCCGTCTACGTGGCCGGCTTCATCGTGTTGGGCAGCGCAGCCGAGGGCGAGATGTTGTTCGGGCCAGTCGCGCCGAAGGCCCTTCTCGTTACTGCCGTGGTACTCCTCAGCCTCATTGCGATGGGCCTTTACCAGTTTCACCAGCGGCTCTATTTCAATGAAGCCGTGGTGCGCGTGCTGGTCGGGCTTACGCTGGCTTGCCTGGCGCTTGCGGTACTTTTTTACGCCTATCCACCGATCCTGATCCCGCGCCATATTGCAGCGGTAGCAATTGCGTATGCGCTGATACTTCTGCTACTCGTCAGGTACGTGTTTGTCCGCACCGTTGATGAGCACGTCTTCCGTCGCACGACGCTGGTCTACGGCGCGGGCGATCGAGCTGCAAGCATTACGGGAATTCGCAGGCGAGCGGACCGCCGCGGTTTCAGGGTGGTCGGCCGCATTGCCGCGTTGGGCGACACCGTCGTCGGGGACCAGGAGGTGCTCAGAACCGACGGCAGATCCATCGCCGACATTGCCATCGAAAAAGGTGCCGAGGAGATTGTGGTCGCCATGGACGAGCGACGTGGCAATCTGCCAATTCGTGAGTTACTGGACGCCCGGCTGAAGGGCATTGACGTTATCGATTTGCTGGAGTTCCTCGAGCGCGAGACGGGCAAGATTCGGATCGATCTCGTGAGTCCAGGCTGGCTGATTTTCTCGCCGGGTTTTCGACGGTCAGGGTTCAGGGCATTCGCGAAACGAGCCCTCGACATCACTGTAAGCAGCCTGATGCTCATCTTCACCTGGCCGATCATGCTACTCGTTGCAGTGGCCATCAAGATTGAGGACGGATTCTCGGCGCCTGTGTTGTACAAGCAGGAGCGCGTCGGGCAGGGCAATACTCCGTTTAACGTTGTCAAGTTTCGCAGTATGGGCGAAGACGCCGAGCAAGATGGCCAAGCGGTCTGGGCCAGCCAAAATGACAGTCGTGTGACCCGCGTTGGCAACTTCTTGAGAAAGTTTCGGCTGGATGAGCTGCCACAGATTTTCAACGTGCTCGCGGGGCAGATGAGTATCGTCGGTCCCCGGCCCGAGAGGCCCGAGTTCGTGCGCGAGCTCGAGGAAAATATTCCGTATTACTCAGAGCGTCATGTCGTGAAACCGGGCGTGACCGGTTGGGCGCAGCTAAAGTACACTTATGGTGCGTCTGAGGAAGACGCGGTCGAGAAACTTCAGTATGACCTATACTACATTAAGAACCAGACGGTGTTTCTCGACATGCTGATCATGCTACAAACGGTCGAGGTCGTTTTGTGGACCAAGGGGGCGCGTTAGGATTACAGCAGAATAGGCGCGTAGCTCAGGGGTAGAGCACTGCTACAACATAGCGGAGGTCGGAGGTTCAAATCCTTCCCGCGCCTACCAATTTTTTTGGCTTCGATTGCTGCGGTTCCTGCGTTTGGGGCCAACCTTCATTTTGGAATATCCATGATCGAATTCGGTGCCCTGAGCTATGCGATTGTCGGCGTTTTTTATGCCGGGCTGAGCATCCTGCTGCTGACCAGCTGGCGCGGGCGGCATCTCGGCGGCTACCTGATTGCGGCGTGCGTGATGAGCACGCTCTGGGGTTTCACGCTCGCGGTCTCGACCTTGGATTCCGCCGTTCCCGCTCTTGCGGTTTTCAGTATTGAAGTCTTGCGCGGCGGCGCATGGCTGACATTCCTCGTCATGCTCGTCAGTAAAATCGGCGTGGGCCGGCCAATCCGTTACGTGGCGCACGCGGTCTGGCTTGCGGTGCTGCTTGGCGGGTTCGCGCTATGGTTCGGGCGGGACTATTTCGATCCGGCGATCAGTATGGGAAGCATCATGATCCCGGGCGGACTTGCGATCAGCCTCGTTGGGCTTCTATTGATCGAGCAGCTTTACCGGAATTCGCCTCCGGAGGCACGCTGGGGCATCAAGGCGCTCGCCCTCGGTCTTGGCGGCCTGTTTGCGTACGACCTGTTCCTGTACTCGCAGGGCGTGCTGTTCAGCGCGATCGATGCGACGACGTGGATGGCTCGTGGCACCGTCAACATGATGTTCGTGCCACTGATCGCACTTGCTGCCAGGCGAAACCCCGACTGGGATCTGAACATATTCGTTTCGCGCCATGTCGTTTTTTATTCGACCTCGCTGGTCGCGATCGGAATTTATCTCCTGCTAATGAGCCTCGGAGGCTACGCGCTCCTGCTATACGGTGGTACCTGGGGTGGTTTGGCACGCGCCGTGTTTTTTGTAGGTGCAGTCTTAGTGCTTTTGATCTTGTTGTTCTCAAGCACGCTGCGGGCGCGGTTCAAGGTTTTTCTGAGCAAGCATTTCTTCCACAACAAGTACGACTACCGCGAGGAGTGGCTGCGCCTGATTGCGGCGCTCTCCGCTTTCGAGGACCGCTCGACCCGGCAGGTCGTCATAAAAGCGCTGGCGCAGATCGTCGGCAGCCCGTCGGGTATCCTGTGGGTGCTGTCCGACAAGGAACAGGCGTATCAGCTGGCCTCGACTTATCACGCACCGGACGCTGCTCCCACAATTCCGCTTGACGATCCACTGATTGCCTTCATGAAAGAACAAGAATGGCTGATTGACCTGCAGGAATATGCACTCGAGCCGAAACACTATGGCGATTTAGCTTTGCCCGGCTGGCTGCAGCAGTTTGTTGATGCCTGGCTCGTCGTTCCACTGATTATAAGACACGAACTCGTCGGCCTGATCATGCTGACCAGGGCACCGGGGCCGCCGAAACTCAATTACGAAGATCGCGACCTGTTGAAGACGGTGGGCAATCACATCGCGGTCCACCTCGCCCAGGAAAAGACAGACAGCCTGCTGGCCGAGGCGCAGCAGTTCGAGGCCTACAACCGCCTTACGGCGTTCCTGATGCACGACCTGAACAACCTGATCGCGCAGCAGTCGTTGATTGTCGAGAACGCCGAAAAACACAAGCGCAACCCGGACTTTGTGGACGATGCCATCGAGA
>JABDOQ010000020.1 GCA_013043165.1 Woeseiaceae bacterium | reverse complement strand
AGGAAGCCGTCGACCTGGCGAGGGCGCAGGGTAAAAAGGTGTCATCCGTGCACCTGAGATTCCTGTCACCGCTGGAGCCGGGCTTGAAGAAAATTTTTTCGGGATTCAAGAAAGTGATGACCATCGAAATCAACTACAGCGACGATCCCGATGCGCCAATGATCAACGAAGAAAATCGCCGCATCTCACAGCTCGCGCTCATGCTGCGCGCACACACGCTGATCGACATCGATTGCTGGTCCAAGGTCCCGGGGCACCCGCTTCAACCAGGCACCATCGGCAGGATCATCGATGCACGCCTCAAGAAGATGGAAGGAGCAGAATAATGTTCGGCTTGAAAGGTGACTGGTCTCTCGACGTCAAGGAACGCTATTTCACGTTGCAGGATTACTCGGGCGCGGAGCCGCGCTGGTGTACGGGCTGCGGCGACCACGGCATCCTGGCAGCCGTACACAGGGTATGCCGCGATTCGCAGATCAAACCGGAAAAAACGGTGGCGGTCTCCGGCATCGGCTGTTCCAGCCGCCTGCCGCACTATATGAATACCTACGGGTTTCACGGCCTGCACGGGCGCGCGCTGCCGGTCGCCTGTGGCGTGAAGTCGCGGCGCCCCGACCTGGATGTCTGGGTCGCGACCGGAGACGGTGACTGCTTCTCGATCGGTGCGGCGCACTGGATCCACGCCATGCGTTACAACATGGATATCACGCTGCTCGTATTCGACAACGGCATTTACGGCCTGACCAAGAAGCAAACGTCTCCCACGACGCCGATGGACGTGCCGACCAATACGCATCCATCCGGCGCGCTGCTGCCGCCACTGAACCCGCTGACGGTGACCCTCGGCGTGACAAATATTTCTTTTGTCGCCCAGATTGTCGACTGGAACGCGCCGCTGCGGCACGAAGTGATCATGAAAGCGCACCAGCACAAGGGCACCAGCTTCGTCCGTATTATTCAGCGCTGCCCCGTGTACGTAGAGGCAATCGGTAAAAGTCTGCAGGACGAACCCGCGCGGATGAAATTGCTGACGCACGAGAAAGGCATTCAGCTCGACGACGGGGTCAAGAGGCTGTTCCCGAATCACGCCGAGCATGATCCGTCGGACCTCCATGCCGCACGCGAACTGGCAGAAGACAGTTCAGCCCTGCCGCTGGGAATCCTCTATCACAACCCGGATGCACCGCGGTACGACATGATGACGTCAGTCGGCATGGAGATGAGCGTCGACGACAGGCTGGCCGGCATGAACGAGGCTCTGGACCATTTCGCTATTTAGCCCGCGCAAACTGCGTGGCGGACCGACACGATGAACCCGCTAACGGAAAACAAGCAGGACGCACCCGACATGGCCAAAACGGAGGGTAATGTTGCCAAGGACACTATCGGCCTGCTGCGTCGATTTCACTTTGGTGAACCTGCCGCGGCCGAGCGTACCGCGAAGCCTGCCGGCGCCATGCTGCCGGCCCTGCTCAATCCCTACCGTGACGCATCGGCGATCCGTTACCAGTATCCGCTCTACCTGGTTCCGCCAGGCGGCGGGACCGACGAAAAGCTCGCGAAACCCGTAAGCGAGCATTTTTCTGACTCGCTGCACGCGTTTGCGCCCGACGCCGAAGACGCCAGGATACTGAAGGACAATGTTGCGTGGATAGAACGTTTCCTGCGTCAGAAACTCGACGCTTTGGATCCCGTTGATGCGCACACCCTGTTTGACGATGCAGCCAGCGCTTTGCAGGAGCACCTGGGGCTGGACCAGGCCAGTCGGGAACAGCTGGCCGCCCAACTCGAAAGACTAAAGTCCACGATCGCCGCGGGCGGACGGTTTCTCGCTTACGGCCCGCGCGTGTCTTTGCACCTGATGCTGCACGCGATCCGGCATCGCCGTGAACACGGCCGCGAGAAGTTCCGCCAGGTTGTCGAGCGACACATTCACGGGCTGGAGTCGCTGCTTGATGTGGAGAAAGCAAAGTCGACGGATGCCCCCGGCACTGTCGGCCAGGCATCACGCTATTTCGACACGGGCGCGTTTTCGGGAATGCTCGAACAGCGCACGCCGGGATCCGTGGAAATGCCGGCCGACCGTCGGACTCGAATCGAGCACGCGCTTGAAGAGCTGCAGGCGTGGGAGGAAAACGCGGTTGCGGCCAGGTTCGTCGGTCGGCTCGACGATGCCGACTTCAGTGAGCTGCCCGCGATTGAAGTCATCGACAGCGACGATCCATGCACAACGGCAGCCGAGGTATACCAGCGCGACGCCGAGAGTTTCGCGCGTTTGTTTGCCGCCGTCAGAATCGCGGCGCTTGAAATCGACAATAGCTACAACGCGGACGTACACGATTCCTGGTTCGCCGGTTTCGACTGGCAGGCGTTCTCGGACGAAGAGATGCAGCTGCAAACGCCGGTAGTCGCGCTGGTATCTGCCGACTATCTTGCCGGCGACGGCTTGCCGCCGTTTTCGCGCCTGCTCGGATCGCGCCTGCCGGTTCATGTGCTCAGCTGGGTCCGCGCCTACGACAATCCGGGCGCCAAACCCGGCGGCGACCCTTTCGATAGCTATCGATTCGAACTCGCCTATTTTGGCGTAGGGCACCGCCAGGTTGTCGTTGCGCAGACGTCGGCAGCGCGCCACGAGGACCTGTTGGCGGGTTTCCTTTGCGCGCTGGACAGCAATCGCGCGAGTTTGCATCTTATCAACCGCGGCACACAAACCCAGGTGGACAAACCGCTGCTCGATGCATGGTTTGTCGCGAGCGCTGCGCTGGAAAGCCGCGCCCATCCTTTCATTCTCGTCAACCCGGACGCCGGCGACCACGCCGCGGAACGGGTCCGCTTCGACGGCAACCCGCAGGCAGAAAACGACTGGCCGCTCGAGAAACTCGAGTATCGCGGTGCCGACGGTGAACTGACCGAGATGAACCTTGCTTTTACGTTCGCCGACTACGCGCTGCTGATACCGGCGCTGCATGTGCATTTTCGCATGGTGCCTGCGGGATTCGAGTCCGACGAACTGGTTCCGGTCAATCAATACCTTGATCTCGAGGAGAAGCTCGTCAATCGCCAGGTGCCGTACGTCTGGGGAATCGACGACCAGGGCGTGCTGACGCGGCTGGTCGTGTCCCGTGCGCTGGTATTTGCATGCCGTGACCGGCTGAACTACTGGCGCACGCTGCAGGAATTGGCCGGGATTCATAACTTCTATGTTGAAGAGGCGATCGAACGGGTTACGAGGGAACAGCAGGCGGCCGACGCGGCCGAACGTGAACAGCTTCTGAAAGCTCACGAGGAACAGCTGGAAAACGTTCGAACGGAGGCGGCTGGTGACGTTATGGGACAGCTCGTTGACGTGCTGATGGGCGCCGACCTGTCGGACCTCGTCGGCGCAGGCAGCCAGCCCGCCACTATGCCGGCGACGAAAGCGGCCAAAACCGAAGCGCAGCCAGAGCCTGTCGCGGAAGCGGCGGCAGCCGAACCTGCAGCGGAGCCTGAAGCCGAGGAGGAGCTCAGTTTCGATGAACCGTGGCTCGACACGGCGATGTGTACGACCTGCGACGACTGCATGGGCATCAACAAGATGATGTTTGCCTACAACGACAACAAGCAGGCTATCCTCCGCGATCCAAAAGCAGGCACGTACGCCGACCTCGTGGCGGCGGCCGAGATCTGTCCCGCAAAGTGCATCCACCCCGGCAAGCCGCTGGATCCCAATGAGCCGGGTCTGGATGAGTTGATCGCTCGCGCCGAACCGTTCAACTGATGAACAGCCTGCTCATAGCGCCGGCCATCATGGCGGGAATCGGATTGCTCTTTGGCGCAATTCTCGCGATCGCACAGCGCTTTTTGAAAGTGGACGAAGACCCTCGAATAGAGGCGACCAACGCCATGCTGCCCGGGACCAATTGCGGCGCGTGCGGACAACCCGGCTGCCTGCCGTTTGCAGAAAAACTGGTCGCTGGCAAAGTCGAGCCGGGCCAGTGCACGGTCAGCTCCGACGACGATATCGAACGCATCGCCGAGTTTCTGAATGTCGATGCCGGCCGCAAGGAAAAACTGGTCGCGCGTCTGCGCTGCGGCGGCGGCGCCCGGCAGGCGCACCAGATCGCCGAGTACCAGGGTTTCGAAGGCTGTCGCGCGGCCGCCGTGGTCTCGGGGGGCGGCAAAGGCTGCGCCTGGGGCTGTCTCGGCCTCGCGGACTGCGAAGCGGCCTGCACTTTCGACGCAATTCACATGAATGCCAACGGCCTCCCACAGGTGGATACCGAAAAATGCACGGCATGCCCCGACTGCAGCGCCGCCTGTCCCCGGGACCTGTTCGAACTGGTGCCGCTTAAGCAAAACCTCTACGTGCAGTGCAACATCCCTCTGGCAGGCGCAGCCGCGAGGCAGCTCTGTTCCGTGGCCTGCGATGCCTGTGGAAAGTGCGTCGCGGACGCCGCACCCGGGTTGATCCACATGGAAAACAACCTGCCGGTCATCGACTACTCAGCCGGCGGCCCTGCCCGGCCTGACGCCGTGTTTCGCTGCGCCACGCACTCGATAGTGTGGCTCGAGGGAGAGCAGTTTCAGGAGCAGGAATCGCGGCGGGCCGGGGTGCGCTGATGGCTGGCCTGCGCGACATTGCAATTCGCTGGTACCGCAGGACTTTCGGTGCGCCATCGGGTTCCGACATCAAGGACGAGGGCCTCAACACCGTACTCGACGGCGACAGCGCGGTTGCGCTGGCCGAAGCCGGAATCGCGGGCCACGCGGTGCTGGGCGGCTCGTTTCCGTCGGGCGAATCGGAAGCGGTCTGGCTGGCCGAGCTCGAGCATGGCAACGCCAACCTGTTCGGCGAGGCGCAGGCTGCACAGACCGCCGAGGGACCACGCGGCACCATCGCGGCGGCGACCGGACTGGCACTGTCCGGCCGGCGCGCAACCGCGTTCCTGTCCGGGCCGGATCTCGCCGCGGCACAGGATCTGCTGATCTCCGTCGCCGGCAAGCATGCGCCGCTGGTGCTGCATCTCGGCACGCGCGCGGCTGCCGCCCACGGCGCCGCTCTCGGCAGCGGCCACGACTCGGTTCACCTCGGCGCCGACGCCGGTTTCTTCATGTTATTTGCAATGAATGTTCAAGAAGCTGTTGATTTTACTTATATTGCAAGGCAAGTAGCGGAAGAGGCACTGGTGCCGGGCATGGTCATCATGGACGGTGAGCAGACGGCCCTGGCGGCGCAGGATGTGCGGCTGCCATCGCCGGCTCAGATCGACGGATTCCTCGGCCCGGCGCGACAACAAATCGAGTCGCCAACGGCGGCGCAAAAAGTTCTTTTCGGCGAAACCCGTCGCCGGGTGCCGGCGTGGCATGACCTGGATGAGCCGGTGCTGAGCGGCGCGCTGTTCGAAAAAGAGAGCTTCGCGCTCGGAGCGTCTGCTCGCAGAATCTACTTCGATGCTTTTGTCGGAGAGTCGCTGGCCAGATCTTTCGAGCAGTTCGCGGCGAAAACCGGCCGTCGCCACGAGTCCGTCTCGCGCTACAAGCTGGATGACGCGAAAACCGTGCTGCTGGCACAGGGTGCCGTCGTCGAGACGGCCCGCGTCGCCGCGGATTGTCTCCGCAAACAACACGATATTCCGGTCGGAGTACTCGGTATCCACGCACTCCGGCCGTTTCCCGGTGCCGCCATTGTCGATGCGCTGCAAGGAAAGGAGCAGGTGTTCGTTCTCGAACGCACCGACGCGCCGATGTCCGGCGAGCCGCCGCTGCTCCGCGAAGTCCGCGCCGGCCTGCAAAGCAAGCAGCCTCGATGTCGCTCCGTGGTCTACGGCGTCGGCGGATTGCCGCTGCGGGTCGCCGACCTGATCGAGCTCTGCGTCAACGCCGACGCGTCCTCCGCCGCACCGCTGTTCCTGGGCCTGGCGTTCGACGACACCTCGGGCACGCAGCCCAAGCGTGAGGTGCTGCTGGACGCGTTGCGACGCGCCTACCCGGATGCCGCGACAATGGGCATTCGCGCGGATCGCCATGCGGCCTCGCCGCGACAGAGCAGCACGCTGACCGTTGCGATACAGCAAGGCAGCGCTCGCAGCACGGACGCTCTGCTCGGGGCGGCCGGCGCCCTGCTGCATCGACTCAATGGCGGCCGCGTGCGCAGCCGGCCCGCGATCTCCTGGCAGCGCGGCTCCACGCAGCGCACAGACTGGCTTACGCACGGCGACGACACGCTGCAGGATCCCGGCGATGGGCTGGTCGCCGACATCACGCTTGTTACTTCGAGCGGGCAGCTGCTGCTCGGCAAGGAACCCAAAGTCTTCCAGGTGCCGATTCAGGCGCAAGGCGAAACAGGCGGCGAACTGGCCGCCGAGTCGCTGCTTGGCGGCTTGTTCGGCGTATTACTGGAGACCGGGCTGCTCGATTCCAAGGCTCGACGTGTGATCGCTGAACGACGCGACATGCTCGATGGCGTCGAGAAGGTGCGCCACGAAAAACTGCTGGACGCTTTTCAGTCGGGTCTCGAGCAGGTCACCGTGATCGATCGCGCTCAAGCCGCGCCCGTCGCCGCGCTAAAGCGATGGGACGAAGAGGCGCCTGCGGCCGTGCGCCACCTCGGCCGCAACGACGACCACTATGCAAGTTTGCCGCGCTTCTGGGATCAGCTTGGCGTGCTGTACCGCGACGGGCAGTCGGACCAGCTGACCGCGGATCCCTATCTCGCGACCGGCACCATGCCGCCGCTGAGTTCGACCTTCAACAACCTGGGCGACGCACGCCGGATGCTGCCGGTTTTTGACCCGGCGCTTTGCACAGGCTGCGGATTGTGCTGGACACATTGCCCGGACAGCGCGATCGGCGTTGTCGCGTCGACTCCGGCTACGCTGATCGATACGGCGATAGCGCGCACGGGCGCAGAAGCTGTGCGGCAAGTGTCAGGTAAACTCGCATCGCGGATAATCGCCGACTGCAAAGCTCGCGACAAAGCGGACGGGAATACGGCGAAAACGTTTGGCGAGATGCTCGACGAGTCTTTTTCGTGGCTCGAAGAAAAGATGCCGTTGACCGATGATCGCAAACAGGCGATTCGTGAGGGCCTTGCGGCGATAGGCGCCGAGATCGGAGCGCTACCCGCCGCGGTGACTGAGCCGTTCTTTCACAGGGCCGAAGCGCAGAAGAAAGACAGCGCGGAACTCCTGTCACTGGCCATCAATGCGGATGCCTGCAAAGCCTGCGGCATTTGTATCGAAAGCTGCGAGCCCGGGGCGCTGCGCGCGCACGAACAGGATACGGCGGCGCTCGACGCCGCGCGTGAACTCTGGCCGATCTGGGCCAACACCGCCGATACCGCGGCGGAAACCATCGAGCGCGTCGCAAGCGACCCGGAAATTGGTGCGATGGCCGCGATACTGTTATCGCGTTTCTGCCAGTTCGCGCTGGCCGGCGGCGATGCGGCCGAAGCCGGCTCCGGCGAAAAAATGGCGGTCAGGCAAGTCCTCGCCGCGACTGAATTCCACCAGCAGCCGCTGGTGCAACGTTTTGCCAAAACGCTTGCGGAGACCGGCGAGTCCGTCACGGCGCTGGTCACGGATACGCTATCGGGCACGCTCGCCGTCGAAGATCTCGACGCGGTCACCGAGCAACTGAAACGTACGACGAGTCCGCGTGTTGATCTGAAGACGCTTGCGGAGGGCGCCGGAAAAACGTCGGCGGATCATTCCATCGATACGCGCTATCTCCTCAGGTTAATCGAGCTCGCCGGGCAGATCACGTCGGCGCACCATCGGCTTGTGCAAGGCGAACACGGCCTCGGCCGCGCCCGCTATGGACTGGTGGTCGCGGGCGGCAGCGCGGCGGAATGGGCCGGCACGTTTCCGAACAACCCGTTCCAGGCGCCGGTACTCATCGATATGAGCGGTGATGCCGCACAGCTCGCGGCGGGCCTGATCGAGGGACACCTCGAGGAGACCACGGAGCTGATCCGCCTGCTGCGGCTGGCGCGCCTCGAAATCGACAGACCCGACGGCCTGGAGTGGAAACGGGACGCGCTCGCGAAATTGAGCTGGAAGGATCTCAGCGACGAGGAATACGCACTGTGTCCGCCGCTGCTGCTGGTCGGCAGCGACGAAATGCTCGCGGGAAGAGGACTGGGGCAGCTGATCTGGCTTCTGAACTCGGGTCTGCCGGTCAAGGTGCTGGTGCTGAGCGCTTTGGACTTTGGCCTTGCGAACGATCCTGCCGCCACGACCGCACAGGCGCCGACCAACAATCCGAGAGCGAGTCTTGCACTGCTCGCACTGGCACAGCGGAAAGCATTTGTCGCGCAAACCTCGGTCGCCGATCCGGTTCACCTGGGCGAGAGTATGCTCAAGGCGCTGAGCTACGGTGGCCCTGCACTGCTCCAGGCCTACGCGCCCAGTCCAACACGGCATGGATTCACAAGCGAGCAAACGCTGCCGCAGGCAGAACTTGCGGTCCGCAGCCGCGCGATGCCGTTGTTCCAATACGACCCAACGATCCATGGTGTATTCGGGTCGCGCATCAGTCTGCAGGGCAATGCGCAGATGGAGGAGACGATGGTGCAGGATGCGGACGGGGAACGGCCGCTGACCGCAGCAGACTGGGCGATAGGACAGGAGCGCTTCAGGACGAACTTCGAGTCGCTGTCGGCCGAAGCAGCCGCGCCGGTCGCGTTGCACGAGTGGCTGCGGCTGGACGCCAGGAGTCGCGATAGAAAGACGCCGTACGTTGCCGTTGGTACGGGCGAAGAACAGCGGCGCTACTCGATGGCACCGGCCATGCTCGAGATGGTCGAGCAGAGTCTGCAGGGCTGGCAAACCCTGCAGGAGCTCGCGGGTATTGTGACCCCGTTCACCGAGCGCCTGGAGCAGGAGATACGCGCCGAGGTCGCAGCCGAACATCAGGCGGAACTCGATGCACAGAGCGAGGCCTCCGATACACGAGTCCGGGAGATGCAGGAGAAGATCGAGGTCGAAATCGCGAGCAAGATTCGCAGCCGCCTGATGGAACTGGCATCGCGCAAGCGGGACCGATGACGATGAAACCACTCAGTCTTCTGCGCCACAGCTTCGAGCACGGAGTCCACCCTGCCCACCACAAGGCGCAGACCGAGGACCTGCCGATTCAGCGCGTGCCGTTCGTCAAAGATTACGTCATGCCGCTGGGCCAGCATATCGGCGTGCCCAGTCGAGCCGTTGTTGTCGCCGGCGAGCGGGTGCGGCGCGGGCAGATCATTGCCGAACCGGGCGGTTTCGTTTCTACGGCCCTGCACAGCCCGGTAACCGGGACGATCCGCGAGGTTGGCAATTTTCGCGGCGCGGATGGCCGCTTCGCGCCGGCGATCGCGATCGAAGCCGATCCGTTTGCAACGCAACAGGTCGATGCCGGTGCAGCGCAGGACTGGGAGTCGCTGTCGCTGGAGAAGTTCATCGAAGCCGTGCAGATGGCCGGTATCGTCGGCCTGGGCGGCGCAGCATTTCCGTCGCATGTAAAACTGTCGGTGCCCGATGGCGTGAGGATCCGGCACCTGCTCGTCAACGGGGCGGAGTGCGAACCCTATCTCACGAATGACCACCGCCTCATGGTCGAGCGGCCGGATGCGCTGCTCGACGGCGCGGAAATCGTGCGGCAAAAACTCGGCGCCGAGGAAACGATCATCGGCGTGGAGAGCAACAAGCCCGATGCGATAGAGATCATCCGTCGGCACATCCAGCCAGGCCAGCCCGTGCGCGTCGTGCCGCTCAAGGTGAAATATCCGCAGGGCGCGGAAAAAATGATGATCAAGAGCGTCTTCGGCAAGGAGGTGCCCGCGGGACAGCTACCTCGCGACGTGGAAGTCAACGTCAACAACGTCGGTACGATCGTCGCGATCGCGGACTATTTTTTGCGCGGACTGCCGTTGATTGAGCGCGTCCTCACGGTGGCCGGTCCGGGCGTAACCTACCCTGCGAACCTCGTCGTGCCGCTCGGCACGCCCGTGCGCGAGGTCGTCAGGTTCTGCGGCGGACTCAAAGGAGAGAGCCGCGAGATCATCATGGGCGGGCCGATGATGGGCCGGCCGATCGCAAGCCTCGACGTACCGGTTTTAAAGGGATGCTCGGGCGTGCTGGTCTTCACCGAAGCAGAAACGGCAAGGCGCAAGGAGTATCCCTGCATTAGCTGCGGCCGATGCCTCGAGGCTTGCCCGTATTTCCTGAATCCGTCACGACTGGCGCGCCTGTCCAGGGCGCGCATGTACGATGCGATGAAGGCCTACCATGTCTTCGACTGCGTCGAATGCGGCTGCTGCACGTTTGCCTGCCCCTCAAGTATTCCGATCGTGCAGCTCATCCGTACCGCGAAAGACGACCTGACCCACCGCAAGGAGCCCGAGGAGTGAACAAGAAGGACCCGGATCTCCTGCTGTTTCACGCGCCGCTGCTGCGCCAGGGCATGACCACGCCGAAAGCGATGCGCGACGTTATCTATGCGTTGTTGCCGGCCACAGCGGCCTCGATATGGTTTTTCGGGCTGAGCGCCCTGCTCCTGCTCGGCGCGAGCATTGCCGGCGCCGTCCTGGCCGAATGGCTGTTCGACAACGGCCAGCGGCGCGGCGAATCCCTGCGCGATGCAACCGCCGTTTTGACGGGCCTGCTACTCGGCCTGACGCTGCCGCCCGGTCTGCCGATGTGGATGGCATTCCTCGGTGGATTCGTCGGCGTCAGCCTGGGCAAAGTCATCTGGGGCGGCCTCGGTCACAACCTGTTTAATCCCGCGCTGCTCGGTCGCGCATTCCTGCAGGCAACATTTCCGATTGCCATGACCACCTGGGTAGTGAACAGCTACGGCGGAGAATTTACCAGTGTCTATGCGAGCAGTCTCGCGCTGCCGTTTATGCAGTCAGGCATCGACAGCGTGACCGCGGCAACGCCGCTGGGGATGCTCAAGTTCGACCAGGAAGTGACGCCGCTCGCCAACCTGATGTTTGGCAAGATCAACGGCTCGCTCGGAGAAACCAGTGGCGTACTGCTGCTGCTCGGCGGCATCTATCTATGGCTGCGCCGCGACCTCGACTGGCGTATACCGGTCAGCATCCTGCTGACCGTGGTGCTGTTCTCCGCTGTTCTCAGTCTTGTCGACGCGGCGCGATATCCCACGCCCCTGTTTTCGGTTTTCTCCGGCGGCCTGTTGCTGGGCGCGATCTATATGGCGACCGATCCCGTCACCTCGCCGGTCACTCCTCGAGGCGCGTGGATTTTTGGCATCGGTGTCGGTGTACTCGTGATGTTGATCCGCGTATTCGGCGGTCTGCCTGAAGGCGTGATGTACGCGATCCTGCTCATGAACGCCGCGACCCCGCTCATCGATCGCTATACGCAGCCGCGCGTATTCGGTCGCGGAGCCGATTCGCCATGACAAGCAGCGCGCAAATGAATGCGCCGGCGCCCAGCTCGCTGCGCCTCGTGCTGACGCTCGCGATCGCGGGACTGATATCGGGTATCGCGATCATCGGAATCTACGAATCCACGCTGCCCACAATTACAGCGAACAAGGCTCGCGAGCTGCGCGAGGCCGTGTTCAAAGTGCTGCCGGGCGTCAGCGAAATGCAGCAGCTTGTCTACAGGGACGGCAACCTTGTCGTGACCGAGGAGCGACGCAAAGACGAGCAGGCCGTTTATGGCGGCTACGACCGTGACGGCGATTTCGTCGGCTATGCAATTCCGGCGGCGGGCCCCGGCTTCCAGGACACGATTGGCCTGTTGTATGGCTTCGCGCCGCAACAAAAACACGTGCTCGGCATGGAAATACTCGAGAGCCGGGAGACGCCGGGACTTGGCGACAAGATTTACAAAGACGCCGAATTCGTCGGCAGTTTCAGCGCGCTGTCTATCGAACCGAACATTGTCGCGGTCAAGAAAGGCGCCAAGGCCAGGCCGAACGAGATAGATGCGATTACGGGCGCGACCATTTCTTCGAAGGCCGTCGTCAGGATAATTAACGAAGCGCATGCCGAATGGTCGAAACGGCTTCCGCCAGCGGGTAGCGAGCCACCTCTGCGCGGGACCGGCCCGGCGGGTTCCGGGGGGAGTCCATGAAACAGAACGAGTCCTACGAGGAATTCATCAAGGGAATCTGGCGCGATAACCCGGTGTTCGTGCAGGTACTCGGGATGTGTCCGATGCTCGCGGTCACCAACTCGGCCGTCAACGCAATCGCGATGGGCATGGCGACGTTTTTCGTGCTGGTGGGATCGAGCTTCCTCGTATCGAGTTTCCGCAACTGGATCCCCAAACAGGTCAGGATCTCCTGTTTCATCATCATCATCGCAACTTTCGTAACGGTCGCCGACTACACGCTGCTCGCGCTCGTGCCGAAAGTGCACAAGGAGCTGGGCGCTTTCATCCCGCTGATCGTCGCGAACTGCATGATATTGGGCCGGCAGGAAGCGTTTTCGTCGCGCTACCCGGTGCGCCTCGCCGTGATGGATGCCATGGGGATGGCCAGCGGTTTCCTGCTGGCGCTGTTCTCGCTCGGCGCGATCCGCGAGATACTCGGGGATGGCGCGCTGTTCGGAATTGATCTCTTCGGTGAAAACTTCGAGCCCTGGATCATCATGATCCTGCCGCCAGGCGGATTCCTGACGCTCGGCGTCATCCTGCTGTTCTTTAACTGGTTCCGCTTCAAGAAGGACGAGTTCCTGGCCGACGTCGCTGCGGCTGAGAGAGGTGGCAATGGATAACCTTGCCTGGATTTTCATCAGCGCACTGCTTGTCAACAACTTCGTGCTGACCTATTTCCTCGGGCTGTGCCCGTTTCTCGGCGTGTCCAACTCGCTGGAGACTTCGGCTCGACTCGGGCTCGCAACCACTTTCGTGATGCTCGTGACGGCGGTGTGCGCCTGGGTACTCAACACCTATGTGTTGATTTACGCACCGTATCTGCGACTGATCTGCTTCATCGTTGTGATCGCAAGCACCGTGCAGTTCATCGAGATGTTGATCAAGAAACTGAGTCCCGCACTGTTTCGCGCCATGGGAATTTTTCTGCCGCTGATCACGACGAACTGCGCGATTCTGGGTCTCGCGATTTTCGCCACCAACCGCGGCTACGGATTCATGGAAGGTATCGTCTACGCGCTCGGCGCCGGCATCGGCTTCACCCTTGCGCTTGTGCTGCTGGCGGGACTGCGCGAAGAATCAGAGCTGTCCAATATCCCGCGACTGATGAAAGGCACGGCGATGAACCTGATCATTGCGGGTGTACTATCGATGGCGTTTATGGGTTTCGCCGGACTTTTCAGTTCGGCCTGAGTGGAGCGTGCCTGGACGATGATGACCTATTTTCTTGCCCTGCTCGCGTTGGTCCTGCTCTGTGGACTCTGGGCGATATTCCAGCTGTGGCTGGCGAGGCACGACCCGGATGCAAAGGCCAGGTCGCTGAAGTGCGGCGGTTGCTCCCGCCAGGACGAATGCCGCTAGCAATACTGCTGTAGACTCACCCGATGAGCATCTGGTCTCAGGCCCTCGACATGGCCGCGAAAACGCCCGATGAGCGCAACCGCTACGTCGATTTCCTGCGGGCTGTTTCGATACTCATGGTCGTCACGGGCCACTGGCTCATTGTCGCTTTGTATTACAAGGACGGCACATTCGTACCCGGCGACCTGCTGGAAATGCGGCCCAATACCCAGTGGTTGACCTGGATATTCCAGGTGATGCCGATTTTCTTCATCGTCGGCGGCTATGCCAACGCGGTGTCGCTCGAGAGTGCCCGCCGCCGCGGCACAGACTACGCGGGCTGGCTCGTCACGCGTCTCAATCGCCTCGTCTCACCATTGCTCGTCCTGCTGTTCGCGTGGGCGCTGTTGGCCGCCATATTGCATTTCTCCGGCGTCACGGGCGATGTTCTGCGGCTGGCATCGCGAGCTTCGCTGATTCCGATCTGGTTTCTCGCTATCTACACCGTGGTTGTCGTTCTGGCCCCGGCAACCTACATCGCGTGGCGACGCTGGGGCTTCGCTTCGTTCTGGGCCTTGGCTGTCGTTGGCGCGCTGGTCGACATCGCGTTCTTTGCCGCCGACCAGCGGTGGCTGGGCTGGAGCAATTATCTCTGGGTCTGGCTCGCGGTGCACCACCTCGGGTATGCCTGGCGCGATGGCCGTATGGGCAGCCCGGCGCGACGGCTGACGTACTCGGCGCTCGGCCTGCTGCTCCTGGCTGTTCTCATATTCATGGGCCCCTACCCGTTTGCCATGGTTGGCTCGCCCGATGAAGCTTTGAGTAACACGCTGCCGCCAAAAATTACGCTGCTCGTACTCGGCATCGCTCAGTTCGGATTGCTGCTTGCCATCGAGGCGCCGATGCGACGCCTGCTGTCCGGCCTGCGCCTCTGGGCTGCGACCGTCCTGATCAACAGCATGATCATGACGCTCTATCTCTGGCATCTGACCGTGATGGTCATCCTGATTTCAATCCTGTACCTGGCCGGCGGCTTCGGCCTCGGAATCGAGCCCGCGACCCTTGAGTGGTGGTTGACGCGTCCGGTCTGGATCGGTGTCCTTTACGCCTGCCTGATACCCGTCGCTTTGGCATTGGGACCGCTGGAACGACGCACACGCCCTGCCGACGCCGTGGTGCCGTCCGCAGCAAGACTCGTCGCTGGCGCGCTGCTCATCTGCCTGGGGGTTGCTCTGCTGGCCCTGTTCGGTTTCGGCAGTTCGCCGCTGCCGTTTCTCGACATCGCGTCGTTCGTGCTGGTCGTGCTCGGTGCGGGCATCAGCGGGCTGCTGCCTGCGCGACAAAAAACAGCGGCCTAGTGCTGCTGCTGATCGTCATCCCGCAGCGCAAAGAACTGCAAATCACCGAACTCGCCTTCCAGTGATGCGTACTCGGTCGCCGGTTCTTCTTTGAGCCGATCGGCAATACGCTTCGCTTCGGTCAGGTAGTGGTTGTACAGTTGCCGACGCAATGCCAGCGAGAGTATCGCCGGCTCGCCCTCGTCGGCACTCAGCGCTTCGTCGAGCGAAAACCTGGGCAATTCCGACGTCGAGTACCTGTGCTTCCAGGTGCCGGTCCCCAGCTCGAAATCGTAAAGGTTGAGAAACAGGCTCCCCTGGTGCGCAAGAAAGTGCACCGCGTCGATTATGTAGTTGGCCTCGGCATCGTCCATGACCCAGTGCAAGCCGACCCGGCACCAGCCCGGTTTGAGCCCGCAGTGACCCTGCTGCACGGCAAAGCGATAGCGTTCCGACAGGTCCTCGTCGATGTCGAGCAGGCGATGGCCGTATGGCCCGGCGCAGGAACAGCCGGCGCGTGACTGAATGCCGAAAAGATCATTAAGCAGTGCGGTGATGAACTTGTGGTGCAGGTATTTGCCGTTCCTGTCTTTGATATTGAACGAGATAATGCCAACACGGCTGCTCGGATCCGGATTGCCCAGCACCTCGATATTCTCGTTCGCAGCCCAGCTCTTCATCGCGCGATCCGTCAGCTCATGTTCCCGCGCGTTGATGACATCAACGCCTACGCTGTCCTTAATCTGGAAAACCAGCCCGGCTTTGAGCGTCTGCAGCACCCCCGGCGTTCCGGCTTTTTCACGTTCCTCGACATCGCTGATGAAGTCCTGGCCGGTCATGCCGACGTAGTCAACCGTGCCCCCCGCGCTTACGCTGGGCGGCAGCTCACGGTCGTAAATGCGTTCGTTGAATACCAGAACACCGCTGGAGCCCGGGCCACCGAGAAATTTGTGTGGCGAAATGAACACTGCATCGATACTCGGATCATCGCCCTCGCCCCGGGGCTTCGGGTTCATATCGATATCGACGTATGGCGCACAGGCCGCAAAATCGAAACACGCCATCGCGCCGTATTTGTGCAGCAGGCTTGCAATCCTCCGGACATCCGAGCGCATTCCTGTGACGTTGGAGGCCGCCGAGAATGAGCCGATGCGCTTGCGGTTCTTGTAGCGCGGATCATTGAGCAGTTCCTCGAGGTGCGACAGGTCGATGTTGCCGGTTGCGTCCAGCTTCACTTCTATCGTCGTCGCAAGCGACTGCCGCCAGGAAATTTCGTTGGAATGATGCTCGTACGGGCCGATAAACACGACCGGCTGAATGTCCCGAAACAGTTCACAGATCGATTCGCTGTCGGCATCGACATGCAGCCGGTCCAGGGCTTCATCGATGTTCTTCCGAGTAGCCGGTGCAAGCGCGACGCCGATTATCTGCTGCAGCTTGTCGATTGCGCCGGTCGCCCCCGTACCGCATGCAATAATTCGTCCCTGCGGTCCCGCGTTGACGGACTGCTTGATCGCGTCTTCAGCCTCGTGCAATAGCTGGCTCATGCTGCGACCCGTGATGTCATCCTCCGTGTGGGTATTGGCATAAATACGCTGCAGGCTTTGCAGGTAAGATTCAACGAAACGCAGGCAGCGGCCCGAGGCCGTGTAGTCGCAGTACACCATCAGCCGCTCGCCGAACGGCGTTTCGAACGTGGAGTCCACGCCGACAATTTGCTGTCGCAGAAAGGCCGGATCGAGTACAGTTTTGCTCATCGACTAATTATGCCTGAATTGCAGTAACGCAAACGGTGTTTTGAATGGCCAAAAAGCTGAAAAACGAGAAAGCACTGCTGGCAGAAGCACTGCGCATTGTTATCGATGACGCCGTCAAGCGCGGCATCGTCGAGATCGAACCGACCGACTCACAGGACCTCAAGGTCGAGTATGCGTACCGGCTGCTGGTGCACGACAAGGAGATCGCGGCCCTGCCCCCGGACCAGCTCAACTTGCCCAAAATGCGACACAGGCTGGCAATGTGGGTGACTCACAAGCTGCCGCCGGATCACGATCTTCTAAACTAGCCCAAGCAGCTAGTCCTGGTTTTCAATCGCGTCCTCGATCGAATTTGCCTTCATGTTCGACTCCTAGAAGCTATACCCAACCTCAAACTCAAACTGCTGCATTTTCAGAATGATCGTCTGCGGAGGCGTTGTCGGAGCAGCGGGAGTCTGATCGAACACGTTGGGCCCTGTGACTTTCACCTGCGGCGCGTACATAAACGACAGCGTCAACGCGTGGCCGTTGGACCTCTGATGGGTCCAGCCAACCGTGATGTGCTGCTCCATAACGCCCGGTGCAAGAATATTGAAAACTACGTCGGCAGCCGGGATCGGCTGTTCTCCATAGCTGTAGCCGAAACGCCAGGTGTTGCTCTCATCCCTCTGCCACTCGAAACCGAGCTTGTACGCGGTCATGTCTTCCCAACCGAACCCCGCACCATTCGGGCCACCCAGGCAGTTGCCCGTCGGTGTAGCCGGCGCGAGTCCGGGATTAGCCGTGATGCAGCCCGTGAAGAAATTGGCGAGCGGGTTACTGACCGATTTGACGTCCGTGTAAGCGATGTGTTCGATATCGAAATTGACTCGCAACATGTCGTTAACCAGGAACGACGCGCCCGCCTTGATGCTTGACGGGATATCGAAATCGCCTCTCTCTGCGAACAGGTCCGCATAGTCGTCAAACTCACCCATCGAGATCTTCGATTGATAAGCAAGACCTACGCTGAAGGTGTCTGACAGCCCGGCCCAGATCCCACCCGCAATGCCCCAGCCTACCGACGTATCGTGGCCATTGTTGCTCAGGTTTGACGCGGGGGCGCCCATGCCGTTGACCAGGAATGCGTCGGCGAAGGTCTGCGTGAACGGCGTGTAAGAAATGACGCCATTGGCTTCGAATGACTGGAAGGCGAAGATCGGACCGATGCCCCACGCAAACTTGTCCGACGTTTTGCCGGCATAGTTGATGGTCAAGAATGCCTGCGAGAGGTCGACACCGGCTTTGCCGCTGCAATACGGCCCCGAGTCAGTGACGACGCTGGCGCCGCCGCCGGCAAAGTCGCACAGTTGAGATGTGGCTGATGTAGTCAGATCATCCCAGTCCGTGTTCATACCGCCACGGCCGTAGAACAGTAAAGAGAGCACGTTGTCGTTCGCCATTTTCCAGCTCTTGGCAACGTAAGGGATCGGGAAATATTCGCTGCTGCTGTCGAATGCCCCGCCGCCGAGTGAAAAGGTCCCTCCAAATCCGTTGTTAGTACTCGCCGACGCCGTGTAGCTTCGTCGCGGACTGAAAATGGAAATACCCGCCTCCCAATCCTCGCCCGCAAAAACCGTCAGCGCCGGGTTCGAAGCACCCATAATGATGCCCATGTCCGCGTTGGAGCCAACGCCCGTGCCGGCCATGCCTTTCGATTGCGCGCCAACGCCGTGCGTGAAATAACCGTTTGTCGCCATGGCTGCGCCACTGAACACAAACATGCCCACAGCCAGTAGCCAAGCTGCGGGTTGTCTTGTTGTCAATCTCATCGTTTTTCTCCCTGCGTTGTGCAGAATACTTCGTGTAGGGTTCGCATGACCTTGGTCGCGTCGTCGCCGGACAGCGAATAGCTTACCGACTGTGCCTCTTTTCTCGACCGTACAATTCTCTCGCGCCGCAGCACGGCAAGATGCTGAGACAGCGCCGACTGGCTCAGGCCCAGAATGTCCTGTAATTCGCTAACTGTTTTTTCGCCTTCGGACAGCTGACACAGGATCATGAGCCGCCATTCGTTCGCCATCGCCTTGAGCAGCTCGACGGCGTGTGCCGCCATATCGTGCAGCTCGGCCAGTTCCGCAACGTTGTTGGCAACGTCGGTCTTTGCAGCATTCATCATCATTCGCAGCCACCAAAGCCCTCGGAGTCCATCTTGGCTTCGTAGGCCGCTGTTACGTCGCTGCCGACAACCAGCGACACCTTCACCGAATCCCAGTCATCCGGCTTCAATATCAGCAGCCAGCCCTTTTCATACGGATCGTCGTTGGCAGTGCTCGGCTCGTTGACCATGTCGTCGTTTACCGCAACAACCTCGCCGCCAGCCAGAGATTTCGCGGGACCGACCCATTTGCCGGACTCCAGCGTGCCGCAGGATTTTCCCGCTCTGACGGCTCGACCCACGCGCTTCGGCGTAAAGGCGACGAGTTTGCCGGCCATTGCGGTAGCGACGGCCGTCATGCCGATCTTGACGTTACCGTCTCCCATTTCGGTAAACCAGATGTGGTTGTCGACATCGTAGAGAAGGTCATCGGGCAGATTGCATCCGCGTACCGTTGGCATTTCAGTCTTCCTTTTTACGTAGTTGTAGCGCCGTCAGCGGCGCGGATCGGCTTGGCCGAACAGCAGAATTCGCCAAGTTCGGCGACCTGCATCTTGCCGCTGATGAATAAAAACAAGTGTCTGGATATCATTGCCATCATGCTCAAGCGATCCGTAATATCCGAATATTCGTCTCGCATTGTCACGAGATTGTAGTGGTAGGCGATTTCCCGGCAGGTCTCGCGGCAGGCGTTGAAGCTGGGGTCGCCTTTCGCACCCTGCCGGTGCAGCGCGAGCAGTCGAAAGCCCTCCCGCTTGTCGCTGCCTGGAACGTCGCCGCGAGCCGTTATCCAGTGCTCGAGAATCTCCTCGCTCGCCTGCAGTAATTCGGCCGCTGCCGCTTCGGGGTCGCCTGCCGCCGGCGGGGATTCGAACACGGTCTCGAGCTCGGTAAGCGACCTCATCCCAGGCCCTTTGCCTTGAGGAACTTAATCGAGTCGGAAATATTCTCGTGCACGCCGACTTTCTTCGCTTTGAGCCCGAGCGCCATGCCGAGCAGCTGCGTGAAATACAGGATCTTGATATCGACTTTTTCGCCAAGCGTCTTCTCGGCACGGATCTGGTGCATCTCGAGACCCGAATGACAGGTGGGGCATTCGGTCGCAATAACGTCTGCACCCGCGAGCTTGGCCGTCTTCAGGATATTCAGAACCAGCTTGGTCGAAATATCGCTGTCGGACAGCGTGTGAGCACCACCGCAGCAGGCCGTTTTTAGCGGAAAGTCCACGTTCTCGGCGCCCGCTGCCGCAAGCAGGTCGTCCATGAAATGCGGTTTGGAGGTCGACTCACTGCCGGGACCCTTGTCCTTTTCCGGGAAGATGTGCCGTGGCCGCGTGTACATGCAGCCGTAGTAGTTGGCGATCTTCAATCCACTCAGCGAATTCTTGACGCGCGCCGCCAGTCCCTCTTCACCAATCGTGTCCTTGATCCAGTCGAGTGCGTGAATGGTCTCCACCTGGCCGGATTCGTAGGTCTTGTGTCCCGCTTTCTTCGACAGGCGGTCGACCACGGCCACCGACTCGCTGTCATTCTTGAGGTCGTACTCTGCTTTCTTGAGGTTGTGGTAGCAGCCGTTGCAGGGTGCCATGACAACGTCCATGTCCATCTCGTTTGCCGCGACCGACATCACGCGCGACGACAAATAGGTCTGCAGCTTCGGGTCGACGTTCTTGACTTCCATTGCACCGCAGCAGTTCCAGTTCTTGACCTCGACCAGGTCGAGCCCGAGCGCCTTGCCGACGGCCTTGGTCGAACGATTATAGGAATGTCCGCTGCCTTCGAGCGCACAGCCCGGGTAGTAAGCGACTTTCTTGTATTTGTCTTTCGTCGTCATAAATCAGGAGTCCTTGTCAGGCGGCGACATCGTTCTTCGCGGTTTCGACCAGCTCGGCAAGGCTCAGCGCCTGCTCCTGTTTTTCATGCTGTTCGTCAATGTATTCCTGCATCGCGGCCGACGCTTTCGACCAGTCGCTGGTGCGCGGGGCAATCAGGGTCGCAAGTCCCATGCGGGTCAGCATGCCAACGGGCAAGCCGTTGATCATTTGCTTGACCATCTCGATCATCCAGGGCTGTAGCAATTTCTGCTTCGTACGTGCGAAGAATCGGCGCATTGTGCGGCTTTCCTCGATTTTGCCGGTCTTGAGGACCTGTTCCGTAAACACTTCGTCGAAGTGTGTCGACGGCGATTTCGGCGTATGGCCTTTTCTCTCCAGCCAGTGCGCCGTTGCTTTCATGACGCCTTCAGGAAACACGTCGCGCGGACACGCATAGGTGCATTTGTTGCAGGACACGCACTGCCAGATGATGTCCTTGTCGCGCAGCAGCTCCGACTCCATGCCCATGCGAATCAGGTAGATCCAGTAGCGCGGGTTGAAATCAGGATTGACCTCGTTGACCGTGCAGGCATTCGTGCAAGAGCCGCATTGCCAGCAACGGTGAATCTCTTCGCCACCCGGCAGCGCCGAGATTTCCTCCTGCAGCGTCTCGTTGTAGTCGCTGACGACGCGCGTCTTGATGAACGTGCTCCAGTGACCGGAGACGTCAACGCCGTCGATGACCAGATTGTCGTGAGTCTCGAGATTCTCAGGGCGGATCAGCGATTTTTCATGAATTGGCATTGGCTATTCCGTCTAGTTCAGCGTCGGGTTGTCATCGACGACGAACGCGACACCATCAATGGATTTCAGGCGCGTTCTGCCGCTGCCCGGCTGCACGCCGTCGAGACCCAGCAGGCGACGCGTATGCTGCATCGGATCTTCAGGCGCCGAGAAGTCGACGCGCAGGTAGCTGCCACCCTGTTCGCAGATGTACTGCGCGTAAATCTGCGCGCACAGGACATCGACATAAAAGAGCACATCGCGAAAGAAACCGTTATCACTCAGAAACTGGCTCAGCTCTTCGCGCAGCATCACGTAGGTCCCGTAGTTGTCGGGGACCTTGAGCGTCATGTGATCGACATCGTCACCGTGCCAGATCTCGCGAATCACTCCGGTGTTGGCTTTGACGTCCCAGATCCAGCGATTCATCATCGGCACACGTTCCGGATCGGCGTTGTGCAGCAACTCGACCGCCAGGTCTCTTACCCAACGATGCTTTTTGTCATTCGGAAAACGCTCGCAAAACCGCGCAATGCGCACGTCAATGTGCTCGTCATCCGCGAAAAGCTCAACGATACCCGCCCGCATTTCGGCGAACTGTTCCTCGTTCAACCATGCACCGATTCTGCGCCGCACGGTGGCCATGAACGTGCACAGCCCTTTGAATGTCTCGAGGTCGAGCTCGGCGATATCGTTCTCCACCAACGCCTGCTTGAACATTTTACTCTTGAGTTTGACGGCGTCGATATAACGCTCGATTCCACCATGCTCTTCACTGCCGCGGATCATAATCTGCAATCCGGCGCGCAGCGCATCGCCTGAAAGATCCAGCACCGGACGCTCGAACTCATGGGGTAGCAGTGCCGACTTCGATGCCATAGTCGATCAGCCTCAGGCCGACTTGCTGAAGTCTTTGAGACTGGAGAGAACCGCCATCGCGGTGCCGTGACCCTGTGCGATCGAATCATCGATAGTCTCAGGTCCGGTTGCCGCACCGGCCACGAATACGCCGGGCCGAGAGGTCTCCCCCATGGCACCGTAGCGGTTAGCCACATCGACGAAACCATTTTCTTCCAGGTCGATTCCGAAGGTCTGCGCCAGCGTTGGATTATCTACGTTGGGATCCATGCCGATCGCATGCACGACCATGTCGAATGGAATAGTGATCGGGCGCTTGACGAGCGTATCTTCACCTTTGACGATCAGCTTGTCGCCGTCGGACGTCACTTCGGCGATGCGCGCCTTGATGTACTTGACCTTGAATTCCTCCTGGCTGCGCCAGTAGTACTTGGTCTCGTAAAGGCCGAACGTACGGATGTCCATGTAATAAATGTAGACGTGGCAGTCCGGCAATTCCTCGCGAATCTCCATTGCCAGGTTTGACGAGACGGTACAGCAGATTTTCGAACACCATTCGCGGCCGATCTGGCGATCACGTGAACCGACGCACAGCAGGATAGCAACGCGTTCCGGCTTGCGGCCGTCGGATGGGCAGCGCACGCCGTTGCCGGACGAAATCATTTGTTCGACCTGCGTTGTGGTTACGACGTCCTCGTACGTGCCGAATCCCCACTCGGGCTTGTTAACGGAGTCGAAGTGCGTAAATCCGCTGCAGAGGATGGCGGCTTCGGCTTCGATTTTGCTGCCATTCGACAGTTCGGCGGTGAAGTCGCCGGGATTGCCGTCAAACGACGTGACTGTGGCGCCGGTTTCAATCCCCACATGCGCGTTGTCCGTGACCCGCGCGACCATGCCGCCAATCGCGTCTTTCGCCCACTCACCGGTCGGCACAAGCTTGGCGTAACCCGAGAGAATCGGCGCACCGCCGAGTTTGTCTTCCTTTTCAACAATGACGCATTTCTTGCCCACCGTGGCAAGGCTGTGAGCCGCGGCCAGACCCGCAGGTCCGCCTCCCAATATCAGGATTGGTTTAGTCATTGTCCTTGCTCAATTGTGCGTCTTTTGGTTGTTTGCGGATCAAGGGCTTGAAGCCCGGGCCGGATGTGATCATCAGGCGCGGATCGTAAAGCGTCTCGCCCCGGCCGGCCTCCACGTCTTTCAAATAGGCCTCAAACTCGGCTTTCTTCTTCTCCCAATCGATGCCGAGCTTCTCCATCAACGTCTCGGTTGACGAAGCGTGCCAGTGTGACTGCACGATCTTGTAGGGGTGCGCGCCGCAGACCAGCGCGGCGAACTGGCAGTCCGCGAGAATTGGCAGATCAACAGGCTTGCCGGCGGCCGCGCCAATCCACTGGTTCTTGTCGAGCGTCGTGATACAACCGGTGTCGTGACCGATCATCATGTCGGCCTGCGCTTCTTCCACCGCGACCCGGATCTTGCGATCGATCGCGAACGAGCGCGTGAACTCGCGCTCCGAAATAATGTGCCGGAAACCGAAACCGCAGCAGTCATACCAGGTCGAGTAGTCGATAACCTGTGTGCCCAGCGTCTCGAGTACGCCGGTCGTAACGGCCACACGATTGCCTTCGAGAACATCGTCGTCATAAATCGCGTCCTCGGGAACCATCTTGTAAACGTGGCACGCCGGGTGCACGGTCGCGCGGATGTGACTGCAATCGATGACCTGGTGCTTCTTGATTTCATCGCGCATGACGTGAACCCACTCGGAGTAATGCACAACTTCTTCGGGGATCAACAACTTGCCATCAACGAGTCGCCCGAGTTTGCCGAGAATTGTTTTTACGCGTTCGCGCAACTTGGCGGACTGCAGCAGGTAGCCGCGCACTTCCTTGTAGTTGCCGAAGGACGTGCCGCAGTGAACCAGCGGATAGTAATAGCCCTCGGGCAGGCCCTGCGCTTTCGCCGCAACATAGGCCTGGTGGAAATTTCTCAGGAACACGGCCGCCAGGCTCTCGAGATTGCCAATGCCCGAACCGTGGTAATTCCAGGCCGTGCACGAGGTCTGGTCGGTCTCATCGAGATACTCGATGTCCATCTCGTTCATGAGCCACAGTAGCGACGCAGGGTAACCCGGAATATTGCCGCACTGGCCGCAGGACTTGTGGTGCCAGAGACGCGTAGTCGGAATCTTTTTGTCCCAACCATAGAGCGTCTTCACAGTCACAGGCTTTTGATCGTCTGCGACGCGATGCACGACGATCTCGCCCTCTTTTTCGAGCTGCCACATGATGTCGCGCACGTCTTCGACGCGGTCCTTGTTGGTCAGCATCGAGCGTTTGTTGATGATCTGCTCGACCCATACGGTCGCTACCTGCGCATCTTCTTTCGAAAGGTTCGCGTCCTTCCATTCCTCGCCGTGGCCGGTAAAGCGCTCGCCGCAGCTCGGCTTGCCGTTGCCGTTTCCGCTACCTGTAGTCATCGTTGTCTCCTGAACTCAATCAGCTAGTCATCATCCTGATCGTCGAGCCAATCCTCATAGTCATCACGCTTTTCATCCATGATGTCGAGGATTACATCGAACAGGTTCTCGTCTATGGTCTCGAGACTGTCGAGCACGCCGGTTTCTTCCCAGATCGTGTAAAGCTCGACGGAAGTCTTGAGATTGACCTCCCACGCGGTTTTCGTCGTGTGCAGCGTGGGCATCGGGATCGCCTTGCGAAGCAGCTCCAGCGGAGCATCGACCTTGGCGACATTGGGGCCCCAGTCGGCGAAGCCGTCCGGGGTAATCATATCGGGGGATAGCTGGTTGCCCGTTGAAATGAGCTTGAGCATCACCCGGCTAAACGGGCGCAGCACGTTCTTGGCGGATTCCATGCCGTGCTTGATGGCCGTCTCGCGCATGAGCATGACGAGGCCGCCCGGCGAATTGCCAAACGGGCAGCGCGCGGCACAGGTGTAACACTGCGCACAGGACCAGATTTTCTCCTGCATGGCATCGTAGATGCCTTCGAGGTTCTCGGTCCAGAGCAGCTGCACGATCTCACGCGGACTGAAGTCGTAATAATGAGCGGCCGGACAGGTCGCCGTGCAGATACCGCAGTTCAGGCAACCATTGAGCTCGTGGTCGTAACGCATGTCCGCCTGGATATCCTGAAAGATCTCCTCCAGCTTTTCCCGTCCGACCGGCGGCGCATCCGATACCGGATCGCCAATGTGTTCCTGAATTCGAGACGTCGCTGAATGGGACATGTATGTAACCTGTGTAGTCTAGTAAGACAGAACCTTGCAGTCGCTTTCCATGACTTCTTCGATGAGGTGAGCACCGCCGACGATGCCCTCGCATTCGGGAATCAGGTCTTCCTTGGTCATGTCAAACAGGTCGAGATTAGGCGAGCAGCAAAAGAACTTCACGCCGGCTTCGTGGGCGTCCTGGATGAAGCTGAGCACAGATTTCGGTGAGCCTTCCTTGACGAACAGATTCTCGGCAACGCCTTTTTTCATAAGTCGGCCCGAGGTGGCCGTGCAAATGACGTCGACGTCGTAGTCCATTGCCGCCGCGACGGTCGCCTGGAAAATGGGCGCGCCGAGTTCCTCGCCATTTCGAGGGTCGGTATTTGCCATGACGATGATGAGTTTTTCAGCCATTTTCTTCAGTTCCCTACTGTCAGATCGCTGTCCAACAGCGAATTAGCATATACTAAATTACCTGTGTGTTCAGCTCCGGATCGGCCCGATCGGCCGCTTTCGGCGAGGACATCAGGGACGTGCACTGCACCAGGCCGGTCATTATCGGTACGAGCTCGTCTTCGAGGACAGGCTGCAGCTCGCGCAACTGCTCGAGTTTCGCGGCCGCGCCTTCCGCGACCTCGTCGAATTCCATTATCAGGTCTTCGACCATGCCAAGCTTAATCCCGGGATTACCCGAAAAACCATAAGCATTCTCACCGACCCGCCATACCAGCGGCCGACCCGCATCGTCCTCTGCGAGTACCATGGCGGCGGCTGGCGGCACGGGCCAGTCGCGCATGTAGACGACCTGGTGAAACTCCGCAGGCAGAAATCCGTTCAGCGCATCGTCCGCCGTGCGGGTTGCGTTCAGCATTTCGAACCTAAGGTCACGACTCTCCGAGCCACCACCGGCGGCGATGGCCAGTATCTGGGCGCCGAGACCAATGCCGATCACTGGCGTGCCCTCCGCGAGCTTGGTACGGGTCAGCGCGATTTCCTCGGCCAGCGTCGGCAGGTCGCGTCCGCCAGCCGAACCCCAGGGACCGCCGCCGAGGAGCAGCAGCGCGTCCGCTGCAACATCGTGGGCCGGCAGCTTGCGCCCGCCGGCGAACGGCCGGAAGTACTGAAAGCGGATGCGGCGCCCTTCGAGGTGATCTTCCATCAAGCCGAGGTACTCACCTGAGGTGTGCTGTACAACAGCAACAACGTTCATCGGCGTTTCGGTGCGTGTCGCCAGCGCAAACGCGTCACCGCAGTCTTTGCAATCGGCCATTGTCAGGCAGCCTTTTCGGATTCGAGCGCATTGGCGATCGATTGGTAAAAGTCATCGGCCGTCACACTCAGCATGCCGATGTCCGTGTCTTCAAAAAACTGCTTGATACGAGACTCAATATCTGACAGTCGCGAGCCCTGTAAGTGCGCCTCAAGATCAAAAATGACGCGCGGCGGCGTGACGAAGAAGTCCCCGCTGATCAGTACCCGCTGCAGTATGCGGCGGGTCGGCCCTTCGAGTTTGACGTAAGTCGTAATTGTGCCGCCGGCTCCGGTGTGAGTGCCCGCAAACACATCACCGGCTCCCGCCGGATTGTCGATTTCAGCGACAAACTCATCCGTGCCGATCTCAGCGTCGAAAAATTGTTTAGCCAATTGTTCTTCTGCGGAGGTAATTTCACCAGGCTCGGCACTGATACCCAGGTGTTCCTTGAAGCCCGTTATTAACGCCGCTTTGATCGTGTCCAACTCCGGAAGATCGTCACCAAGCAGTTCCTTCAGCGTTACGACCCGCTGCTCGGCCGAGTCGAGCTTGTGTTTGGCAAGCTTGCTCTGCGGCACATTGAGCGCTTTGACCATTTGTTGGGCATTCATGTCGACGAGCACGGTTCCCTGGTAGATCAGGATGTCGCCATCGAAAAATCCACCGGTGCCACTGATCTTGCGGCCATCGACCTCGATATCATTGCGCAGTCGGAATTTCGCGTTGACGCCGAGCGAAGACAGCCCCGCCGCCGCGGCATTGCAGATCTCGCGAGCAATATCGGGCAACGCCGCAAATCCCAATGACGAGCGGTGAAAAACAAGCTCCCAGCCAAGTTGTCCCTCATCAAGATAAATGGCGCCGCCCCCGGTGATGCGTCGCACCGTCCCGACGCCATTCGCGGCGCAATAATCGAGATCAATTTCGCGGCTCAGGTCCTGGTGCCGGCCGATAAGTGCCGTGGGTGGAAATCGCATGAAGCGAATCGTGTCGGGTACCTCGTCCTGTTGACGCAGTTCGATCAGCGCCGGGTCAAATGCGATATTGGAGCGTCCTTCGCGAACACCGGTATCGATAATTCTGAATGCCTGAGACACGAGGGGAGTAATCGCCGAACCGCTATTCGAGCGTCACAGGAATATCGAGCTGCTTGCGTATGCGCTTCAGGTCTTTCCTTTTCGGCTGGAACGGATAGCTCGCAATATCGCTCGGCGGCGAGTCACCGTAGGGTCGATCACAGGCCGAAATGTCGTCCTGGAACTTACCGGGACAGCCCGAGGTCCTGAACGCAATGCCTTCGTCGATGATGTCTGAAAGCTCGGCATCAGAAATGCCGTAATTGCGCACGCGGCCCTGATCGTCGAAACGCATCTGCCCAACGCTAACGCCCCGGTAATCAATCAGGTAGCGCGCAAGCTGCACGCGGCGCCACTGGTCGCGCGGCGTCGCCGGCAAATGATCCATTAGCGAACCCTGCTCGGGGAAGAAACAGAACATGTGACTGTGGCCACCCAGATCGACGAGTTCCTGGACCAGGTTGAGAACCTCGTACTCGGTTTCACCCATACCGACGATGATATGAGCGCCAAACTTCTGCGGCCCGAAGATGTCGCGTGCCTCGAGCATGATGTCCCAGTACTTCGACCACTTGTGCGGTGACTGCACGCCTTTACCTCGCGTGCGATCGAACAGCTCGGGCGTTGCGGCGTCGAGCGCAACCGTGAAAATATCCGCGCCGAGATCCTTCGTGCGCTGTACGTCGTCGCGCGTCATCGTCGTCGGATTCGACAAAATGGAAACAGGAATCGCATCGGGATCGATACGATCCGTCCATTGCTCGAGTACCGTAAACGTATCGTCTTCCGAGCGCGGATGCGTGATCATAGAGATGCACATGCGATGAAACGGGCTCGAACCAGGGTCTTTGGCAACGATGTCCACGATGTCCGTCATCGGCACAGCCGGCCAGTCGACGCGAATAAAATTTCGATCCGCGTAATCACGATCGGCTTCGCGGTGTCGCGCGAGACCGCAGTAGGCGCAGTTTGCACGACATCCTTCGGGATACGTCAGCAATAAATTCAGGCAGCGCGTGCATTCACAGCCATACATGCGGCCGCCCATGATGCCAAGCGTGATCGCCGCCGCCGTCGACAGCTGCACGTACTCCGGCGACTTCATGTGCGGCGCGAGGATATTATTGTTCGGCAGGTAAACGCCTCGTGGCGGAATGTCATTTGCTTTGACGTGTTTGCCGTTCTTGCGATCAACCGGCGTCTTCTGCGGCGCCCGTGGTTCCATGACGTCAAACGGATTGTGATCCCTGCCTGGTTCGCCGTTGGTCGGTGACGGTGTGGTCTTGTGTTCGATACAACTCATAGTACCTGTTCCTGGTGGGGCGTCATCACGCCGCGAACGACGACTGTATTGTCGTTTTCAAATGGCTGCCCAGTTTTATGGAGCAGCAGGAATGCGCCTGCTCGAAAGGACGACCGATCGTGTATGCGACCGACACTGCACCGTCGGCAGGGAACGCGATGCCGTCCAGTCCCGCCATGATCGCGTAAGCATCGGTGACACGTTTGTGCATGCCGGGCGGCCGCGCACAGCCGAGCAAGACCTGCTTATCGTGAAGTCGCTCACGGGCCTCAAGAAAAATACGTCCGACATCAGTAGTCTCGGGCGTCACGAACGTGCCGGGCTTTGCGTAAAACGGCATGATCACGACCAGCACCAGCGCCGTGACATCGTATCGACCTACGATATCGAGCGCATTCGCCTCGCCGAGGATCTGGCCATAGTGCAGACCGATGACGATATGTGGCGTCACTTCCATTGACGTGCTGCACAGTGCGGCCAAAGTTGCTTCGAAATCTTCGACCGGGCGATCCAGCATGTACACCTGATTGATGGTTTCCTGTGCGCCGATCACATCCATCATCACGGTATCGACACCTGCCGACTCCATCTCTTTCGCGCGACGCTCATCCAGTAACGCGCTGTGTATCGCGATCTTGAGTTCCGGGTAGTCGCGCTTCAGCTTTTCAACGACGGGCAGGTATCGGCCGTAGGAAATTTCGTTGTTTTTGTTCGAGCCGCCCGACAGCAGGAAGCCATTGAGGCCCTGCGTCTCGATCAGGTGCCTCGCTTTCTCGTCCAGCATGGCCGGGTTGGTCGCCGGGATCATCGGCTCGAGGATCTTTTTCTGACAATGATCACAGTTCAGTCCGCAAGCCCCCGCCGTAATCGAAAACGCCGGAAAACTGTTCTTGTTGCAGCCGCTCAGTTCGGTGCTCGAGTATTCCTTGAACGTCGGCGTTGAAAACCGGATCGGTCGTCGTTCATGCCCATTGGCCCGGCGCTCGAACTGTTCGACCAGCGTTGCATCGAATTCGGCGTCTTCGAGATCTTCGATTCCCGACAGTGCTTCGAGCCATGCCATTCAGTATTCCTCGATTATTGCGCCAACCCGAAGCTGGCGCTCTAAAGCTGTGAATGAGTAATATCGACCATTACTTTTATCTCGTCGCGAATCGGGCCGGGATACGGACAATCCGCCATGGTCGTGAGCCATTCCTGTTTAATGTCTTCTTCGTCAATCAGGTCGCATTCCATTCGCCGCATGAATTCGCATGCTTCCAAAGGCAGGCTTTGCGGTATCTCCTGACCCGAAATACGTCCCCACATTCCGGCCCAGTAGCGTGTCACGGTCCACGGATTATAGCCACCACCGCCCAGCACGACGGTCGGCACATGCAGCGCTATGAGCTCGTCAATGGCATCCCAAAGCGCGACGTTCGTGAGTTTCATCTGCGATAGCGGGTCACCCGCCAGGCAGTCGGCACCGCAACAAATAACCAGCGCGTCGCTATCCCTGGCGTCGAAAAGCGGTAATACAGCGTTTTGCACCAGGTAGTCGAATTCACTGTCATTGAATTCCGGCGGCACGCTGAAATTGAACGCGCCAGCGTGCACATGCGAATGCGTGCCGCTGAACGGCCAGCGATGCTGCTCATGGATGGAAACCGTCGTTACCCGCGGCTCCTCGTAAAATGCGTCCTCGACGCCGTCACCGTGATGTGCATCGAGGTCGAGGTACATGACGCGCTCGCTGCCTTGCCGCAGCATCGTCATGATGGCGAACACGGGATCGTTGAGGTAACAAAACCCTGCGGCACGATCGGGTCGGCCGTGATGCGTGCCCCCGGTAGGATGAAACACGACGTGCCCCGCCGCCGCCAGCTCAGCGGCAAGGATCGAACCGCCGACGGTCATTGACGCGCGCTCGAAGAAACCCGGAAAAAGCGGATTCTCGAAAGTGCCGACCTGGTATCGCTCACGAACATCGGGTGCCACCGACCCTGTGGCGTTTGCGTATTGAAGCGCACGTACGTAGGCGCGATCATGAAATTGGAAAAGTTGTTCGGCGCTTGCCGGGCTGCTCTCGCGAAAGTCAGCTTTATCGAGCCAGCCCAGCATGCCAAGGAGATCCAGCACGGCAGCATGCCGAACAATATTGAGTGGGTGGTTGAAACCGAACGCCGGGTTGCGATAAATGTCACTGCCGACAAACAGCGGTGACGGTGTTGCGGTCGCAGGAGAGCGTCGCCCGAGGTACGAACCGGGGTCGTTACTGCTGATACTTTCAGACGCTGGATTCTGCACGCGACACGGACCCGCTGAAGTTCAAATCGAGAATATTATATTTCACTAATAAAGACAATTCTGATAGTCTAATATGCGTTTTTTTGCACGCCCCGCACACGAGAGGTGTTGATAATGTCCGCCGAACAAAAAAGCATGTCAATCATTGTGACCAAAGGGGCACTGGACTGGGCTTATCCGCCCTTCATTCTTGCAACCACTGCCGCTGCGATGGGCTTGCCCGTCACAATGTTCTTTACGTTTTACGGCCTGCCTTTGCTGCTTAAAGATCTCAAGCTGCAGCTGACGGCCGCCGGCAACCCGGCGATGAAGATGCCGATGATGGGCGCACACATGGGTCTGCCGAACCTTTTGACTGTGATCCCGGGCGTCGACGCCGCGTGCACCAAGATGATGAAAAATCTCATGAGCAAGAAGGGCGTTGCGTCGATCGAAGAGTTACGTGAACTCGCCGTTGAAGCCGAAGTTCGCCTGATCGCCTGCCAGATGACGATGGATCTGTTTGAGTACACGCTCGACGATATGATCGACGGACCGGAACTCGGTGGCGCCGCAACCTACATCGAATGCGCCACGCAAGCCGACATCAACCTGTTCATCTAGTTTCTGCGTTGGCAGAGCAATACGGAGTATCAAACAATGGCTGACCATACACTCGATGCGAAAGGTCTCAACTGTCCCTTGCCGATCCTGAAGGCAAAAAAAGCATTGAAAGACGTTCCGACAGGCGGGACGCTGGAAATACTGGCGACCGATCCGGGGTCGGTTGCCGACTTCGAGGCGTTCTGCCGACAGACCGGCAACGAACTGATGGAGCATTCGGAAGACGGCGGCACGTATCACTTCCTGATCAAGAAGTCCGCCTAGCCTGACTAACGAGGCCCGTCGCGCGGGACAGGCGGTGCAGCAGGTAGACGGGGCGTCCCCGGGCCTCGGTCTCGTCGATGCCCTTGCGAAGGTCGACGGCGACGCTCGGCATGATGCGAGCCTGCGTGCCGGCCCATTCTCTTTCGATCAGCCAGTGGACGTGGCCGCAGACCAGGCCCGCGACCTGCGCGTGGCGGCTGACGATATCAGCGAGGGCAGCGGCCTCTGCGGGCCGGCGGTAACCACCTACGTAGTGATCACCGACGTCAAAGGGGGGATGATGGATGAACAACAACGTGGGCTGCTCCGGCTGATCGCTTAGCACCTCCTCCAGCCAGGCCTGTCGCGCCGGGCAAAAGACCCCCTTGCGCTCTCCGTGCGATGTCGAGTCAATCGCCACGAGTCGTACCGCAGGCGCCTCTATCACGTATTGCAGCAATTCGCCGCTTTTCGGCAGGTAGGCATGGTCGCTGAACGCGGCACGCATTTCGTATTTGTCATCGCGATTGCCGGGTACGATATAAAGCGGCGCCTCGAGCGGCGCCAGCAATTCGCGCAGTCGAGCGTACTCCTCCGGACGGCCATGTTGGACCGTATCGCCCGTGAAAATCACGGCATCGGGTTGCTGTTGATTGACATCCGCGACGCAGCGCCGCAGACAGTCAGCCCGCAATTCGGCGGCGGGCTGATCCGATTCCGGCGTCAAAATATGCGTATCGCTGATCTGGGCAACGAGCAATAGCTTTAATCAACGATGTGATAGACCGGGGCTTTTTCCATTGCCCACTCTCCGGATTCCCGGTCGTATTGGGACAGAGTGAAGCAATGCCAGTCTTTATCGTCGAGCTTCATGTGATCGCCGCGATAGTAATATCCCGGCCAGCGCGTCTCCTTGCGGAACATCGTGTGATGGGCGACGGACTCGGAAGCCAGGACCCGATGCTGCAATTCCCATGCTCGTTGTAACTGGTGCAGGTCCTCGGCCCCGAGTTTATTGAGGTCTTCCTTGAGCATGCCGAGCAGCTCCAGTCCGCGAGTCAGTAACGGTTCGTTGGTCATGTAGTGTGCGCTGATGCCGCCGACGTATTCATCCATGATTTTTTCGAGACGCTGCAGGCCACTGATCGGCAGGAGGTAGCTCGGCGAAACGGTTCCCGCGACGATTTCATTGCGGCCCACTTCGTAATTCTCCATGGGCTGGAAAACCACCTGCTTCAGATTCTGGTACTCCGCCTCACTTACCTGCGGTCGTTCCTTGCCCAGGTCCTTCACATAGTTGACTGCCGCCTTCGCAGCGATCCGACCTTCGGCAAAAGACCCTGAGGAGAACTTGTGGGCGGTACCGCCAATGGTGTCGCCCGCGCCGAAAAGACCGTCAACGGTCATCATTCGGTTGTAACCCCACTGGTACTCGGACGGGGCGTAATCCTCCGGACCACTGGCCCAGGCGCCGGAGCACGTGGCGTGCGATCCCATGACGTAGGGCTCGGACGTCGTTAACTCGGGATTGGTGTGCTTAGGATCGACATTCTGCGATGCCCACACGACCGCCTGGCCGATAGTCATGCCGAGGAAGTTTTCCCAGCCGATGGTTTCCTTGTGCGGATCCTGAAACGCTTCCTTCGTTACCATGCGAATCGGACCTCTGCCGGCCTTCACCTCTTCAAGTATGGCGTGATTGCGCAGGCAGGTTGGCACCGGGTGCCGGTCTATGTAGTCACCCACCAGCTCCTTGGTGTTCTCGTACCAGTTGGACTCGTATTCATCGCCGTAGGCATTTTCGGTGTAGGTTTTCAGATGCAGGAAGTAGGCGCCGACCGGACCATAACCGTCCTTGAATCGGGTGAGAACGATGCGATTCTCCATCTGTGTCATCTTGGCGCCAGCGAGAATCGGCAACGCATAGGCGCTGGCGCTGCTCCATGGCGCATACCAGGTACGCCCCATGCCCTCGCCAACCGCACGCGGTTTGTAAATATGTGATGCACCGCCGGCGGCGACGATCACGGCCGGCGCGCGGAAGACGTAGAAGTCACCGGTACGGACATTGAAACCAACAGCGCCGGCGACACGGTTGGCTTTCGTCTTATCCATCAGCAGGTGAGTCACCATGATGCGGTTGTATACCTTGCTGGCGGCTTTGCGCGCGGCCTCGGCGACGATCGGCTTGTAGCTTTCGCCGTGAATCATGATCTGCCATTTGCCTTCGCGCATGTAACGCCCCGTTTCCGGGTCTCGCATGATCGGCAGGCCCCACTCCTCGAACTTGTGCACGGACGAGTCCACATGCCGCGCGATGTCGTAGCCGAGGTCTTCGCGCACGAGGCCCATCAGGTCATTGCGGGCGTAGCGGACATGGTCTTCGGGCTGGTTCTCATCCCATTGCATGCCCATGTAACAGTTGATCGCATACAGGCCCTGGGCGACGGCACCGCTGCGCTCGATGTTCGCCTTTTCTACACAGACGATATTGAGGTCGCGCCCCCAATAACGGGCCTCGTAGGTGGCGCCGCAGCCGGCCATGCCGCCACCAATAACCAGAACGTCGGAATCGACATATACCGTTTTTCTTCGCGAGAACAAGCCCATTAGACAACTCCCAGTTTGAGTCGGTCCGGAGACAACGCGGGCAACCCATCAATATTCAGTGCATCCGGTTCGTGCGCGAGCTCCTGGTTCTTGAAGTCGGCCTCGCTTGGCGGGGGGAGCTCCGCCGGCGACGGAATCGTGCCCCATTTCGTCGTGCGGATCGGGGATTCGAAATTTTTCTCATGGCCGTTACGGAATTTGACCTTCCAGGAGATCGTGCCTTTCTCGGGTTCGCGCAGGACCCGTACGCTATGGCCAAGCGGCGCAAAGTCGGCATAACCACGTGCGTCGATCGCGTTCTGCGGACAGGCCTTTACGCAGGAGTAACACTCCCAGCACATATTGGGTTCGATGTTATAGGCACGGCGAGTGGTCTTGTCGATGTGCATGATGTCGGACGGACATATATCGACGCAGTGCCCGCAGCCGTCGCAACGCGTCATGTAAACAAATGTAGGCATGATTTTAGTTCCTTGGGCTGATTAGTAGTGGCGAGAATGTTCGACGGGGCTGCCAAATTTTTCGGGTTTATCGGCAGGAGCCGGCAGGTTGCTCCTCGAGCCGTTCGCTTCCGACACCCTTTTCTCGAAGGCCGCTGCGGGCTTGAAAAACATGTGAGCGAATTTGGACCAGGGTACGGATCCGAACAACACGGTAGTAGCGATGACATGCAGGCCGAAGAACACATTTGCCCACGCGTTACCGGCCACCTGAAGAAACGACCAGAGCAGCGCAAATGTCGCGCTCGCGAGTAGCGAAAGTACGAACAGATCCGCACGCATGATGCGAAACGGCGAGTTTCCTTCGGCCGAAACATCGGCGCGAATGAAAAACCAGAACCAGTAACCGCCGACGCAGATCATCGCGGCCCCGAGCCACCACAGCAACGGCAGGATGGCGGGTGTCGAAACATCCGGCGTCGGGTAACGGAACACCATGATCGCGGTCGTCACTGCAAAGAGGATAAATCCGTACATCGTCAGGAGGTGGGCAATCCTGCGCCGGGGATTGCAGAACTCACCTGACGTCGCGACGTCCACGACGGCAGTCTTGACCGCAATGGAAATCATTTCGCCGCCACCGACTTTGCTTCCCTCGGCTTTTGATTTACGCATGTTTTCGCGGAAGTATCGGGCGCTCTTTTTATGCAGGACATCGTAGATGGTTCCGCCCGCAACCAGGATGATCATGACGACGATGTAGGTCTGCATGACAGACGGTGATATGAATGCCGAAAGCCCGGCGAACGGATTAGTCGTGAACATTACATTTCCCCAAAAGTAAGTCGCGGCCGAATTAAGCATATTCGATTTTTCTAATACTTATAAAGCCTATCGGGCTGTGCTGTCAATCCGATGGATTACTGACCGGTCGGCTGTTCGTAAAATTCCCGCAGCACGTCAACGACCTCGGGTCGGCTGAACTCCGGCGGAATTGCTTCGCCGTTGGCGAACATCTCGCGCAATCGCGTACCGGAGATGGCGAGCCGATCGGCGGGCTCGTGCGGACAGGTCCTGCCTGTTGCCATGCCCTTGCACTTGTAGCAATAAAAGGTGATATCGATCTTGAGCGGCTCGGTTTGCATGCTGCCCGGCGGAAGCTCGTCGAAAATATGGTGGGCGTCGTACGGCCCGTAGAAATCTCCGACGCCGGCATGATCGCGACCGACCACAAGGTGCGAGCAACCGAAATTTTGTCGGAATACGGCGTGCAGCAGCGCTTCGCGCGGCCCGGCGTAGCGCATCTCGATTGGATAGCCGGCCTGCAGGATGGTGCCTTGCACGAAATAGTTGTCGGCAAGTGCGTTTATCGCCCGCACCCGCACGTCAGCGGGGATGTCGCCCGGCTTCAGCGCACCCAGTACCTGGTGAATCAGCACGCCATCACAGATCTCGATGGCGATCTTGGCGAGGTACTCGTGGCTGCGGTGCATCGGGTTGCGCGTCTGGAAAGCGGCAACCTTCGACCAGCCCTTTTCCAGGAACATCGCCCGCGTCTCGGCCGGTCGATAATAGAGCCCGGCATAGGTTGCGGGGAAATGACCTTCCGACACGGTCCGCACTGGCCCGCCGAGATTGACCGGGCCCTGGCTCATTACCTTGCTGACGCCCGGATGCGAGACATCGGTCGTACGAAATACCTGTGAGCATTCGAACGCGCGATCGACCGCGTATTTCACCTCGACGGTGAGGATGCCGAGCAATTCTCCGTCCGAGCCATCGACCAGGGCAACGTCCTCGCCGATGTCGATGCGGTCACCGAGTTCCTGCGCGCAAGACAGCGTAATCGGAATCGGCCAGAAGAGCCCGTTGGCGAGCGTCATGTGTTCGCAGCAGCTCTGCCAGTCAGCGTTGCCCATGAATCCTTCGAGCGGCGTGTAGGCACCCATGCCGAGCATCAACAAGTCAGACACTTCGCGGCTCGAAAGCGGCACCTGTTTCAGGCGCTTTGCGCGATCGGCCTCGCCGGCTCTCTCGGCCTCGGGCAATAGGAGTGGCTGCAGGGAATCCGAGCCGTGCGGTGGAACCAGTTTCGACATAAAAGTATTTTCTTTTTGTGAGAATCGATGTTTGTATCAGATCCTGCGGCAGATTATCTGATCAGCGCGACGCCGCCAATCACGAACGCTGCAAGAAACACGGTCTGAACGACCATAACGGTAACCGGTGCGGGGCCGACGTCGGCCAGCGCCTTGAGTGAGGTCTTGACCCCGAGAGCCGCCACGGCCGTGAGCAGGCACCAGCTCGAGACAGGTGTAAGCATGTTGTGCGCTTCTCCCGAGACCCAGCCCAGGCTGTTGACGATGACGAGCACGACAAAGGCGACAAGAAACCACGGCAGCAAGGGCGCTTTGCCGGCCTCCGGGGATCGGTGGCGATGCGTTATGAGCGAGATTGCGACAACCACTGGCACCAGGCAGGCAACGCGAATGAGTTTCACGAGTGTGGAGATCTCACCCGTTTGATCGGAGATGATATACCCGGCGCCCACCACCTGCGCTACATCGTGAATCGTCGCTCCGAGAAAAACGCCTGCCGTTGAATTGTCATAGTGCAGAAACGTAACGAGTACCGGGTAGACGACCATTGCGACCGTACTTAATGCCGTAACGCCGGCAACGGTCAGGATCGTGTTGCGCTCATGGTCTTTGTGCGTCGGCAGCACTGACGCGATCGCAAGCGCCGCGGACGCGCCACAGATCGCGACCGCTCCTGCCGAGAGAACGGACTGGCCACCTTTCAAGCCAAAGGCGCGTCCAATGAGTCCGCCAAATAAAATTGTCGCCACCACGCTCACGACGATCAGGGCAACAACGGGCCAGCCGAGTTCCATAACCTCTCCCATCGTAATGCGCAGGCCGAGCAGCGCGACTCCGATGCGGAGAATATGGCGACTTGCAAAACGAATGCCGCTTGCAAAACGCTCATCCTCGGTAAGAAAGTTGAACGCCATCCCGAATAACAAGGCATACAACATGGCCGGCCCGCCGAGCCGGTCACTGACGAATCTTACGGCGAGTGCGATGGTCGCACTCAGCAGCAGGCCTGGCATCGCGGCGCGCGCCGTATCAATCGCCCTCGTCATTGCAAATCTCTCGTTTGGATGTCGGAGTCTACTTTCCGAATCGGAATTTGCGCCACGATATCATGTCGGTGAGCGTGGCGCGGAAAATTGCGCGCGAACGGAATTATGAGCAGCAGGAAACACGGTGTGTTTGATTTACACGAATGTACGCCCTGCGTCGCGACGATCGTCGGAATCATCGGCAACAGGCAAATTTTTGTTTTATAATTGACGACATCGGTCTGATTTTCGTTAATTCCAAGTCGGAGCAAATTGTGAAAGATAATAAACGTGGAATTCATGCGCTATATGCCGCCGATCCGCTGGCCGCCGACGAGACGCTCTGGGGCCGCAAGACAGATCCGATCACACGTCGCGGCTTCCTGACCAGCAGCAGTCTCGTCGCGATGTCGACCGCGGTCGGCGCGTCGATTCCATTTGCCCACCTGATGCCGGGCGGGCTCATTCCGGCGGCGCTGGCGCAGTCCGACGCGCCTTTTGAAATACCCGGTAAAGAAGGGCTGGTCATACTCAACGACCGGCCCGTCAATGCCGAGACGCCGGCGCACCTGCTCGACGACAGGATTACGCCCGCAAAACACCTGTTCGTTCGCAACAACGGCATCCCGCCGACGACGACAGGAATAGATGCGGATGCGTGGACGCTCGAGTTCGGCGGCGAATCCGTGGCACGCGAGCTGACGCTCACGATTGCGGAGCTGAAAAAACAGTTCAAACATTACACCTATCAGCTGCAGCTCGAGTGTGGCGGCAACGGCCGCAGCGAGTTCGTGCCGCCCGCATCCGGCAACCAGTGGACGATCGGTGCCGTTGGCTGCCCGGAATGGACGGGCGTCAGGATGAAAGACGTACTCGAGTTTGTCGGCATCAAAGACGACGCCGTCTACGTGGCCTACTATGGGGCCGATATTCACGCCAGCGGCGATGCCAATAAAGTGCCGATTTCTCGCGGCGTGCCGGTCGCGAAAGCGCTGCAGGACGAGACGCTGATCGCCTGGGCGATGAACGGTGAAGACATTCCGCCGATGAACGGTTACCCGTTGCGCTTTGTCTGCGCCGGATGGCCCGGTTCGGTGAGCGGCAAGTGGCTTAGGAAAATCGTCGTACGCAACCAGGTCCACGACGGTCCGAAGATGACCGGCACCGCCTATCGTGTGCCGTGCAAATCCGTAGCGCCGGGCACAAAGGTGCCTGATGAAGATATGTGCATCATTGAATCGATGCCCGTGAAATCCCTGGTAACGTTTCCGAAATCAGGCATCGAGCACGCCAACGGCAAAGCCCTCGCCTTGCGCGGCCACGCCTGGGCCGGTGACCTGGCCGTAACAGCGGTACATGTGTCGACCGATTTCGGGGCAACTTGGGAGAAAGCGGCGCTCGAGGCACCGGCCAATCGATTTGCGTGGCAGCACTGGAGCGCCAAAGTCGCGTTTCCGCAAGTCGGATACTACGAAATCTGGGCGCGAGCGACAGACAGTGCCGGCCGATCGCAGCCCATGGTGTTGCCGGGCTGGAACCCGAAGGGCTACCTCAACAACGCCTGCCATCGCATCGCCGTGCAGGTGGTGTGATGCGACTGGCACTGACTACGTCGCTGATTCTTGCGTTAGTTCTGGCAGCGTGTACGAAAGAACAGGCAACGGACGCAACGGCCGGCGTGCCGGAACCGGCCGTTGCGGCGGAAGCGGCAATCGACCCGGTAACGGGATTCAAGATGACCGGCGACTGGGAACTCGTGCGCGGCAACTGCACCGGCTGCCATTCCGCTAAATTGGTCACCCAGCAGCGCGGCACCGCGCAACAGTGGCTGACGATGATCCGCTGGATGCAGAAGACCCAAAACCTGTGGCAATTCGATCCGGGAACCGAGGAACGGATCATCGCGTATCTTGCCGAGAACTACCCGCCAGATGCCGCGAGACGGCGTGCCGCGATCCCGCCAAATCTGATGCCGGCGAACCCGTATTCAACGGCAAGCCTGGACTGACGGCAGACAAATCCATCGCTCGTGCCGCCGGCCGACAGCGTTGTCTATTGCGGCACCGGCGCTCGTTCGGCCCCGGCCGCCGGCGTATCCAGTTCGACACGCATCAAGGTCAATTCATCGCCCGAGACCAGCTGTGTCCGGAAATCTCCGCAGGCCCCGCACAGCAGCTTGTTCGGCGGCACGGTGGTCTCGCTGCCGCACTCGCTGCAGCGCACAACGATTTCGGCGGTCTCTATTGTCAGCTGCGCTTCCTCGGCAAGCGTCCCGGCCGCCGCCAGCGGGTAGGCGTTTTCCAGCAGATCGGGCTCAACGCCCGATAGCGGTCCGATACTCAGCGTTATCGCTGTGACCCGGGTGGCATTGCGCTCTGCCGCAATCG
>JABDOQ010000017.1 GCA_013043165.1 Woeseiaceae bacterium | reverse complement strand
CGGGCGCACTTCGTGCGTCCAAAACCGCCAAGCGGTTTTGTCGAACCCTGGGGTTCTCATCGCTCTCCCCCCAAAAAAACAGGCCCGCTTCTGCGGGCCTGTGATTTTTGGCTGGGGGAGAGGGATTCGAACCCCCGTTGGCGGAGTCAGAGTCCGCAGTCCTACCGCTAGACGATCCCCCAGTAATAAGAGATCGGTTGTCTCGGGCGCTTAGCGCTTCGAGTACTGCGTAGCGCGACGTGCTTTCCTGAGACCGACCTTTTTGCGCTCAACTTCGCGCGCATCGCGGGTCACGAAACCGGCTTTGCGCAAAGAGGGCCGCAACGATTCATCATATGCCATCAGCGCACGCGTCAGGCCGTGACGAATGGCGCCAGCCTGGCCGGTTGTTCCACCACCTTTGACCGTGACGTTGACATTGAACTTATCCACCAGCTGCGTCAGTTCCAGCGGCTGGCGAACGATCATTTGCGCCGTCTTGCGGCCGAAGAAAGTGCCCAGCGGACGCTTGTTGACCGTAATGTCGCCTTTCCCTGGCGACAGAAATACGCGCGCAGTAGACGTCTTGCGACGACCGGTTCCGTAAAAAAATGTATCACTCATAAACTGTTCTCAACAACGGAGGCCGGGGCCTCAGGCTTTTACTTCGAGCGGAATAGGCTGTTGCGCCGTGTGGCTATGCTCAGGACCCGCAAATACGCGGAGCTTGCTCAGCATCTGGCGTCCGAGCGGGCCACGCGGAAGCATGCCCTTGACCGCAAACTGCAAGACACGTTCCGGCTTCTCATCGAGCATCTTCTCGAGTGAGGCGGACTTCAGGTTGCCGATGTAACCGGTGTGGTGGTAATACATCTTGCCTTTCAGCTTGTTGCCGGTCACTCGAACCTTCTCGGCGTTGACGACAACAATGTAGTCGCCGGCGTCCACATGCGGCGTATATTCCGGCTTGTGCTTGCCACGCAGGCGACGCGCGATCTCGGTCGACAGGCGACCCAGGGTCTTTCCTGTTGCGTCGACCACGTACCAATCTCGGCGTACCTCTGCTGGCTTCGCAGAAAACGTCTTCATAATTCTGATTTCCGTAAGGGAATTGTATTGTTTTCCGGGGATCCGGCTTGGCCCGAAAGCCCCGTCATCCAGCCGCGCACGCAAGCGATCGCGGTATTGGCGAAAGGCGCGAAATTCTACTGTAGCCCCTGCACCATTGCAAACGATCCGGGCATTTTTTCTACAAAAAAAGCGCCCTTTTCAGGGCGCTTTTTGTGCTTGTTTTTCAGTGCCTTACAAGCACGATGGCGATTGCGATCGCCGCCGCAGCGCTGCTCAGAAGAGGTATTCGAGCGACAAAGCCGTGTAGGTATCGCTTTTTTCGGTCAAAGCCGGGACGTCGGTATTGTGCTTGACGGTAAACGATGCAACCAGCGCCAGCTGTCCCAGCAGCTTGGCAGACACCGCGCTGACTGACTCCAGATAAGTATTTTCGCTGCCCGACTCGGCCGTCAGGTCCTGGCGGAACTCGGCTGTCTCGCTGAACTTCCACTTGTAGTAGGCACCACCACGGAAGATCGTTTCGTTTTCGCTTATTCCGGTCTGCAGCTCCGACTGCCGAGCACCGACGCCAGCCTCCACATTGAGCAGGTGCGTGTCCGTTTTGATCAGTCGGCGACCATAGCCCACGGTCTGCGAAAACTGGGTATCGAAGGCACCAAAATTGTCTTTGCGCCAGTCCAGGCGTCCAAACACGAAATCCCTGTCCGTCAGGTTGCGCTCGGTCTTCCAGCCCAGCTCATACGCCTCGGCTGTCGTAATCTCATTTTCAGAGGCCGATATTGCGAAGGCTTTCGCAAAATGCTGCCATTTACCTGTCGCGAAGCCAACTTCGACGCCAGAGTTGAGCGTGGAGTTCTCGGTATTACCCGAGGTTGCCAGGTAGCCGAGCGTCGCTTTGCCCGACCATGGGCTCTCTGTTACTTCCTGGGCCATTAATGAAATCGGGGCCAGTAACGCTGTAACGCTCAATATCACACGCAGTTTCATGTACTTTCTCCTAAGGTATTCAGGGCTGCTGTCAAAAAGGCGCGGAGTATACCGTCAGACTGTGCGGGTTCGCTATAATCCAATTGTGACAATTCGTAAATTTTCCCCGATCGACCGCCTGTTGGCTGGCGCGGACAATGCGCTGCGGACCGTCGCGGCGCCGGCCGGACGTCCGGCACGCGAATATCCCGCCCAAACGATCGACGAACCTGACCTGAGCGCTGCGCAGAGATCGCATGCCGCAGGTCTTATGCGCGTCAATCATGCCGGCGAGATCGCCGCACAGGCCCTGTACCATGGCCATGCGACGGTCGCACGCGACAAGGATATCCAGCAGCAGATGCGGCACGCGGCGGCCGAGGAATTCGATCACCTGGCCTGGTGCGAACAGCGCATCCAGGAGCTTGGCGAGGCGCCAAGTCGTATGAGCCCGATCTGGTATGCAGGAGCCTACGCGATCGGCGCGGCGAGCGGCCTGCTCGGCGACAAATGGAGCCTGGGTTTCATCGCCGAAACCGAGCGCCAGGTCTGCGCGCACCTCGATACGCACCTCGATGGCCTGCCCGCGGAGGATACACGGAGCCGGGCGATCGTCGAAACGATGCGTGACGAGGAGGCACAACACGGTGAAAGTGCCGTTGCGGCCGGTGCCGCCGACCTGCCGGCACCCGTCAAATCATTGATGCGATTGACCGCGAAAGTCATGACGCGGACTGCGTATTGGCTGTAGTAGCCCGGCAAAAAGCGATAAAGCACGACAAAACACGCACTTAAGTTGCCCTGTCCGGTAAACTGTATTAAAAGAGGACTGCAACAGGGGCGAGGATTAATCAATGCAGACAACAGTCAAGAATCTCAGCGATGTGCCGGCGATCAATCGATTTTTGAGCTACTGCCGCGTTCGCACGGTACCGTCCAAAACCGTGATGATTCACGCGGGCGATTTGCCGGACGTGCTTTACTACATCGTCGATGGGTCGGTCGAGGTCATGATCGAAGACGAAGACGGCAATGAAATGGTTCTTGCCTACCTCAACAAAGGACAGTTCTTCGGCGAAATGGGTTTGTTCTACGAGCAACCGACCCGCAGCGCCTGGGTGCGGACGCGCACAGAATGCGAAATTGCCGAAATGACCTACCCTCGATTCCGCCAGATCGCGAGCGAAAGTCCGGGACTCGTTTTTGAACTGGCAACGCAGCTCGCCACGCGACTCGATCGCACTAACCGCAAGCTCGGTGACCTAGCATTTGTCGACGTCACGGGACGCGTCGCGCATGCGATCATGGATCTTTGTAACGAGCCCGATGCGATGACACACCCGGACGGCATGCAGATCAAGGTCAGCCGCCAGGAGCTTAGCCGACTGGTTGGCTGCTCAAGGGAGATGGCAGGCCGCGTTCTCAAAGTACTTGAAGAACAGGGGCTCGTGTCCGCCAGCGGCAAGACGATAGTCGTTTACGGCGCGCGACCGAACCGCAAACTGTAGGCAAACAGGGACATTCTTAATTTAGCGTATTAATACGCTAAATTAAGAATGTCCCTGTTTATTTGGCGGCGGCGATTTCTTTTTTCATTGCAGTGATTGTCTCGGCATAGTCGTCGCTGCCAAAAATTGCCGATCCGGCCACAAACGTGTCTGCTCCTGCCGCAGCGATCTCTTTAATGTTATCGACTTTGACGCCGCCGTCGATTTCCAGGCGTATATCGCGACCACTGTCTTCAATGATCTTTTTCGCCTGACGCAGCTTGCCCAGCGCCGACGGAATGAATGTTTGACCACCGAACCCGGGATTCACGGACATGATGAGCACCATGTCCACTTTGTCGAGAACATACTCAAGCCAGGTCAGCGGTGTTGCAGGATTGAAAACCAGCCCTGACTTGCAGCCTTGTTCACGGATCAGCCCCAGCGAACGGTCCACATGCCGACTCGCCTCCGGATGAAACGTGATGTAGTCGGCGCCAGCCTTTGCGAAATCAGGAATTATTCGATCAACCGGTTCGACCATCAGGTGCACGTCGATCGGCGCTTCAATGCCGTAGTTGCGCAATGCATCGCAGATCAACGGACCGATTGTCAGGTTAGGCACGAAATGATTGTCCATGACATCGAAATGCACAACGTGAGCTCCCGCATCGAGCACGGCTTTTACGTCTTCGCCAAGTCGGGCGAAATCAGCAGAAAGAATCGAGGGAGCAATGAGTGGTTTCACGGTCGTTCCTTTGGCGTATTGGACAGAGTAGCTTGGAGCAGCAGGATCGTACAGTTCATCGAATGGAGCGCCTTGCCTTCAGCATTTCATAGGCACCGCGTACTTCCCGCGTGCGACGCTCGGCTTCCGCAAGTACTGCAGCCTCCGGATTACTGCCGGCAATCTTGTCAGGGTGACTCTTGTTCATCAATCGCCGGTAGGCCTTCTTGATTTCTTCGTTGCTCGCATCAGGGGAAATGCCCAGTGCTTCATAAGCGCCGCGCACCCGAGCCGCATCCGCATCGCCAGCCGGCGAGCGCTTGAATCCTTTTTGCGCACGGATCATGGCCTCGAGTTGTGCGAACTCCACGCGCCCGATGTCGAGCTCGGTGCAAGCTTTCCATATCAGGGAGCGCTCGTCTTTTTTTAGCGCGTCCTTGGCGAGCACGACTTCCAGCAGCAGGCGCACAAACATCGTTCGCTGCGCGGGACTTCTGGCGCTGACGCGCCTCACTTCGCGAATTGTCTGCAGCAGCGGAAAGCCGGGGCGTTTGCCATCATCGAACCAGCCTATGGCGCGCCGGACCTGAGCGGGACTCAAGCCCAGGCGATGCATGATCATTCGGGCGGCGCGAATCTCTTCCTCGGAAACTCGCCCGTCCACTTTGGCGAGATGACCCATGGTCTGGAAAAGTGCGCGTATAAAGTCTTCCGAGACGCGGCCGATGTCCGCACCCTGTTTCTCGAAACTGCGATAACGTTCGGCAAAGCCCCGGTCGAACTGGTGACCGAGAAACAGGCCCAGCACGGCAAACCAGGGCTTCAGCGTCGCGAGCCCTGCCAAGGTGCCAATGATCTTGCCCCAGTACACTGCCAATTTCTGCCGTCGGGCCGCGAAAAGAATGTCAATCCTAACGTTTGTTCGCAGCCATTCCTATGCTCAATGCTTGCCTGCCCGCTACGTAGAGGCGATCATTCTATCCCGGCACCCTGAAAGAACGAGCGCTATGCGATGAGCACCAATGAAGTGTTATTCGAGTCTTCGATTCCCGAACTGCCGCTGCTCGGACGCGGCAAGGTCAGAGACATCTATAACATTGACGATAGCCATATCCTGATCGTCACGACCGATCGCCTGTCGGCTTATGACGTTGTATTGCCGGACCCGATCCCTGGCAAAGGTCACGTGCTGACCCAAATCTCGTTGTTCTGGTTTCGAATGATGGCCGACATCATCGACAATCAGCTGACCGACCTGACCGTAGACGACGTCGTCAAGGACCCGGAATCGCGTGAGCAGCTTCGCGGCCGCTCTCTTGTCGTCAAGCGCCTGAAGCCATTGCCCATCGAGGCTGTCGTTCGCGGCTATCTGATCGGCTCCGGTTGGCGTGACTATCTTGAAACCGGCCAGGTCTGCGGCATTGATCTGCCCAGCGATCTCAAACTTGCACAAAGGTTGCCGCAACCGTTGTTTACGCCAGCCAGCAAGGCGGCGGCCGGTGATCACGACGAAAACATCAGCTTTGATGTCGTGGTAGATCTGCTCGGTGAGAAACTCGCCAATCACGTCCGCGACGTTTCGATCCAGATTTACGAACGCGCGGCCGCCTACGCGCTCGAGCGCGGCATCATCATCGCCGACACAAAATTCGAATTCGGCCTGGACGACGAGGGCCGCCTGCACATCATTGACGAAGCTCTGACACCGGACTCATCCCGCTTCTGGCCCGTGGACGGCTATGAAATCGGCATCAGTCCGCCTAGCTTCGACAAGCAGTTTGTTCGGGACTACCTCGATACGCTCGATTGGGACAAGACGGCGCCGGGCCCCGAGCTGCCCGCCGACGTGCTGCAACAGACCGGCGACAAATACCGCGAAGCGCTCAGGCGCATGACGGGTCCATAAATTCACCACCCAACAACCACCCACTATTGTTGCTCATGGGCGCCGATTGGGTAGCTCCTCTCGCTTAACCTCGCTCGACGTCCTTGTCTCGCTCGCATCGGGCTCCGCTTGCTTTAGCGTCCTGCGTCGCGGCGCTGCGCACGACGCTAGAGGAGCTACCCAACCGACGCCCTCACGCAGCACCTCGCGGCAGCGGCGGCGAGTGCGGGTGTGTTTTGCGAAGCGACGTTGCGTAAGCTGGAGCTAGCAAAATCTCCCCGTGCTCGTCGCCGCGGTCAGCATGGTGGGTGGCCGACAGCTTCGGTTGTCGGCCGCTCGGGCGGCCTCCTACAGGGAAACCGGCGATCGACGCCGCGGTCAGGATGGTGCGTGGCCGACAGGCGGGTGATAGGAGAAACAGAGCACATCGCCGGTACCCCGCATCGTTGTACAATGACCGCAGAATGATCAACAGCCTGAACAATCAATTCGAGAATCTCGTCTGGGGTGACACGCTGCGGCGATACGGCCTGCCCGGCCGAATCCTTGCGGGGGTGCTGCGTTATTTGTACGCCGTTCTGCGCGATATCGTGTCGGGACAGCTGACGTTGCGCTCGATGAGCCTTGTCTACACCACGCTGCTCTCGATTGTGCCGCTACTGGCTTTCAGCTTCGCCGTCCTGAAGGGCCTGGGCGTACACAAACAGCTGGAAACACGCCTCTATACCATTCTGGAGCCGCTCGGCGACAAAGGCGTGGAGATTACTGACCAGCTCATGAGGCTGGTCACCAGCGTCAACGGCAGTGTCCTCGGCGGCATCGGCCTCGCTTTCTTTATTTACACTGCGATCTCGATGGTGCAAAAAATCGAAGAAAGCTTTAACTACGTCTGGTACGTCACCAAGCCACGCAGTTTTGCACGCCGTCTGACCGAATACATGCTGGTGCTGCTCATCGGTCCGGTCGTGATCGTCATTGCGCTCGGTATGATCACCTCACTACAGAACGAATCGATCGTCCAGGCCCTCGTGCACAACTTCGTGCTGGGCCCGGTTTTCGTCGCAACAAGCAAGCTGACGCCGTACCTGTTGGTGACCGCAGTCTTCACATTCCTGTACACGTACATGCCGAATACGCATGTTCACTTTCGCGCCGCACTCGTAGGTGGTGTCGCCGGTGGTTTTATGTGGGCAACGGTCAGCGTCATCTTCGCGGCGTTTCTCGCCACCGCCGCCCGCACGCAGGCCATATATGCCAGCTTCGCGAGCGCTATCACGACCCTGATCTGGCTATATCTGAACTGGCTAATTCTGCTCATCGGTGCCCAGCTCGCCTTCTATTTTCAGAATCCGGCTTATTTGAGAATTGGTCGCCGGGAACCACGTCTGTCAAATGCCATGCGCGAACGCCTGGCCCTGAACATAATGCTGCTGGTAGGTCGGGCATTTCGCGACCCGGCGAAGTCGACGGATCTGTCGAATCTGAGCAAGAGGTTACGGATTCCATCGATCACGATTGCACCAATCGTCAACGCGCTCGAGCATCGCGGCCTGCTTTCAAGCAACGAAAAAGAAGACCTGATGCCCGGGCGCGAAGTGTCGCACATCATGCTCAGCGACATTTTGGAAGTTGTGCGCGTCGATGGCGAGACCGGCTCTTTTCAGGACCCGCGATGGACAGCGGAGATAGACAAGCTCGGTGGTGATGTTGACGCGGCCGTTGAACAAGCACTCTCCGGTCGTTCGCTGTCGGACCTGCTTGACGAGACAGAGGCTTGATGTCGACGATCCGCCATCAGGCTCCCGCGATGGTCATTTCCCCAACGAGCACCGATCCACAGCGAATCCCGCCGCGCGTATCCTGATCGCTGCCTATCGCAATAATGCGTTGATACAGGTCGCGGAGATTTCCGGCGATCGTGACTTCATGAACCGGGTACTGAATCTCACCGTTTTCCACCCAGTGGCCAACGGCACCGCGTGAATAGTCTCCGGTCACTCCGTTCACACCTTGCCCGATCAGCTCTTCGACAAGAAGACCCGTGCCCATCTCTTGTACCAGCGAGTCCAGATCCTTCGCGCCACCCGGAACGATCAGGTTTTGTGCGCCGCCGGCATTCGCTGTCGTTGTCAGTCCGAGGCGGCGCGCCGAATAGCTGCTCAGTATGTAGCTCTGAAGCACACCGTCGGACACGATCTCGCGATCATAGGTCGCGACGCCCTCGGCATCGTAGGGAGCGCTCGCCATGGCTTTCGCGAGATGCGGTCTTTCCTGGATGTTTACAAAATCCGGGAATATCTTTTCGCCGATGGCGTCCAGAAGGAACGATGAGCGCCGGTATTGTGCACCGCCGGCAATCGCACCAATCGCATGACCGACAAAGCCCCGGGCCGTCTCGGGTACAAACAGTACCGGCGCTCGCGTCGTCTTGATTTTTCGCGCACCGAGGCGGCTTACAACGCGTCGCGCCGCCGTTTCGCCGACAGTAACAGGTTTCCAGAGGTCGTCAGGATCACGCGATGCCGTGTAGTAGTAATCGCGTTGCATGACGCCGTCGGCTTCGGCCAGCACAATGCAAGTGATGTTATGGCTTGTACGTGAGTAGCTGCCAATAAAGCCATGCGTATTACCGTAAGCACGCGAGCCGCGATTCGCCGATACAGTGGCGCCCTCAGAGTTGCTGACCCGCTTATCGAATTTCAGCGCCGCGGCTTCGGTCTTTATCGCAATCGCAATTGCGTCAGCTGCTTCGAGTGTCCACGGGTGGTCAAGATCCAGGTCTTTGATATCGCTACACATGAGCTCCGCGTCGGCCAGCCCCGCATACTTGTCACTGGCTGTAACTTCCGCGAACGTGCAGGCCTTGGCGACCGCTTCCCGAATGGCCTCAGCCGAAATATCCGAGGTACTCGCACTGCCTTTGCAGGAATCCTTGTAGACCGTAATGCCGATTCCGCGATCATTTGTGTATTCGAGATTTTCGACATCGCCAAGGCGAGCGGTTGCAGCCAGTCCTATATCATGACTCGCTGCCACTTCCGCCTGGTCAACGCCATGCTTCTGCGCCTCATCGAGCGCCAGTCTTACGATGTTCTCGAGATCTTCCTGGCCCATCGATTCCCGCCTGGCGAGTTTTTCCATAGTCTGCTGCATCCTTTTGTGAAGCCTGTCAGCCAATCTACCGCATGGTAGACTCCTGCCGCAGAACGGAAGGCTCAGCCGCGGGAGTACTGTAGCCGGTGACAGAATTAAAGCCCAGCAAAAGCGCGAGAAAACGCGAGTTTCTCGCACTGCAAAAACTCGGTGAAGAGCTGATCGCATTGAATGAATCGGACCTGCGACAGATCGGTCTGGACGAAGACTTGCTGGAGGCTGTCCTCGAGGCGCGTCAAATCAAGTCTCACGGTGCGCTGCGCCGGCAGAAGCAGTACATCGGGAAGATCATGCGGCATGTCGACCCCGAACCCATTCGCGCAGCGATGCTGCGTCTCTGCCATTGATCGACGAGAGTGATAGACTTTCGCGATGAGTACTGATGTCGGCATAATTATGGGATCCCGGTCTGACTGGGAAACAATGCGCCACGCCAGCGAGACGCTCGCAGCGCTGAGCATCTCTTTCGAGGTCCGCGTCGTCTCGGCGCACCGCACGCCGGACCTGCTATTTGAATATGCTGAGACCGCCGTTGGCCGTGGCCTGAAAATCATCATCGCGGGCGCCGGCGGCGCCGCGCATCTGCCTGGAATGACGGCTGCCAAGACGCGCCTGCCGGTACTGGGCGTCCCTGTGCAGTCCGAAGCGCTCAGCGGTATGGATTCGTTGCTGTCGATCGCGCAAATGCCTGCAGGCGTCCCGGTCGGCAGCATGGCGATCGGTCGTGCGGGAGCCGTCAATGCCGCGCTGCTCGCCGCCGCAATGCTTGCGAACAATGATGCAGCGATTGCGGCAGCCCTCGAAACGTTTCGCAAGGCGCAGACCGACAAGGTCCTGGCTGACAGCGACCCCACCGAATAGCGACGATGCGTATCGGCATAATCGGCGCCGGCCAGCTCGGCCAGATGCTGGGTTTTGCGGCCCGCGACCTTAACGTCGAATGTCGTTTCCTGGACCCGTCAATCTCGCCGCCCGCCCGCGTGTGCGGCGATGTCGTGCAGCGACCGTTTGACGATGCAAAGGCATTGGCAGAGTTAGCCGCCAGCTGCGACGTCATTACCTACGAATTTGAGAATGTTCCGGTCGGCGCGCTGCAGGGAATTGACGGCACGGTGCCGATATACCCGCCCGTGGATGCGCTGCGGCAGGCACAGGATCGCCTCGATGAAAAACGGCTATTCGAGCGCCTTGATATTCCTTTGCCCGCCTATCGCGCTATCGATACACGCGAAGACATGATCGCTGCCGCCGAGGCGCTCGGCCTGCCAATGGTCGTCAAGACACGACGCCTGGGATACGACGGCAAAGGCCAGTTCGTTGTCCGGACAACAGCCGATATCGACAAAGCCTGGGGGACACTCGGACGCGAGGCCCTGATTGCCGAACAATGGGTTCCGTTCGATTTCGAAGTGTCCTCAATCGGTGTACGGAATATCGACGGTGATGTTCGAATTTATGCGCTGAGTCACAATGTGCACGAAGGCGGTATCCTGCAGAGTTCGCGGTCACCGATCGACGCCCCGGAGCTCGCCGGCAAGGCCGCAGAGTATGTGCGACGGATGCTCGATCACCTTGACTACGTCGGCGTCCTTGCCCTGGAACTGTTCGTCAAGGGCGATAATTTGTTGGCCAACGAATTCGCCCCTCGCGTGCACAATTCGGGACACTGGACCATCGAGGGCGCCGCAACGAGTCAGTTCGAAAACCACCTGAGGGCGATTATGAATCTGCCGCTAGGCTCCACGGCGAACCGCGGCCACGCCGGCATGATCAACCTGATCGGCGAAATTCCGGCTGCAGTGCGAACGCTGGCCGCGGGTCACCTGCACGATTATGGCAAGGCGCCCCGCCCTGGCCGCAAGCTGGGACATATCACGGTTGTAACTGATACGGCGGACGATCGCGATGCGCTTCTGGACCTGATTCACACGAATGTGACCTGATCGACGCTGCGCCGTGCGAACGCGGCATGGTGTCGAGCCCGAAAAAAAAGGTAAACTTATTGGAATGTCGTATTTGCAGCATTTCAAGCTCTCTGAGCAACCCTTCAGGCTGACGCCCGATCCGGACTTCATATACTGGAGCAAGCAGCATGCGCGCGCCAAGGCGTACATGGAGTCCACCATATGGCTCGCCGACGGCTTTGTCGTCATCACCGGCGAGATCGGTTCCGGAAAAACGACGTTGCTGCAGTCGTTTCTGTCGGAAATCGAGGACAACGTCGTTTACGCTGTCGTCTCCCAGACACAGTTGACGCCGACCCAGTTCCTGCAGGCCGTTTTGACTGAGTTCGGCTTCAAGCCTTTCAACTTGCGCAAGGTTGAGCTGCTGGACATGCTCAACATGTTCCTGATTGAACAGTACTCGAATGGCAAGAAAGTCGTACTGATTGTCGACGAGGCCCAAAACCTGACGCGCAAAGTGCTTGAAGAGATCCGCATGATCTCCGGCATCGAAACGCACAAGGAAAAGGTGCTTCGCATTATTCTGGCCGGCCAGCCGGAACTCCGCGATAAACTGGATGCGCCGAGCCTGAAACAACTGGTACAACGAGTTCGCCTGCGTTTCCATCTCAGAGCTCTGGATCCGCGGGAGACAAAAGAGTACATAGAGCATCGCCTGACCATTGGCGGGCGCGACGAAGAGCTGTTCGCCAACGCATGTTTCGACATCATCTATCGCTTCACGGGCGGTGTGCCGCGACTTATCAACACACTTTGTGACACGGCGTTGCTGTGCGCGTTCGCCGATGAAAAGACCAGCATCGACGAAGGCGACGTCCTGGCGGCCGTCGAAGAGTTGAATTGGCGGGAGCACAAAAGCGATACAGGAGTTCACGAAAAGCTGCAACAGGTACAGAAGCGCGCGCCCGATTCGGCAGCGGTGACGCAAATCGCTGTGCGTTCAAATGGAGAGGTGCTTGCAGAATATACGTTTCCGCTGGGGCGCGTAATCGTCGGGCGGTCGCCGGACAACGAGATTTACGTCAAGAGCAAGTTCGTCAGCCGTCACCATGCACAGCTCGTCAGCGCCGAAAACGGTTGCGTCATCGAGGACCTGAACAGCACGAACGGTCTGTTCCTGGGTGCGAAGCAGGTCAAGAAGTATCACCTGCGGGACGGCGATGTGGTGTCAATCGGGGTCCACGAACTTGTCTATCGCGACCTCCGGCTGGCCGAGCAAGAGACAGGCGACCCGGCTGATGACCAGATCACAGACGACGAAGAAGCCGACGACCAGGATTCGGCCGTCAACGAGCAGTAGCCGGGCCCCGGCTAGTTATCCTGTTTTTGACCGACGCGCCGATCGTTGACCCGGTAGTCACGACGCTTCAGCAGTACAACCAGCCCCGCAACCAGGCAAAACAGGCCGACGACGAAGCAGATGGTCGGCCAGTGCCAATAATTCACGTACAGTGAAGCGCCCAGCGTCAGCGCACCCACGAGCAAATAGAAGTACGGCAGACTTTCGTAGATTGGTTTCGAGACCCACATAGTATTGTTTGCTTCCGCTTGGCGTCGTTTCATTCTCCATAGCCGCGGCGCATTGTCCAGTACCGCAATGCAATAGACCCGGCTTCAGGGCCGGGTCGAGCATGCGTTTTGCTTTGTGGGCCTGCTCTGCAGCGCCCGGGTGGGCGCTAACGGCGTCCGACACCGAACAGACCGAGGAGCCGCGAGAGTATGGAATCCGACAGGCCATCCACGGCCAGGTCTGGCTCGATTTCACTGCTATCGCCGCGCAATCCGTGCACGAGCTGCTGTGCGTTGGCGTCCACGTCTTGTTCTGTAATTGTATTCTCGAATGCCATTGTCGAATCCCTCCTCAGAGATAGTGCGACTCTACATCAGGCATATATCGAATGAAGTGAGGCATCTCACACTGTGCATCGTGAAACGGCGGTAATTCAATTATGTGAAATGCTGAAAGGACAGTATTACGCGGTGCCGCCAACTGTGAGTTCATCGATCTTCAATGTCGGCTGTCCTACACCAACCGGCACGCTCTGGCCTTCCTTGCCGCAGGTACCGACGCCAGTGTCGAGTTCGAGGTCGTTGCCAACCATTGAAATTTCGTTCAATGCCTCGGGGCCGTCGCCGATTAGCATTGCCCCTTTCACGGGTCGCGTGATTTTACCGCTTTCAATGAGGTATGCCTCGCTAGCCGAAAACACGAACTTGCCGGACGTAATATCCACCTGGCCGCCGCCGAAATTCGGCGCAAACAGTCCTTTTTTCACGGTTGCAATAATTTCGTCGGGCTCGTGCGGGCCTGCGAGCATGTAAGTATTGGTCATGCGGGGCATCGGTATGTGTGCGAAGGACTCACGACGACCGTTACCCGTAGGATTGACGCCCATAAGGCGCGCATTCAGCTTGTCCTGCATATAGCCGCGAAGAATTCCATCCTCGACAAGAACCGTGTTCTGCCCCGGCGTACCCTCGTCATCCACCGACAGCGAACCACGCCGGTTTGCGATAGTCCCGTCGTCCACGATCGTACAAAGTTTCGAGGCCACCCTCTGCCCGACCTTGCCGCTAAACGCAGAGACCCCCTTGCGGTTGAAGTCGCCCTCAAGTCCGTGGCCCACGGCCTCGTGCAGCAGGATGCCCGGCCAGCCCGGACCCAGAACCACAGGCATTGTGCCGGCTGGCGCCGCGACCGCCTCGAGCTGCACGGCCGCCTGACGAACGGCTTCACGTGCGTAGTCGAACGGCAGGCCGCCGTCGATGAAGTAGTGCAAATCAGAGCGCGCACCGCCGCCGGAGTAGCCCTGCTCCCGCTTGCCGTCCTGTTCGAGAATCACTGTGACGTTCAGACGAATCAACGGCCGCACATCAGCGGCCATCGTGCCATCCGATGCAGCGACCAGAATCAGGTCCTGGCTGCTCGACAGACCGACAATGACCTGCTCGACGCGCGTATCGAGATCACGTGTGGCCGCGTCAATTTCAAGCAACAATGCGGTCTTCTGAGCATCGTCGATACTGGTTGTTGGATCCGCTACCGTATACAGCGGCGCGGCTGTGCTGCGCTGCCACGCCTGAATTCGCCTGTCCTGACCCTGGCGTGCAATCGCCCGTGCCGCACCGGCCGCTTGCTGCAAAGCCGGCAAGACGAGCTCGTCGGAATACGCGAAGCCGGTTTTCTCACCGCTGGTTGCCCGCACCCCGACGCCCTGGTCCAGGCTGAAGTTACCCTCGCGAATGATGCCATCCTCGAGCGTCCAGCTTTCCTGGCGGCTGACCTGGAAATACAGGTCGGCATAATCGACCCCGCCGCGCATGACCGAGCCGAGCGTCGCGCTCAATTGCTGCTCGCCGAGCCCGACGGGTTCGAGGAGACGAGACATGACGGCATCTATCGATTGGGGCGTAGTATTGCTCAAGTTTGACTCACTATTTCAATTTACCTATTTCAATTTACGATTCGCCAGCGCCGGAAACTCGCTCCGCAGCCTCGCCGGTAGCTCGGGATCGATGTCCGCCGTGACAATACAGTCGCCGTCGGCCCGTTCGGCCAGGACGCGGCCCCAGGGATCACAAATCAGCGAGTGTCCGAACGTCGAACGCTGGTCCGGATGCTGGCCATATTGCCCCGCTGCAATAACATATGCCAGATTTTCTATCGCCCTCGCACGCAATAGAATGTGCCAGTGCGCTTTGCCGGTGGTAACCGTGAACGCAGCCGGCACCGTAAAAACGGTCGCACCATCATCGACGAGATGCCTGAACATCTCCGGAAACCTCAGGTCGTAGCAAATCGACAGGCCCAGGCGTCCGCACGGCGTATTTACGGCAACGACCTCATCGCCCGGATACATCGATCGTGACTCCCGATAGGACTCCTGATTGTCCACCAGATCGACATCGAACAGGTGAATCTTCCGGTACAGCGCCCTGGCTTCGCCATCGGGACTGTAAACCGGGCACGCACCATAGACGCGCCCCGCAGCAATGTCCGGCGACACCAGCGGCATGCTTCCGGCCACGACCCAGAGCTTGTGGCGTCGGGCTGTGTCCGCGAGGAATTTCTGTATGGGCCCTTTATCCGGCTCCTCGGCGTATTGTGCCTTGTCGGTCGCTCGTTCCGGCATCAGCGCAAAGTTTTCCGGCAAAACGGCCAGCATGCAGCCATCCCGAGCGGCCTCGGCCAGCAAACTGGCGGCGAGATCCAGGTTGGCCGTTACTTCGGGCCCGCTGTTCATCTGAATGGCTGCTACACGCATCGTTGCTTCCGGTTCGCCAAAACTCGCCGTATTCTACTCTGCACCTGCAACGCAGCCGGCGAGTTCGCCGTGGCTCACGAAGTCGGCGGAATCGGTGCCGTCAACAAGCGGCTCATCCCAGGGGCCGCTGATGCCGTAGTAGACCTGGCCGACCTCCTGCAGCGGCTTTTTGAAGATCTGCGAAAAGATCAGCAGGGCGGCGGCGGCCGGCGGCCCTCCTACCATGGCGCCGACAATAGGGAGCGTATTGCCCACATTTGCGCTGACCACGGCCACCTGGTCGTAGTCACGGCTGGCAAGGCTTGCGCGCCCCACAATACCGATATCAGCGGCAGGACCTTCAAGTGACAGGTCGCAGGTATACGATTCCCCATCGACAATGCGAAATGTACCGGCGATTTTGTCAAAACCGAAGCCCTTGTTGAACACGTCGCGGAAATCAAGCGACAGGCGACGGGGCAGCGCGACGACACTCATGAGCCCGAACATGCGTCCCGCGCCCGGTTCAACTTCCTCAAGCTGGCCGTTTCCGAACTGCACCTGCACTTCTCCATCCAGAACATCGAGGAAATCGGCACGCGGACCCCCGGACCAACTGAGGTCGATGACTGCGTTCATCTGGTCACTGACTATGCCGGGCGTAAAATCGAGGCGGTTCATTGTCTGCATGACGTCAGTGCTTGTTAGCGTTGCCTGCACTGACGTGCGGCTCCCGAGTGGGTCCGACGCGTCGGCAATCCATCTGCCCGTGCCGACGATGTCGAAACTCTTGTCTTTTGTCTTGATCGTCCTGGCTTCGAGGCCATCTTCGACACGTTCCACGAGGACCTCAATCGCACCCAGTTGCCGATTGCCGAGCGCGAAGTCATCGGCCGTCAATGTAATTGGCGGCAACTTCCTCGGGTCCAGCAGCGACGGCTCATTGGTGGCCTCATCGTCACCGGGCAGGTGCATACGCTCCATTTCCAGAACCATCGCGCGGTCAGATCCGAAGTCATACGGTACGAACACGGAGCCCACGACGTCCTCACCGTCGAGCTGAACGAGCCAGTCGCGTGCACTGCGATCCACGCGCACGCGATGCCCCTGCAGGTGCTGACCCACAGCGTAAAGATCATCTACAAGCACATCGATTGAACGAATCCGGTCGGCCGTGCCGAGTTCCCTGTCACCGCTGCGCGACAGACTGAGCCAATCGTCGAGGCGAACAATGCTTGCATCGCCGCGGATATGCAGGCCACGAGTCTCGGCGGGCTGCACGGCATCGCCGCCAATCGTGACCACGCCGCGATCAAAGTCCCAGCTGTCTTCGGGGCGATTGAACACGAGCTGCCAGGCGATGCCGTTCTCGGCAAACCCGGCGCTTTCAATTGTTTCGCCCCCCGGTATAAATCGAATGTCGCCCCTGACTTTCATGGCCGTCGCATCAGGCTTGCCCATCGGTTCGGGGAGAGCAAAACCGAGGCCTTCGAGGTCAGTGTCGATTTGAATTGTCAGCGGGACAGGGGTTTCCTGTTTGCCGCGCGGAAAAAGTATGCGCGATTCATAGTCCGTTCCACCGCTGATCAGGCCCTCGAGCGGCATGCCGAGCTCTTCAATGATTGCTCCCGCGGCTACAAATCCTTTTGTACTCGCAACAACACTGAATCGCGGGTCATCCGAATTTGCGAGATCAATTACGACCGGCTCACCAAGAAATTGCGCACCGAGAGATTCGGTCGAAATGTTGTCCCGCGCGATCGTCACTTCGCCGATCAGGTCGGTAATTTGAGCCGGAAAACCGGCAACCGCGAGCGTACCGTTGTTGCTCCTCACGCGGGTCGTGAATTCGAATCCCTTTGGATTCTTCAGCGGCACCATCAGATCGAGCGCGAACGACGCTTCTCCTGATACGGTGACGCGATCCAGCTGGCCACCAAAAACGTCACCGATCGGGCTTTGCATCGAGAAAGCTCGAATCGTCTCAAGAGTACCTGTCGAGAAAGCATCAATCGTAAGGACCGGATCTCGCAAGTCCGCAATCTCGATCTTGGCATCGACCGTTTGATTGCCCGCGCTGACAGATCGGTTGCTCACCGAGTACAAGCGCATGTTGTCGAGAACAACCTCCATGTCGGACCGGTCGGTAGCCGGCCATCGCGGTTGATACTTGAACGTCAGGTTACGAACCGATGCCTGCACGAGAAACCTGCCCTCACCGTTATCGAACGGAAACTTATCCAGGGGACCGTTCAGCGTTGTTGTGCCGCGGGGTATCGCGCCTTTCACGAGCGCAGACTGGAACCAGTTGTACAACTTGGGCTTGATGATCTTCTGCGGAATATAATTTTTCGCTTCAGAGACGTCGGTAATGCTCCACGTTGCATCAAGATCGATTTCCGGTGACGACTCTCCGGCATACATGATCAATTGCACGTTGCTCTGGCTATCGAAAACCTTGTTACGAATTCGAATACTATCCGACAGCACTGTCGTTTTGGCGTCTCCGCTTCGCCAGATTACTGTGCCCTCAGCGGAGTCGACATCAATTGGACTCGCAATGTAGTCGGGCATGTCGATCACCATGTCGGTCGAGCGAATCTCGACGCGACCGCCCTGTCGGTTTGCGCGCAACACGCCGGAAAAACCCCTTACGCCAGGGCGGCTGCCATCGGCGGCCACGCCTGCTGAATCCAGCTCTGCGGCAATATCAAAGCGCGGTGAATCCGAACCGATATCGGACACAGTCGCAATCAGGTTGCGCACCCTGCCGCTCGGCGCGTAACTCGATAGTTGCTGTTGTCGATCAGCATCGAGCAACGGTATGAACAGGCTGGCGTCCTGCAGGTCGAGGTACGAGGCACGAACGTCCATCAACACGACTTTTCCCGTGGCGTCCGTACTGACCTCGGCTCGCAATGACGCCTCCGGCCATTCGTGGTCGGTTGTCGCAATCTGAAGTTCTTCGGCGGCGACGAGCCAGCCATCCGCTGCAACATCGAGCTCAAACCGGCCGCGCATATCGAAAAGTTGATCTGGTTTGAGCGAAATCCCGGTGAAGTCGATGTCAGCGCTGGCGCTTCGAACACGGCCATCGGCATAGGCAATCGAAAAATCGGCGTCGCCAGTACCGGATAGCGCACGACGATCGCTGCTCCTGCGCAGACGCGACCACCCGCCCAGGTCGATGTCATCGGCCTCGACGACTATGTCCCAATGACGTTCTTCCTCTGGCGGCGTAAGCAGTTGCGTGGCCGCAATGCCGAGCTGCCGGCCCAGGTCTTCAGGCAAACGAAGGTCCGCATCCAGTGCGATACGATTCCTGTCGACACTCACGGCTACGCGCGGAATTTCAAAAAATTTTGGCCGCTCGTCGCGCGGCTGCAGAAAAGCGATCTCGATGTCCTGACCGATCAACTCGACATCGGACTGGCCGGGACTGCGACCCTTATTCATTTCGAGCAGCTCTTCAGCGGGAGCTCCTTGAATCCACCACTGCCCATCCTCAAGCTGGCGTACTTCAATACTCGCACCACGGATCACAACGCGATCGACAACCCTGACGCCTTCAACAAGCAGGCGTGTCAGCGCGATGCCGACCCGCACTTCTTCAGCCGCCACGACGCGGGATTGGCCCTCCACACGAACGAGTGCCGTATCGCGGAACAGGAGCTCCGGCCCGCTCAGCCCCCAGCGCGCATCCATTCCGGAAAACTCGACCTCCATGCCGATTGCTGCGCTGGCCCAGCTCTTGATATCGTCCTGGTACTCTGGCAACCGCGGCAGAAAAAGTCGAAACAAACCTACGGCGATGGCCAGTAAAATAACAACGCCGGCCGCAGTGTACGCAGCGAATTTGAACAGGCGTTGCAGAAAGAATTTCATTTCCTGGCAGCTACTCCGATACCTACATCAATACAACGTCAAACTGATCCTGGACATACAGTGACTCCGTCTGCAGTCGGATCGACTTGCCGGTCTGTTGTTCCAGTTCGGCAAGGCTCCTGGCTTGTTCATCCAGCAACAGTTCAATGACGTTCTGGTGTGCCAGCACCAGCACCTCGTCGAATTCAAATTGTCTCGATTGCCGTATGGTCTCTCGAAAAATTTCAAAACAGACGGTCTCAGCCGTCATCAGAAAGCCGCGGCCGGCGCAGCTTGGACAGTCTTCACACAGAATATGTTGCAGGCTTTCTCGCGTTCGTTTTCGTGTCATTTCGACCAGGCCCAAAGGCGATACCGGCGTGATCTGGGTTCGCGCGTGATCCCGCGCCAGCGACTGCTCCAGCACGTGCAGCACGTTTTCACGGTGATCCGGTTCTTCCATATCAATAAAATCGATGATGATGATGCCGCCCAGGTTTCGCAGGCGCAGCTGCCGCGCGATCGCAACAGCGGCCTCGAGATTCGTCCGGTAGATCGTCTCTTCGAGGTTGCGATGACCAACATAGCCACCCGTATTGATATCGACGGTCGTCATCGCCTCGGTCTGGTCGAATATCAAATAACCTCCTGATTTCAAAGGAATACTTCGATCCAGCGATTTGCGAATCTCATCTTCGATGCCGTGCAGGTCGAAAATCGGCCGGCGCCGCTGGTAAAACTCCAGCTTTGGCTCGATATCCGGCAAATAGGTGTCGGCGAATTCCTGCATGGCAGTGAAATCATCCTCAGAATCGACGAGGATACGCTCGATTTCGCTGGTGACCATGTCCCGAAGAACCCTCAGCGGCAGCGAAAGATCCTCATGTACCAGCATTTTTACACGGGTCTTGCTGCACCGTTCCTGAACAACCTCCCACAACTTGAGCGTGTACTTCAGGTCGGCGAGCAGGGCCTCCCCGTCCATGCCTTCGGCAACGGTACGCACGATGACTCCACAGTCCAGGTTTCTCTCGGCCAGAATTTCTTCAACAACGCCGCGAAGTCGCTCGCGTTCGCCTTCATCTTCGATGCGTGCCGAGATACCGACAGCATCGCTGCACGGCAGCAGCACAAGATGCCTGGAAGGCAAAGTAATGAATGTCGTCAATCGTGCTCCCTTGTTGCCCAGCGGGTCCTTTGCAACCTGCACCATGATCTCGTCACCTTCACGAACGAGGTCACGTATGGGCGGCACCTCGTCCGAACTGTCTTGTCCCCGGCCCGGAGCGATATCGGAAGCATGCAGAAAAGCGGTGCGCTCCAGGCCAATGTCGATAAATGCCGCCTGCATGCCGGGTAACACCCGCAACACATGGCCCTTGTAAATGTTGCTGATCAATCCACGGCGGGCCGCTCGTTCGATATGCACTTCCTGCAGCACGCCGTTCTCCAGCAGCGCCGCACGCACTTCGGTCGTCGTCACGTTGATCAGAATTTCTTCTTTTAACGATTCATCCGTCATGGTCACTCTGCTTTGCCAATACGTCGATCCCGGCATCCTGCAGCAATCGTGTGGTCTCGAAGACGGGCAATCCAACGACGCCCGAATAGCTGCCCTTTATCGCCTCGACAAAAGCGCCGCCAAGCCCCTGTATGCCGTACGCGCCCGCTTTGTCGCGCGGCTCTCCACTGTGCCAGTATGCGAGCGCCTCGTCGCGACTGATTTCGCGAAACCACACGTCTGTCGAACTGAGTGCAGTCTGCACGCCGCCCGGGCCACGCAGCGCGACGCCGGTCAGTACACAATGACGGCGTCCCGACAAACGCAAGATCATCGCGACGGCCTCGTCCCGGTGTCGCGGCTTGCCAAGCACTTCGTCACCGAGCACGACAATGGTATCGGACCCGATGACGAGGCAGGACGCTTCCACCTCCGCCGCACGAGCCTTCGCCGCCGCCAGCCTGACGACCATCTGTTGCGGCGTCTCACCTGCCAGCCGGTCTTCATTCACGACAATTTCTTTGACCAGGAACTCGAGCCGCAGTGCCTTTAGAATTTCCTGGCGCCGCGGCGACGACGATGCCAGGCACAGCGATGGTTGCGAGGCAATGGCCAATCTCTCAGGCTCGATGGTACGGGTGGCCGGTCTGTAGCGACCACGCACGATACAGTTGTTCTGCTACCAGCACTCGCGCCATACCGTGCGGCAATGTCAGTCGCGACAGCGACCAGGTAAAGTCTGCGCGTTGCCGGATTGCATCAGAAACGCCGTCGGGGCCACCGATGACAAAGCACAGGTCGCGGCTCTCCGTTTGCCAATTAGCGAGCCTGGCCGCGAGTATCCGACTCGTCAGCTCTTTGCCTCGCTCGTCGAGGAGGACAACCTGCTCCGTCGCACCGAGCCTGGCGAGTATCTGCTCTCCTTCCGCCGCCATCGCTTGTTGCGATTTTTCATTTTTGCTGCGTCGCGCAGCAGCGATCGAGTCGAGACGAAACTTCCACTCACGTGGGAATCGCGCGGTATATATTCCGAAGGCCTCCTCCACCCAGGAAGGTTGGCGGTCACCGACGGCAAATAGTCTGATGTGCACGCCTTATCCGTCGGTTGCCGTAGCGTCCCCGGTCGGCACAATCGACCAGAGTTTCTCCAGGTTATAGAATTCGCGCACCTTCGGCAGCATCACATGTACCAGGGCATCCTGCAGATCAAGCAAGACCCACTCGCCGCCTTCCTCACCCTCGACACCAATGGCCCGATGGCCGGCCTTTTTGGCCTTTTCAGCGACGCTATCAACCAGCGCCTTGACGTGACGACTGGACGTGCCGCTGGCGATGATCATGTAGTCCGTTACTGTCGTCATGTCGCGCACATCGAGTTTGACGATGTGCTGGGCTTTGACGTCTTCCAGCGCGTCAATGATCAGCTTCGTTAGCTTGTTGCTGTTCATTCACGGATCTCGATAATCTTCAAATTCGACTCCCAACTGATTTCCGACTTCATTTCGCGCAAACACGTTACGCCACTACGATGCCTCATCACGAGACTCTCCCCGTACGTAACAACCGCTGTTTTCGATCTCGTCGCGAACGGCGTCCGGCATCAGAAATGTCGGATCGCGACCCGCAGCGATAAGATCGCGAATTTCGGTTGACGCAATCTCGAGCTGCGTCACGGCGTGAATGTGAATCCGCCCGTTCGGCGTATCGTGCAGGTCGTCGACACGATGTGTACCGAACTCGGTAATCAGCTCACCCAGCGGGCCGATATCCGGTGCTTTCCAGCCCGGACGGTGCGCGACGACAATGTGTGCGACATCCAGAATTTCATTCCAACGATGCCATCCTGTGAAACCGAGATACGCGTCCATTCCCACTATCAGACCCAATGCCCGATGCGGAAATTCCCTGCGCAAGGCCAAAAGCGTATCGATCGTGTACGACGGCCCTTTGCGCCGAAGTTCCCGGTCATCAACCGCGAATCCTTCCATTCCGGACACAGCCAGCTCAACCATGCGCAAACGCTGCGGGCCCGCGGCAAAAGTTGTGCCGCGGTGCGGCGGATCACCACAGGGAATGAAGCGAACTTCCTCGAAACGTAACGCCTGCAGCATCTCGAACGCCGTCCGCAAATGGCCGTAGTGAATCGGATCGAAAGTGCCACCGAAAACACCCATCGGCCTCATAGGCGCGCCATTCCAACGACGAGATCGCACGCCATCTGCCACGGATCCCCGGCGCGCTGTCCTTTGGCCGCCGCATCGGCACGCCCCGCAGATTTCAACATGCGGTTAAAGGAACCGCGCTGGTGTCGTCCGATACAGCTACGCACAAGCCCCTGACGATTACGCCAAACGCCGTTCTTCTGCATCGCGCTGCCGAGATCACCGCCCTGGCGAATAACGTCATCAAGTTTCGAAAGCGTGCGCAGTTCGCGAGTGAGCGCCCACATGACGATGACCGGCTCGACGCCTTCCGAGCGAAGGCCACCCAGGATCCTGACCGCGCGCGTCGCATCGCCGGCCATGGCGGCATCAGCAAGTTTGTAGACATCGTAGCGACTGCTGTTGACGACCGCGTTGCTGACATCCTCGACGCTGACAGGTCCTTCGCCGAGCAGCAAACGCAGCTTCTCGATTTCCTGGCCGGCCGCGAGCAGGTTGCCCTCGACACGATCGGCAATAAGCGTGACGACATCGCGCTCGGGCTGCAGTCCGGCGCTGCGCATGCGATTGGCGATCCAGCCCGGCAGCTCGCGAATACCGATGGGCCAGATCGGCAGACTGACGCCCTTTTGATCGATCGTCTTTGCCCATTTCGAGGCAGCGGCGCTTCGATCCAGCTTCGGCGCCGTAACAATGAACAGAGTCTCGGGTCCGGACTGTCGCACGAGCTCGATAATCGCCTCACCGCCAGCACGTCCGGGCTTGCCGGTCGGCAGTCGCAGCTCGATCATGCGCCGTTCGGCGAACAGCGACAGGTTAGCGCTCGACGCGGCAAGCTGCAGCCAGTCGAAACCGGCCGTCGCAACGTGCAGCTCACGCATACCGAAACCGCGCTGCCGTGCCGCCTCGCGAATCGCATCCAGCGCCTCCGCGACGAGCAGGTGTTCATCACCGGTAACGAGGTAGCAAGGTGCGAGCGATTTCTTGAGATGAGACGAGAGCTGATTTGCCTGGATCTTCAAACAAGCTGCTCCATGGAGATGGATTCGCCTTCGAGCAGAACCGGGATACCGTCGGCAACCGGATAGATACGCTTGCCGTCGTCTGTAACCAGCGCTTCTGCCAGTGGCTCGGCAAGCTTCGATCCCTCATTGTTGACGAGGCCTCCGGCGTGGATCGCGGCGTTAACCTGCTCCAGCCTGTCTTTCTTCAGAACCGCCAGGCCCTTGTGGCTCACCGGACATCGAAGTATCGTCAGAAGTCGCTTATCCATGGCTCATTATTGTACAGCCCATTGGCGGCGTAATAACCCCATTTTGGCGTTCAATTTCGGCTCAATATTGCCACGAGTCCCGCATTACCACGCATGAGCGGGGGCGAGCGACTATGGCCCGAACCGGGTCAGTTGGCCTCATGCCTGTCCTGCCCGGTACCTGGCACAGGGTCGTAGCCTGAGCCACCCCAGGGATGGCAACGAGCCATGCGTCTTGCGGCCAGCCAACTGCCTCGAAGTACACCGTGCGTTTGCAGGGCCTCGATCGCATAGCTCGAGCAGGTGGGTTGATAGCGGCAGTTGCCGCCCAGCCAGGGCGAAACTGCCAGCCGATAGAATTTGACGAGCCAGATCAGAGGCTTCGCCAGTAGTCGGCTTGCCGCGGAGGGCATCAGGCGGCCCGCAAGGCCTCGGTCGCAAAACCGCGGATTGCCTTGAGCATGGATGACAGGCCGTTGCTGCGCGTCGGACTCAGGTGGCTCTCGAGCTGCAGCGCTGTCACGAAGTCCGGCGGGGTATCGAGTATATCCTGCGGATATCGGCCGCTATAGAGGCGCAGCAACAGGGCGATAAGACCCGATACAATTGCCGCGTCGCTGATCGCCCGAAACTCCAGTCGACCGTCCTTTTTCTCTGCGACAAACCAGACCTGCGACTGGCAGCCCCTGATACGGTTTTCTTCCGTGCGCAGCGCCTCGGGAAATTCAGGCAGTCGGCGTCCGAGGTCAATCAGGTACTGATAGCGATCCATCCAATCCTCGAAAAGACTGAATTCCTCGATGAGTTCCTGCTGTGCTGCCTGTACTTCGTTCGTCATCGCGTCAACCGCCCCGACGCCAGGTCGTGCCGCTGCGACTGTCCTGAATGCTGACTCCCGCGGCCTGCAGCTGATCACGAATGGCGTCGGCCCGTTTGAAATCGCGCTCGGCCTTTGCCGCATTGCGTTCCTCGATCAGCGCTTCGATTTCTGCGGCAGGCATGTCACCTTCAACGTGCCCCGCAAACCACTGCTCGGGATCGTCGCCGAGCAGGCCCATCAACTCGCCGCAGGCATACAACTGTGCCGCGAGCGACTGCTTTTCGTTCTCCTCATTTGCCTTGTTGAGCGCGCGCGCCAGTGCAAAAACTTCGGCCAATGCCCTGGGCGTATTGAGATCGTCCTCCAGCGCCTCGAGCAATGCATCAGGTACAGTCGCTGCGCGACGCGCCTCGTCGGAAACGGAAATACCGCGAACCGCACCGTAAAGCCGGTCGAGCATGCGCCGCGCCGATTCGATGGTCGCAGCGGACCAGTCGAGCGGCTGCCGATAATGTGCGCTCAACAGCGCGAGCCGAATGACTTCACCCGGGATGGTCTCGATCATGTCGTGCACGAGCAGGACGTTGCCCAATGACTTCGACATCTTGGTTTCATTGAGGCTCAGGAAACCGTTGTGCAGCCAATAGCGCGCGAACGGAGCGCCATCGTGGGCGCAGCGGCTCTGGGCACGTTCGTTTTCATGGTGCGGAAAAACAAGATCCTGCCCGCCGGCATGAATATCAATCGTCTTACCGAGGTGTTTTTCCGCCATGGCGGAGCATTCAATATGCCAGCCGGGCCGCCCTCTCCCCCACGGTGAGTCCCATCCCGGAAGTTCCGCTGTCGACGGTTTCCAAAGTACGAAGTCGTGTGCGGATTTCTTGTACGGCGCGACCTCGACTCGCGATCCTGCGATCATTTCCCGCAGATCGCGTTTCGACAGCTCGCCGTAGCGCTCAAACGACGAAACATCGAAAAGCACATGCCCTTCTGCAACGTAGGCAAAGCCTTTTTCGACCAGCGATTCGATCATTGCGATCATTACGTCAATATGTTGCGTGGCGCGCGGCTCGACGTCGGGCGGCTGAACGCCCAGCGCAGCCATATCATCGTTGTATGCCTTGATGTAGTGGGCCGTAATATCGTCAATAGGCCTGCCTGTCTCGATCGACGCCGCGTTGATCTTGTCGTCCACGTCCGTGATATTGCGGGCGAACGTCAGTTTGTATCGGCGGCGCAAAACTCGCGCCAGCAGATCGAACACGACGGCAGGTCGGGCATTGCCGATGTGCGCGTAGTTGTAGACGGTCGGCCCGCAAAGGTACATCGTCACCTCACCCGCTTCCTGGGGTTCAAAGCGGACTTTCTTGCCGCGGAGCGTGTCGTGCAGCTGTATAGTCATCGCGTCTCGGTTCGGTCGGTCAAAAAACGCAATCATAGCAATATTGCTGCTGACGGCTACGATCGGTATTCTTCCGGCCCGCATGAATATTAACGAGGACTGCCAATGTCTGTCGCGCCGGTCAGATTTCAAGCCCGCAAATCCATCGAACAGGTCGAGGAAGGCAATGAGCTCGCGCCCAGGTTCGACGAACGCGGCCTGATTACAGCTGTGACGACGGATGCCGATACCGGCGAGTTGCTCATGCAGGGCTACATGAACGCCGAGGCGCTGCAGCTGACGATCAGCACGGGCGAAGCTCACTACTATAGCCGCAGCCGGCAGGTTCTTTGGCACAAGGGAGCAACGAGCGGGCTCGTGCAGACAGTGCGCGAACTCCTGGTCGACGATGATCAGGACTGCATATGGCTGCGCGTTGATGTCGCCGGCGGCGCGAGTTGTCACGTAGGGTATCGCAGCTGCTTCTACCGCAAGGTTCCAATTGGCGGCGATTTTGCGTCGAAACAGGCCGACGGACACGTGGATCTCGAGTGGACGGACACCGAAAAGGTATTTGATCCCGCGGACGTCTACGGCGACGCGCCGAATCCCACCGTCCTGTAACCACCCTCACCCCTTACTTTTTGCTTCGCGGCGGCCCCGTTTGGGGGGAGCTCATGCCCTGCCCAATGGGCTGGCGTTGATCACGGCGATGGCTTGCTAGCTCCAGCGACGCAACGTCGCGTCGCAAGCCATCGCCGCGTTCCCCGCCGCTGCCAAATCGTGTGTCTGTAGGAGCGCCCCCAGGGCGCGAAGCGATAGCGGCGGTCGCCAGACCGCTTGGTTTGTCGGCCGCCTGCCTTAGGCAGGCTCGCACTCGCCGCCGCAAAGCGCGCAGCCCTATCCGCCGCTGCCCAGTCGTGTTGCCGGAGGGTGTCGGTTGGGTAGCTCCTCGAGCGTCGTGTGAAGCGCCGCGACGCAGGGCGCCAAAGCAAGCGGAACCCGATGCGAGCGAGACAGGGACGTCGAGCGAGCTTAAGCGCGAGGAGCTACCCAATCGGCGCCCAGCGGAAAGAAAGGTGGGTGGGGGTAGTCAGAAAGTGCGTTTCGCCGTTCGACGTCGTTTGTCACGCTGTCGTCGTACGGCGGGCTGCGGCGCCCGGTACGCGATCGCTCGCGCCTCAAATGCGTATTCGATCGTACCGATCATCCAAAGGTAGTAACCCATAAGCTCGATGAATTCCTCGATTGCCAGCTTGATAACGCGTTGATACGCATCGCCGAGGATCGATTGCCACAGCGGTTCATGACCGACCAATGGTACAAAGGCAAACAAAATAATGGCGCCGGCGAACAATAAGGTCAGTCCCGGCGACGGCCATATGCGTGCAAGCGCAATCGTCAGCCGCTTTCGATGTCGGTACGTGTAGGCAATAAGCAGTGAACCCAGGATGGCGACGAGTACCTGCCACAAGTTGTCAGCGACAAACCGGTCGAGAAAATAATCGGACTCGCGGATCAGGAACACCAGTGCCAGGCCTCCAAAGCCGAAGGCAATCGGCCGCTGGGACGGACAATATCTTGCTACCCAGAGCATGATGAGACCGCAGACACCCAGAATGATCGCCTGAATAATTTCGACAGGCGAGAACTCACTCGTGCCATAGACGTCACTGTCGGAGACTACGAGATGCAGCTTCAGGCTACCCGGCGACGCAATTTCCATCTGCGTCAGAGCCAGCGTCACGAACGCGGTCGCGACAAAATACAGAACATAGCGAATCCAGACCATACGAGACTATACACTTCGCAGTCTGACCGTCAGCGCAGAGCGCTAACGGGCTCCCCATGCTGAGTCAAAAGACCATGATTAATAAGGAATTTTCGGGCGTCTTCGGCGTCTTTCTCGAACCATTCACGGGTACTGCCAAGACGGAAACTGTAGCCCCATGCGTCCATGTCCTGCATGAGACGTTCTCGCCCGACCCCGCTGATGCGGTCCGCAAGAACAAGCTGCAGATAACACACGCCGGCCTCCTCGAGATCGTCACCCCCGGCATCACGATCGAGCCGTTCCCGGCGATCCGCTGTCATGCAAATAACATGGCAACTTTCGTGCAACAGGGAATGCACGGGCGTGTCGCGACGTACATATACCGTCTTGCCTACGATTCCTGCTTCCGAGTCGCCCCAGTAGCTGCCCGTGATTGGCTCGTTATCATTCTCGACGAGCAATTGAAGATCGTATTGGCTCAGCAATGAAACGAGATCACCGAACTCGACATCGGCGATGGTCAGTACTTTGCGATTTACTATCGCAGCCACGCTATGTCTATATGGTTGAGATTTGTTTCAGGACGATGCGAACGAGATCTCTGACGATTGCTTCTCGCAGCAACTCCTCTTCGCGAGCCTTGCCCAGAACCAGCCTCGAGTCATAGGTGTAGTTGCGCGTAATGGTCAAGTCCTGTGTTTCCAGCAGTCTGCTATCAGTGCCATCGATAGCATACTGAATTGTGTAATACACCTCGTACTCAGTAGGCACGTTGCGAGCGGATACGGACAGTACACGCTGATCGGTTTCGTCATACAGAATCGAGAATGTTGCTGTCGACTCGGCCTGCGTATCGACAAGCTGGACGCCCGCATCCTGCAGCTGTAAACGAAGCTCCCGGTAGAACTGGCTGTACTGATCATTGGTCGCAATATAGGTACGCTCCAGCGTGGCAGGCGCCGTAAACGCACCCTGGAGGTGAAAGCCGCAGCCGGCGATGAGCGTAACGACTGCTATGCAGACCATTCTAAACAACAATATTCACCAATCGGCCCGGCACAACAATCGTTTTTCGAATGTCGTTGCCATCAACAAACCGTTGCACGTTTTCATCGGCTATCGCCAGTTTTTCGACGGCGTCTTTGTCAGCGTCCGCCGGCACCGAGATTCGGGCGCGGAGTTTGCCATTCACCTGTACAACCATTTCGATCAGGTCAAGCTCGAGTGCGGCCTCATCGACGTCTGGCCAGGCCTGGTCAACCAGCGGCGTCTTGTGCCCCAATTCCTGCCACAGAGCGTGACATATGTGCGGAACTATCGGCGACAACATCAGGACCACGGCTTCCAGCGCTTCGTGTCTTATTGCACGGCCGGCATCGCTTCGATCATCGGACCTGTTGACCGCATTCAGAAGCTCCATCGCCGCTGCCACGGCCGTGTTGAAGCTGCTGCGGCGACCGAAATCGTCACTTATTTTTGCGATTGTCATGTGAGTCTTGCGTCGCAGATCCTTTTGCCCACGGTTAAATCCATGGGTATCGACAGCAGGCGCCGGTCCCACGGCCGCATGATCTACCACGGCATTCCAGAATCGCTTGAGGAACCGAAAACTGCCCTGCACACCGTCATCCGACCATTCGAGCGCTTGCTCGGGTGGTGCAGCAAACATCATGAACAAACGTACCGTATCAGCACCGTATTCCTTGATCAGTTCCTGCGGATCAACGGTATTACCCTTCGCCTTCGACATCTTGGAACCGTCTTTGAGCACCATGCCCTGCGTCAGGAGATTCGTGAATGGCTCGGAAACCTCGGTGAGTCCCTCGTCGCGCATGACGCGCTGGAAGAAGCGCGAATACAAAAGATGGAGTATGGCGTGCTCAATGCCGCCGGTGTATTGGTCGACTGGCGTCCAGTATTTTGCGCGCTCATCGAGCATCGCGTTGGCGTTGTCGGGGCAGGCATAGCGTGCGAAATACCAGGACGACTCCACGAACGTGTCAAACGTGTCGGTCTCGCGGCGCGCGTCTTTGCCGCATTTCGGACACTTGACTTCGTAGAACTCGGGCATGTCGCGCAACGGTGAACCAACCCCCGTGAACTCGACGTTTTCCGGCAGCACCACAGGTAACTGGTCCTCAGGAACCGGCACCGCGTCGCAGTCGTCACAATAGATAATGGGTATCGGCGCGCCCCAGTAACGCTGTCTCGATACGCCCCAGTCACGCAAACGATAGTTGACGGTACGGCGGCCACGACCAGTCTCCTCGAAGTGGTCGGCAATCGCGTTGAATGCGGCCTGAAAATCGAGCCCGTCGTACTTGCCGGAGTTGACAAGTACGCCCTTTTCGATGAACGCGGCTTCCCCGATGTCGATTTCCGTGCCGTCGGTCGGCGCAATAACCTGCTTTATGGGCACGCCATGTTTCTTCGCGAATTCCCAATCGCGCTCGTCATGACCCGGAACGGCCATGACCGCGCCCGTGCCATAGCTCATCAGCACGAAGTTCGCGACCCACAGCGGTACGTCTTCGCCCGTGAGCGGATGTATAGCCGAGATGCCAAGCGGCATGCCCTTCTTTTCCATCGTTTCGAGCGTCGCCTCGGCAGCGTCGGTCTTCGTGCATTCCTCGACAAACGCCGCGATCTCTGCATTGTCTGCCGCTACCTGCTTCGCCAAAGGATGCTCGGCCGCGACTGCCATGTAGGTGACACCCATCAACGTGTCGGGCCGGGTCGTGTAGACAGTCAGGGGTTCGTCTTCTCCGGCCACATCGAACGACAGCTCCACACCCTCAGAGCGACCGATCCAGTTCTGCTGCATCGTCTTGACCGAATCAGGCCAGCCTGGCATGCGATCCAGTTCGTCGAGCAGTTCGTCGGCGTATGCCGTTATCTTCATGAACCATTGTGGGATCTCGCGCCGCTCAACCAGCGCGTCGGAACGCCAGCCCCGGCCATCGATCACCTGCTCGTTTGCCAGCACCGTCTGGTCGACCGGATCCCAGTTGACGATCGAATTCTTGCGATACACGAGGCCTTTCCTGAACATCCGCGTGAACAGCCACTGCTCCCAGCGGTAGTAGTCGGGCCGGCAGGTCGCGACCTCGCGTGTCCAGTCATACGCGTAGCCGAGACGCTTGAGCTGTTTACGCATATCGTCGATATTGTCGTAGGTCCATTGCGCCGGCGGCACGCCGCGCTGGATTGCCGCATTCTCTGCCGGCATGCCGAATGCATCCCAGCCCATCGGCTGCAAGACGTGCTTGCCCTGCATGCGCTGGTAGCGGGCGAACACATCGCTGATCGTGAATACTCGTACGTGGCCCATGTGCAGTTTGCCGCTGGGGTACGGAAACATCGTCAGGCAGTAGAATTTCTCTTTGTTCGGGTCCTCACTGACCTCAAAACAGCGCGCATCAGCCCAGTGCTCCTGGGCCGTCTTTTCGACGATTTCGGGCTGATAGGGATTACTCATTGGTATCGCTTTGATTTTTTGGCCGGGAAAACCCGCAAGCGTACTACAGGCTGGCGCGATTGCGAATCCAGAACAGCGCGATGATCGCGAGACAGAGCCCAATGATGGGCCAATTCCCGCCTTTCGCATAAGGCGTCATTCCACGCCGTGGCTCAATGTCGGCCGTCATTATCTGCGGCTTGAACTGTCGGCCGACCTCGAGCAGCGCACCATCGGCGCCGATAAACGCACTGATTCCGGTATTCGTCGAGCGGATCGCAGAACGGCCGACTTCGAGCGCACGCATGCGGGCGATCTCGAGGTGCTGATGCGGTGCAATTGAATCGCCAAACCAGGCATCGTTGCTCACGTTGATCAGGATATTGGCGTCGGGCAGCGCATAAAGCTGTTCTGCGCCGTAAGCGTCCTCATAACAGATCGCCACGGCCAGCTTGGCGCCGTTCGTTACGGTCAGCAGCGGCTGCACGTCGGCGCCCGCCGTCAGATCGGAATACGGCAGGTTCTGCATCTTCATCCACTCGCGCACACGGGCCGGTACGGGAAAATATTCGCCGAACGGCACAAGGTGGCGCTTGCGGTACACCTGCCGCTCCGTGCCACCGAGGAGAATGACGCTGTTGTAGATCTGCCCGTCGGCGCTATTTTCGAAACTGCGCTCGAGGATGCCGAAGACGAGGCTCTGATTGCGGCGGCGAAGGTCATTTTGGATACGCCTGATGTAATCGGTGACCTGGTCGTCCAGTGCAGGAATTGCCACCTCGGGCCAGACAACGATTTCGCTGTTCGGCACACCCAGGGTCGCGCTGCGATAAAACTCCATGATCGGCAGCAGCTGGTTGCGTTCCCATTTCTTGTCCTGCGAGACGCCGGCTTGAACGATGGTCGTCCGCATCGATTTGCCGGCCGCTTCGGTCCAGTCCGGCAGCAACAGCATGCCGCCCAGCAGCCACGGCAAAACGACTGCAACAATTCCGACGATTCGCGGCGCCCCGGTCGACATGATTACGACGAGCAGGGCCGATGTGCTGACCATCAGCATGAACGATACGCCGTAGACGCCCAGCACCGGTGCCCAGCCCGCATACAGTGTGTCGATTTGCCCATAGCCCAGCGCCAGCCAGGGGAATCCCGTGAAGACCCAGCCGCGAAGCCATTCGATGAGTACCCACGCCGCAGGCGCAACCAGCAGCATGAGCCAGGGCTCTCCCTGGGACAGACGGCCGATCAGCCACCCGGCGATCCAGAGGAATGACGCCATGATCACCGCCAGCCCGACCATGAGCAGCAGCGCGATCCAGGGCGCGGCATTGCCGAAAACGTGAACCGAGATATAGATCCAGTAGGTGCCGGTCAGAAACATACCCAGCCCGAACCAGAACGTATGTCCGCCCGCGTCACGAGGAGATACGGTCATGCAGATGTATAACAGCGGCAGCACCAGGACCGGCGCGAGTAGCGACCAGCCGAATGGTGCGAAACCCAGCGACATCGCACTGCCGAGAATGAACGCAATGAACCGGCTGAGAGCGGGTCGGTCAGCGGGTAGCAGGAGGATTGGGTGTAACTCTCTTGCCACGTATTCTACTCGCCCCGTCGCTGAACCTGCAGCGCATCAATGCGCCGCTTGTCGGCTTTGATCACGGCAAATTCGAAACCGCCGAAATAGACTTTCTCGCCGCGACGCGGCAGCCGACCCAGCTCATGCATGACAAGTCCACCGATCGTATCGTATTCCTCGTCTTCCAGTTCGCACGAAAAATACTCGTTGAAGTCTTCGACGCGTGTCAATGCACGGACCGCATAGCTCGGCTTGCCGTTTCGATCGCCGTCCGGACGAATGAACACCGCCTCTTCCTGGTCGTGCTCATCGTCGATTTCACCGACAATTTCCTCGAGCACGTCCTCGATCGTCAGCAGGCCCGCAACGCCACCGTATTCATCGACGACAATGGCCATGTGATTGTGACTGGCCCGGAATTCTTTCAGCAACGCATTCAGGCGCTTTGACTCCGGTATGACGGCCGCCGGTCTCAGCACCTTTTGTATCGTAATTTCTTTAGCTGCATCGGATCCGAAATAGCGCAGCAGATCTTTGGCCAGCAGTATGCCAACGATTTCGTCTCGATCTGCGCCGATTACTGGAAAGCGGGAATGTCCGGATTCGACGATCAGTGCGAGAATCTCGTCGAACTCCTGCTGGATATCGATGACAACCATTTGCGAGCGCGGCACCATGACATCGCGCACCTGGGTCTCGGATACCTCGAGTACGCCGAAAAGCATGCTCTTTTCCTCGGCATCGAGTTCGACTTCGGACTGGATAAAGGTCTGTATTTCATCGCGGCTCCAGGGCTCACCCTTGAACGCGCGCTTGATTCGCGCGACGAGTCCGGGTATTCCCGAGCCGCCCGTACTTGGCGGTTTGTCGTTCATATTTTCCCAGTCTATCAGGTCTCTAGGGCGACGTGAGGTATGGGTCTGTCAGCCCGTTGGCCGCCAGAATGCTGGCCTCCAGGGCCTCCATTTCCGCGGCCTCAGCCGCCGTTTCGTGATCATAGCCCAAGAGGTGCAGCGTGCCGTGCACCAGCATGTGCGCCCAATGCTCGTCTTCGGATTTGCCCTGTGTGGTCGCTTCATCGCGCACGACCGCGGCACAGACCACGACGTCGCCCAGCAGCTGTGCGGCTTCCGCCGGAAGCCCTGATATCTCTCCTGCCGGGAACGACAGCACGTTGGTCGTCTTGTCCAGCTGCCGATAGTCACGATTCAGCAAGCGGATCTCTTCCCTGTCGACCAAACGCACCGATATTTCAGCGTTGGCAGCAATCTTCCTCCCCGAGCCTGCTACGGCCCGGGTTACCCAGGACCGTATTTGTCTTGCCGAGGGAACGTCCGACTCATGACAAGCGATCTGGACGTCGATGACCAGCGAGGCCTGGGTAGTCACCGGATCGCGTCAGCCTTCCTGTTCACTTTCTTCGTAAGCCCTGACGATGCGCTGCACCAGCTGGTGTCGCACCACATCCTTTGGCGTGAAGTAGGTGAACGCCACCCCCTTGACGTTGTTGAGGACTTCGGTCGCATTCTTGAGACCAGATTGCTGCCCCGACGGCAAATCGATCTGCGTAATGTCACCGGTAACAACCGCGCGTGAACCGAAGCCGATGCGCGTCAGGAACATTTTCATTTGCTCGACGCTGGTATTCTGTGCTTCGTCGAGAATAACGAAAGACTCGTTCAACGAACGACCGCGCATGAATGCGAGCGGAGCTATCTCGATGACGTTGCGTTCGATCAGTCGCGTTACCCGCTCGGCGCCGATCATGTCGTAAAGCGCGTCGTACATCGGCCGTAGATAAGGATCAACCTTTTGCGACAAGTCGCCCGGCAGGAAACCCAGTCGCTCGCCCGCTTCAACGGCTGGTCGGACGAGCACGATCCTGCGAACCTGCTCAGACTCTAGCGCGTCGATGGCGCTCGCAACGGCGAGATAGGTTTTGCCCGTGCCGGCCGGCCCGATACCGAAGGCGAGATCGTGCTGCTGGATGCTCTTCATGTACGCCGTCTGGTTGGCACCGCGCGGGCGAATCAGTTTGCGTCGCGTCTGAATCGTGAATATCTCGTCCCCGGCATCTTCAGCTGCTGGCGTTGTCACATCCGCGTCATTCATAAAGGACTCCTGCAACATCATGTGTACACGCTCCGGATCCAGGCGTTCGTTGTCGGTCATCTCGAATAGCGATATCAGGACCTCACCGCCGACCTCGGCGGCCCCTGGAAGGCCGGTCACCCGGAAACGATTTCCGCGGCTGGCGATTTCGACACCCAGGCGGCGTTCGATTTGTTTAAGGTGTTCATCAAACTGCCCGCACAGGTTCGCGAGGCGGCTATTATCGGCGGGCTCGAGGACAACGTCCCGAGAAATCTGGACAGCATTCAAGATCTGTAGTCGAAACCTCTTTGCAGAAAGCCGCCTGTCAGGAAGACCGGCGCGATGCCATGCCTGGCGAAATGCATGACTGTGTATCTATCGTGGCAATAGATCATTGGTTCACAGATTACCCTGAAGCACGCGCCTTGGGAAGTAGCAGACGGCCGCGCAGCGAATGTGGCAGCGCCTCGGTAATAGTGACATCCACGAACTGTCCAATGTATGACGGACCGGCGTCGAAGTTCACCCAACGATTGTTCTCTGTCCGCCCGGAGACCTGGCTGGAACTCTTCTTTGAAATTTTCTCAACCAGGACGCGCTGCGTCGTGCCGACCATGCGACGACTGATTTCCATGGCCTGCTGATTGATACGCGCTTGCAGGATCTGAAGGCGCTGCTTTTTCACGTCCATTGGCGTGTCATCGACAAGACTGGCGGCCGGTGTTCCAGGGCGCGCGCTATAGATAAAACTGAACGACTGATCGAATCCGATATCCGCAATCAGGTTCATTAACGCTTCGAAGTCACTGTCGGTTTCGCCGGGGAATCCGACAATGAAGTCCGACGACAGGGAAATGTCCGGTCGGGCCTCGCGAAGTTTGCGGATCTTTTGCTTGTATTCGAGAACCGTATGTCCGCGTTTCATCGCGGCGAGCACCCTGTCAGATCCGTGCTGCACGGGCAGGTGCAGGTAGCTCGCAAGCTTCGGCACTTCGGCGTAGGCCTGGATCAGGCTATCCGTGAATTCGACCGGGTGCGATGTCGTGAATCGAATTCTCTCGATACGCTCGACGGCCGCGACATAATAAATGAGCGTCGCAAGATCGGCGATTTTTCCGTCGTGCATCGGCCCTCTATAGGCGTTGACGTTTTGACCAAGCAGGTTTACTTCGCACACACCCTGCTCTGCGAGGCTCGCTACTTCAGCGATCACATCATCGAAGGGCCGGCTGATTTCTTCGCCGCGCGTGTATGGAACAACGCAGAAACTGCAGTACTTGCTGCAACCTTCCATGACCGAGACGAATGCCGTGGGCCCTTCCGCACGCGGCTCCGGCAAGCAGTCGAATTTCTCGATCTCGGGAAAAGAAATATCGACGACCGAAGCACCGGTCTGTGCCGCGCCGTCGATCATCTCGGGCAAGCGGTGCAGGGTTTGCGGTCCGAATACGACATCGACAAACGGCGCGCGCGTCGTTATGCCTTCGCCTTCCTGGCTGGCGACGCAACCGCCTACGCCAATTTTAATGGCCGGGTTCTTTTCTTTCAGCGCCCGCCAGCGGCCCAGTTCGGAAAACACTTTTTCCTGTGCTTTCTCGCGAATCGAACAGGTATTGACGAGCAACAGGTCCGCATCGTCGGGCGTGTGCGTCAATTCATAGCCGTGTGACTCGCGCAATAGATCCGCCATCTTGTCCGAGTCGTACTCGTTCATCTGGCAACCCATGGTTTTGATATACAGCTTCTTGCTCATAAGTCCGATCTTACACCGTAGGAGCTCGCCCCAGGGCGCGGTCGCAGAGCTGGCGCTCGGTCAGGTCCCGGGACGCGTCATCACGCGCCGCCTGTTTCTCGGCCCCAGCCACCGCTGGATCGAGGTAAAGATCTTTTAGTTCACCGCCGCGAGGCTCCTTGAAGGCACCCATGACTTCTGTTTCCTGCTGTAAATTAGCGGCACAGGCTGCTTTTCGGCCTGCCCCACGTGGACTGGGGAGGCGCGCGATCCTACACCACGGGCACGAAACAGTCACTGCCCGCAGGCGGCCGGAGCGCAAGTATTTATCCGTACAGCGCCGGCCGGCGGGGAGTTTTATGATCGGGGCTGTTATTCTCCAAGCCAGGAGCGGTGGCCAGCCATGAGCCTGATCGAATTTGCAGTGCCCACAGCGGCGGCATTCCCGGGAATGACCGTCCGCGAGCTATTCGCTGAGTGCGTGAAAGCGAATTTCGCAGTGCTGCCGTTCCAGGCAGCCAGCGGCAAGTTCACCGGCAGAGCGTCTATCCGCCATATACTCGGCGAAGTCTGTATTCCCGCCGCCATGGTCGAACACGCCAGGCTGCTTGGTGACACGATTACGGCGCTGCAGTTTCCGCCGCTCAGGGAAAAGGAACTGCTCGATATGACCATCGATAAGTTCATCATCAAGGACATCCCGACAATAACGCCGGCGTCACCGATGGCGAAGGCCGTGGCAGTGATGCAAAGCTATCAAACAAGCTACCTGTTCGTGATCGACGACGAGCACAATTACCACGGCACACTGAGCACCGTGTCACTGGCACGCCGCTTGCTCGATCGGAATTCACCATAGACGTGGAACTGCACAACGATATCACCTCAATGTGGGTGGCCACGGCCATCCTCGTCGCCGCATACGCGATGATCTTCAGCGAACGCCTGCATCGGACCTACGCCGCACTGGCGGGCGCTGTCATCATGATCGCCGTCGGCGGCTGGATGGGCTTCTACACCCAGGAAGAGGCGCTGACCGCTATAGACGCCAACACCATCGTATTGCTGATGGGCATGATGCTGCTGGTTGCCCTGCTGCGCACAACGGGCATGTTCGAATACATGGCAATTCGACTCGCGAAAGCGTCCGGCGGCAGCCCGGTGCGGCTGATGCTTTACTTGGGAACAGCCGTCAGCGTGCTAAGCATGATCCTCGACAATGTCACCACGGTGATCATATTCGCCCCACTCACCATTCTCGTCACACGGCTGCTCAACCTGAACCCGGCGCCGTTTCTGATTGGGCAGGCCATGCTGTCGAACATCGGCGGTGCAGCGACACTCGTCGGCGACCCCCCGAATATCATGATCGGTAGCGCCGCTGACATAGACTTCCTCACATTTCTGATTAACATGGGGCCGCTGGCAACAGCGCCGTGGGTCGCGACCATGCTGCTATTGTTGTTCTTCTTTCGCAAGGAGCTGCGATCTCTTGGCGGTGCACGGGACCTCGTCGATCTCGATGAAAGCAAGGCCATCCAGGATCCCGCCCTGGTCAATCGCATGTTGGTGGTGATGGGCCTGGTCGTGATTCTGTTCTTCGCGCACCACAAGCTGCACTATTATCCGTCCTTCGTCAGCCTGATCGGACTTGCACTGGCGCTGCTTCTTGTGCGGCCGCATGCCGACAAACTCGTCGACGAAGTGGACTGGTCTATCCTGCTGTTCTTCGCCTCGCTGTTTGTCATCGTCGGCGGCGTCGAGGCAACCGGTTTGCTCGACGTCATCGGCAGCAAACTGGCAGAAATGGCACGGGACCCGAACATGTTGCTTGTGACCGCGCTGGGACTCATGTGGATCGCCGCCATTCTCAGCGCGCTGATCGACAACATTCCGTTTACGGTGACCATGATTCCGATCATTGGCGCCTTGACTGCCGAAGGCATCGACACCGGACCACTGTGGTGGGCGCTGGCGATCGGTGTGGCGCTCGGCGGCAATGGCACCCACATAGGTGCGACGGCGAATATCGTCGTCGTCGCACAGGCCGAGCGCAGCGGCGTGCCCGGCGCCAGGATCACCCCGTTGCAGTGGCTGAAAGTCGGGCTGCCCATTATGTTTTCGGGCTTGATCGTCGCAAGCCTTGCGTTTGCCCTGCTCTACTGACGAATCCTAGAAAGGAATATCGTCGTCGAAGTCGTCGGGACCCGGCTGCGGCGGCGCACTGCCACCCTTGCTGCCGCCCTTGCCGCCCTTGCCGCCCTTGCCGCCGCCGAAGTTGCCTCCTCCGCCGCCGTCACCGCGGCTGCCGAGCATTTGCATCTCGTCGGCGATGATCTCGGTCGTGTAGCGATCATTGCCGTCCTGGCCCTGCCACTTGCGCGTCCGAAGCTTGCCTTCGATATAGACCTGCGAGCCCTTGCGCAGGTACTCGGCCGCGATTTCCGCCAGGCGATTGAACATCGCCACGCGATGCCACTCGGTGCGATCTTTCTGCTCACCGGTCTGCTTGTCTTTCCACGACTCGTTGGTAGCGACCGTAAAGTTCGTAACGGCCGAGCCACTTGGCATATAGCGCGTCTCGGGATCCTGTCCCAGGTTGCCAACAATAATGACTTTGTTTATTCCGCGGGCCATATCGGTCCCCTGCTCTCAGCTGAATGTCGTTTTGTTATGTGACCCGCCGCCACGGCGGCGAGGGGGAACTATTGTAGAGCCTGAGAGGGCAAAAGCTACCCCGATTTCTGCATGCAAGACCCTAATTATGCGGATTCCCGCCGCAAGCGCCCGAAGCCCTGCAGCGCCAGCCAGATACCGGCGAGGAGCGCACAGACGAAAAACACGTCCGCCGGCCGGCCCTGGCCCAGGAATCGGCCGCCGATCAGACCGCCCGAGAATGCACCAAGGAACTGCGCGCTGGAGAACACGCCAAGTGAGGCGCCGCGCACATCGTTGTCAGCGAGCTTCGACAATCGTGCCGGCAGACCGGCCTCGAGGAAGTTGAAGCCGGCAAAATACAAGACCAGCGCGAGGAACACGGGCGCCACCGAAAATCCGAGAAATGTCAGCGCCAGCTGTGCACCGAGAATCAGGGCCACGGCAATGCCGATAAGCCGTCCACGTCCCTCGTGTTCGTCCCTGATGATCATTGGCACCGCGATCACGAGCGAAAACAGCAGCGCCGCGACGTACATTTTCCAATGGTCGGTCAATGCCATGTCGAGCCGGTCATGCAGAAGAAACGGCAGGGCAACGAATGTCGCCGTCATGATGGTATGCAGCAAAAAGACGAAAAAATCGATGCGCAGCAGATCCGGGCGAAAAGCCGGAACCAGGCTCCAGCTTTCGCGCCGCGCCGGGCGCGGAATCTCGGGCAGCAAACCAAGTAGCAGCCCTGCAGCGATAGCCAGTGCCGCCGCGATCCAGAACAACGACTTGACGCCAAAATGCGCCGCGATCAGGGGACCCGCCACCATCGCAACCATGAACGAGATGCCGATACCGACGCCGAATACGGCCATGGACCGGGTCCGGACTTCCTCGCGCGTGGCGTCGGTGATGAGTGCGGTCAGCGTCGCCGATATTGCGCCGGCGCCCTGCAGCAACCGACCCGCGATGACACCGTATATGGAGTCACTGATGGCGGCGAGCGCGCTGCCGGCCGCGAATATCGCGAGGCCGAGCACGATAACCGGGATGCGCCCGATACGATCCGAGAGCGCACCCAGCGGTATCTGAAGCCCGGCCTGGGTCAGCCCATAGGCACCCACGGCCAGCCCGATCAGGAGCGGCGTGGCGTGCTGCAGGTCCGCCGCATACAGCGACAGCACCGGCAACAGCGCAAACAGGCCGAACATGCGAATCATGGAGATCAGCGCAACTACGGCCACAGAGCGGCGTTCGGATGCATGCATCCGTATAACGGTGTCAGGGTTTTCTGCACTCAATCTCAGACTTCCTTTGCGCCGCAGACGCGCGGCGGCGTATATTAACAGGTTGTTTCCCGATCCCTGAATCCCCGCCATGAAGTCGATTGTTGGTCACATAAATATTGGTGGCGCCAGGACCCACAACCTGCGCGACATCAATCTCAGCCTGCCACGCGAAAAACTGATCGTGCTCACCGGGCTGTCCGGCTCCGGCAAGTCGTCACTGGCCTTCGATACGATTTATGCGGAGGGCCAGCGTCGCTACGTGGAGTCGCTGTCCGCCTATGCGCGCCAGTTCCTCTCAATGATGGAAAAACCCGATGTCGATCATATCGACGGACTGTCGCCGGCGATCTCGATCGAACAGAAATCGACGTCTCATAACCCACGCTCGACGGTCGGCACAGTCACCGAGATCTACGACTACCTGCGGCTGTTATTCGCCCGCGCGGGCACACCCCGTTGCCCGGACCACGACATCACGCTCGAAGCGCAGACCGTCAGCCAGATGGTGGATCACGTGCTGGAGCTACCCGAAGGCTCGCGCCTGATGCTGCTCGCGCCCGTAGTTGCCGATCGCAAGGGTGAGCATGTGCAGCTAATGGCGGACCTGCAGGCGCAGGGCTTTATCCGCGCTCGCATCGACGGCGAGATCTATGAACTTGACCAGCCGCCTGCACTCGATCTGCGTAAGAAACACAATATCGACGCGATCGTCGATCGCTTCAAGGTCAAGAATGACATTCGCCTGCGCCTTGCCGAGTCGTTTGAGACGGCGCTGCGCCTGGCCGACGGAGTTGCGCGTATCGCGTGGATGAATGACGCCCAGCAGGAGGAGATCATTTTCTCCGATCGTTTTGCCTGCAATATCTGTGGCTACAGCCTCACTGAACTCGAACCGCGGCTGTTTTCGTTTAACAACCCGAGCGGCGCCTGTCCGGGCTGCGACGGTCTCGGCGTCAAGCAATTCTTCGACGCCGATCGCGTGGTCGTTAACCCCGGCCTGTCGCTTGCCGGCGGCGCCATTCGCGGCTGGGACCGCAAGACCACGTACTACTACCAGATGATCCAGAGCCTGGCGTCTCACTACGATTTCGATATCGAAACGCCGTTCAACGAACTCTCGAAGAAACTACAGAATATCGTCCTGTACGGCAGCGGCAAGGACAAGATTGAGTTCGTCTACGCCAACTCGCGCGGCCTGCAAATCAAGAAACTGCATCGCTTCGAAGGCGTGCTGCCGAACCTCGAGCGCCGCTATCGCGAAACCGAATCCAGCGCCGTCCGCGAAGAACTCTCGAAGTTTTTAAACAGCCAGGACTGCCCGGACTGCAACGGCACGCGGCTGAACCGCGCCGCCCGACATGTCTTTGTCGCTGAGCAGACGCTGCCTGAAATCACCAGCCTTTCCGTCGGGCACGCGCGCGAATTCTTCGACACCATGAAACTGGACGGCTGGCGAGCGACGGTCGCCGACAAGATCGTCAAGGAAATCAGCGAGCGCGTCGGTTTCCTGTCTGACGTCGGTCTCGACTACCTGTCGCTCGACCGCAGCGCCGAAACGCTGTCGGGTGGCGAAGCACAGCGCATTCGACTGGCAAGCCAGATCGGCTCGGGGCTGGTCGGCGTCATGTACATCCTCGACGAGCCTTCCATCGGCCTGCATCAGCGCGATAACAAGCGCCTGCTCGGCACACTGACGCACCTGCGCGACATCGGCAACACGGTCATCGTCGTGGAGCACGACGAGGAAGCGATACTCTCGGCCGATCACGTTGTGGATCTCGGTCCCGGCGCCGGTGTACACGGCGGCCAGGTTGTTGCTCAGGGTACGCCCCAGGAAATCAAGGACGAGCCGCGCTCGCTCACCGGGCAGTATTTGTCGGGCAAGCGTGCGATTGCCGTACCCGGGGACCGCACACCTGCAAACCCCGATCGCCAGATCGTGATTGTCGGCGCCACAGGCAATAACCTTAAAAACGTCGAAGCCTCGATCCCGGTTGGCCTCATGACCTGTATTACCGGTGTTTCCGGGTCCGGCAAGTCAACGCTCGTCAACGATACGTTGTACAAGGCCGTCGCCGAAGCGTTGAATCGGGCAAGCCGCAGCCCGGCGCCGCACGAGAAAATCAAGGGACTGGACCAGATCGATCGCGTCATCGATATCAGCCAGAGTCCTATCGGCCGCACGCCGCGATCCAACCCGGCGACCTACAGCGGGCTGTTCACACCCATTCGCGAATTGTTCGCGGGGACCCAGGAGGCACGCTCACGCGGATACATGCCGGGGCGTTTCAGCTTTAACGTCAAAGGCGGCCGCTGCGAAGCCTGCCAGGGTGACGGCGTCATAAAAGTGGAAATGCACTTTCTGCCGGACGTCTATGTGCCCTGCGACGTCTGCCGGGGAAAACGATACAACCGCGAAACGCTGGAGATTCGCTATAAGGGTAAGAATATCCACGAAGTTCTGGAAATGACGGTGGAAGATGCCGCGGAGTTTTTCAGGAATGTGCCCGTCGTTGCGAGGAAACTGCAGACCCTGATGGACGTCGGCCTGACCTACATTCGGCTCGGCCAGAATGCGACGACCTTGTCCGGCGGCGAGGCGCAGCGAGTGAAGCTTGCCAAGGAGCTGTCGAAGAGAGATACCGGCAACACGCTTTATATACTCGACGAGCCGACGACGGGACTGCACTTTCACGACATTGAACAGCTGCTGGGCGTGCTGCACCGCTTGCGTGACCATGGCAATACGGTCGTCGTCATCGAGCACAATCTCGATGTCATCAAGACGGCTGACTGGATCATCGATCTCGGACCCGAGGGTGGCGATAACGGGGGCCGCATCATCGCAACGGGAACGCCCGAGAAAGTTGCGTCAACCAAGGGCTCTTTTACCGGCGAATTTCTGAAACCGCTCGTCAAACGCGCGCGCAAACCTCGCCGCAGCGCCGCTGTCGGTACGTAGATAAAGCGACGGCTCGATCAGCTCCAGTTCCATCAGCAGGTAACGGCCATCGGCCCCCCGCACCCAGTCACCGCGGCCATACGTGGGAAGCGGCTCGATCGAAGCGAACAATTCGTGTGCGGTATCGAGCAATCCTTTTGACGGTTTCACGGCCTTGATGTCAGCACCGTGCTCCTCCTGGACGCGAAAATCGCCGGCTTTCGGCGTCTTCAGAATCGCGTGGCTGTATTCGCCGTTGAAAAAGAACAGCGAGTATTCTCCCTCCGACTGAATCGCCTCGATAAAAGGCTGGACAAAAAACGCGCGCCCCGAATAGACCTGCCCCAGCATTTGCAGAGTATCTTCATCAACCGCGTCCGCGAGCACAAACGTGTCCTTGGCGTTCGCGCCCACGGTCGGCTTTATCACCACTTTGCCGGTGTCGTGTTCGGCGAAAAAATTTGCCGGATTTACCGACTCGAAATCTTCGTACCAGGTACTGGGAACGATGACACCGCCGCGCAGCTCGATATCTCGAAGATAGGTCTTTTCCATCGTCCAGTGAACCAGGGACAGATCATTGATGAGCAGGGCCTGCGACGATTCGATACTTGCGAGGACGCCGAGGAACTGCGGCAGGTAATCCGGATAATCCCACGGTGTGCAGATATATACGGCATCGAACTCGTTCCAGTCTCTGTTTGATCGCCAGGGAACTGTCTCGACCTGCCAGTCGAGCGCGGCCATTGGTTCGACACTCAGGTGAAAATCGGTGACAAAATCTCCCATATCCTGCATCGTCAAGTAGGCGACTCTCTTCAATCCGCGAAACTCCCGCTGTTCAGAAACCGGATCGTCAAGTCGATCGGACGTCGCATTCGCATCATGAAGGCGTGCGAGTGTTCGACAACGACAAAATCGGCCATGCCATCGAGCTTGGTATCTTCAACGGAAACCCTGCCGTCATCGGGGTTCTCGAGCACCGACGATGTTATTGGATCGATTGTGCGATTACCGGCGATTACGCCCAGCTCGAATGTCGCCGGACCCAAGCTTCGCGGTACGCTGTCCTCTCCCTTACCGAGCTGCAGTCCTGCCGGACCATTCAGCCAGTCATATCCAGGAACACCCCGAAGTTTGTCGACCGCTGCGCTGCCCTGGTTGGGAGGACCAAGCATGACCACGCGGCCCAGGTCCGGAATCGAGTGCGCGCTCAAGTATTGGCGCAGCAGTATGCCGCCGAGAGAGTGCGTTACAAAGTGGATGTGCCCGACACTGTCTTTTGCCCGGCAGGCGTCCAGTCCTTCCGGGATGACGATTTCTGCCAACTCTTCCACCGACTTGTCACGCGACGCGTAATTGATGTTCGCAGTCTCGAATCCTGCATCAATCAAGGCGCGTTGCATCGGGTTCATTGACGTCGCGGTTCGGGCAAGCCCGTGCAGAAGAACGACACAGTCGATGGCCAGCGCCGCGCTGCTGGCCAGCAGCAGTGCGCAAACGATTCCTGCACGTCGCATCATTTCTCAAGCCGCGGAAACGAAGCCCTGCTCACGCAGCTGCCTGTCATGCCATTTGCTGAGCAGCAAAAGTCCAAGCACGGCGCCAAACAAGGCCCAACCCATGTCGGACTGGGTATCCCACACGTACCCTTGTGTCCCGAGGAATGCCTCGGCCGCTTCGTCAGATAACAGTGCGACCCACCACTCGATGAGTTCGTAAAATGCGCTGAAAGCGAGACAAAAACAGACGATATAAAAATTTCGCCACGCCGCCGAGTTAAATACTCTCAATCGGACCATTAACTCGCGCGCAATCATCACCGGAATGAATCCCTGTACGAAATGCCCCAGCTTGTCGTAGTTATTTCGTGATCCATCGAAGGTTTCACGGAACCATTCACCGAGCGGTACGTCAGCGTAGGTGTAGTGGCCGCCGACCATCAGGACCACGCAGTGAATCAATATCAACACGTAAATCAACGTCGTCAGCGGAAAGCGCTTGCGAGTGAATAGAAGAACGACAGCGCCCAACACGGCCGGAAGAACCTCGAGGCACCAGGTCACATAGTCCTTGGGCGCAATACCGGACCAGATCAGTACCCCGAGGAACACGGCGATCCAGAGCAATCTCAAGCGTGACATGTTTATCGTCCCTCGCCTTCAGCTCTAAGTGCATCGCTGTTTTTGAAGCGCCAGTAACCCTGGCTGCTGAAGCACTGCCACACCCACGGCAGCCAGCGCACCAGCGCAAAGCTAAGCCACAGAGCCCAGGCCAGGATCAGCGCCTTGTAAATCCATAGTGGCACCGAAAACACCGACGCGACGGGCAGCGCCGAGTCGCTGCTGTCGGCAAACCAGCTCAGAACGTCGCCATAGGAATTGTGCCCGGCCACGTGCATGTCTGGTGTACCGAGCAGACCCTGCGGCAGAGCCGTAGCGATGCTGAGCAGCGCAACGACGGAGAGTCCGCCTATCCCGAGCTGGATCAGATTGAAACGCCACCAGTTCACATCGGTTTGCCATTTTTCGCGTACGCCGCAGGCCAGCAGCCAGGCCACGACTATGCCCAGGACGGGCCAGCTGAAGGTACTGAATCCCAGGCCCAGCAATAACCAGTGCCGGCTCCTGAGTGGCGCAAGTCCAACGCGGCCAAGAATCAGCGCGAACAGGACCAGCACGGCGAGTTCAGACCAGTACAGCACCGCGGGGCCCAGCTGAGGTCCGCTGGTGCCGAGCAGCCAGCGGTCGCGCGGCTTGGTAAGAGACAGTTCGATATTGCTGGCCGGCGCTCCGATGTCCACCGCCGGTGTCAGTGTGCGCAGACCCATTTCGCCGCTTTGCCGCCAATCGATCTGGATCGCATGCTCGCCCGGCAATATCGGCAACGTCAGCTCGCCGCCCTCCGCGCGCAGCGACTGCGAGAGGCCGTCGATTTGCACCGAAGTCACTTCAGCGCCGTCCGGCAGGCGCAGTACGTGCTGAGCACCTCGCGTGCTGCGATAACCAAGTCGGAGCGTCGTGTCGCTGGAACGACTGCCGTGGGTAACCGCGAGGTTGACGGAATCGAACGCGAGGGTCGAGCCCTCAGCGGCTTCGGGTCGTGTGGCGACCAGCGTCAATTGTTCGCCACCCCTGGGGTTGAATTCGGCGACACGGATTTCGCTGACGTCGCCACCGGTATCACTTTCAGGCACGCCTTCGAACCCGGCATTCCAGATATTGCCGACCGCGAAGCGCCAAACCTCGTTCCAGGCTGCGCCGTCTTCGGCGGTCAGGGTCAACGGCGACGTGCGCGGCAGATTCGATGTCCAGCTGATCGATTGTTGTTGTGGACTCATCGACACGAGAACCCGGTTATTTTCGACCGTAAATTCGCCGCTGATAATTTTTTCGCCGTCAATCAGGGGCACATCCAGCGTCAATCCGCCTTGCATCGGCGCCACGCGATAGACGGTTGTCCTGACGCGCCAGTCGAGATCGAGTTCGACGGTTCGTTCGACTCGCGCGAATGCCGGAAAGCGGCTACTTTCCCAACGGACGGTTTCATCGCCACCCGCATCAGTCTGCAGGCGCGTAAGCTGCAATGATCCGGACAGGAGCCGGCGGTCCTTGATGCCGGCAACAAACCAGCCGTCGCTATCAACTGTGATCACGCGGGGTGGCGACTGAAATGCAAGCTCAAGGCTGTCGACGGCCCGAATGGGTCCACGCAGCGTCACTGAGTGGCGTCCGGCCCCGACGTGCAGCCACAGGGAACTATCGCCGCTGCGAAGGACGCGTGCATTAGCCGTGCCGTCGAGCAAGACGGACTGAGGCTGCCAGCCATCGGCGGAACCTGGCAGCGGCAGCGCGATATCTGCCATGGCGTGAATGCCCAGGCGCATGTTGATGGCATCGGCGCCGACGGCAACATCGGCAGATACGATCTCCGCGCAGCGCGGCACACAGTCGGGCGGTTCGGTCAGGCGTTGTTCCAGCTGCTTCAACAGGTTCGCGTCCGGCATTTGTGCCTCGGCAGTTGGGCTGAGCGGCATCGTCGTCGCCAGCATCGCAACGGCCAGGACGCCGACAGCCCGGTTCCTTCCCAATGCGAATCCGCCCGGCAATGCCCAGCGCTTGTTTAGTATTTCGGCGGCGAGCACCGCGGCGAACAGCAATAACAATGCAACTTCCAAGACGCGCAGCGCACTGACCAGCCAGCGCGGTAACACAACGAGACGCATAGTCTGCTCAGCATCGACCGGGCCGCTCCAGCCCAGCGCATAGGTATTCCACTGCCACGAGGGAATGCCGGGTCCGGCCTGAACGATCGCATTCGGCGCATAGCGCACAAAATCAACGGCTTTCGAGCCCGTAACGACGATCTCCTGCAGCGCGTCTCCGTCGGCCTTGAATGCCTCGGTTCTTCGCTCAATGGCCTTGCTTTCCCGGGCCGGCATCATCTGTTCGGCCGGTTCGGACGTGGGCATTACCGTGGGCTCGTACAACTGGTACTGGTTGTATTGCGGCTCGAGCTGCGGATAAATGGCAATGCGCAGCTGGTTCGCGACAAAAGGAACCAGGGCGATGACGAGGGCCACGGCACTGAGCAGCTGGTAGCCGGAAACGATCTGACGCAAGCGACCGGCCGGTGCGACACGCATCAGCGCGATGGCAATCAGCAGGTTCACCCACAGCCAGCTTGGTGCATAAGGCTCGTGAAAACTGAGCACGAGCGCCAGCACCGCAATAATTCCGGGGCCTCGGCCGATCAGGCGCCAAACCGCGATCGTGATAATCAGCACCAGGAAAAAATCGAGTAACTGCCACTCACTCAACCAGCTCCCCCGAGCGCTATCAACGCCGGGCGCGACGAGGAGCTTGTTGCCCGGCGGCAAATTCAGCGTCGCCCGTACGTCAGTGAAACGCGTCTCCCAGCCCGTAACGGGCATCGACCCACGCGCGTTCATGCGCCCCAGCGCGGCGAGGCTAACGTTGGTTTGCCGCAGCTCAACACCGGTTTGGCCCTCACTCCGACCTTTGGTGATAAGCAGATCGCGCGCATTTTCAGTCGCGCTCAGCAGGGTATACGGTGGCCCCATATCCAGCCGCCAATCCGTGCGCATGCGCCCGCCGACGCTGTCCTTGACCACGAAGCCGCCGCCGTCGAAATCCAGCCAGAGAGTCCGTGCGAGAGACAGCTCATTCGTCGCCGACACGACGCCGCGACTGCGCTCGGTGATCGCAAATGTGGCACCCGGATCGACACGAAAGGCCGGAAAATTCTGCCAGTTTCCAGGTACCTGCACTTGCCGTGGATCGACTGGTGGCAAGCCTTCGGCCACGCTCACGCGCAATCGGTCGTTTGACTGGTAGCTCCAGATTTCCGACGCCGGCAGGTTCGTGCCCGCGCCCTGCCTTACGATGCTGTTCACGGCGCCGGGCCCGCGAGCATTCAGGTAGATCGTCCAGCGACCTGGCCGAACCTGGAACCGCAGGTTGCCGTCGGCTTCGAGCTTGGCGGGCAGCGGACTGTGAATGTTCAATGGCACGAAACCGTCCGGAAGAATCGGGCCAAACAGCTCTTCGCGCACGCTGCCGGATACGTCGATCTGCAGTTGCGTTATGAGCCGCGTGGGCACGTCATCCACGACCAGCCGGTGTACTTCGGCACGAACCGAATTGACGACGCGTGTATCAAGTTTGCGTTCGCCAAGAAAAATGCCATTGCGATCGAATTCGGGTCGCTCGACCTTGCGGCCATCGACGTCAAGTGCGACAAGTCCGCTCTCAGGGGGCAAACGAAGTACTCCCGGACGCTCGTCCCACCCGAAGCGACCTGCAACGCGATAGGTACCCGGCGCGAGCCGCACACTCGGAACATTATTCTGTGCAATAACCTCAACGGACTGATCGTTGACCGTAACCGCTTCGGGCCAGTAGTCCACGCTGCCGGGTAACGAGAGCCACTGCTCCTCTGCGTATACGGTCCACTGCTGGGTAAACTCCGCGCCCGACTCTGCGACCGACAGCGTGAGCTGCCCGGGCCAGGAACATACAAAATCCTGGCGCTCGGCGGCGTTACGATTAAAATAAAAAGGACAGTCGCGGTATTCCTTGTCCTTCAGAACCCATTCTTGCCAGTCCTGCAGATCTGCCGGTACATAGTCCTGGGCCGCGGTGGCAGCCATCATGAATAGCAGGGTTAGTGCAAACAGCCTTGGCATCGACTTCATAAGGTTTTTCTCCGGCGCAGCTGTAACAACACTATACGCCAACGCAAGCTCCATGGAATCGGGGTTAGAGATCAATAATGCGGCGGCTTTTCGTCCGCCGAATCAGCCGCCGGAATGGCGTCTGACAGCGAGCGAATTCGGGCGGTCAATGATTTGCAGAGCTCATCCAGTTGCATGATTTTCGCCTGCTGTCCGGTCACTACATCATTGAGATCGTTCAGCAGCTGGTCCTGATGAGCCAGCCGGCTCTCAAGATCGATAAAACGCTCCTCGCTCATGCGCTTCCCCTGTTTGCTTATTGTGTTTCGGGCTAGGATACACGCCTAACCCGCGCAGGACCTGTCATGTCACTACTTCGTTTCGACGGAATCGGACTGGAATTCGGCGAGCAGGTCATTCTGCGCGACGCCGATTTCTCGATCGAGCCTGGTGAACGAATATGCCTGATCGGCCGTAATGGCGCCGGCAAGTCAACGATGTTGAAGCTCATTATGGGAATGCTCGAAGCCGATCGCGGTGAGATTACGGCAAGGTCGGACCTGGTTGTCAGTCAACTGGAGCAGACCTTGCCCGAGGCAATGGAGATGCCGGTCAGCGATGTCATTCGTGCCGGGCTCACACAGATCGAACGTCTGCTTGTCGAATACGACGCCCGATCAAAACTCGAGCTTGACAAACACGGCCTGCGTGAGCTCGAGGCGCTGCATGCGAAGATCGACACCCACGAAGGCTGGCACCTGGAACAGCGCGTCGAAACGACAATGACCGAGTTGAATCTGCCTGCCGACAAATCGATGCACGAGCTCTCGGGCGGCTGGCGCCGCCGCGTCGCACTAGCCAAGGCACTGGTACAAAAACCCGACCTGCTGCTGCTCGATGAGCCGACGAATCATCTCGACATTGCGACAATCAAATGGTTGGAGGATCGCATTTACGGCTATCCCGGCGCCGTTTTGTTCATCACTCACGACCGCGCGTTTCTGCAGCGTCTTGCGACGCGAATCGTTGAAATAGATCGAGGCAGGTTGACGAGTTGGCCAGGCGACTACAAAAATTTCCTGACCCGCAAAGAGAAAGTACTGGAGGACGAGGCAACGGCCGAAGCCCGGTTCGACAAGAAACTCGAGCAGGAAGAAGTATGGGTGCGACAGGGAATCAAGGCGCGACGCACGCGCAACGAAGGCCGGGTTCGGACGCTGCAGAAGATGCGCGCGGAACGTGAAAGCCGCATTGCGAAAGAAAGTACCGCGCGCATCCATATCGAGGAAGCCGAACAGTCGGGACGAAAGGTCATTCGCGCACGCAATATCAGCTATAGCTACGGCGATGAACAGGTCATCCGCGATTTTTCCATAAAAATCATGCGCGGTGATCGTATCGGCCTGATCGGCAACAACGGGGTTGGCAAAACGACGCTTTTGCGACTGCTGATCGGAGAGCTGGAACCGCAAGCCGGGACCGTGAAGCACGGCACAAACCTCGAGATCGGCTATTTTGACCAACTGCGCGAGACTCTGGACCTGGAAAAATCGGTCGCCTACAACGTCGGCGAGGGTCGCACCTATATCAGTCTCAACGGCAAGGAACGCCACATCGTGGGATACCTCAGGGGATTCCTGTTCACGCCGAAACGGTCGATGACGCCGATCAAGTCACTCTCCGGTGGCGAGCGAAACCGGGTAATCCTTGCGAAACTTTTTACCCGCCCCGCGAACCTTCTGATCCTCGATGAGCCGACGAATGATCTTGATATTGAAACGCTGGAAGTACTGGAGCAGCGGCTGTGCGAATATGCCGGCACGCTCCTCGTGGTCAGTCATGATCGTCAATTCCTCGACAACGTTGTCACGAGTACGGTCGTCTTCGAGGACGGCGGCAATATTCAGGAATACGTTGGCGGCTACAGCGACTGGGTGCGCCAGGGCCACGCACTCGCAGAGCCAGACAGCCCATTGCTTATCGAACAAAAAAAACGTGCGGCGGCTGAGCGACGCAAGAAGAGGCAACCGTCCAAGCTAAGTTACAAGGATCAGCGGGAACTCGACCAGCTACCGGCCGAGATCCAGGTGATCGAGCAAAGCATTGCGGAACTGCAGCGGGTGGTCGCCATGCCCGACTTTTATTCCCAGGACAATACGCTCGTGCAGCAAAGGCTAAAGGAACTCAGCGAGGCAGAGTCGCGCCTGGAGCAACGCATCGAAAGGTGGGCTGAGCTCGAAACGATGAAAGACTCGCTGCAGTCACATTGATGCATGACCGCAGCGGCCATACACTCATAGCAACTGCAGGATAATCGCGACCTGGCATACCCAGCCGACGGCAAACGCGAGCGTTCTGACCCAGGGAATGGCCATCGTGTATGAAAGCAGATGCACGACGCGTGCCCAGAAATAGACCTGGCACGCCAGCACCGTGATTTCATTGCTTACGCCGGCCGCATTTGCGATCAGCACCAGCGCTGCAAATACGACGAGATTCTCGACGGCATTGTAGTGCGCCGCTTTCATCTTTGTTGCCCAGCCCGACAGAGGTTTCGGCGCGTCCGGGTACCCGACAGCATCTATCAAGCCGCGGACCATAATCGTATTGATTATGTATGGAATCCACATGACCGCATTCAGCGTCACCACCCAGGTTAAGACGGTTAGTTCGCTCGTCATTTCTTTTTCTCCCTTGTTTTACAGGATGCGCCAACGCTGTGCATAGGCATCGCCAACGCTGTGCATAGGCATCGCCAGCGTCAGTCGCCTGGCATCGTCTGCGCGAAATATCGATCAAACGCCCGATGCACTATCTCGGGCGCAATCCCCATCGCTTCGACAGTCTTATTGAACTGTTCCATTTCAGAAATATTGCGGCGCCCGTCCGCAGCGACAACTTTCAACGCCATGAACGCGATGTCTTCTTTATCACTATCCGACAATGTAGGCGCGAGGTCCTTCAGCAGATCGACGAGCGTGGGTTTGTCGGCCATTTCCGACAATGCACGCGTGATGAGTTCCAGCGACTCCGCGCCTTCAAGTCGAAAATGTTCCTCGATCAGGTCAATTATCTGCGATGACTCTTCGGGTTCGATTTTTCCACTGCCACGGGCGACATGGAGTAACAATGCAGCAACCAGAAACTGCGAGTCGTAAGTCTCGGTTCCCTCCGACGTTTCGACAATCAATTTTGTGCCTTTCAATGTCGAACTTAGAATCTCGCTGCTCATGACGCTCTCATTTAGTCTCGTAATTTTTCCGCATGTATTTGACTGATTCGACAATCAAGCGCTTCAACACTTTCTCATCGACGTCGGAAAGGCGCCTGATGTAAAGACATGACTTGCCGGTCTTGTATTTTCCGAGCTTGCCCATCAGCGATTCGAAACGCTTGAAGCCAGGTATGACATACAATGTCAGCGCCTGTTTGCGCGGCGAAAAACCTGCAATCATGAAGTCTCCTTCACGGCCGCTCGCGTACTTGTAATGATACTCCCCAAAACCGACGATGTTGGCGCCCCACATCCTGGCGCGTGATCCCGTCGCCTCGCGCATCATGGTCGCTACCTTCCTGGCGTCGCGGCGCATCTGCTCGTCCTCGATGCCCTTGATGAAGGCGGTAACACTGGCTTTGGTGGGCTTTGTCTTGTTTTCCGCCATGTAACCCCCGTGCTAGTGCGACGTTCCGAAGAGACGATCCCCGGCATCTCCCAGTCCCGGTACGATGTATTTCTTGTCGTTCAGTTTTTCGTCGATCGCGGCAGCGTAAATGAGCACGTCGGGGTGCGCTTTCTCGACCAGTTCAATTCCTTCCGGACAAGTCACGATACAGATAACGATGATGTCATCCGCGCCCTCGTCCTTTAGCCTGTCGATAGCTGCGGCCGTTGATCCACCGGTCGCCAGCATCGGATCAATGACGATGCATGTCCCGCCCCTGATCTGAGGCGGATAGCGTTCGTAGTAGCTGACCGGCAGCTTCGTCTTCTCGTCGCGATACAACCCGATGAATCCGACCCTCGCCGTCGGCACAAGCTCGAGAATGCCCTCGAGCATCCCGATCCCGGCTCGCAAAATAGGTACCACGACAATATTCGTATCAATCTTGCGACAAGTCGCTTCAGCAACAGGAGTTTGTACGGTCACAATTTTTGTCTTGATGTTTTTCAACGCTTCATAACAAATAAACTTGGTGATTTCTTTGGCCAGTTCGCGAAAGCGCTTATGCCCCGTATCGACATTGCGGATAACCGCTAGTTTGTGCTGTACGCAAGGATGATCGATCAATACGGCCACGTCTTATTCTCCACCATGGTCGTCGGCAATTTCCGCCCACATGGCGTACTCCGTACCAACCGGATCAACGAAATGAAATCGACGGCCGCCGGGAAAGGAAAATATGTCCTGGCTGATCGTACCGCCGAGATCCTTCACTCTCTCGACATCTCGCTCGAGGTCGTCACTAAAAAATACGAGCAACACACCCGTGGATGGAGCCGGCTCCTCAGAATGACGAAAGCCACCGTCAAGGCGACCATCGTTGAAGCTCATATACTCGTCGCCCCATTCCTGGAATGACCAGCCGAATAACGAGCTAAAGAATTCCCGCGTCGCCTCAAGGTCGGTAACAGGAATTTCGACGTAGTCAATTCTGTTGTTTGCTCTCAAAATGGTCTCCAGAGGCCGCCGCGGTTATTTGAGCCTCAACAGAGGCCGCTCGGCGTCAACAAACACGGTACCAAACTCACCGCTGATTTCGTAATGAGCATCGGATAGCCGGCGCAGGTCTGTCAGCGCCCCGTGGCCCAAATTACTCGCAATATCAACAAGTTCACCCCCCGATCTGCCGTGCGGGCGCAGCGACTCACAGAACGGGAACTCGATGGATGCCGGGCGAATACAGACCTTTTCGGCCGGCCGCGGGTTCTCGTAAAACGGGTGTTCGGGCATCAGATAAATATCGATGTCGATGATCAATATGTCCCCTTCGACATGCCATGACAGCACGAACGAGCGCGTCAGATCGACGGCCGCAAACTCACGTAGCTTTCGCCAGTCGATGATTTCGTTATCGTCAGTCATCAACTATCCAAACGCTTTTCCTACCCAGACACCAATATAGTGGGAGAAAATGACGACCAACATGGCGATGCCGACATGCTCTGCAATAATGGCTAACGGCGACTCTCCCTGCGAACGCGCCAGAAAATAGCTCAATACAACAATAACCAGCATCGCCCATGCGACCGAAACCAGAACGGCCGTCGCAAGCGGCAGCAGTAGTAACGGCACGGCGAAACTGATCGAGAATACGAACTTCGTAAGGAAGGTCATTATGGTCGCCGACCAGACGTGACCGTGCGACGTACTCGGATCCGCCTCCTCGGCCAGGTGAATGCCGAGCGCATCGGACATCGCGTCGGCAACGGCGATGACAAGAATGCCGCCGAGGACTGCAATCACGGACTTCGTGCCGGAATTGAGGCCGACAATCAGACCAATTGTCGTAATAACACCAGAGGTTGCCCCAAAAAAGAGGCCCGTCCGGGCACCGTCGTTCCTGAAAAACTCCATGCTTCTCCTGCCCGATCAGCACAGGCTCATGCTGTACAGGCTGATATCGTCTTCTTCGCCCGGCATTGTAATGCCTCTTTCGAAACTCATGCCAAGTTTTTCAATCAACCTGATTGACGCCCGGTTTTCAGGAGACACGATCGCTGTCAGACGCTGTATACCCAGATCGTCACGCGCGTGGGCGAGAACGGCATGTGCTGCCTCGGCAGCGAATCCCATGCCGCAATAATTCGGAAGTGTTGCAAAACCGATGTCCGGGTCGTCCAGGTTGTCGCGTCGAAACAGACCGCAGATGCCGATTCTCGCGCCTCTTTGTTTGAGTGACATGCAGTACGGGCCGTAACCATAGTCATCATACAACTTGAATGCGCCTTCTTTCAGAGCAGCCTTTGCCTCGTTAGCCGTGCGAATACCGCGATCTCCGACATGACGCATGAAAGCAGGATCGTTCCAGATTGCCAGCATCAAGTCGGCGTCCTGCAGCGTAATTCGCCGCAGTGAAAGTCGCTCGGTCTCCAGGTGCCAGTCGGGAGATGCCTTGATCAGTGCCACGCACCGAGAATCAGGCCATAAATGACAAACTGCCCGGTGTGATACCCGCCGTCGATAAACAGTGCGGTAAACGGGCGGTTGGCGAACTGATAGTTGATGCCGAAGCTCATGCCGACAAAACCAAGCCCGACCAGGAGCCCCGCTTTCCAGGATTCTGACAGGACCGGATCGGGCCCCAGCAACAGAGCAAAAACGTATGCCGAGACCAGCGCGAAAAGAAAGCTCAAACCGAAGACTTTCGCAGGGTGACCATTATCTTCTTCGGTACGGCCCATGGCATTGTTCCACGGCTTCAGGAATAGCAGTGGCGAATACCACAGGCCTCCCAACAGGAAACTGGATGCGGCTGCCACCACTACAGCCCAGATGTTGATGTCCATAGCTATTCTCCTTTTCTTTGTGCGCTTTTTTCAGGACGCCGCTTGCCACCATGAATACAGGAATTGCTGCTTCGATCCGGTCGGTGTCGCATGCTCGTCGAGTTCGTGACTGCATAAATCGAAGCGGCTGCCAAACAGGATCTGCAATTCATCGACGCCGTAGCGCTGAATGTCCAGGCCGCTGCAACGCTCGGGACCCTGCGGTCCGAAAGTGGCCAGCACGAGATGTCCCTTCGGTTGCAGGGCCCGGCAAACCGCCTCGATGTATTTATCGCGATCGACCGATTGGGTCAGAAAATGAAATACGGCCCTGTCATGCCACAGTGCAAACTTTCGCGAGGACTCGAACTCCGTGACATCCGATTCAATCCACGTTATAGCTCCCGCGAGATTGCCAAGCCGGTCACGCGACCGTTCGAGCGCCTTGCCGGAGATATCGAGGACACTGATATCCGTGTAGCCCTCGTTCATCAGGTGATCAACGAGCGTGGATGCCCCGCCACCGGCATCGAGGATCGGTTTGTCCTTGGCTATGCCCGTCGAGCGAATAAACTGCAGGGATTTTTCGGGAACTGGCTGGTACCAGGAGACCGCGGTAGGGTTTTTCTCGACGTAGACTCTCTGCCAATGGGTTTTGCCGCTCTTGCTCATAGTAACTCCGAGCTTATCTTTCTCCGGACCGCAGGTCACTACGAACGTAACGGGCTGCATTGAAGTAAAGACCAGCACCGACAAACGCGGCGATCGCGGTACTCATGATTGCCCAACGTATCGAATTAACGCCGAGCGACGGTGCCAGCGCGTCGCTGACCGCGCCGACGGTCAGCGGGCCGAGCCCGAGCCCGATGATGTTCAGCACAAAGAACAACACGGACGACGATAAAGCTCGATAACGAGGTCCGACGAGCGCATGCGCCATTGCAATCGTCGGCCCGAGGAACATAGCCTGGCATAGCGCCACAAGGACATAGATGCCCCACATGACGTACTGCTGACCGCTCAACATCATCGGCAATAGCAACAGGCCGGCGCCCAAGGTACTGAGCGCCGGCACCCAGTACGACCAGCGGTAGTCCCGTTTGCCAAGGTGGTCGCTCAGGTGTCCCCCCGCGTAGGCGCCCGCGGCTCCGGCGAAACCGGCGATCAAAGCCAGCCAGGTGCCCACCAGGCCCACGGGAACGTCGTATATGCGAATGGCGAACGACGGCATGAAATTCAAGGCACCGTAGCCAAGAAACGCGTTGAATCCCGCGCCGAAAGCCGCGTATCGAAAGCTGCGTAGCGCCCACAAACGTTTCAGGTCGACAAGTAAGTGGCTCTCGGGAGCATCGGTGTGATCGCCGTCGTCCATCTGGCCGCGCGGCGGCTCCCGCAACGTAAGCTTTACGACAACGGCCATAAGGATTCCGGGCAAGCCCACGACCAGAAATGCAACACGCCACCCGAAGAACTGGTTGACCCATCCGCCCAGCAGGAATCCGATCAGAATACCGATATAGATTCCGATGGAATACACCGACAGTGCCCGACCGCGCTCTTCGTGCGGGAAATAATCTGAAATTATCGAGTGCGACGGCGGGCTTCCGCCAGCCTCGCCAACGCCAACACCAATTCTCGCCGCCAGCAACTGCATGAAGTTCGCTGTCAGGCCGCTGAGCGCAGTCATCCCGCTCCATACGGCTATCGACAGCGATACGATGTTGACGCGGTTGTAGCGATCCGCCCAGCGCGCGATCGGAATTCCACACACTACGTAGAAGACAGCGAACGTAAAGCCGGACAACAAACCGAGCTGCTTGTCACTGAGACCGAGCTCCGCCTTGATCGATTCCTGCAGGATGACCAGAATCTGCCGATCAATAAAATTAAAGATATATACGACCATCAGCAACAGCAGCACGTAATTGCGATAGTTCTTCGATGTCTGCAACGTATTCTCTTTAATGACGGTAGCCGGCGATCGCCATACTATACGACGACGCAGGCAGCAGCGATTGAGGTGAAAGTAGTCGACTTCAAGTATTCATTGCTCGTGCCAACTTCTTTTTCGCGGCAGCGAGGGCGTTTTTTGATCCGCTGCCGGTATTTTCCAGGTTCCGAAACTCAGCCAAAGCCGCCGCCACATCGGTTCCCCGCAGCCATTCGACAATTGTTGCAACCCGGTCCGCGTTGTTACTAACAATGGCTTTGTCATCACCATCGAGAATCGTGATTCGGTGTTTGCAAAAATTTCCGAACTGGCCCGCCGGGCAGGTGCATAGCGCCGTCAGGCTGTCACCGTCTTTGATAAACGTAAGCTCGTAGGGGTCCGCGGCCGAGCCTTTGACCAGAAAAGAGAGTTCGTTCATAACTGTTCCGCACCCGCCTGCATTAGTCCTGCAACGGCCTGAACTGGTTATTCGGACCCGGCGTCAAATATACGATCTGGCAGGGTTCGAGGATGTCTACCCGGTGCCAGACTCCCTTCGGCACAACCAGGCCGTCTCCCGGCCGCATCTCTATATCGTCGTCATCAGTATCCAGGAAAACTACCCTGGCCCGGCCGGCAATCAGGTATAAAACCTCATCACCGTCGGGATGCATCTCGCCGCCATGAGGTGAGTTCCCGGACATCTCGGCGACGCCAAAAGTAACTCCATCGACGGCAATCGGAGGATCGGGTCTCTCGGGAACCGTGCAGGCCAGCAAGTCGCGGCCAAGACCGATCGTATGCGTGCGCGGATTGAATGCTGTCGGGCGACTCATTTGATCTGCAACGCCCAGACTGCCAGTGCGCCCGGTATGACCAGGCCAACCCAGGAAACCATCATCGGAACCGCAAAATCATCGACCTGGACCGACATCCCGTAGACGATTCGCAGCAAGTGGGCAAGAGCGACCAGAGCAAACAGCGTACCTGAAATAACGCAATATTCTTTATGACCCACAACCCTTCTCCCATGGAGTAACGGCCTCTTGGCAAGGCCCTCTTCAGTCAGTGGCGACTGACGCCCACACCAATATGCACTCAGATTCCCATTCGAACGAGCACATCAATCACCTCGCGCAAGAAACGCTCGATGGTCGGGTGTTCTGTCGCGAAGTTTGTTTCCAGTTCCCTGGCTTTCTCCAGAACAGTATCCGTTTCCGCGCGGTGCCCTTCGGGGTCCAGCAGGTCGTCGATATCTGTATCCAGCTCACGCACGGCCGCGAGCGTATCGTCATCCAGCTCCGTCTTCTGAATTTCATTCTGGAGCCTGGCCAGTAACTCTCGAATCTCTTTATTGCTCATGGTCGCGCCTATCCCAGTTTTCGAATTCCTATTGCGTCGCGAATTGTCGCCATGTAGGGCACGGCGATTTCTCGCGCTCGTTCCGCACCCTTCACGAGCTCCGCCTCGACAATCGCCGGGTCGGCAATCAGTCGCTCGTATTCGTCGCGGGCGGGCTTAATATGCTCGTTGATGTACTCGAACAATTTCTGCTTCATCTCTCCCCAGGCGATACCCTCGGCATAGAGCTTCTCGACCTCTGCCGTTTCGCCAGGGGTCGCGAAGGCTTTGAAGATGTCGAAGATAGTACTGCCCTCCGTTTCCTTCGGCTCGCCCGGCTCAAGACTGTTGGTCTTGATTTTCATGATGAGTTTTCTCAGCGGTTTTTCCGCCGCGAACAACGGGATCGTATTATTGTAGCTCTTGCTCATCTTGCGGCCGTCAAGTCCCGCGAGTACTGCCGTGTGATCATCAATGACCGGCTCCGGCAGCACGAATATGTCGCCGTAGTGATGATTAAATCGCTGCGCCATGTCGCGCGCCATTTCGACATGCTGTTTCTGGTCTCTCCCGACCGGAACCTTGGTCGACTTGAACATCAGGATGTCTGCAGCCATCAGAATCGGGTAGCTGTACAGCGCCATGGTGATGCCCTTGTCAGGATCCTTGTTGCCACTTTCGACGTTCGCCTGCACCGCCGCTTTGTAGGAATGGGCCCGGTTCATCAGGCCCTTGGCCGTCATGCTCGTCAGCACCCAGGTCAGCTCAGTTATCTCCGGAATATCGGATTGCCGGTAGAACGTCGCATGCTCTGTATCCAGGCCCAGCGCCATCCATGCGGCCGCGATTTCCAGCGTCGACTTGCTGATCTGGTCCGGGTCGCCGCTTTTTGCGAGCGCATGAAAATCGGCCAGGAAATAGTAGTTCTTCTTTTTCGGATCTTTGCTGGCCGCAATACCAGGACGAATCGCGCCAACGTAGTTGCCGATGTGTGGCGTTCCCGTGGTGGTAATCCCTGTGAGGTAGATCTCCTTCGTCATGCTTTAGTATCCTGCCGCGTGGCCGTCTTTGCGTACTTCGGACGCGCCATAATACACGCCTTGCGCCTCATCCCGCATGATCGCCTGGTATCCGCCGAAACTGCCATCGCTCGAACCAAGCGTATGCCCGAGGGACTTCATTGCCTCACGCGTCGATGCGTCAAAAGTGCTCTCCATATGGACGGTGCCACCATCGATCATCGTTGTGCCCGTCGGTGCAGACGAGCCGGTGTGATTAATTCGGGCAGCATCCCCGGCTTCCTGCAGGTTCATGCCGAAGTCGACCATGTTTACTATGACCTGCGCATGCCCCTGGGGCTGCATCGAACCGCCCATTAAACCGAAACTAATCAATGGCTTACCATCCTTCATCACGAATGCCGGGATAATCGTATGGAACGGGCGCTTGCCGCCTTCAACGACGTTCGCGTGGCCTTCTTCGAGCGCAAAAAGCTCCGCGCGATCCTGCAGCACGAAGCCGAGTTCTCCGGGCGTCATTCCGGACCCCATACCGCGGTAGTTGCTTTGGATCAGCGACACCATGTTGCCGTTCTTGTCGGCGACCGTCAGGTAGATAGTGTCACCCTCTTCAAGCCCTGCGTCTCCGGCTGGCAGCCGTTTCGACGCCTGCGTTGATGAAATAAGCTCGCGCCGCTCGCTCGCGTAGTCCTTCGAAATCAGTCGTGCGACAGGCACGTCGACGAAGTTCATGTCCGCGTAGTGCCGGGCGCGGTCCTCGAACACCAGCTTTTTGGCTTCGACCAGCGTGTGCAGGTACCCGGCACTACCGAATCCCATGGCCGCGATGTCGAAGCCCTCCAGAATATTCAGGATTTGCAGCGCGGCGATGCCCTGGCCGTTCGGCGGTAACTCGTATACCTCCCAGCCACGATAATTTGTTGAGACCGGCGTGACCCATTCCGACTGATGCGCGGCCAGGTCATCGTAACTTAGCAAGCCGCCCTGCTCTGTCATATAGGCGTCGATCCTTTTCGCGAAATCGCCTTTATAAAATTCGTCGCGGCCTTTTCTCGCAATCGCCTCATAGGTATTCGCCAACCGCGGGTTTCGGAACATCTCGCCCTTGCGCGGCATTCTGCCGTTGGGCATGTAGGTCTCAGCGAATCCCGGGTATTCCCCGATGCAATCGACGCTACGGTCAAGGTAATAGGCAATGACTTCTGACACGGGAAAGCCGTCACGCGCATAGCGAATTGCCGGCGCCAGGATGTCACGCATTGGCAGGCGCGCATAACGTCCATGCAGTTCAAACCATCCGTCCACGGCACCGGGCACACTCACGGGTAACGGGCCAAACGGCGGAATTTTATCGATGCCGCGCTTTTGGAAATACTCGAGCGTCATCGCCTGCGGCGCTCGTCCCGATGCGTTCAAGCCCGTGAGCTCATTTTTGTCGGCGTCCCAGACGATCGCGAACAAGTCCCCGCCGATGCCGCAGCCCGTGGGCTCCATGAGACCCAGTGCAGCGTTCGCCGCGATGGCAGCATCGACGGCACTGCCGCCCGCTTTCAGGATATCGATAGCAATCTGTGTCGCCAGCGGCTGGCTCGTCGCTGCCATACCGTGAGGCGCAATAACCTCCGATCGGGAAGCAAGCGCGCGGCCCGTAACCCGATCGTATCCCGGCTCAGATGCCAAAACGGGTATCCCGTAAACCAACAGTGCAATGCATATCGACCATGCAACTCGTCTCATCCTGTGCTCCGATCCGCGCAGACCGGGATGCCGTTTGCCGGGGGGCACCAATGATGGCACTCGCCGACGGCGCCAGCAACAGGGTATGATCTTCCCTGTGAACAGCGACTATACCGACAAAAATCCATCACTCGGCGCTTTATACGCAGGCCATCTCGAGACCCTAACGGCGCGGCACGATCATGCGCTGGAACAGGCGGGTGCAAGCCATGTCATTATTTATTCGGGAAACCCAAAAGTCGCTTTCCTCGACGACAACTTCTACCCGTTCAAAGCCAATCCGCACTTCGTGAGCTGGGCACCGCTGACGAAGCTGCCGTTTTCCTACATCGTCTACACCCCAGGTGAGACGCCGCTGCTTCTCTATTACCAACCTCGGGACTACTGGCACGTCGTGCCCGGTCCGCCGGAGGGCTACTGGACGCGACACTTTGACATCCGCATCGTGAATGCTATAGAGGACGTAGCCGAGCTTTTGCCCGCACAGCGTGAAAAGTGCATTGTCATTGGCGAAATCGAGGACGCAACGCTCGCCTACGGCGTAGAGCGTATCAACCCCAACACGGCAATCAACATCGTGCATTATGCACGTAGCACCAAGACTGACTACGAGCTCGCCATCATGCGGCTCGCCTCAAAGCGTGGTGCAATGGGGCATCGTGCGGCAGAGGCGGCGTTTCGCGCAGGTCTTCCGGAGTTCGAGATTCACCGCGCCTACTGTCAGGCTGTCGGTCACACCGACTACGAGTTGCCCTACGGCAATATTATCGCGCTCAACGAACACGGCGCCGTGTTGCACTACACCGATCTCGAGCGCAGCAATCCGGATACTTGTCATTCATTCCTGATCGATGCCGGCGCGCAGGTGCACGGCTACGCCTCGGACATCACGCGCACCTATTCCTTCGATGACACGCGATTTCAGGACCTGATTGACCGCATGGATGTCATGCAACGGGAAATCGTCAACAGGGTCGAAGTCGGCGTCGACTATCGCGATTTGCATGTTGACACACACAGGATGCTGGCCGAGGTGCTGGTTGACGCGGAGCTCGCAACCGGCGACCCTGACACGCTGCTCGAATCGGGTGTCACAACGGCGTTCTTCCCGCACGGGCTCGGTCATCTTCTTGGCATTCAGGTTCATGACGTCGCCGGCTTCATGGAAAACGAGTCCGGTACTGCAATTGACCCACCCAGCGGGCATCCGTTTCTCAGGCTGACACGCGTGCTCGAAGAGAATATGGTGCTGACCATCGAGCCAGGTCTCTATGTCATCGACATGCTGCTCGAGAAGCTGAGCGATACGCCTGCCGAGAAACTCATCAACTGGGACATGGTCAACTGGCTACGGCCCTTCGGCGGTATCCGTATCGAGGACGACGTGCGGGTAATGATCAATGATCGGGAGAATCTGACTCGCGACGCTTTTGCTGCTGCCTCATGACGGATCGCCACCAACCGTCCCTGCCCTGAATTGGCGCGAAATATCCCTGTAATATTTCGTCGCCAGAGTCGAAACTCAAGCCGCGCGTGGCTTTCCGGGCGAGCCGCCAATCCAGCGGCGTTGGCACGAATAGTGCATTTTGAGTCAAGTATGGGCACCGTAAATCGCAATATATCGCTGCGGGCAATGCGAGTCTTTTGCGTGGCCGCCGAGCGCGAAAGCTTTCGTGAGACAGCGGAGCTGCTGTTTCTCACATCGTCCGCGGTAAGCCACCAGATCAAGCAGCTGGAATCAGACCTTGGATTCAAGCTATTCGAGCGCACGCCGCGCTCACTGCACCTGACTGCCGACGGCACCGCACTCTACGACGATATCAGTCCTTTGATTGCCGATTTCGATTCGGTCATTGCTCAAAACACAAGGGTGCAGCAATCGCGGTCGCTGCGCATTTCCGTACAGCCGTTCTTTGCCAGTGAACTGTTTGTGCCTCGTCTTCCGGAATTTGTTGAGCAAAATCCCGATATCGAAATCAGCATCGATACGAGCGACGAATCGCCCGAGAAGCACCCGCGTACGGCCGATGTTTCCCTTCGAATATTCAAGACTCCCCCTGACGTGCTCGCATGCGAGCGGCTATTTCCGTTGCGCCTGCTTCCCGCCGGGACGCCCGACTTTTATGACGCCATAAAAATTCGGGGCAGCAAGATCGTCAGCCCATTCCCGCTGGTCATTCATGAGTCTCGACCCAAAGCCTGGCGCGAGTGGCAACGCTCATCCCGTATCAAACTGCCGGATCATGCGAACGGGATTCGTCTGGACTCGATGATTGCCGTAGCACGCGCCGCGGAGCAAGGGCTCGGCGCGGCCCTCGTGCCGAAACAGTTGAGCAATTCCTGGTTCGAGTCATCCGCGCTCGTGCAATTGTTCGACCATGAACTGGTCACCAGGGATGCCTACTACCTCGTATGTCGCGCAGAGGATAGGGATAAGGATGAGATAAGGCTGTTTAGAGAATGGGCGTTACAGAATTTCACGGACGACACCTGAATTTTTTTTGGTACGGAGTGCAATTTTTCTCGTTTGTACGTTTCTCACCGTGACTTTACTGTAGCACCTGACCTGGCCGGCAATCTCGACAGGCTGGATAAAATGCGAGCGCCAGAAACATAGATGCAAACGATAAACAGCGAAAGGGTTGCTGCGTGATCTCAAATCGTGTCGGCGACCAGCAAGGAGACCCGGAACTCCCCCATTTTCGGGTCTCCTTTTCTAATCTCCCTCAGCCGTGGCGCGTGCCCGCGCCTCTGCTTTGAGCTTTTTCTTCACCCTTTGGCCCTTGCGTTCGAGTACCGGTCTCATCTGTCGACCAATCCACGGTACCAGGTAAGTCAGCGTTGCAAGAAGGCCGCTGATCGGCGGCATCGACTTCTCATTTATGTTGTTGCCACAGAGATCCAGAATGGTCTGCGCCACATTTTCAGCCGTACTCATTGGCTGCGAGAACGTAATGTCAGACACCTTGTTCATGTCCGACATGATGAAGGCCGTATCGATTGGGCCGGGTGACACCAGTCCTATCTTGATCTCGCTGCCACGAAGTTCCTCGGCCAGCGCCAGCGAAAACGCGCGCAAACCCGCTTTTGTGGCCGCATAAGTCGCTGAGCCCGGGACAGGCGTCCGGCCCGCCAGGGATCCGACATTAATTATCGCGCCTTCCCCGGCTTCTCTCAGGTAAGGCAGGGCAATGCGGCTCAGCATGATGGGCGCGCGAAGATTTACATCGACGATCCTGGCAAGTTCTGCGGCCTCGACCTCTTCAACCATGCCACGTGCGTGATATCCCGCGTTGTTCACCAGGATATCGACACGCCCAAACTCGAACTGCGACTTTTTGAATACATCAACGCAGGCGTCCGCGTCAGTTACGTCCATCGCAAAAATTTGTACTTTTGTCTTGTCGCGTAACTCCTCGGCGACAAGCTCGAGATTTTTCTTGTTGCGCGCGACCAGCATAAGGTTGGCGCCAGCATCGGCAAACAGGCGTGCGGTGGCCGCACCAACGCCCTCGGAGCCACCCGTGATGATCACGGTCTTGTCTTTGAAGATCATCCCCGAATACTAGCATTCATCATTTGGACAGTGGTGGAAGATCTGGAATGGATTTTTATCGCATGCTGCTGTCGGAGCGATTGAGTCGTCCAGGCGATCGGCGCCCAAAAGTGTCAAAAACCGATATAGCCTTTGATCTTTTTCCACAGGCTCGACTCCCACCCATAGACATCCAGGAGTTCATCGCCCAATGTCGCGACGGGCATCGTCGTATCGGCTGGCAGGGGTTCGTTCGCGGCAACATCTTCCGGTCGCATTTCAAGCTTGCCCTTTTTGCCGTCACTCGGCTCAGTCAGACCATCGACGGCAAGGCTAAGGTATGGCAACACGTTGTCATCGACGATGTCGTCGAGAAACACGGCGTCCGGATCGAAGGCTTCTTTCGCCAGAAACACGCAATCGTCAAAGGACTTGTCGCTGCTAATCGTTCTATTCCCAGAGAGAATTGAACGACTACTCTAGGACGACTGATCGATTATCGCTGTGAGGCGACTCACAAGATTAGAAATTCCCGTATTTATTTATTTATTTCAATAACTTATGTAGACAGGTGGGCACAAAAAAACCGGGCAATTGCCCGGTTTTTTGCAGTCAGAACGCCGCCTGTGGCGCTAATAATTCATCCGCTACAGCGAATCGGCTCAGTCCTCAACGACTGCCGCGGAAGCTTGTTCCGTCATCATGACGATAGCCATTGGCGCAGCATCGCCTGGACGAGGGCCCGTCTTCAGGATTCGCAGGTAACCACCGGGTCGTTCCTTGAAACGTGGGCCAATTTCGGTGAAGAGTTTGCCCACGGCTTCTTTATCACGCAGTCGATCAAATGCCAGGCGGCGATTCGCGACGCTGTCATTTTTTGCAAGCGTAATGAGCGGCTCAACGACGCGACGCAATTCTTTTGCCTTGGGTAACGTTGTCTTGATCGTCTCATGCTTCAACATCGACGTCGCCATATTACGAAACATGGCGCTACGATGAGAACTGTTGCGACCCAGTCGACGACCGGATTTTCTATGGCGCATTTGTCTTTCCTAAATTTGTGTTCAGCTACAACGCGAGCAAATACTCGAGCTGTTCTACATCATAAGTTCATGTTCGGGACGCAGGCTTGCCGGCGGCCAATTATCCAGATGCATACCCAGGCCGAGACCATGGCCCTCCAGTACTTCCTTGATTTCTGTCAGAGACTTCTTGCCAAGATTCGGTGTTCTCAACAGCTCAACTTCCGTGCGCTGCACCAGGTCACCGATATACATGATGTTCTCTGCCTTGAGGCAATTCGCCGAGCGAACGGTAAGCTCGAGCTCATCGACAGGACGCAACAGGATCGGATCAACCTGACTCTCGGCTTGAGCACCAATACCCTCTTCCTGGCCCTGAAGGTCGACGAATACGGACAGCTGATCCTTAAGAATGCTGCCGGCCCGACGAATAGCCTCTTCGGGATCGATCGTGCCGTTTGTTTCGATGTCGATCAGCAGCTTGTCGAGGTCGGTGCGCTGCTCAACACGAGCCGCTTCGACATTGTAGGTCACGCGATTGATAGGGCTGAACGAGGCGTCGAGCATCAGGCGGCCGATAGGGCCTGCATGGTCCTCGAATGACGGGCGCTGTGTCGCCGGGCGGTAGCCACGGCCACGCTCGATCTTCAGAAGCATGTTCAGCTCACCGGCCTTCGTCAGGTTGGCAATAACCAGCTCGGGATTCATGATTTCGACGTCATGGTCGAGCTGAATATCCCCGGCTGTAACCGGCCCCGGCCCTTTCTTCGACAAGCGGAGTTCTGCCATGTCACGCGTATTCATCGTGACAGCAACCTGCTTCAGGCTCAACAGAATGTCGACAACATCTTCCTGCACGCCCTCGATGCTGGTGTACTCATGCAGCACACCTTCTATCTCGGCTTCTGTTATCGCGGCGCCAGGCATAGACGACAGCAGAATGCGACGTAGCGCATTGCCGAGCGTGTGGCCGAAACCGCGTTCGAAAGGTTCGATCGTAACTTTTGCTTGCAGATCGTTGACCGGCGTAACTTTTACAACGCGCGGCTTCAGAAATTCGTGTACTGATTCCTGCATGGGTAAAGACCCTCCTGACTACTTCGAGTACAGCTCGACGACAAGGTTTTCATTTATATCGGGGAGAATATCTTCCCGGTCCGGTAATGATTTCAAGACACCTGCCATCTTCTTGGCATCGACATCGACCCATTCGGGCATGCCGACCTGACTTGCTATTTCCAATGCGCTTTGAATGCGAAGTTGCTTCTTCGCTTTCTCGCGGATATTGATGGCATCACCGGCTTTGAGCTGGGCGGACGGAATGTTCACGACCTTGCCGTTCACCTCAATGCTCTTATGGCTGACAAGCTGGCGAGCCTCGGCACGTGTCGAGGCAAAGCCCATACGATAAACGATGTTATCGAGGCGACCTTCGAGAAGACGCAGCAGGTTCTCGCCAGTTGAGCCCTTCAACTGCGCAGCACGTTTGTAGTAATTGCGGAACTGTCGCTCGAGCACGCCGTACATTCGACGGAGCTTCTGTTTCTCGCGAAGCTGCAGTCCGTAGTCCGACATGCGGGGACGACGTTGCGTCGGTCCGCCAGGCGGTACTTCGAGTTTGCACTTCGATTCGAGCGGCCTTACGCCACTCTTAAGAAACAGGTCCGTGCCTTCGCGGCGGGACAGTTTACACTTTGGTCCTAAATATCTTGCCATTATTCAGCCTCTATACGCGACGCTTTTTCGGCGGGCGACAGCCGTTGTGAGGAATAGGTGTAACATCCTCAATACTTTGAATACGAAATCCCAGGGCGTTCAGAGCGCGTACGGCAGATTCGCGACCGGGACCTGGCCCGCGAACCCGAACATCCACATTCTTGACACCGAACTCGAGGGCCACTCGGCCCGCTTTGTCCGACGCCACCTGGGCTGCGAACGGGGTGGACTTACGAGAACCGCGAAAACCACAGCCACCTGCAGTGGCCCACGACAGGGCGTTGCCCTGTCGATCGGTTATCGTGATGATCGTATTGTTGAAGGAAGCATGTATATGCGCAACTGCGTCAACAACGTGCTTTTTGACCTTCTTTTTCTTTGCTTCTGCCATTATCAATTCCAGTTAGACAACGTGTCTGTAGGAGCGAGCCCAGCCCGCGATTCCCTAACGTTTAATAGGACGACGCGGTCCCTTGCGAGTGCGCGCGTTTGTGCGCGTGCGTTGGCCGCGCAGCGGCAAACCACGTCTGTGACGAATGCCACGGTACGAACCGAGGTCCATCAGACGCTTAATATTCATGGACGTCTCGCGACGCAGATCACCTTCGACTGTAAACGTCGCGACGGCGGTTCTTAGCTTCGCCACTTCGGGTTCAGCCAGATCCTTGACCTGCATGTTCGGCGGAACGCCGGCTGCTTCGCAAATCTTCTTCGCGCGCGAGTCTCCAATACCGAAGATCGACGTCAAAGCAATCACGACGTGCTTGTTCAACGGTATGTTTATGCCTGCTATGCGTGCCACTTACGTATTCCTCATCAATTAGTGCCGGTACTAACCCTGGCGCTGCTTATGCCGCGCGTCCGTGCAGATAACCCGCACGACGCCGTTGCGACGAATGATCTTGCAATTTCTGCAGATCTTCTTGACTGATGCTCTTACTTTCATGAGCTTGCTCCTAAGCGCTGATCAACTCAGCGTACTTGTCCACCCCTGCCGTAGTTGCGCAGATTGGCCTTCTGCATCATGCCTTCGTACTGATGACTCATCGCATGCGCCTGCATTTGCGCCATGAAATCCATCGTGACGACGACCAGGATCAGCAGCGATGTGCCACCGAAACTAAAAGGCATCGCCGGGTAAAACATGCGAACCAGTTCAGGCAGGAGACAAACGCCGGCGATATAAAACGCGCCCCAAAACGTTAATCGGGTCAGCACCCGGTCAATGTATTCTGCTGTGTGGGCGCCCGGCCGAATTCCCGGCAGGAAGGCACCGGCTTTCTTCAGGTTGTCCGCCGTGTCTTTCGAGTTGTACATCAGCGCGGTATAAAAGAAGCAGAAGAAAACAATCATTGCTGCATACAGCAATACATAGATTGGCTGCCCGGGACCGAGATTCGCGCCAATAGTCTGCAACGCGCGCTGCACGGCGTTAGGATCGGCGGCCTGTCCAAAAAACTGTGCAATCGTCGCCGGGAACATCAGGATGCTCGAGGCAAAGATCGGCGGGATAACGCCCGACATGTTGATCTTGAATGGCAGGTGCGTGCTCTGTGCCTGGAACATCTTGCGACCCTGCTGACGCCGCGCGTAGTTCACCGTGATTCGGCGCTGCGCGCGCTCCATGTAAACCACGAATATGATTGCCGCAATGCCACCGATTAACATCAGGATAGCTGTAATAGCGCTCATTTCGCCGTTCCGGACGAGCTCGGCCGTTCCGGCAATCGCGGACGGCAAACCGGCAACGATACTTGCGAGGATGATCATGGAGATGCCGTTACCTATGCCGCGTTCCGTGATTTGCTCGCCCAGCCACATCAGGAAGACCGTGCCCGTAACCAACGTAATGCAGGCCGTAATCAGGAACGCCGTGCCCGGGTTAACCACGAGGCCGGCCTGGTTCGACAACCACGACGCCGCAGCGACGGATTGGAAACTGGCCAGCGCAACCGTGCCGTAGCGTGTGTATTTCACGATCTGGCGGCGACCCGATTCACCTTCTTTGCGCAAGGCCTGCAGGCTCGGGACGATATGGCTCGCCATCTGCATGATAATGGACGAGGAAATATAGGGAATGATACCGAGCGCGAAAATACCGAAGCGGGAAAGCGCACCACCGGAGAACATGTTGAACATGCCAAGCAGGTTGCCCGACTGTTGCTCGAAGAAATCAGCCAACGCAACCGGATCCACGCCAGGCACCGGAATAAAGGTGCCAACGCGGTATACGATCAGCGCGCCAACGAGAAACAGCAAGCGAATTCGCAGTTCGCCTAGCTTGCTCGCCGTCTTTGCCAGATCAGCCGGACTTTGTTGGGGCTTCTTCGCCACGTTACATTCTTCCTGTGTTCGTTTGTCGCGCCCTTTGGGGCGCTCCTACGATGCTTTCCTATGCTTCGATGCTGCCGCCAGCTTTTTCGATTTCCACACGAGCACCTTTGGTGACCGCGAGGCCTTTCAGCTTGACCGCCTTCTTGATTACGCCGGACTTTATGACCTTCACCTTGGTCACGAATGCCGGAACCAGGTTCGCCTTCTTCAGCACTTCAATATCAATAACATCGGCTGACGGAATCTCGAGTTCGTGCAGGCGCAGCTCGGCCGTCAAGCGCGCCATGCGCGAGCGAAAACCGACCTTCGGCAGCCGACGCTGCAACGGCATCTGGCCGCCCTCGAAACCAACCTTGTGGTATCCGCCCGAGCGTGCGTGCTGACCCTTTTGGCCGCGACCGCTGGTCTTGCCCTGACCCGCAGAATGACCGCGGCCCAGGCGCTTGCCCACTTTTTTGGCACCGTTTCCCGGTGAAATATTATTCAGGCGCATGTCAGGCTTCCTCTACCGACAGGAGGTACGAAACGCGATTGATCATGCCGCGATTTTCCGGCGTATCGATGACCCTCACCGTCTGGTGCATCTTTCTCAGCCCCAGGCCGGCAACGCAGGCCCTGTGGCTCTTCAGCCGCCCAAACTTGCTCTTAACCAGCGTGACCTTCAATTCTTTTGGCGTCGCCATGATCCTGTCTCTATTTCTCTATTTGCGGCTAGTAGCCGCTCCTACAAACAATGGTTGTCTGGCTCTAAGCCAGGATTTCCTTAACTTTCTTGCCGCGCTTCGCTGCAATGGCCTGCGGCGAATGAATCTCCGACAGTCCTTTGATCGTTGCGCGAACGACGTTAATCGGGTTGCGCGAGCCATAGCTCTTCGCCAGTACGTTACGGACGCCCGCTGCCTCGAAAACCGCTCGCATCGCACCACCGGCAATGACGCCGGTACCTTCGGAAGCCGGCTGCATGTAGACCAGGGTTGCGCCGTGGCGACCTTTCTTTGCGTATTGCAGAGTTTCGTTATTCAGATTGACCTTAATCATGTTGTTACGGGCGTTTTGCATCGCCTTCTGAATCGCAATCGGCACCTCTCGTGCCTTGCCATACCCGAATCCGACTTTGCCCTGTCCGTCACCAACCACGGTCAAAGCCGTGAAGCCAAATTGACGACCGCCTTTCACGACCTTGGCCACGCGGTTTACGGTAACCAGCTTCTCGATCAGGTCATCGTTCGATTGATTTTGTTCGTTTCTAGCCATTTTGCTTATCGACGGTCTTCAGCCATCGAATTTCCTCTGAGTAGTTAAAACTTCAATCCCGCCTCGCGGGCCGCTTCAGCCAGTGCTTTGACGCGTCCGTGGTAACGAAAACCAGAGCGATCAAACGCAACCGTATCAATGCCCGCCGCTTTCGCCTTTTGAGCGATGCGCTCGCCCACGATGGCTGCCGCATCGACGTTACCGCCATTCTTGATCCCCTTACGCACTTCAGCTTCCAGTGTCGATGCCGACACAAGAACCTGGTTGTCACCGCTGCCGATCAACTGCGCATAAATGTGGCGCGGCGTACGATGAATGCTAAGGCGGATAGCCTCGAGCTCACGAATCTTGGCGCGTCCTCTACGAGCACGACGCAAGCGATTTTGTTTCTTGTCCAACTTCATGGTGTCAACCCTGCCTATTTCTTCTTCGCTTCTTTCAGAACGACATGCTCACCTGCGTAACGCACGCCCTTGCCCTTGTAAGGCTCGGGCGGACGGAAGCGCCGTATTTCCGCAGCAACCTGACCCACCTGCTGCTTGTCGGCGCCTCTGATTACAATTTCGGTCTGGCTCGGCGTTTCGACCGAGATTGCATCCGGCACGACATATTCGACCGGGTGCGAAAAACCCAGGCTCAGACTGAGCTTCTTGCCCTGGGCCTGCGCGCGATAGCCGACGCCGACCAGCTCCAGCTTGCGCTCAAAACCCTCAGACACGCCCTGCGCCATATTGGCGATGATGGAGCGCATTGTGCCGGCCACCGCGGCCGCGAAACGCGATCCGGATCGCGGCGCGAAACTCAAAACATTGTCATCCTGCTTCAGCTCCACTTCCGAATTCAGCACCACGGACAGCTCGCCTTTGCCACCCTTAAGCGTGACAACATTGCCGTCCTGTCTGAACTCGACGCCTTTTGGCAATTCAACCGGTTCTTTTGCAATTCTTGACATAGTCCTATCTCTTAGCTTCGGGATCGCGCATCACGACACGATGCAGAGAACCTCCCCGCCAACGCCTTTTTCCCGCGCCTGGCGGTCACTCATGACGCCCGCCGAGGTCGAAACGATAGCCACGCCAAGACCACCAAGGACCTTGGGCAGATCTTCCTTGCCGCGGTAAATCCTCAGGCCTGGACGACTGGCGCGCTGGATCTTCTCGATCACGGGCACACCCTCAAAATACTTGAGCTCGACCGTTAGCGTTTTCTCCGCGCCTTCACCGTCAGTCGAAAAGCCCGTGATGTAGCCTTCGTCTTTCAATACTTTCGCGACAGCTTCCTTTGCTTTCGACGCCGGCATAGACACTGCAACTTTGCGCGCCTTCTGCCCATTGCGAATACGCGTCAGCATGTCTGCGATTGGATCCGTCATACTCATGTTCTGTCTCCGCCTACCAGCTGGCTTTTGTGAGGCCGGGAACTTCGCCATTCATGGCGGCTTCACGTAGCTTGTTACGGGCGAGACCAAACTTGCGATATACACCATGCGGACGACCCGTAATGGCACAACGATTCCGTTGCCGTGTCGGGCTGCCGTCACGCGGCAACTTGTTCAGCTTCGCCTGTGCAACAGCGCGCTCCTCGTCAGAGCTATGGATATTGCGAACGATCGCTTTCAGCGCCTTGCGCTTTTCGGCATGCCGAGCGACGAGCTTGGCACGCTTCAGTTCACGCATGATCATCGATTTCTTGGCCATGTATTGTCCCTACTTCTTCTTAAACGGAAAGTTGAACGCTTCGAGAAGCGCTTTGCCTTCCTCTGGTGTACGCGCCGTCGTGGTAATAATTATGTCCATGCCACGCAGTGCATCTATTTCGTCGTAATTGATTTCCGGAAAAATAATCTGCTCCTGAACACCCATGCTGTAATTCCCCTGCCGGTCGAAGGACCTGGGGTTCAGACCACGGAAATCACGAATACGCGGAATTGCAATGTTAACGAGGCGATCGAGGAACTCATACATGCGTTCACGACGCAGCGTAACCTTGCAGCCGATAGGCATGCCGTCACGAATCTTGAAGCCAGCCACTGATTTTCGGGCAATCGTCGTCACCGGCCTCTGACCGGAAATTTTCTCCATGTCGGCGCGAGCATTCTCCATGATTTTCTTGTCGGCTACCGCCTCGCCAACGCCCATGTTCAGCGTGATCTTGGTGATGCGGGGCACTTCCATCGGATTGCTCAGACCAAGCTTCTTCTGGATTTCTCCAGCGAGCTCGTTCTGATATTTTTCCTGTAAACGTGACATTTTCTCTTCTCAAATCGCGCGCCAGGGCGCGTTCATGCCCTTTCGGGTGCTCCTACAATTAAATATCGACTGCGTCGCCGCTCTTGAAGACACGCACCTTGCTGCCGTCTTTCCCGACGCTAAAACCAACCCGTTCGCCCTTCTTCGACTTCGGGTTAAAAACGAGTACGTTCGAAATATCCATAGGCATCGCAGTATCACGAATGCCACCGGCCTCACCAATATTCGGGTTCGGCTTGATATGTTTCTTGGCTAAATTTACGCCCTCGACCAATACGCGATTGTCAGCAAAAACCTGCAGAACAGTGCCACGTCGACCCTTATCCTTGCCGGTTGTTACGATCACTTCATCGCCTTTTCTAATCTTCTTCACTTTAATTTATCCAAAAAAGCCGAAGTTCCTACAGAACTTCGGGAGCAAGCGAAATAATCTTCATGAATCGGCTGGTGCGCAATTCACGCGTAACCGGACCAAAAATACGTGTGCCTATAGGCTCAAGACGAGCGTTTAGCAGCACAGCCGCGTTGCCGTCGAAGCGAATCAGTGAACCGTCCTTGCGGCGGACGCCCTTGCGCGTGCGAACGACAACAGCATTGTAGACCTCGCCCTTCTTGACCTTGCCGCGCGGAATCGCATCTTTAACGCTTACCTTGATAACGTCGCCCACACCGGCATAACGGCGCTTCGAGCCGCCGAGTACCTTGATGCACTGCACGCGACGAGCGCCCGAATTATCGGCGGCGTCCAGAACTGTCTGCATCTGAATCATGACTGCATCCTAAGTGTTATTGCTTGTCCGCCGACCGTTCAACGACGTTGACGACGGACCAGGATTTATTCTTCGAAATCGGGCGGCACTCCGAAATCGCAACTCGATCACCGGCTTTGCATTCATTCGCCGCGTCGTGAGCAAGGACCTTGCCGGTACGGCGAATGTACTTGCCATAAACCGGGTGCTTGATCACTCGTTCGATAGCGACCGAAACGGTTTTGTCCATCTTGTCGCTAACGACGCGACCGACGAGTGTACGCTGTGTCTTGCTTTCTTCACTCATTTGTCATCACCTGCCGCACGCTCAAGTTCGGTCAAAACCGTCTTGACTCGCGCGATATCTTTTCTAACCCGACCATGTTCGTGGTTTTGCGTCAGTTCGCCCGTTGCGTGCTGCATACGCAGATTGAACTGCTCACGACGAAGTGCAACAAGCTCATCGTTGAGTTCTTCTACTGACTTGGTCCGGAGGTCACTTGCTTTCATCACATCACCTGACGAGTTACAAACGCGGTCGCGAACGGCAGTTTTGCAGCTGCCAGGCGGAATGCCTCACGCGCAATTTCTTCCGTTACGCCTTCCATTTCATACAGCACCCGGCCCGGCTGAACCTGACAAACCCAGTATTCAACGTTGCCCTTACCCTTGCCCTGACGAACTTCGAGTGGCTTTTTCGAAATCGGCTTGTCCGGAAAGACCCGGATCCAGATCTTTCCACCACGCTTGATATAGCGCGTCATCGCGCGACGCGCTGCCTCAATCTGACGTGCCGTCAGCCGGCCGCGACCCGTCGCTTTGAGGCCGTATTTACCGAACGATACGTTGCTACCACGTAGCGCGAGACCGCGGTTGCGCCCTTTCATCTGCTTGCGAAATTTTGTTCTCTTAGGCTGTAGCATTGTGTTATTCCGTCGGTCATCTGTCGCGGCTAACGTTGTTCCCGAATGGGGAAGCCGCTCCTACGACACCTTTATCTTCAATTCTTAAGTACGCGCACCAGCTGCTTCTGCAGCTTCTGCCGGAACCGCTTCGGGCTTGTCAAAGACCTCGCCCTTGAAAATCCAAACTTTCACGCCGATCGTGCCGTATGTGGTGTTTGCTGTAGCCGTGCCATAATCGATATCCGCGCGCAGCGTATGCAGCGGAACACGACCCTCGCGATACCACTCGGAACGCGCAATTTCTGCACCATTCAGTCGGCCACCGACCTTGACTTTTATACCCTCAGCACCAACACGCATCGTATTCGTTACCGCGCGCTTCATAGCACGACGAAACATGACGCGGCGCTCGAGCTGTTGCGCGATACCCTCGGCAACCAACTGTGCATCAAGCTCCGGCTTGCGAACCTCGCTGATGTTGATGCGTACATCCTGAATCAGCATGCCAATCATCTTCGACAGCTCTAAGCGAAGCTTTTCAATGTCCTCGCCTTTCTTGCCAATGACGATGCCAGGACGCGCCGTGAAAATGGTGATATTCACTTTATTCGCAGGGCGCTCGATAGCGATCCGGCTGACCGACGCGTCTTTCAGCTTTTTCTTGATGAAAACCCGAATCACGTGATCGTCGTGTATGTATCCGGGGAACGTCTTTGAATCGGCATACCACTTTGATGCCCAATCCTTGACGATGCCAAGACGTATACCTGTTGGATGTACTTTTTGGCCCATAGTTCTTACTCGTCCCGTGGCTGGTCAGCGAGATGAAAATTGAATGCGGTGATCATTTTTCGTCTGCCACCCGAATTGTAATGTGACTGTTCCGCTTGATGATTCGTGCGCCGCGACCCTTGGCACGGGCGCGGAAACGACGCAGCGTCGGAGCCTCGTTTACCTCGATCGTCGCAATTTTCAACTCATCAATGTCCGCACCGTGATTGTGCTCCGCGTTGGCGACAGCCGACTCCAGGACCTTTTTTACGATGCGAGCACTCTTCTTCGGCGAAAACGTCAACGTACGCAAAGCGGCGTCAACCGACTGGCCACGGATAGCGTCAGCCATCAGGCGGCATTTCTGCGGCGAGATTCGCGCGTATCTAAGTGTTGCTGCAACTTGCATTGAACCCGATCCCCTATTTGGTCTTGCGATCACCGGAGTGACCGCGGAACGTACGTGTCATCGCAAACTCGCCGAGTTTGTGCCCAACCATGTTCTCCGAAATAAGAACCGGTACGTGCTGACGTCCGTTGTGGACTGCAATGGTCAAACCAACCATATCCGGCAACACCATCGAGCGACGCGACCAGGTCTTGATCGGTCGGCGATCATTTTTCTTGGCAGCCTCTGTAACTTTCTTCGCCAGGTGGTTATCGACGAACGGGCCTTTTCTTACACTACGCGGCATTATCGAAATCCTTTACTTACGCTTGCGTCGACGAACGATCATGCCGTCCGTGCGCTTGTTTGAACGCGTTTTCGCGCCCTTTGTCGGCGTACCCCAGGGGCTCACCGGGTGACGGCCACCTGACGTTCGCCCTTCACCACCACCGTGCGGGTGGTCCACCGGGTTCATGGCTACGCCACGCACAGTCGGCCGAACGCCTCTCCAGCGACTGGCGCCTGCCTTGCCAAGCTTGCGCAGATTGTGTTCGCCATGACCCACTTCACCGACCGTCGCGCGGCAGCTAACGTGAATCTTGCGTGTTTCACCAGAGCGCAGCCGGACCGTCGAATAAACACCTTCGCGTGCCGCCAACTGCGCGGACCCGCCGGCGGAACGAACAAGCTGGCCGCCCTTGCCTGGCTTCATCTCAATGTTGTGTATCGTCGTGCCAACCGGAATCGCACGAATCGGCAGGGCATTGCCCGGCTTAATGGGCGCGTCCTCGCCGCTGATTATCGGCGCGCCGGCGCGAACGTTCTTGGGCGCCAGAATGTAACGCCTTTCGCCATCGGCATACTTGATCAAAGCCAGGTGCGCACTGCGATTGGGATCATATTCGAGGCGCTCTACAACCCCTGGAATACCGTCCTTGTCGCGCTTGAAATCGACGATGCGGTACCGCTGCTTATGACCTCCACCCTGGTGGCGAATGGTTATCCGACCATTATTATTGCGGCCGCCCTTCGACGTCTTCTTGCCGAGAAGCGGTCCGTATGGCTTGCCTTTATGCAGCTCCGACGTTTTGACGGCAACGACAAATCGACGTCCCGCGGAGGTTGGCTTGGCTTTATGCAATGACACAATCGTTACCTCTAGTCAGCGCCGAAGAACTCTTCGACGGAGCTTCCTTCGGCGAGCTTTACGTAAGCCTTCTTCCAGTTCGAGCGACGACCTTTGGATTGCTGGAACCGCTTCGTTTTGCCTTTCACGTTGACGACCTGAACGCCATCCACCTTGACCTCGAACAGCAATTCAACAGCCTGCTGAATCTCTTTCTTGGTCGCGTCGGTCCTTACTTTCAGGACAACCTGGTTCTTCTCCGCCGCAACGTGCGATTTTTCCGATAGGTGCGGTCCGCGAATGACCGTCATCAATCTTTCCTGGTGTGCCGCATTGCTCATGACAGGCGCTCCTCGATGAGCTTCAGTGCCGGCAAGGTCACGAGTACCTTGTCAAAGCGAATCAGCACAACCGGATCGATGGCAACGACATCACAAATGCCAACGTTCGGCAGGTTACGAGCGGCCAGGAAAAGCTTTTCGTCGAATGCCTCGTTCAGAATCAAAACGCTGCTCAGCTCGAGCTCTTTGAGCTTTGCCGCCAGCAACCTGGTCTTCGGCGCCTCGAGCGCCAGGTCTTTGACGATGACCAGGCGATCCTGTCGAACCAACTCGGACATCATCGAGCGCAGCGCAGCACGATACATCTTCTTGTTTACTTTCTGCTCGTAGTTACGAGGCTTCGCCGCAAATGCGCGACCGCCGCCAACCCAGATCGGGCTGCGGATGGTGCCTGCGCGTGCGCGGCCAGTGCCCTTCTGTCGCCAGGGTTTGGCGCCACCGCCACGTACTGCGGCGCGATTCTTCTGTGCTTTTGTGCCGGCACGCGCACCTGACAAGTGTGCCGTTACAACCTGGTGCACGAGTGCTTCGTTGTAGTCCGCCCCAAATGCTGAATCGAGAACGTCAACGGAGCCTTTGTCCTGTAGTTTCAATTTCATCAATGCGCCCCTTACTTCCTGGCCTTGACAGCGGGACGTACTACTACGCTACCGCCACGATGACCCGGGACAGCGCCCTTGATCAACAACAGATTGCGCTCGCCATCAACGCGCACGATCTCGAGATTCTGGACCGTGCGGCGCACGTTACCCATTTGGCCGGACATCTTCTTGCCTTTGAAGACTCGGCCGGGCGTCTGGTTCTGACCAATAGAACCCGGGGCTCTATGAGCGAGCGAGTTGCCGTGCGTCGCGTCCTGCATTGAGAAATTATGCCGTTTAACAGTGCCCGCAAATCCTTTACCAATTGATGTGCCGACTACATCAACCTTCTGGCCTTCATCGAACAACTCGACACGTAATTCCGTGCCAATCTGGTATTCCGTCTCATCGCCGTCTGCAATGCGGAATTCGGTAATCAGGTCGCCGGCTTCGACTTTCGCTGCGGCAAAGTGGCCGGCTGCAGGTTTGACGACCCGGGACGCTTTGCGGCTGCCGGCTACAACTTGTAGCGCGCGATAGCCGTCCGTCTCCACGGTCTTCACCTGTGTGATTCGGTTTGGCTGTGCCTCCACGACGGTCACCGGAATCGAAATTCCGTCTTCCGTAAAGACACGTGTCATGCCGCACTTGCGGCCAACAAGACCCATCGTCATCTTCAAAACCTCGCGCTGACTTCGATTGGCCAGCGCCTGACTCTAATTCCAATTTCAACACCGAAACTACGATTGGCTTCGGCTGTTGTTTTCCTCGATCTGGCACTTCTTCCAGACATGCGAAAGGGCCAGCCATCGCTGAGAGCTGCGCTCTCTTTGCTCTGGGGCTGACCCTAAGCTCCGATCCGATCCATCAATCGGTCCGGCGGTTCCGGGATTTGCCGTGTCACCCTCGATTTCCTGGCGACAGATGTCTTCCTTTACTGACTTTGGCCGACTCCCGGTCCGGCCAAATGCAGCGAGCCCGCTATTATACGACTCGAAACCCCCAATACAAGCGGTTTCCAGCCTTTTTTGCGGATTTGTTGGGAAGCTTCTTCCCAAGTTAAATCAATGTGTTAGCCGACCCGTCGCGGGCGGGATATTCCTCATCGGAAGTAAAGCGCAGCGCAGCGAGCCATTTCGATGAGGAATATGCCGTCTGCGGCGATCAATTCAGCTTGATTTGCACATCGACGCCGGCCGGTAACTCCAGCTTCATCAGGGCATCGACGGTCTTGTCGGTCGGATCCACGATATCCATCAGGCGCTTGTGCGTACGAATCTCATATTGATCCCGGGCATCCTTGTTGACATGAGGAGATACCAGGATCGTGAAACGCTCCTTCCTCATCGGCAGCGGGATCGGCCCTTTTACGGTGGCGCCGGTACGCTTGGCCGTATCCACGATTTCACGCGCTGACGTGTCAATCAGACGATGATCGAACGCTTTCAGACGGATTCGTATGTTCTGGTTTGTCGCCACAATTGGCTCCTTGTTAATGTTTCGTAGCGCCTGCGAGCGGGATGATCTTCACCGGAAGCAAAACGCAGCGTTAGCGAGCCATTCCGGTGACGAATATGCCGTCCGTGGGCGTATAAGGCTCTTATTCGATAACCTTTGCGACGACGCCGGCACCGACGGTGCGGCCACCCTCACGGATAGCGAACCTGAGGCCGTCTTCCATCGCGATCGGTGCTATCAGCTCAACCACCATCTGCACGTTGTCGCCCGGCATCA
>JABDOQ010000112.1 GCA_013043165.1 Woeseiaceae bacterium | reverse complement strand
AACAGGATGTAGCGTCTGTCGTTGTCGATGGAATGCTCCTGATGGAAGACAAGGAAATACTCACGATCGATACAGATCGGGTCAGGACTGAAGCGAACGCGCTTGCCGCAAAAATCCAGGCGGCGCTGGAACAAAGAAATCGGTCGCCATAACAATAAGAAAGCTGAGGAAAAGATCATGTTGAAGAATATTGCTGCCGGTATCGCCGGTGTTGTTATCGCCGGCGTGTTCGTTTGGCTTGTTGAAATGGTCGGACACTCCGTCTACCCACCGCCACCCAATCTGGACTTTGCAGATGCCGACGCCATGCGCGCCTATATCGATAGGCTGCCACTTGGCGCTCTGCTGTTCGTCGCCGCCGCCTGGTTCATTGGCACATTGGGCGGCACATTTTCCGCCTGCAAGATCGGAACTGCAAAACCGATCGTTTTTGCGGGTGTCGTTGGCGGGCTCATGCTGCTCGGTACCGCAGCAAATCTCATCATGATTCCGCACCCGCTTTGGTTCTCAATACTGGGCATTGTTGGCATCATCGTTGCGGCATGGCTCGGCATGACCCTGGGCGCGGCGTCGTCGAGCAGCAGCGAGTGACAGCGATTCAGGATCAGCTGCCGCACAATCATTGTTTCGGTTGTGGCGCTGACAACGAAAAAGGCCTGCAAATCAAAAGCCACTGGCACGGCGACGAATGCGTCTGCCATTACACGCCGCGGCCCGAGCAATGTGCCGGGCCAGAGCAGTACGTTTACGGCGGCACGATTGCGAGCCTCATCGACTGTCACAGTGTCGGGACGGCGCTTTCCAATTACTACAGACTGGAAGGTCGCGACGTCGGGGAAGCGCCGGAGATCTGGTGCGTCACGGGACGCCTGACGGTCAGCTACCTGGCGCCGACGCCCATCGATAAGGAAATCGAAGTCAGAGCGACGATCGCCGAGGTCGGCGAGCGAAAAACGCGCGTAACGTCCCGGGTTTATTCGGACGGAATCCAGACGGCAGAGGGCGAGGTCATCGCGATTCGTGTTCCTGATTCCTGGAAAAACAAAAACGGACGCCCATAGCTCCGCAAAAGGCGAACTGGGTCACTCAACCTGCCCGAAAACACCGCTACTCTGACCTTCCGAACCTCTACTCAGCGCAAGGCGGGTCGGATTGGCGGACGAAACAACAAGTAGTGATTCGCGACCGGCGTCGTACAACGACCTGCCAGACTGGACATTTGTTGCCTCCGGTAAAGGCGCGCTTATCGAAACCGTGGCCGGCGCCGCAGCCGGTTCGGCCTTCTGTCCCGACCAGCAGGCCGGTGTGGATATCACCGCCAGCCTGCCTGCAGAAATTGCCAAGCTCATAAAAATGAATATCGCCAAAGCGCTGCGTAGCCGCGCCGACGTTGCTTTTACATTCGAGCTGGACGGCAAACCGGATTCCGTCCATTACGAGCTGAGGTTGATCGTCATCGGACGCAAGAAAGTCATGGCGATCCTGCGTGACCTGCGTCGCTTTCCCGCCGCAGGAGCAGAGGGACGAGCCTCCGACGCCAGCACTTCGTCTCGCCTTCCGGGCGCCGCAGCCCTGCTCGACGCCGCTGTCGACGATGCCAGACTTCGCGAACGGGGCCTGGCCGTCATGGTCGTTGGCCTCGAGCAGCTCGTGCGACTGACCCGGCGAATGGGGAAACCGGTTCGACGTGCGATGTTCTCGATCGCGGCGCAACGCATCGAGGATTGTTTGAGATCGCAACGCAGAACCGGACGCATCGGCGCGGATGGTGACAACTTTGCCGACCTGGCCCGGCTCGGAAGCGAGGAGTTCCTTGTTGTGCTGAGCAACGTGGAAGATCGCGATGCCGCGGGACAGGTCGCCAATCGAATTCGCGATGCGTTTTCGAATCCGGTTGCTTACGAGGGCCACAAGTTCAGCGTTGAACCTGCGATCGGCATAGCGCTTTATCCGGTCGACGGCGACACTTCGGACGACTTGCTCAAACGCGCACGCGTCGCGCTCGACGAGGCCGCAATTCGCAGCGACCAGGGCTATGAGTTTTATGCGACGACGATGAAGTTCCGCGCCCTGCAGCGACTCGACGGCAAGACCGAACTCGCCTGGGCCCTCGAAAACGATCAGCTCGGCCTTCACTATTTGCCAAGAGTCGATCTCAAGACCGGTCGTATCGGCGGCCTCGAAGCGCTGCTGCGCTGGGAGCATCCCCTGCGCGGCATGGTCGCGCTGGATGAAGTCATCCCGCTCGCGGAAGCAACCGGGCTCATGCGGCCACTGGGCGAATGGATTCTTGAATCGGCCTGCATGCAGGCAGCTCGCTGGCGACGTGAAATTGCCGGCATGCCTCCCATATCGGTCAATCTTTCCGAAGGCGAATTTACCCGCGAGGGTCTCGATGCCGTCGTGCTAAAAGCCCTGCAGGCATCGGGACTGCCGCCCGAGGGTCTCGAACTCGAAATCAGCGAGGAAACGCTGATGCGCGTATCTGATGCCGACCTCATCCTGGAGAAACTGGGAAAGATTGGTGTAGGCCTGGTCGTCGATGATTTCGGCGTGGCTCATTCCTCGCTCGGCCGTCTGATACGGCTGCCCGTCAATGCAATCAAGATAGACCGCACTTTTGTCGACAAGTGTCAGTTCGACGATACCGAGCGCTCGGTTTGTTCCGCTATTATTGCACTGGCAATCAGCATGAATCTTACCGTCATTGCCGAGGGCGTCGAGAACACCGGGCAAATCGATTTCCTGCGCGACCAGGGCTGCCATGCCTTGCAGGGATTTGTCATCACGGAACCGCTGCGGCCCGAGGACGTCCCGGATTTCGTTAGCCCGCATCTCGGCGCCGCGTCGGATTCCAACGTCGTTGATCTGGACACGATTCGTACGCGTTTTCGGCTTTACGAGGCGATTTGACGCGGCCATTATGTGAGCCACGTCACACTTTCCAGGCCGGCCGACCTCGGGCCCGCACCTCCTAAATCAACCTTTTCCTGATGAAATGCATCCTAGGCATTGAAAGGACAGGGTCATGAACTGCAGGGCACTTTTCGCATCTATCGGTATTTACTTTTTCGCAGCCAGTGCGGCATTCGTATTTGGCGTATACGATGAGGTCGATGTTCAAACCGTCGTTGACAGCCCGGCTTCCTATATCATCAAAGGCGAGTCGACGAAGAGTGTTGGCGAAGTCGTACGTCTCGCGGGCGGTGAGGTAACTCACGAGCTCGGGATCATCAACGCCGTTGCCGCGCAGCTAAGCGACCAGCAGCGCGCGGCCCTTGCCTTGCATAGCACGATTCGCATCTACGCCGACGCCACGCTCAAAACGGCCGGCGGACCGAAGCCGGATGCTGAACACGTTCGCCTGATCGGTGCCGATCAGCTGCATGCCCAGGGTATCCATGGTGATGGCGTTACCGTGGCGGTGCTCGATACAGGCATGTGGTACAGCCACAATCACATCAAGCGCGACCTCTTCGAGAATAACAAGATTATCGTCGAATTCGACGCAGGAAACGGCAAGGAAGGCCATGCGAAAGATGGCCACGGGCACGGGACGCACCTGACCAGTATCATTGCGAGTTCGCAGATCTCCGACAACGGCAACGTGCATGGAATTGCCCCAAACGTAAATCTCGTCAACATACGTGCATTCGGCAAGGAAGGCGAAGGCAGCTACGCCGACGTGATTCGCGGTCTCGACTGGCTGGTGGCGAACAAGAACAAGTATGACATCCGCGTCGTCAACCTGTCGTTCAGTGCGAAACCGCAGTCGCACTACTGGGACGACCCGATCAACCAGGCGGTGATGGCGGTGTGGCAGGCTGGTATCGTCGTGGTCGCTTCGGCCGGTAATGGCGGCCCGGACCCGATGACCGTCGGCGTACCCGGCAATGTCCCGTACGTGATCACGGTGGGTGCGACAACCGACAGCTACACACCGAATGATCCGAGCGACGACCGGTTGGCCTCGTTCTCAGCCGCAGGTCCGACCCATGAAGGCTTCGTCAAGCCCGAAGTCGTCGCCCCGGGCGGCCACATGCTCGGCATCATGGACGACGGCAACCACAACATTGCCAAGCAGCACCCGGAGTGGGTGCAGGAGAACGATCGCCTGTATGTTATGTCGGGGACCTCGCAGTCGGCTGCTGTCGTAACGGGCGCTGTAGCACTGCTGCTGCAGGCCAAGCCCTGGCTGACGCCTGACCAGGTCAAGTGCCAGCTGATGAGTTCGGCCAGGCCGGCCGTCGATGCGAACGGGCAGCTCGCCTACAGCGTTTTTCAACAAGGCGCCGGCATGATTAATGCCTTGGCCGCCGTGCAAAGCGACAACTACGACTGTGCGAATCGCGGCATGGACATCAACCTCGACATGTCCGGCCAGCTGCACTACGGCGGTCGTGCCAATGTCGACGAGAACGGCGACTACTACATCATGGACCTTGACGGTTACCTCTGGACCGACGGCTACCTCTGGACGAATGGTTACCTGTGGACCAACGGTTACCTCTGGACCGACGGCTACCTTTGGAGCGACGCGCACATGTGGACCGACGGTAGTGTCAATGCCGACGGCTACCTCTGGACCAATGGCTACCTCTGGACGAACGGCTACCTCTGGAGCAATGGCTACCTCTGGACAAATGGCTATCTCTGGACCAATTCGCTGACAGAAACGGCCGGAGTCAACGCCTGGGTGGACCAGGAATAAGCTCAGTACTCTCGAAAACCGCTGGCGCCCCTGGGAACAGGGGCGCCTTCTTCT
>JABDOQ010000085.1 GCA_013043165.1 Woeseiaceae bacterium | reverse complement strand
TGTTTGCCATCGAGCATGCCGGTGTCGAACCTGATCTCATGACGGTTGCCAAGAGCCTGGCAGGCGGTTTTCCGTTGTCGGGTGTTATCGGCAAGGCCGACATCATGGACTCGGTCGAACCCGGCGGCCTCGGTGGAACCTATGCCGGGTCACCGCTGGGCTGTGCGGCAGGACTCGCCGTTCTCGATGTCATCGAGGACGAAAAACTCTGCGACAAAGCCGAAGACATCGGTCGGCAAATCAAGCACTGGGCGCAACAAGTGCAGACAGATACCAGCTGCATTGGAGATATCAGAATCACCGGCGCGATGTGTGCGATCGAGATCGTCGCCGACAACGATGCGGATCGGCCCGACGCGGATCTGACCAAGGCCATCGCGGCTGAGGCCACGAAGCAGGGCATCATCCTGCTGACCTGCGGTGTGCGTGGCAATGTCATCCGATTCCTGCCGCCACTGACGATTGGGGAGGCGTTGCTCGACGAGGCGCTCGTCATTCTCGGGGCTGTCATAAGGGATCTGGCGGGGCAGGTCCGCAAAGCGAGCTGACGCGACACCCGTTCCATGCCGTCGATCGCGGGATGTCTCGCTTGCTCCAGCTACGCAACGTCGCTTCGCAAGACATCCCCGACTTCACCGCATTCCATCCGCCATTCTGCTCGCGGTGTCGATCGCTGCGATGTCTCGCTAGCTCCAGCTACGCAACGTCGCGTCGCAAGACATCCCAGCGCTCGCCGCCGCAAGCTGATTCCTAGTAAACGTCGTAGCCTCGTCGGCCGATATTTGTTGAACACTTCAAGAATCTTGCCCACAGCTTTGAGGCAACAGAGTCCGGGTTTGCCAGGTCGTCTCTCCACCGATCCCATGCCTTGCCGAAGGCTGCTGCATTCTCGGTCCGCCCAACCCAGAAAAGAGAGCTTAGATTAGTGCTCTGAATCGGAACAAGTACCTCACTGCGGTAGCCGATTTTCGATCCCCATTGTTTGTTAAAGTCGTCCTTTATCGCTACGTATTCTGGCACGCTACATCCTTCATTCAATTGGACCTCGATCACATCGATGTGCTCTGCAAGGGCACCGATTGGTAGCACCAATAGGAATGCAAATAGTAGTCTTTTCATTATTCTCTCCCTTCACTTTACGTGTTTCGGATCATTCTCCACAATTGTTTGCGGCTAGCTCCCACATTCAATATAGACCAATAAAATGCAATGCGCCTGCCGGACGCCGGGGCGGGCTCCGCCAGCACTCTGCGCCGGGGCCAGTTTGGTAGTGGGGGGAGTCGGCTGTTACGGGATGGCGAGAAACTTTTGCCGGTACTCGGCCGGCGGCACGTTGTACCAGGACTTGAACGCCGTCGTGAACGTAGAGATGTTCGAGTAGCCCAGCAGCATCGCAATTTCGAGCGATTTCAGGCGCGCATCGCGCAGGTAGTTGATCGCGAGTTCGGCGCGAACTTCCTTCAGGATCTTCTGGAAGCTGGTTTTTTCTGCTTTCAGACGTCGTTGCAGCGTTCGGCGACTCAGTTTCAGTGCGCGGCACGCAGCATCGGCGTTGGCCTCGCCGCAGGCCATCAACTCGGCGAGCTTGCGTTTCAGCTCGCCCGCGATATCGTCCTGCTGGTACAGCGACTTCAGGTATTTTTCAGCCTGGTCTGTGAGTTGCCGGTACATCGTCGTAAAATCCAGATCCAGAAGAGTCTGACCGTTCGCATTACACTACAGCGTGCGCCGTCATTTGCAAAGGAGTGAGCATGTCGCAAGCAGTAAATTATGAGCTTGAAGGGTCCGTCGGCGTCATCACGGTGGATAATCCCCCCGTGAATGCGCTGTCGCTCGAGGTCAGGAAGGGCCTGCTGGAGGCGGTCTCGGCTGCACAGGATGATGCGAGCGCGGCGCTGCTGATTATCTGCAGCGGCCGCACATTCATCGCCGGTGCCGATATCACGGAATTCGGGAAACCACCGATGGAGCCGTTCCTGCCCGATCTGCTGAACACAATCGAAGCCTCGAAAAAGATCGTGGTTGCGGCCATCCACGGCACGGCACTCGGTGGCGGACTCGAGACGGCGCTCGCAGCACACTACCGCTGCGCGCTGGCATCAGCGCAAGTCGGCTTGCCCGAGGTCAAACTGGGCCTGCTGCCGGGCGCGGGCGGCACGCAGCGGGCGCCGCGTCTCGCTGGCGTCAAGGCGGCGCTCGACCTCATCACGAGCGGTAATCCCATCGGAGCCCGCGTCGCGCTCGAACTGGGATTGATCGACAAGATCGTCGAAGGCGAGCTGCGTGCGGAGGCGGTGGCCTGGGCGCATGAGTTGCTGGAGCAGGGCGCCGCCGTCAGGAAGTCCAGCGAACAGCCGGTGCCCGATTTCGACGCCGGTATTTTCGACAGCTATCGCGCGACGCTGGCCAAGCGCGCAAAGGGACAGATTGCGCCGCAGCATATTGTGGCCTGTGTCGAAGCCGCGACGAATCGCTCGTTTGAAGACGGTCTCAACGTGGAACGCGAGCTCTTCCTCGACTGCATGAAGAGCACGCAATCGGCGGCCATGCGGCACCTGTTTTTTGCAGAGCGGCAGGCCGCGAAAATTGACGACCTTCCGAAAGACACGCCGAAGCGAGCCGTCGAATCGGTTGGGATTATCGGCGGCGGCACGATGGGCGGTGGCATCGCCATGAGTTTCGCCAACGCCGGCATACCGGTCACGCTGATCGATATCGATGATGAAGCGCTGGCGCGCGGCCTGGCAATTGTCGACAAGAACTACGGGGCCAGCGTCAAGCGCGGCAAACTCGCGGCTGAGAAAGCGGCGCAGTGTCGGGCGCTGATTACGGGGTCAACCGATTATGCGTCGTTATCCGAAGTGGACCTCGTTATCGAAGCCGTGTTCGAAGACCCGGAGCTAAAGAAGACGATATTCGCGCGCCTGGATTCGGTGTGCAAGCCCGGTGCAATACTCGCAACGAACACGTCCTACCAGGACGTCAACGAAATTGCGGCGGCAACGAAGCGGCCCGGGGACGTCATCGGGCTGCATTTTTTCAGTCCGGCAAACATCATGAAACTGCTGGAGGTCGTGCGCGCCGAAAAAACCGCGGACGATGTGCTGGCTACGTGCATGTCGCTTGCCAAAACCATTCGCAAAGTGCCGGTCATGTCGGGCGTGTGCTACGGCTTTATCGGCAACCGCATGCTGCAGCCGTATTTTCGTGAGGCGCAGCTTTGCCTGATCGAAGGAGCGACACCGGAGCAGGTCGACAACGCGATGGAAGAGTGGGGCATGGCCATGGGGCCGATCCGCGTTGCCGATCTTGCCGGCATCGATGTTGGCTACAAAGCGCGACAGGCGCTGCCCGAGGACAAGCGCGGCGATCCGCGTGCGTCCCGGGTCGCGGATGTACTCGCTGAGATGGGCCGCCTCGGGCAGAAAACCGGCGCCGGTTTCTACGTATACGACCCTGAAACGCGAAAGCACGAGAACGACCCCGCCGTCATAGAGATTATTGAACGAGAAGCGGCGGCGTTCGGCATCGAGCGTCGCGACATTCCCGACGAAGAAATCGTTGACCGACTGATTTACGGGCTCGTCAACGAAGGTATGCGCATCGTCGAAGAGGGTATCGCGCAGCGCCCCGGCGATATCGACATCGTCTATGTCTACGGTTACGGCTTTCCCGTATCGCGCGGCGGGCCGATGCACTACGCCGATGCGGTCGGCATCAAGCGCGTCTATGAACGTGTTTGTGAATTCCAGGACCGCTTCGGTGCGGAGGCCTGGGCCCCCGCGCCGCTGCTGGTACAACTCGCCACGGAGTAGGCGCTAGCGAACAGCGACCTGAACGAGTTCTTCGCCTTCCGGATCCGTTACGTGCACGGCACAGGCGATACACGGGTCAAAGCTGTGGATCGTGCGCAGTATTTCCAGTGGTTGTTTCGGATCATGCATGACGTGCGCATCTTCGAGCGCCGCTTCGTAAGCGCCGGGTTGACCGAGCGGGTCACGAGGACCGGCGTTCCAGGTGCTCGGAACGATGGCCTGGTAGTTGGCGATCTTGCCATTCTCGATGACGATCCAGTGTGACAAGGCGCCGCGCGGCGCCTCCATGACGCCGACGCCCTGGCACTTCGACGGCCAGCTGGACGGCTCCCACAGCGACTGGTCATGGGTCTTCGTATCGCCAGCCTTGATATTGGCGATCAGCGAATCGAGCCAGCCCTGCATGCCGTCCGCCAGGATCGCGGTTTCGAGCGTGCGAGCCGCGGTGCGACCCAGCGTCGAGAACAGTGCGCGTGGCGGCGCATCGAGCTTCGCCAACGTGCTGTTGACCAGCTCCTGCGTGAGTTCGTGTCCTTTGACATAGAGCATCAGGACGCGGGCCAGCGGACCGACTTCCATCGCTTTGCCTTTCCAGCGCGGCGACTTGAGCCACGAATAGGACTGTTCAACGTCAAGCTGATCGTAAGGTGGCTGGGGTCCCGTGTAATTCAGGTTGGTTTCACCACTCCAGGGATGAAGGCCGACTTCCTTGCCGCCCGAGTAGTCGTACCAGGAATGTGAAACGAATTCCTGGATGCCGTCTGTATCGTCGAGCTGCAGTTCATGGACCGTTGTCAGATCGCGATCGAGGATGACACCGCGCGGGAACAGGAACGAGTCGGGGTCATCCATGCTGGTGCCCGGCAGGTCACCGAAGCACATGAAGTTGCCCAATCCTTCACCGCGCGCAAACCAGTCTTTGTAGAAACTGGCGATTGCAATCGTGTCCGGAACGTAAACCTGCTCAACAAAGACCTTCATCTTGTTGATGATGTCCTGAACCTCGGCCAGCCGCTTGCTGTTGATCGCGGAATCCGAATTCAGATCGATCGGGCAGGGCACGCCACCGACGACGAAGTTGGGGTGCGGATTCTTGCCGCCGAATATCGCGTGCAGTCTTGCGACATCGCGCTGCCACTCGAGCGCATCCAGATAATGCGCAACGGCCATCAGGTTGGCTTCGGGCGGCAGCTTGTACTCGGGGTGACCCCAGTAAGCTTTCGCAAAAATTCCCAGCTGCCCGGCCGCAACAAAATCGGCTACCTTTTTTTGCACGTCCTTGAAATAGCCGGTAGACGAACGCGGATAGCTGCTCAAGCTTTGCGCCAGCGCGGCCGTCGCGGCGGGGTCGGCTTTGAGCGCCGACACCACGTCCACCCAGTCCAGCGCATGCAGGTGGTAGAAGTGCATGACGTGATCGTGAATGTACTGTGCGCCAATCATGAGGTTACGAATCAGCTCTGCGTTCGGCGGAACCTTGGACCCCACGGCGTTCTCGACGGCACGAATGGAAGCGATGCCGTGCACCAGCGTGCACACGCCGCAAATGCGTTGCGCAAATGCCCAGGCATCGCGTGGGTCACGGTCACGCAGAATGATCTCGATGCCACGCACCATCGTGCCGGAGGAGTAAGCCTGGCCGATCTGGTTGCCGTTCATTTGCGCTTCGATGCGAAGGTGGCCTTCGATGCGCGTGACCGGATCTACGACAATGCGAGCGCTCATGACTTTTGCTCCTCAAGATTTTCGGCAACCATTTCCATGAGGCTGCCCATGCTGTGATTCCAGCCGAAGTGCTGCTCCGAGTCATCGAAGCTCTGGCGACAGTTGGCGCAGCTCGACAGCAGTTCTTCCGCGCCGGTAGCCTCCATTTGGTCCATCTTCAGTTTGAACACCCTGTGACGCAGTTCGTCGGCCCGCTTGATCGTGATGACGCCACCGCCACCGCCGCAGCACCAGTTGTAGTCGCCGCCATTCGGCATCTCTCGAAAATCAACGCCGAGATGCTTCAGGACGTCACGCGGAGCCTGCGTCGCGCCGCCACGCCGTGACACCTGGCAGGGGTCGTGGAACGTGACGCTCTTATCGACCTTTTTCACTTTCAGTCGGCCGGAGTTCATGACATCGGCAAGGTATTCCGTGATGTGCAGGACCTTGAAAGGCAGCGGTTTGCCGTACATGTTGGCGCCCATCCAGCGCATTGCCATGTAGGCGTGTCCGCACTCGGGCAGTACCAGCGTCTTGGCGCCGAGCTTGATCGCCGTGTCGATGAGTTTCATGCTGGCCGCTTTCTGCCATTCGAGGTTGCCGGACAACATGCCGAAGTTGGTGGCCTCGTAGCCGTCGGTGCTGAAGGTCCAGCTCTCGCCCGTCGCGTTCAGGATCTTGGCCGTCGCCGCGATTGATTCAGGATATTTTTGAATCTCGATCGATGACATAACGGCGAGGACGTCGGCTTTTTCGACGTTCAGCGGTATATCCACTTCGTGTTCGTCGGCCATCCATTCCACGCGCTCCTTGAATTTCTCGGGCGTGATCCCGAGCGGACTGCCGGTTTCGGCCGCACGTTTCGCTGTTTCGTGCAGCTCATGCGGAATCAGCCCGGCTTTGAACATGCCGTGACGCGCCATCGAAACCATGCCCGCGATATCAATGCCCATCGGGCACACCAGCGAGCAGCGGCCGCAGACGGTACAGCTGTCATAAAGCAGGTGCTGCCATTCTTCGAGCTGGTCAATCGTGACCTTCTTCTTGAAGCCGAATAGACGGTAGAAGAATGCGAACGGTCCCACTTCACGTTTGTAGGCCTGCTTGAACAGCTCCATCTTCCAGATGGGCGTGTACCTCGGATCATCGGTGCGCACGAAATAGTGACACGCATCCGCACACATGCCGCAGTGCACGCAGCCGTCGAGGTAGGACGCGGTCTGCGTGTTGAAGTCCTTGACGAAATGGTGCATCGCTGTTTCGACGCGCTGTTCGGTCGTCATGTCGCCCTGTGTATCGTGGCGGACTTCCGGGGGTTTGTACGCCAGGCGTTCGGCCTCTCTATCCAGGGTGGTTCTGCCGTCTACTGTGGTCATGTCTTGGCCCCCCTGCGTTCAAAGACCATGCCGGTCGTACCGCGCGTAAGGAAAACGAGAAAAGTGTGACCGAGCTTGCCGAACGGTAGCCAGATTAATAGCAGCGCGACGCTGAGAATATGTACGGCCAGCAATGTCTCGTAGCGAATGCCGAGCCGGATCGGAATCAACAGGCCGGTGACCAGCGGCAGCATCGTAACGAACCAGCTGAAGTAGTCGTCGAAATTCGAGATCAGTTTCAGGACCGGACTGGTCAGCCGCCGAACCAGCAATGCGACTCCCGAGATCACGGTTGCTACACCAATAAAGAAGATGATGCTGTTGGGCAATCCGGGCCAGCCGAACCCAAGGAATCCCTCGAAGAACACGATATGCGGCACGAATAGCAGAACCGTGGCAAACAGACCAACGTGCAACACGTAGCCCATGATTTTCGGATACAGCGTCGCTCTTTTGAAAGGCTCCGCCGTGTATGCGCGGCTCCAGATGACCTTGGCCGCGGCGCCGAGACCGCCCGGGCCTCGCGCTTCCGAATAGTCAGGTTTCTTCGCCAGGAGGATGATGCCCAATAGGCGCCAGATAGTGCCGCCGACCAGTATGTAGGCGGCGGCCTGCAGTACCGGTCCCCGTGCCAGTTCCAGAAGGTCCATGTCATGCCTCCTTTGTATATTTGGATTGCCGTTTACGACCGGCGGCAGCTGCGACTGCGCCTAGAGCGACGCCTGCCGCTGCAGCGCCTGCGAGCTTCGCGCCGCTGCCGAAATGACCGGTCGACAAGGGTTGGTAAAAGCCGCCTTTGTCCCAGAAATCCGGCTCGGAGCAACCGAGACAAGGGTGCCCGGACTGGATCGGGAAGCTCGTGCCGATGTTCCATTTGACCGTCGCGCAGGCGTTGTAGGTAGTCGGGCCCCTGCAGCCGAGCTTGTAGAGACACCAGCCGGCCTTTGCTCCTTCGTCATCGAAGGTTTCGGCAAACTTGCCCTGCTCGTAGAATGGCCGGCGATAGCAGCGGTCGTGAATCGTCGTGCCGAAGAACGCGACTGGCCGACCGTGCTTGTCGAGTTTGGGCAGCTCGCCGAAGGTCAGGAACTGTGTCAGCACGGCCGTCATGACCATCGCGATCGGTGGGCAGCCCGGTATGTTGACGACGGGCTTGTCTTTGACCAGGTCGCGTACGGCGACCGCGCCCGTCGGATTCGGCCTGGCGGCGGGAATGCCACCGAATGCGGCGCAGCTGCCGATGGACACCACCGCGGCGGCGCCCGCGACGGTCTCCATGAGCATGTCGTGGTTGCTTATGCCGGCGATTGTCGAAAAGCCGGGATTGCCCATCGGGATAGAGCCGTCGACAAGCACGAGGTAGCTACCGTAGTTCTCTTCCATCGCGGCGTGCCGTGCCGCCTCGGCCTGATCGCCGGACGCCGCCTGCAGCGTGTGATGGTAGTCGAGCGAGATGGCGTCGAAGATCAGTCCCTCAACGGTCGGCGATTCGGATCGTGTCAGCGATTCGGTGCAGCCGGTGCACTCCTGGAAGGACAGCCAGATGACTGAGGGCCTGCGGGCATTCTCAATGGCTGCGGCGATGCGCGGAATCATGCTCGGTGGCAGTGCCAGCAGCGAGGCAGTCGTCGCACAATATTTCAGAAATCCGCGCCGCGATACGCCTTTGGCTTGCAGAATTTCTCCGACGGTCGGTGTGTATTTCATACGGTCTTCCTCCCGCTTAGTCTTGTTCGAACTGTTCCTCCAGGCGCGCTCGACCGGCCATGATGTCGGCGTCCTGGGAGGAGAGGATTTCCGGAAGTCGTGTGACTTCCAGGTAGCGTCCTACGACTTCGTCATTGACGTTGCGGTGTTCGATCCACCACACGCCGGGGTAGGTTGTTTCCCGAATGCGGCTGCTGCCCAGCGCATCGAGCTGTGCCGAAAGCTCGCCCGTGCCGAGCGTTGCTTCCAGTTTGTCGAGCTCGCCCGGGCCAAAGGGCAGGCTGGAGAGATCGATCGTGGTCGGGATGTCGTCGTCGAGCAGCTTGTCGATTGCATGCATGACTTCGTTCAGTATCGGCCGCACGTTGCCGTGGATGGCCTCGAACTGAACGCCGGCTTCGGTGCTCGCGGTCATTGGCTGGCCCCGGTTCGGGGCTCGGCGCGCCAGTTTCGAATCAGCTCGTGGGCGCATTCAGCCGCTTCGGGCAACGCCGCGGTGACCGCCATGGTCGGCTGAGTGCCCCAGTCCATGTCTTCGGGTTCGATACCGATCAGCGCGCGTTTTTCGGGCAGGTCGTCGCGCAGGCGCAGGGCGTCCATAAGGTCCGATAAGCCGACCTCGTGCACGCTGCCGTGTTGATTGCGAAGGTGCACATCCATCGCCTCGCCCTCCAGCACCGTGACCGTGCCGGGACGGAGTCCGAGTTTCATGGCGTCGAGCGCGACGAGACCGCCGAGATCGGAGAGTCTGTCGAGTAATGCGAGGCCTACCGTGCCGCCATCCAGGCAAAACACGTCGTCATTCGTGTTGCCCTCGGCAAATCGCTCGAGCGTGTGAATACCGGCACCGTCGTCCGTCAGGAGACTGTTGCCGATGCCAACGACAGCGATGGATTTCGCTCTTGCGGACACAAGGCACCCCCCTCGTATTAGGAAAGACTAATACGGCGATCCGATGCCCGATATACTGGTTTGTACCAATGCCTCGATCGGGTGACGCCGAAGCAGGGCATTCCACGAGAAGGTCAAGCGATGCACGAACTCTCCGTCTGCCTGTCCCTGCTGCAGCAGGTCGAGTCGATTGCGGCAGAGCGCAATGCCACCCGGGTCACAGCGATAACGCTGAGTATCGGACCGCTATCGGGCGTTGAGCCCGATCTGCTGGAAAACGCCTACCCGCTGGCGGCGGCCGGGACGCTTGCCGA
>JABDOQ010000087.1 GCA_013043165.1 Woeseiaceae bacterium | reverse complement strand
TGTCAACGAGGAAGAGGACAACGAGGCAGAGGACTTTGCCGTAGAAATCCTGACGCCCGATGCGCGTCCCGTTGCCTTGTTTGCCAAGGTGCGCATTATCCACGCGTCGCCAGGTGCAGATAACGTCGATATCTACCTGCTGGACCCGGCCCTCATGGGTGATGTGACTGGCGAGGATGCAGCGCTGGAGGACGTAGCGTTCGGTACAGTGACCGAGTATCTGTCCCTGCCGGAGGGAGATTACGACGTGATCGTCACGCCTACGGGCGAGACGATGGCAGCTATCAGCCAGAGCATTTCGATCGGGAATGGCATGGTTTACACGGCCATCGCGCGTGACCCGGAGCCGGAGTCGATGGAATTCGCCCTGGAAGTTCTGGTCGACGAACTGGTAGATCCAGAACCACCCCTGCCACTTTAAGAAACTCGACACAGAAACGCACAGTTTCATGAGTTAACGACTAACCCCCGCTCCGGCGGGGGTTTTCTTTTGTCAGGTAGTTTTACTCCGGGGCAGCTTCACTTCAAGCCACTGGCATTTGAATCCAAGGTGCTAACCCCCGGCCGGCCGAGCATGAAATTGTGCTAGCTGTTGTGGCCCTGCCATTGCACGTGAATATTGAAGCTGATGCTATATCTCTTGCGTTCTGACAGGTTCGGGTGCACGAAATGGTAGACCGTCGATGGCCAGATCAGCAATGCCCCGGGTACGGGCCTGACCGTAAAGACCGGACTTGAACGCGAGCCTTGCGGAAACCTGATCAGGTTCATCCCCGAACGCGGGTCAGAGAAGGAGATGCACGCCGGGTCCAGATCCTTATGGCTGTCCTGATCGATATCCGCCTCGGGAACCTGAACGTAGTATGTGCCGCTCAGATAAGACCAGGGATGATTATGCGGGCTGTGATAATCGCCGAAACGGTTTATGTTTGGCCACGACCTGATCTCCCACGATACGGGATGCTTCATGCCGATCTGATTGAAATATCCGCTCACCGACTGGTAGATGTGCGACATGAGCCAATCGACCGCCGCGTGTTTAGAATCTCGAATCCGGTCGACGTCGAAATCGGTGGTCAGATTCGGGTTTTCACGCTCCATCTCGTCGATGATACGAATTAACTCCTGGTTCGGCCGATCATGCTCCGGCAGTCTGCGTTTGATCAGACCGGTAGACCACATATCCAGGAGATCACCCTCCCAGCGCGGCGCGGATTGTGTGCCTGCGGCGTCACCGTCACAGGGAAGCACGTCGAAACAGACGCAAAGCTGCGTTGTGCGCGAAAGATTCGGGTGGCGGTAGCAATTGACAAACGCGGGCCACATCAAGAATAAGCCGGGCTCAGGCTCGGCCATCAGGCCCTGATTAGAGTAGGGATCATTCCTGATCGACAACATGTTGAACCCCGGTCGAGGGTCGAATAATGTGAGAGAGCCAGGGTGACTGTCGCTGCGTAAATGCAGCGGTTCTGTATCCTTCGGGGTCTGGATATAGAAAATCCCGCTCAGATAGGCGCCGGGTGCGTTTCTCAGGCCCCGCGACTCACCGTACGCCAGTCGTTCCAGCCGTCCCTGCAGCCGCCAGCCAGGAGCCGGGGATACTTCGAGGTGCTGAAAATACGCTTGAACGGCGCTGCTGATGATATTGCGCAAATGCTGGATTGCGGCATCTTCGTTCGTGAATATACTGTCGTCGGTGGCTGAAGCCTGGCTTTCGCCAATATCGACGAAATGGCTGAGCACAGACGGCTCGACGATTTGGCCACGCATCATCAGCGTTGGCCATAATCCAATAATTTCGTCGTTCCATTGCATCAAGGACTACGCTCGAATTCCGAAAGGCCTTGCCCGATTGGTCTAGGCGGTCGTTGCCTGGTGCGACTATCATGCCACGCTTCGAATGTCGCCGCCCGGTGCACCCGATAAACAAAAAGCAGCCGTGGTTTTCTGTCAGGAATGCGCGCTCGATCGATGCGAATTGATCACTCCCGCGTATACCTTCTGTCAGTCGGTCAAAGCAAGACCGGATTTGTAAAATCGGCTTGTACTCGCTGCCACCACGAATTCCTGAATACCCTCTATGCTGGTATGGTAATAGATTGATGGGAGGAGCGAAATGAAGCCAATTAAGAAAATCGTGATCGTCGGCGGCGGCTCCTCCGGCTGGATTGCAGCGTCGATACTGGCGCATGATTTTCGGCCGGAGGTGCTCGAAGTTGAACTTGTCGAGTCGGAAGAAATCGGCACCATCGGTGTCGGTGAATCCACCGTCCCGCCGTTCGTTGGGCTCATCAAAAAACTCGGTATCGATGAGCAGCATTTTATCCAAAACGTACATGCGACATTCAAACTCGGTATCGAACTCCCGGACTGGCATCAGGTTGGAGAATCGTATTTCCATCCGTTCGGCTGGATTGGCACGCGCCTGGGCGTACATGACTTCTATCAAGCCTGGCTAAAGGCCAAATCGAAGGGCCATACATCCGAATTGCAGTCCTTCGCGCCCTGCAGCGTTATGGCCAGAGAGCGTCGCTTCTTCCTGCCGCAGGACGCGCCGCCGAGGACTCCCCTCGGCAGTGCCGGCTACGCACTGCATATCGATGCGAGCCTGGTTGCCAAGTACCTGCGCCAGTATGCAGAAGAACGCAAGGTCAGGCGCACCGAAGGCCTGGTAACTGAAGTTCGCCAGAATGAGGACGGCAGTATCGCCAGTCTGTTGCTAAAGAGTGGTGAAGAGGTTCACGGAGATTTCTTTATCGACTGTACCGGCTTCTATGCCCTGCTGATCGAAAAGTCGCTGGGCATCGGTTACGAGGATTGGTTGAATTATCTTCCCTGCGATCGGGCCGTGGCGGTGCAGACCGAGAATCTCGGGGAAGCTGTCCCGTATACGGTTGCAACAGCCAGGGAAGAAGGCTGGAGCTGGCGGATCCCGTTGCAGCATCGGACCGGTAACGGATACGTGTATTCCAGTGAGTATTGCAGCGATGATGAGGCGACCGCGAAACTTCTCAGCTATGTCGATGGAAAGCCAATCACCGAGCCCATGATCATCCCGTTTCGCACGGGCATGCGCGAGTCGTTCTGGCACAAGAACTGTATATCGATCGGACTGTCCTCCGGGTTCATCGAGCCTCTCGAGGCAACGGCATTACACCTGGTTATGCGCGGAATGGAGTTCTTCCTGCGCTTCTACCCGGATCAGGACTGCGAGCAGGTGCTGGTCGACGAATACAATCGCTATATGCGATCGGAGTACGAATTGATTCGTGACTTCATTGTGTTGCATTACTGCCTGACAGACCGGGAGGACACGCCGTTCTGGAAGCATTGCAAGCACATGGACATTCCACCTGGCCTGGCAGAGAAAATCGAACTTTTCGAGGCGCAGGGCATCTTGCGCCAGGGCGATGACGAGTTATGGCAGGCCTCGAGTTGGCAATCGGTGTTCGAAGGTATGGGCGTCAGGCCGAAAAAGTACAGTGCGAGGATCGACAACCTGGATTACCCGTTGCTTGAAGAAAAGCTGCAGGAAATGGAAATGGCGATTTCCGGGATGGCTCGGAGATTACCCACACACGACCAATTCATACGTGAGAGATTCAGCGCAAAATAGACTGACTTTGCGCGCCTTGATATCAGGTCATGCCTCGTTTGCTACTTTCCGTGATGCTGGTTTGTTTGCTTCATTTCCCGGCCAGGGCAGATGAGAAAATACCCGCTTACCTGATCCGCCTTCCGGCGTCGGTCAAGACCGTATTCGTGGCTGAGACCTCGGCTGCTGGATTTCATCGCTTCGACAACGAAGCAGGACTTGAGATCGACTACATAGGCTCATCGAGTATGTCGATTGGCGAAAATGGAGACGGCAAACAGCGCAGCGGCGACCGAAAGACGCCGCTCGGTATTTACTTCGTCACTGAGCAATTGGATACGAGCCGACTGCACGAAAAGTACGGGCGCACTGCATTTGTGCTTGACTACCCGAATGCTATTGATCGCCGCCTGCGGCGAAGCGGTGACGGCATCTGGGTGCACGGCGTCGATCCTCGCGGCGGCGAACGACCGATTCGCGATACGGACGGCTGCATAGCATTACCCAACGCGACGCTCGAAATGATCGAGGACCGGTTTTTTCCCAACATTACGCCGGTCGTGATCGGGCGAAAAGTTCGCTGGGTCGAGCCCGGCCAGATCGACGAGCTTCGCAGCGAACTCGATGCCGCGATATCTCAATGGGGCAGCAGCATGAAGCGAGGGGACATGCACACATTCCTGTCGCTTTACGACGCCGATTTCCGGCATTGGGGCATGAACAAGACGGAGTGGATCGCGTTTCGCGCCAGAACCCTGGGAACCCGGTCATTCGAAAACGTCACGATTAGCGACGTACTGCTGCTGGCAGATCCTGCCGAGGACGAAATCTACCTGAGCCGGTTTCGCCTGCGCACAGAAGAAGCCTCAAATACGGTCGAGCTTACAAAGCGCCTGTACTGGCGACGTACCGGGCCGGGCGCCCTGACGATCATCGCGGAGGACAGCGGCTAGGTCTGTGCTGCTAACGCAGGCCTTCGCGAATCGTTAGTTCGTCGATGAGTTCCATGAGCTTGGTGTAGCCGCCGGCTTCTGAAGCGACAGTACGATACTTGCCGTTGACGACGACCGCGGGGACAGACGAGATGCTGTACCGGCGCGCAAGGTCTTCGGCAACCCGCAGTTTTTGATTGACCTCGAATGAGCCCCAGGTAGCCTGGAACTGCTCCGCGCTGACGCCGAAGCGGCCAAACAAGGTCTGGATAGCGGCTTCCGACGTCATGCGGTTGTTGCGGCGGTGATACTCCTGAAAAACGGCATCGCGAAATTCTTCCGGATTCTTGAGCACGCCGTTTCGCGCCAGCACTTCCTCCGTGTAATAGAGTTGCGCGTGAAGACGCACCAGTGCATTCCAGGTGGCCGGCACTCTTACGAATCGGACATTGGGGTCCTTATTCTCGGCCCATTGGTTGATGTAGGGCTCCATGTCGTAGCAGTGCGGACAGCCGTACCAGAAAAATTCGGCTACTTCGATCTTGTCGGCGCTACCAACGGTGGGCTGAGTTGGCACCAGGCGAACATAGTGCTGGCCCTCCTTGAACTGCCATTCACGATTTGCCACGGGCGGTTTGGCCACAGCCAGCACGATTGCCTCGTCAGCCGGCGCGGCTTCCGACGCCGATTCCTCCACGAGTTCTAGTGTTTCCGACGCGGCCTCCTCGACGCTTTCGGCGAGGGCTTCATCCGCGGCTTCCGTCGATGCTTCGGCAACAGCCATCTCCTCTGCCGGCACGACCGGTGCTTCTTCGCTGCTGCATGAAGCCAGGCTGAGCAGTCCCGCAAAAAACAAAAGGGCACCAATCCATTTAAGGTGTTTCATAGAGTCGTCCGATATTCAGTCGTGGGAGATTATTTCAGGCCCTGCACGTAAGACGCGACAGCTTCGATATCCTCTCTGTCGAGACGTGCCGCGATCTCACGCATCATGCGAGTCTTGCCATCGGTCTCGCGTGTGCCCGCCGCGTAATCCTGCAGCTGCTTGGCCGTGTAGGCGGCGTGCTGGCCGTTCAATGCCGGATATTTGGCCGCCGGATTGCCCCGCCCGGTGGGGCCGTGGCAGGCCATGCAGGCAGCGGTGCCATTGGCCGCGTCGCCGCCGCGGAAAAGCGCCTCACCGCGGGCAACGAGGTCCGCATCGGCAACCGACTGGGCCGCAGCCGGGAGGCTCTCGAAGTACACGGCAAGATCAGCCATGTCTTCAGCTGACAGCAGCATGGCCTGGCTCGACATCAGCGGATTCTTGCGGCTGCCGTCCTTGTAGGCCATGAGCTGAGCAAGGATATACGGCGCGTTCTGCCCGGCAATGTTCGGCCAGAGGGCGTTCGAGCTATTGCCCTCGGCTCCGTGACAGGCGCTACAGGTCAGCGCCTTGGCTTTGCCGGCTTCGGCCGAGCCGTCGACCAGGCTCGCTGCCTGTGCCGGAACTGCCGCCACTATCAGAGCGGCGGCTGCGAAAATAAGGACGAGCTTGTTTTTCATACGTTTTGACCGTTACTTCCCTGCGATCGCCGCGGCGGCCGCCTGATTGGGTGCCTCTGTTTGGTATCGTCAGTCTGAGCCGCAACGGACGGAGTCAGCCTGAGGTCGGAAGGCATTCGAGCACCTTGCTGTGCGACCCTGAACCCGTCAAAATGCTTCCCGGTTCTGAACTCAGCGCCCAAATTATACACACAATTGTCAGGGCGTACTCCAATGTCAGACTACCCGGAAGCCTGCTTTATCAAGAGTGCCAACGAGCCTTCGCAGTTCGTCCCGGACAGCGGCGCGGAGGTCGCTTTCGCGGGCCGTTCCAACGCGGGCAAATCCAGCGCGATCAATGTCATCGTCAACCGGCGACAGTTTGCCAGGACCAGCAAGACTCCGGGCCGCACGCGGCTCGTGAACTTTTTCAGCCTGCGCGATCAGCAGCGCCTGGTCGACCTGCCAGGCTACGGCTTTGCCAGGGTGGCCGACAAAATGCGGCAGCACTGGGCGGACCTGATGGCGGACTATTTCGAAATGCGGCGAAGCCTCCGCGGCATGTTTTTGATCGTTGACATCCGTCGCAAGCTCACCGATTTCGATCGGCAGATGCTCAGCTTTGCCGAATCGGTCGGGCTGCCGACCCACGTACTCCTGACGAAGACCGACAAACTGAAGCGGGGTCAGGCGGCCAAAGCGTTGCTCGAAGTCCGTCGCGAGCTCGGCTCCGCGGCGACCGTGCAGCACTTCTCGGCGCTGAGTCGGCTGGGAGAGGATGAGGCTCGCGCCAGGCTCGAGGAATTTCTCAAGCTGCCGGCCGAAAAATAAAAAGCCCCGAAGCACCTTTTTGCAAGGTGCCCCGGGGCAAAAAAAGCAATCGGCTTGGGGTTGCCGGTTGCACGCCTGCTTAAGGGAGGTAAGCAGGCGAGTGACTTACGCACTCGAAAGATTAGAGTGCGAAGCCGAGAATCGGTTCCCGAATTTTTGTAAGTAATTGAAATGAAGAGGATTATAGTTTAGATAAAGTCTAAACGGTGCCGACGCGGGGCAGCTTGCGTCACACGCCAGCCAATCATCCACTAAAAAGAATTAGATACAGTGCCAGGCTGGCTACCGATTCCGCAACCTGCCCCGCATCGTCACCTCTCGCATGTTGATCCACCGATCACTCG
>JABDOQ010000046.1 GCA_013043165.1 Woeseiaceae bacterium | reverse complement strand
TCGCGCCGCCGATCGCGTTGCGTCCGTATAACGCGCCCTGCGGGCCGCGCAGCACGTCGACGCTTTCGATATCGAACAGCTCCTGGGTAGTGAGTAAGTTGTTGGTCGCGCTGACACCGTCAATGCGAAACGATACCGGCGGCTGGCCCGTGCCCCGGTTTTGACGCACCCCGCGAATGACCAGCGTACTCACACCGACTTCCTGGTCGTCGGAAAAACGCAGGTTGGGTGTCAGCGATGCAACGCGGTTAATGCGCTCAATGCGATACCGCTCGATGTCCCCGAGCGTAAAAGGCGTAATCGAGTCCGGCACGTCCGAAAGCTTTTCCGCCCGATAACGCGACGAAACGACGATTTCCTCAATGGTCGTATTGTCCTGCGTCTCTGCGTGGACTTGCTCGGCAGGCGCCAGCATTGCACACACGAAAAGGGCTAAGGCCGCACTCGGCGTGCAGGCCGAATAGTTCAACAAAGTCTGTTCCTTTGATTAATTGCTACTGCGCAAATGATACGAACGGGCCGGAAACGACCAGCCGAGCCGCGATTATGCCAAGTTAACCCTCAGACGCAAACGTCCTTATAATGCGCCGATGTTGAAGTTCTACCGCCAGATTCGGGATCGCAGCGTCATCAAGGTCGGCATTGCCTACCTGGTAGCCGCATGGCTCGTGCTGCAGCTGGCCGACGTCCTCGTCCCTGCCCTCGGCTTGCCGGAGACGGCCGTTTCCTGGGTGCTTGCCGCTCTCGCGGTGGGGTTTGCTGTCGCGCTGGTACTGACCTGGCTTTTCGATATCACGCCTGAAGGCCTGCAGCTTACCGATGCGCCGGTCACGACGGTTTCCACCAGTAGTGCGGGCGGGCGTAAATCTGTCGCCATTGTTCCATTTCACGATCTCAGTGCCGAGAAAAATCAGGAGCATTTCTGCGATGGTCTGACCGAGGAAATGCTGACCGCGCTGACTCGTATTCCCAATCTGCGAGTCGCATCCCAGACTTCCTCGTTTTCTCTTAAGGGAAAGGATCTTTCCGTCAAGGAAATCGCGGACCGCTTGAATGTTGCACACGTACTCGAGGGAAGCGTACGCAAATCAGGAAATCGTACCCGTGTTACGGCCAAACTGGTTGAGGCCGCAACCGACACGCAACTATGGTCGGAATCGTACGACAGCGAACTTACGGATATTTTCGCCATTCAGGACGGGATTGCGGCGAGCGTTCTCGAGGCGCTCAAGCTCAAACTGGGTGCTGCGCCGAGCGCTGAGCAAGACACCACAAACACGAAAGCCTACGAGTATTACCTGCGAGGACGTGGCTACGCCGTTTCAAAAAGCGATCGCGACATCGAGCTGGCTGCAGAAATGTTCAGAAAAGCGGTGGCGCTTGATCCGAAATTTATTCGTGCCTGGCTCAATCTTGCCGAGATGTGCGCGATTCGCGTCGATTTCTTTAGTGATTCCGACACCTGGCCGGACATCGCCCGGGAAGCGGGCGACAAGCTGGCCGAGCTTGTGCCCGAGCGCGCCGAAAGCCATCTGTCTCGTGCTTTTGCATTAATGGCAAACAAGAAATTTGCCGAAGCGGAGGCCGGGTTCAAAAAAGCCATCGAACTCGATCCCTCACTGTGTAGCGCACTGCATCACCTTGCCCGGATGCAATTACACCAGGGCCGAACCAGGGATGCCGCTGAGAGTTTCGCGACCGCATCCCAATGCGACGTCGATGATTACGAGAGCCCTATCCTCGGTGCCGCTGTATACGAAGGTCTTGGCGAGGTAGAAACAGCGAATCAGCTCGCCCGCATCGGCGTCGAGCGCGCCGAGCGAATTCTTGAGGATTACCCGGACAACCAGCGCGCTTACTATCTCGGTGCCGGCGGCTATGCAACCCTCGGAGACCTGGTGCGCGCGAAAGAGTGGGCTGAGTACGCTCTCGCGCTGAACCCGGAAGACGCGATGACGCGATATAATGCGGCATGTTTCTACGCCAGGATTGGTGAAATTGACAAAGCACTGGACTGCCTTGAGAACTCCGCCGTATCCGGTACGTGGATCAAGAACGATGCAGATCTCGACGCGCTGCGTGGCCACGCGCGCTATCGACAGATTCTGGAGGCATTGCCAGGCTGACGTCCAGCCTTCAGGTCCAGCTCATGATGAAACAAAACGCTGCGTTAAATCTGCGCATGATCGGACGCTGCACCTCGAGGATGAGTCAGTATACGCTGTCGCAGTAAAACTACGTATCGCGCACGAGTTCAGAGGGGATTAACGTGCGTCGAATGGACACACAGACGCACAAAAAACGCACCTGGGCCGAGCCCTACAAGATCAAGATGGTCGAGCTGCTCAGGATGACCACGCGCGAAGAGCGCCTGGTAGCGATTCGCGAGGCGGGCTACAACACATTTCTTACTCGTAGTCGCGACGTCTATATCGATCTTTTGACCGATTCCGGCACGTCCGCGATGAGTGACCGGCAGTGGGCCGGAATGATGCTTGGCGACGAGGCTTACTCGGGCAGCGAAAATTTCTACCATCTCGAGTCCGTCGTGCGCGAATACTACGGCTACAAGTACCTGGTACCGACGCACCAGGGCCGCGGCGCCGAAAACCTGATGTCGAAGATCCTCATAGAGAAAGGCGACTATGTGCCCGGCAACATGTACTTCACAACGACGCGCCTGCACCAGGAGCTGGCGGGCGGCATATTCGTTGATGTAATCGTCGACGAGGCACATGAACCGGAAAGTACTTTTCAATTCAAAGGCAACGTGGACCTCCGCAAACTGGCCGCACTGGTCGACGAGGTCGGCGCCAATCATGTGCCGTACATAAGTCTCGAGGGCAACGTCAATATGGCCGGCGGGCAGCCGTTCTCGATGGCAAATTTGCGGGAGCTGCGTCTTTACTGCGACCAGCACGACATCCCGATCATGCTCGATGCCACCCGCACTATCGAGAACGCCTGGTTCATTCGCGAGCGCGAAGACGGCTACGCCAGGAAAACGGTGCGCGAGATTCTCCGCGAAATTTGCGATATGACCGATGGCTGCACGATGTCAGCCAAGAAGGATGCGCTCGTCAACATCGGCGGGTTCTTTGCCTGCAATGATGACGAGGTGTACCAAAAAGCGCAGAACCTTGTAGTGGTATACGAAGGTCTGCACACCTACGGCGGCATGGCGGGGCGAGATATGGAGGCCATGGCGCAGGGTATCCGCGAAGCGGTTACCGAGGAGCACATGGCGGCCCGCATCGGGCAGGTGCGTTACCTCGGGCAAAAACTCGAAGCCGCGGGCGTGCCAATCGTCGAGCCGATTGGCTCGCACGCCATATTTCTCGATGTGCGGCGCTTTCTACCGCACATCGACCAGGACGAGTATCCGGCGCAGGCGCTGGCTGCCGAGCTGTTCATTGAATCGGGTATTCGCTCGATGGAGCGCGGCAATGTCTCCGCGGGACGCGACCCCGTGACCGGGGAGAATCGTCGTCCGAGACTGGAACTCGTGCGGCTAACCATTCCGCGGCGTGTTTATACGCAGGCGCACATGGACGTGGTCGCCGAGTGCGTCATAGATCTATACCAGCGGCGGGAGCAAATCCGCGGCCTGAAGATGGTGTACGAACCCGAGTACCTGAGATTTTTCCAGGCGAGGTTCGAGCCCATCGCCTGAATCAGTCGAGATCCGGCAGGCCGTGCAGCACAAGCAGGTAGTAGCTCACCATGCCAATAATCTTGTCGTTTTCGACGACCGGTGCATGGCTGATGCCGAAGTTCTCGAACAGGCGCGCGCAGTAGCGAATTTCCATGTCGGGTCGCACCGTGAGAACCGGCTTCGCCATTATCTCGTAGACATTCACGCGTTCCGGCGCGCGGTTCTTGGCGATGACCTGCTTGGCAATATCGGAAAACAGCAGCATACCGTGCTCGTCATGTTCGTCACGACGCTTGACAATCAGGCTGGTTGCACTGACTTTTTTCATTATTTTTAGTGCCGTCAGGACATCGATCGAGCCATCGACCTCGGTCACCTCGGTGCGCATGCAATCCCGCACGGGACCCCAGTTCGGAATTTTCATAGGTTCTCCTCCACTAGATCAACCAGCTCCTGCGCCTGGTGCACGACACCGACCGCGTCTTCGACATCGATCAGAACGGCAATTCCGGTGCCGGGCTTTTTGTCGAACTCTCCAACGTCGCCGATATGCTCCAGTATGTGCCGGCTCAAATGCTGCTCAACGAGCAACAGCACGACGTCACGCTGCGAGCTCAGCGTGAGCCCGAAAAAAGTCTTGCTCTCTTTGATGCCCTCGCCGCGTGCATTAGGGATGACGGTACATCCTGTTGCACCCGCTTCTCTTGCGGCTTCCATGATGGCGTCAGTTGCAGTGTCCTCGACGAACGCAACGATCAGTTTAAAATGCATGGTCTTCTTCCTCTTCCAAATCGTCTGTTTCGATAGCGGAAAGGTCCACTTTTTGTCGCAAGACTGCCAGCTGGCCGTAGGCCAACACCGAGATTATCGGAAACAGGGCCGCGAATGCCACCAATCCAAATCCATCCAGCAACGGGCTGCGCCCTGGTACCGCCTCGGCCAGTCCAAGGCCGAGCGCCGTAATCAGCGGCACGGTTACGGTGGATGTGGTGACGCCACCAGAATCATACGCCAGCGGTACGATTATTTTCGGCGCTAACGCTGTCTGCGCGATGACGACCAGATAGCCGGCCGCGATGAAATGTTGCAACGGCAGGCCCGAAATTATCCTGAAGCAGCCCAGGCTCACGCCGACGGCAGCGCCGATCGCGACAGCGACCCGTAGCCCCCAAACACCGATCGCGCCGCCCGATACGGCATTCGCCTTGATCGAAACAGCCATCAGCGCGGGTTCGGCCAGCGTCGTGCTGAAGGCGACGGCGGCAGCAAACAGGTATACCCAGTAGTAGTCCCGCCACACCAGCACACCGGTAACACTTAATCTTGTCGACTCCAGGAATTCGGGATTCGTCAACTGCTGCGCCATCAGCCGGCCGAGCGGAAAAAGCGTGTGCTCGAGGCCTTCGAGGAATAAACCTAATCCGACGATGACAAACCCGAAGCCAACCAGGATCTGTCGGATATTCGGCATTCGGCCGCCGATGACAAGAATCTGGAATGCAAACAGGAAAACGGCAATAGGCAGTACGTCGATTGCACTGTTGCCGACAAACTTCAGGGCGTCGAGAATCAAATCCATTCGAGAATCGTCCCGTACAACAGCACGAAAAGAATCGGCGTCAGCGACGCGAACGCGATGAGGCCGAAACCATCCGTCATCGCATTGCGTCCTTTCAATGAACTGGCGAGACCGACGCCGAGCGCGGTCACCAGCGGTACTGTGACCGTTGACGTCGTCACACCGCCCGAGTCATAGGCCACTCCGACAATTTCCGAGGGGGCAATGGTCGTCGCAAGCACGACGAGAATATAGCCTCCGATAATCATGACAGGGAGCGACCAGTTGGCCAGGATGCGCGATACGCCGATGAGCAGCGCAACGCCGACCGACAATGCGACGACGAGTCGCAGACCTAGTGCATAGTTGGCCTTAGCTTCGTCGGTTGCCGCAATAGCACCTGCGTCAACCGCGACCGCAGCGGCCTCGGCCGCAACGGCCAGTAAAGCGGGCTCGGCGATGGTTGTACCGAATCCGAGCACGAACGCAAAGGCGAACAGCCAGAACGCGCTGCCTTTTTTCGCCAGCGAGTGTGCGAGATTTTCACCGATCGGGAACAGCGCCAGGCGCAGTCCGAATATGAAGAACGTGAGACCTGCAAGAACGAGCAGAGCACCGAATATCAGCGATACGAAACCGGATACCGGCTGCTTGATGACCCAGATCTGAAAAACGCCAATCACCAAGACGATCGGCGTGAGATCGCGCAGGCTGCCCAGCGCGTCTCGGGAAAGTGCGATCAGCGAGTTTTTCAATCTCGTCCTTCAGGTCAAACGTTGGTCAGCGTCGGGTCTCCTGCAATTCTAACGAAACTTTTTGCTCATTGTTCCGACTTGTAGGCAAACGCGTAATAAAGAACCGGAATGACAACCAGTGTCAAAACAGTCGAAACCAGGATGCCGAAGATAAGCGTCACGGCAAGCCCGTTGAAGATCGGATCGTCCAGGATGAAGAAGGCACCCAGCATGGCTGCCAGCGCCGTCAGCGCGATGGGCTTGGCCCGAACGGCACCCGCCCGAATCACGGCTTCCTGAAATTCGACGCCGGCATCGACCTCCTGGCGCACGAAGTCGACGAGCAATATCGAGTTGCGCACAATGATACCGGCGAGAGCAATCATGCCGATCATCGAAGTCGCCGTGAACTGTGCTCCGAGCAGCGCGTGTCCCGGCATGACACCGATAATCGTGAGCGGAATCGGCGCCATAATGATCAGCGGTACCGCGTAAGACCGGAATTGCCCCACGACCAGCAGATAAATGAGTATCAATCCGACCGAGTACGCGATGCCCATGTCACGAAAGGTCTCGTAGGTGATCTGCCACTCGCCGTCCCATTTGAGGCTGTAGTTGTAAGGGTTGTCTGGCTGGTTGATAAAGCGCTGTTCAATCTTCTCACCATCCAGCGCCTCATCTCCAATGCGGCCCACCATGTCGAACATGCCATACAGCGGCGAATCGAAGCGCCCGGCCATATCGCCTGTGACAAATACCACGGGTAACAGGTCCTTGTGGTAGATGGTCTGCTCCCATTCGGATGTATGCACCTCGACAATCTCGGTCAGGGGGACAAGATTGCCGTCTCGACCGGCGACTCGAATCATCAGGAGACTGTCCAGCTCGGATTTGTCCGATACCGCCAGCTCCAGCCGCACGGGCACCGGGTATTTTTGATAGCCGTCGCGTACGAAAGTGACATCTTCGCCGCTTAAAGCCGTTTGCAGCGCCTGCGTCACGCTGGCCTGCGAGACGCCCAGCAGTGCCGCTTTGCTCCGGTCGATCGAAACGACGAGTCTTGACGCCGGCACTTCGACGCTGTCATCGATGTCGACTATATCCGGCGTAGCGGCAAACAGCTCGCGAACTTCTCCCGCGACCAATTGCTGACCTGCGTAGTTCGGGCCGTAAATTTCGGCAACCAGCGGTGATTGCACGGGAGGGCCCGGGGGGACTTCGACAATTTTTACCGAACCGCCAAATCGGCTGCCGATTTCATCGAGACGCGCTCGCACGGCCGTCGCAATTTCATGACTTTTCCGATCGCGATGGGACTTGCCGACGAGGTTGACCTGTATGTCACCGACGTTGGGACCTTCGCGAAGGTAGTACTGGCGTACAAGGCCGTTGAAGTTGATCGGCGCCGCCGTGCCTGCATAGACCTGGTAGTCCGTGACTTCGGGCAACTCGCTGAGGTACTGCGCCATGTCGTCGAGCACCCGCCCGGTCTGCTCGACCGTCGTACCCTCGGGCATGTCGAGCACGACCTGGAATTCGGACTTGTTGTCGAATGGCAGCATCTTCATTACTACGGCCTGCACGACAACGAGACTCATGGCGAGCAGAATCGCTGTAACTACGCCGCCCAGCAGCCAGCGGCGCGAACGCTTGCCGTCGGTGCCGCGCAGGAATGGGCCGACAACCCTGCGAAACAGCCGATCCAGCCACAGGACTGACGCATCGCTTTTGTTTTCCTCGTGATTATGCGGCAGCAGTTTCTGGCTGGCCCATGGCGTGATGATCAGCGCGACAGCCAGCGACAGCAACATGCCGATGCTCGCATTGATCGGTATCGGGCTCATGTAAGGGCCCATCAGTCCCGTGACAAAAGCCATCGGCAGCAGTGCGGCAATCACGGTGAAGGTCGCGAGTATGGTCGGACCGCCTACTTCGTCGACGGCCGGGGGTATGGCTTCGAGCAGCGTCCTGTCGCCCATCGCCATATGACGGTGAATGTTTTCGACGACGACAATCGCGTCGTCGACCAGGATGCCGATGGAAAAAATCAGCGCGAACAGCGACACGCGATTGATCGTGAAGCCCCAGGCCCAGGAAGCGAACAGTGTCAGCATGAGCGTGACGACGACAGCGGATCCGACCACAACGGCCTCGCGCCACCCGAGCGAGACCATGATCAGCAGGATCACCGAGATCGTCGCGAACGCAAGTTTCTGAATCAGCTTTTTCGCTTTGTCATCGGCAGTCTTGCCGTAGTTGCGCGTCACGGTGTACCTGACGCCGTCGGGTATAAAGATGCCCTCAAGCTCGCCGAGCCGCTCGATGACCTGCTCCGCCATGCCCGCCGCATTCGTACCCGGCTTCTTTGCGATGGCCAGCGTTACCGCGGGTGCACCGATACCGGGAGCGAGGCCGATGTCACCGGCCGCCGCGCCCGTGCCAAAGCGAACGTATTGTTCAGGATGATCGGGCCCGGCCGAGACATCGGCAACATCCTCCAGGTATATCGCTTTACCGTTACTGACACCGACGATCAGCGCGGCAACATCGTCCACATCGGCCAGGAATGTGCCAACTGTTACCGGGACTGTGCGGTTTTCCGAAACAATAGCGCCCGCATGCGTTGCGGCATTGCTCACTTTGAGCGCATAACGCAACGCATCCAGCGAAAGGCCGTAGGCTGCGAGCCGCTGCGGATCGAGCTCTACGTGCACGACGTTATCGGGACCGCCGACCGTGAATACGTCGCGCGTGCCCGGTACGCGCTTGATTTCCGCCTCGATCGAGTGAGCGATGCGCTGCAACTCGTGCGCGCCACGAAGCTCGTCTTCAGTCCAAAGCGTCACCGTCACGGTCGGCACATCGTCGATGCCCTTGGGCTGAATCAGCGGCTGCAACACGCCGGTGCCGGGCGGCTGCCAGTCCTGGTTCGAATAGACCGCGTTGTACAGGCGTACAATTGCAGCAGTCCTGTCCTCGCCGACCTCAAACTGAATCGTCAGTACCGCTATGCCCGGCCGTGAAACCGAATAGGTGTGTTTGACGCCTTCGATCTCCGCCAGCACCTGCTCCATCGGTATTGCAACGACATTCTCGACCTCGACGGCGCTGGCGCCCGGGAACGGCACGAAGATGTTGGCGAAAGTGACGTTGATCTGCGGCTCTTCCTCGCGCGGCGTCACCATGACCGCAAATACGCCCATCAACAGCCCGGTCAATGCCAGCAGCGGCGTAATTTTCGAGTCCTGGAATCTCTTTGCCAACGATCCTGAAAAACCGAGCTTTCGTTCCGTCGACACCTACTGAGCTCCGGCCGTTTCTTTGAGATAGATGCCGGCGCTCACAGGATCCGTCGCGACCGATTCGCCCTCGTTCAGGCCCGCCAGGACTTCTATCGAATCACCGTAGCGACGCCCGAGGCGTACTTGCCGGAGCGTTACCCGACCGTCAGCCGACACGTAGACGGCACTGAGCTCGCTGCGCCGCACGACCGCCGACGCCGGAATTAACAAGCGCTCTGTCTCGCCGACGACGAAACCGACTTTGACGATCATGCCGGGGTACAGGGCCGGGCCGCCGTCCGGCAGGTCGACGCGCACGCGGAATGTATTGGCAGCCGTGTCGGCGATCGGGAAGAACGTCAATTCTGTGCCAGCGATACGCTCGTCGTCGATATACACGAACGCCTTGCCGATCGTGCGAACGGCATGAAACATGCTTTGTGGAACGTCCACGTTGACGCGCAGCGACTGCAGCGACAGTCCCGTGATCAGTGGTTGCCCCGGTGACACCAGTTCGCCGAGTTCGACGTGTCGCTTGGCGACGATGCCGGCATAGGGTGCGCGCACAACCGTGTATTCCAGCTGTTCCTTCGCCGTTGCAACGCCGGATCGGGCTGCGTTCAGGCGCGCCTGCGCAGCTTCCCGGTTCGCTTTCGCCTGATCGAAGCGGGCCCGCGACACCGTCTGGTTTTCGAGCATGCTCGAGAAACGTTTGAACTCCTGATCGGCCTCGGCATATCGCGCCCGCGCTTCTTCGAGGGCCGCCTCGGCACGCGTCATCGCGGCACGCTGCTCCGTGTCTGTAAAACGCATGACGACCTCGCCCGCGTCGACGAAGTCGTTGACGTCGAACGGCAATTCGGCGATACGTCCCGACGTTTGCGCCGAAACCGTCGCCTGGTTCACGGCCTCGATGCGGCCATCCCAGATGCGTTCGCGTGGCGCAACTTCGTAGACTACATTCGCGGTCGGCAGTGGCCCAGCCGGCGCGGCCTGGGCGAGCAGCACCAACGCCATCGTCAGGGAATATTTCTTAAGTAGTTGATTCAATTGCGAAACCTCGGGACCATGACGAACAGAGCCACGACCAATATATTAGAATTCGCTTAATTATACTTCACTAATATTAACGGCGCCAGCCCCGCTTCGCAAAAGCACCATCAAACCTGGCCGGACATTCCCGGCTGCCCTACTCGTACTGGAATCGATTTACCGCGCGCGTGGCAACAAGCACGGTCGCGGCCGCAAAGCCGACACGGGGTCACGATCCGGTCGCTCAGGAAGTCGATTATTTCGTTGCTTGGAGAAAATGGTGCCGGATAGGTGACTCGAACACCTGACCCCATCATTACGAATGATGTGCTCTACCAACTGAGCTAATCCGGCACAGACAAGCGGCGCGCAGTATAGCGTCGCCCGCTCATCGCGAAAAGGGTCTGCGGCGATTACTCGCGCCGGCGACGCACCTTGATAAGGACCTCGACGCCCTGGCTTTCAGTACCCTCCGGCAATGGCGGCAACGCACTGAAACTCACCTCGTCCTCGCTAATGTCCGTAACCTCGCCCGTATCGACGTTGTAGAAATGGTGGTGAGGCACCGTAGACGAATCGTAATAGCGGCGTTCGGGGTCCAGGCTCAGCTCTTTTACGAGACCGCATTCTCCAAACAAATTCAGAGTGTTATACACGGTCGCCTTGGACACAGAGCTGCCCGATTGACGCAGCCGTTCGAGGATCTGCTCGGCCGAAAGATGCTGCGGTTTCGCAAGCAGGATTTCCGCTATTTCCAGGCGTTGTGGCGTTGGCAGTATGCCGTGCAGGTCGAACTGCACAAGAATGTCAGAGCGCGCCATTCAGTCTGTCCTTTCGGTCCAGGGTCAGGCGACAGGATATCACGAGCCGGGCCGGGGGAGTCAGTCGCCCGATTCCATATCCGCTGGAACAGCCGACATTTGCGGCCAGCGAACGGCCGCCCATGTCGCGACAATGCAGAGAGGACAGGGAGGTCCGACATGCATCGGCGCACTAACGGCTACACGCTTTACGAATTGCTCGTCACAACAGCATTGATCGCGGTTTTGCTGGCCGTAGGCATTCCGTCGTTCGCGTCCATCGCCGCGCGCCAGCGTCAAGCGGCCGAGATCAATGCCCTGTTCCATGCCATTCACGTTGCCCGCAAGGAATCCATCATGCGCCGCAAAGTCGTATCCTTATGCCCGAGCCACGATGGTCTCGGCTGCGCGAACAGCACCGACTGGTCGAGCGGCTGGCTCATGTTCGAAGACAGCGATCGCGACTCGCCGCCCACCGTCGATGCCGGAGAGCCCGTACTGCAGCGCCACGCCGTGGCCAGCGATATCATCATCCGGGCCAACCGGCGCAGCTTTACTTTGCGGGCCACGTTTCTTCGTGCGACGAACGGTACTTTCATTGTCTGCGACCGCGGCAGCCGCATTCCTGCAAAAGGCCTGGTCATCAGCTACACGGGACGGCCGCGAGTCGCGCTCAGCAGGACCAGCGGGAAGCCCTACTCATGTGCGCATTAGGTTAAGTCGGGGCCGGCAAATTGGACCGTTTATCGGCGCTGTGCCGCCATTCGTCGAAAAGTCCACTCCGCCGCAGCGCGCTCTTTTATAGTGAGCTGTATGAATAATACGAATCAGGGCGGTTTCACGCTCTACGAACTCATGGTTACCGTGGCGATCGTCGGCGTCGTCCTGGCCTTTGGCGTTCCAAATATGCGCCAATTCTCCCAGAACTCGAAGATGACCAGCACTGCCAACGACCTGCACGCCGCGTTCCACCTGGCGCGCAGCGAGTCATCCCGGGCGAAGACCAACATCACGCTCTGTGCCAGTGCCAACTCGATGACCGCCGACGCGGACTGCGGCGGCACCTGGGACCAGGGCTATATTGTGTTCGTCGATACGGATGGCGATATCGCGCGCGCCGGTGACACCGAAACGGTGATTCGCGCGCAGCCGGCAATCGCGGATGGCGTAGTGCTCAAAGTCGCCAACGACGCCAGGTATTTCAGTTTCGCCGCGACCGGTCTTGGACGTGCGAATGTGAACGATTTACCGGCCCTGTCACAAGTCATCATGTGTGACGAGCGCGGCAACATAACGGCAGCCGGTGGCAACTCGGCCGCGCGGCTGTTTGTTGCCACGCCGCTGGGCCGTGCAACGATCCAGCGCGATAAATCCATGATCGAGGAAGTACTGGAAGAATGGGACGAATCCTGCCCGTAGGCAGATTTGCGCTTCGAATAAGAGCAAGGAAAAAACGCAATGACTCGCAGGAATACAAGACCCGGAACAACGCACAACCAGGGCGGCTTTTCACTGATTGAAGTGTTGATCGCTCTGGTCATCATGTCCGTTGGCATGCTGGGCATTGCCGGCCTGTATGTTGAAGGCATGAATGCGGGGCGAACGTCCATATTTCGCCACCATGCCGTGACGCTTGCAGGTGACGTTGCTGATCGAATTCGCGCAAACCCGAGAGCCGGTAACGCTTACGCAGGCGTCCGCGGCAATAACAACTGTGTCCTGGGCAATGTGAACTGCGACCCGGAGCAGATGGCCGCCAACGACATCGATCTTTGGAAGACACAGGCCGACGATATGCTGCCGAACGGTGACGTAACGGTTACTTACAACGACGATGTTGTGCCGCCGACCTACACAATTGCCGTGAGCTGGGAAGAGGCGGGTGCAGACGGGACACCGACGTACACGATTGTAATTCCGGTGCTCGGAATTTAAGGGGGCCGGCAGATGAACGAAGTACACGTTAAATCGGCCCGCCATCAGACCGGCCTGACATTGACCGAACTTATGGTCGCATTGGCAATCGGTTCTTTCCTGATGATCGGCGCCATTCAGATCTACAATCAAAGTCGCGAAGCATTCGTCGTCAACGAGTCTATCGCCCGCGTGCAGGAAACCGCGCAGTTCGCGATGGACACTATCGAGGCCGATTTGCGCATGGCCAGCAACTGGGGCCGCAACAGTCGCGGTCTTGCCGTTGAGGGCCGCTCCCTGACCGATGATGCGGACCCAAACGACCTTGATCCACCCGCAGATTGCGGCGCGCGATGGGTACTCGATCTCGGCAAGCCGATCGATGGCAACAATAATTCTTTCGACCTCGCCTGCGGGCCTACCGTCGAGGCCGGTGCCGCGCAGCCGAACTCCGACGTCATTACGGTGCGGCGCGCCAGCGTGGATCCGGTCGCTCCCGACATCGGGCGGTTTCAGATTCAAAGCACACGTATCCAGGGCGAACTGTTCAAGGATGGTGTCATCCCGAACAGCTTCGAACCGCCGGCAAACGCGGCCCTGGCTGCCACGCCCACAGATCCGTCAGCAACCCATAACCTCCTGATCAATAGCTATTACGTTGCACAGGAGTCGCAGCTGATTCCGGGCGTACCTACACTGCGACGCAAGACGCTGACCATCGATACCGGCGTTTCCGTTATCGACGATCAGGAGGTTGCACCGGGTGTCGAGAATATTCAGCTGCAGCTCGGTATCGACGTTGACCAGGACAACACGGTCGATCGTTACGTCAATCCTGGAGACGGTATCTATGACCCGAATTCAGCGGACTACGTCCCCGGCGCCCGTGTCATGACGGCGCGCGTCTGGATGATCGTGCGAAGCGTCACCCGGGAACCCGGGGTCCAGGATACCAACACCTATAAACCAGGCGATCTTGCCGATGCCCTTACGCTGGATGACGGTTATCGTCGCATGCAGGTGTCGAAAACCGTGCTTCTGCGCAATGCCAGAACCTGATCAAGAGACAAGCTTATGAAAACCACGAATCAGTCGATCAATCATGCTAACAAGCAGCGCGGCGCTGTGCTTGTGATCAGCCTGCTGCTGCTGGTTGTCATTACGACGCTGGCTATATCGGGTATGAATACCGCGACGACCGAGCTTGCGATGGCACGAAACGACCAGAACTACGAGTACGCCTTCCAGGCCGCGGAAACGGGGCTCGAGACTGCGATCGCGCAGGGAGGCTTCAACACGCTCGCCGAAACAGATCTGGGCCAATACGTCATAAACGCAAATGACGAGGTCACGACGAAGATCCGGTTCGAAGATTCAACGCTCGTGCCTGACCGCGCGTTCAGCCTCGGTGTTGGTAGCGGTGTTAGCGCCTATCACTTCCTTGCGACAGCGGAAGCCAAATCGAAGCGCGCGGCGGGCGGCACCGACCGCGATTCCAGCGCGATCCATACACAAGCTTTTTACGTCGTCGGCCCCGAGTCGTCGACACTTTAGAATTCGAAACGGAGTAGTCGGATGGACATGATCAAGACCGCCTTTTTCTCGCTCGTGCTCGCTATGAGCGCGGCTGCTTTTGCAGATAATTATCCGCCGACGAGAACATACGAAGTGCTGGTAAAGGAAGTGCGCTTGCCAAGTGCCGATAACGGCAGCATTACGGTGCGGGAATGCGCTAAATGCAACTATGAAACTCATCAGGTGACGCCGCGCACAAGCTACGCACTGAATGGAAAAAATATGTCGCTCGAGGATTTTCGTGAGCTTGTTGACGAATTGAGGCGCGAAGGCGGTCACGTTGTCAATGTAAGACGAGACCTCCAGACAGACACGATTACCAAAGTATTTATCTATACACAGTAGGCCGCTCAGAACGGACACTGAGGACACCCAATGAAATCTCAAAATGTAAAAGCACTGTCGATCGGCACATCTTTTGTGCTCACGATTCTGGCTGGAATGCCCGCTGTCGCTGACGATACGGAGCTGCTGGTCGTTGATCCGAGCAACATATCCGGGACGCCGCCGAACATAATGTTCATCCTCGACACATCCGGCAGTATGGGCGACCCGGTGAGCACGACGAGGCCTTATGACAGCGATTTTGACTATTCGGACGGGTCTTGTGATACGAGCAGGTTCTACTGGACCAAGCTGGACATCGAACCCACCTGTGTCGGCGACACCAATACCCAGTTCATTGAGGAAGCCGCATTCCTATGTGAAGACGCCACGCTGCGTATGAGCGGCATCGGCGCCTACACCGGCGTCATGGTCCAGTATCGCGGCAACGACAGCGATGACAGCCGTTGGCAACAGCTTGAGATTGGTAACGCGACGAGCCGGGTTGAATGCCAGAGAGATTCCGGCGTCCACGGCGACGGCACGACAGGCGCAGTATATGCCCAGGCCGGTACCGGGCTCCCCGATGAATTTACTTCCGACCCCGATGCGGAAATCTCGTGGGGCAGCGGCGACGCGGCACAAGCCTATACCGTGTATGACGGTAACTACCTCAACTGGAAGGAAAACCCGGAAACGGCCAACCTGCCGAAGATCGACATCATGAAGGCCGTGACGAAAAACCTCATGAACGCAATTGAGAACGTAAACGTCGGCCTTATGCGTTTCACAGGATCCGCGGGCGGGCGCGTTCTGCACGCGGTCAGCCCGATCGATACTGACCGCACTGCCATATTGAACAAGATCGAAGGGCTCGGTGCCGGCGGCGCCACGCCTCTTGCTGAAGCGCTGTACGAGTCAACGCTTTACTGGCGCGGCCTGGATGCCGACTACGGAGACCTGCAGGTCGATCCCGATACCGGTGAACCAATCGGCGACATTGATCCAAAGGCGTTTGTCGGCGAGGCGCCGGGCACCTACCAAAGCCCGGCCATGCCGGTTTGCACACGCAACTTCAACGTCTTGCTGACCGATGGTATGCCTGTCGACGATGCGGACGATCAGGCGAAAGTACCGCTGCTGCCGGGTTTTGCTGGCGACATTCGTGAGGCATGTAACGGCGACGAGGTCGACGGTCGTTGCCTGGACGATATTTCCGAGTACATGTACAAAGTCGACATCAGCTCCACGACGGAAGGTGAGCAGGTCGTCACAACGCATACCATCGGCTTCGACATCGACCTGCCAATTCTTAAGACGGCGGCGGAAGTATCCGATGGCGACTATTACCTGGCCGAAAACGTCGAGACGCTGACGACGGCGCTGATGCGTATCATTGAGAGCGTCGTCGACAAGGGCCTGTCGTTTTCAGCGCCGGCGGTCGCTGTGAATACGTTCAATCGTACGCAGAATATCAACGATCTCTATATTTCGACGTTTCTCCCGGATGCCAGGGTCCATTGGCCCGGTAACCTGAAGAAATACACGATAACGCCAGAAGGCGTCATCAAAGACGACAAGCCTGAAGACGCCGTGAACGCGGAGACCGGCTTCTTCAAAGATACCGCGAGGAGCATCTGGACGGACATTACCGTAGAGGATGGCGACAGAGTCGAATTTGGTGGCGCGGCCAATAAACTGCCAATACCGCAAGACCGAAACGTCTATACCAACAACGGCACACTGACCGACCTGACTGCGGCCAACAACGCAATCACGCCGTCGAACGCGACGGCGTTCAGCCCGAGTGATTTCGGCCTCACGGGCGCCACGGGTGAACCGTCGGTCGAGGATGTTATTCGCTGGGCGCGCGGTCAGGACATTCTGGATGACGACAATGACGACGAAACCGATGACGCACGTAACGTCATGGGTGATCCGCTGCATTCGCAGCCCGCGGCTGTGGTCTACGGCGGCGACGCGGACGATCCGGAGGTGGTCGTCTTTACGGCGACGAATGACGGCTATTTCCACGCAGTCGATGGCGAGACAGGCGTCGAACTTTGGTCATTCATACCCAAGCAGTTCCTGGCGGACCTGCCTGAGCTTATGCTTAACGGCGATTCGACCTACAAGCACTACGGTATTGACGGTGACATCGTTCCCGTCGTTGCCGATCTGAATGACAATGGCGTCATTGATGGCACCGACTTCGTGTACGTTATCTTCGGCCTGCGCCGCGGCGGAACGGAGTTCTATGCGCTCGATGTAACTGACAAGGACAGTCCGGAATTGATGTGGACCGCAAGCTATCCGGAATTTGGTCAGAGCTGGAGCAGGCCGGTTGTAGCACGAGTCGATATGGTGCATGCGGACCTCAACGCGCTGAAGGCGGTCGTCATTATCGGCGAGGGCTACGACACCGTGCACGACACGGCGGCATTTCCCAGCAATCCCGACAATGTCGGCGCCGGCATTTCGATGCTGGACCTGATGTCGGGTGAGCGCCTGTGGCGCGCCGGGCGATCGGATGCTGACCTCGTCCTTGAAGATATGACGCGGTCGATACCGAGCCAGGTTCAGGCTATCGATTTCAGCGGTGACGGATTTGTCGATCGTCTCTACAGTGTCGACGTAGGTGGGCAGGTATGGCGCTTTGACGTTTTCCGCAATAAAGAACCCGACGATACGGACGACCCGCTCGTAACGGGCGGCGTCATAGCACGGTTTGGGGGCGAAGGAATTGCCTCAGGCGGTGAGACGGACACCCGTCGCTTCTATTCCGCGCCGGACGTCTCGATCTTTTACGATCCGGTAATCAACCGCCGGTTCGTTGCTATCGGCGTAGGCAGCGGCTACCGGGCGCACCCGCTCGATGTCAGCGCGCCGGACGCCTACTATTCGCTGCGCGATCCGGACCTTTTTGCGAAGCTCAATCAGGATGCATACAACAACTACGATTCAACTACCGGCATCGCACTGGACGGCGACATGGCTGAAGTCCGTGGCCAGGTCAATACCGAGATAGGTAACGACCAGCGTGGCTGGAAATACACGTTTCTGGATGAGCAAATGATGCTGTCGTCGTCCGCGACATTCGACAACTCCGTGTTCTTCCTCGGCTATGAACCGAACGTGGCTTCTGCGGCAACCTGCCAGGTAATACCGGGCATAAACTATCTGTATCGCGTCAATGTCGCAAACGGTGATCCGGTTGCGAATAACCTGGACGAAATGACTGGGACCGAGGCGGAAGCGGCTCGAACGACGGCATTGAAACAGGGCGGCATAGCACCGACGCCCGCATTCCTTTTCCCGAGTGCACCCCAACCTTGCGAGGGAGATGCCTGTTCACCGCCGCCGATTGGCTGCGTAGGCGTCGAGTGTTTCAACCCGGGCTTTGCGAACAATCCGGTTCGTACATTGTGGACTCAAGATGGCATTGAATAGTCGTACGGAATTGGCACGCATGTCTGCCAGGAACAGAATCATGAAAATGCGCATCTACATGCGCGGCATCACGTTGATGGAGCTGATGATCGTGGTGGTGATCATCGGTGTCCTCACTGCGGTCGCTTTTCCGAACTATCGCAACTACGTTACCCGGGCCAAGCGTGCCGAGGCAAAAGCGGCGCTGCTGAAAGCGGCTACCAACCAGGAGAAGTTTTATCTGCAGAATCAGATATTCTCGGAAGACCTGGCAGAGCTTGGTTTTAGCGCGCCGTTCAAGACGGACTCAGGAACCTATCAGCTCAGCGTTTCCGAGCCAGCCTCGGCGAGCGACTTCACTGTGACCGCGACGTTGGTAGCAGACGACGGCGAGTCCCTCAAATGCAAGAAGTTCATCATTGATGGCCGCGGCAACAAGACGTCGGAGCCGGCGACCGATTGCTGGACGCGTAAGAACTAGACGCCGGCATCGCGCCGGGGCTCAGGGCGTCTTCGATGGAGCTTGCCTACCTGAGAAAAACAGCGCATCGATAATCAGCAAGGCGGCGCCGACTGTAATGCCGGCATCGGCAACGTTGAACGACGGGAAGGCCCACGCGCCGAACCACACTTGAATGAAATCCGTGACGTGCCCGAGCCGGACACGATCGATGAGGTTGCCGACGGCGCCGCCAAGCACGAATGAGAGTCCGATCGACAGAAATACCTGCCCTTCTTTACGTATCCGCCATATCCAAACGGCAATGACCGCACTGACAACACTGGCCAGCGTTACAAAGAACCAGCGCTGCCAGCCGCCCGCATCGGCGAGAAAACTGAACGCGGCACCCGAGTTTTTTTGGTGCGTCAGATTGATAAACGAGTTGAGGGGAACTCGGTCATAGAGTGGCACCCACTCGACAATTGCCCACTTCGTCAGCTGGTCGACAACGACGATGAGGAGCGCAATGATCATCCACGTTATGAAGCGTGCATTGCCGGCGCTGCTTTCCTGTCCATTAGTCAAAGTCATTTCCTCTCAAACCGGGTGAGCAGCAAGTGCCATACGTGCATTCTCGGCATCGATCGCCATTTGCGCAACCAGTTCGTCAACCGACGAAAATTTCTCCTCGGCACGAAGGTGCGCCAGGAAATCAACGTGGATATATTCGCCGTAAATATCTGCATCGAAATCAAACAGGTGTACTTCGAGCACGGGCTTGCAAAGATCGAACGTCGGACGCGTTCCAACGCTGGCGACACCGTCGAGCGGCCCCTGGGGCAACCCGTGTACGCGCACGGCAAAGATTCCGAGCACCGCGCTTTGTCGCCTCCGGATATCGACATTCGCAGTTGCGTAACCGAGTGATCGGCCCACGTTCCGACCTTTCACGACTTTTCCGGACATGCGATACGGCCGCCCTAATAATGCCGTCGCACGCCCGATATTACCATCGGCGAGCGCATCGCGAATTTCCGTACTACTCACTCTTACGCCGTCGACAACAATGCTCGGCACCTGGTCCACTTCGAACTGTAGCGCTTTGCTTGCCTTTCGCAAATGCTCGATCGTTCCCTCGCGCCGGCTCGCGAAATGGAAGTCGTCACCGACGACGATGTGTCGTGCATTGAGACCGTGGATGAGTATTTGACGGACGAACGCATCCGCCCGAATGCTGCGCATCGCCGCATCGAAACGCGGGCAATAGAAAATATCGATACCGTAATCGGCAAGTGCCTCGTACTTTTCCCGAAAACGCATGAGCCTGGCCGGTGGGCTGGCCGCCGCGAAAAACTCCTTCGGAGTCGGCTCGAAACTCATCACAATCGAGGGCCAGCCCCTGGCACGCGCTGTCTTTACGACCCGATCCAGCAGCTGCGTATGTCCGAGGTGCAGGCCATCGTAGGCACCGATGGTCACGACACTACCGCGCGCCAGCTCACTGTGCGGCAGATCGACCTGGTGTCGTACAAGCCGCAAGTCAATTAACCCTGAACCGGAACTGCGACGGCCGCAGGCCCAGGATCAACAAGCTCACGAAATACGCGGCCGCTCCCGCGACCACCGACACGCCGAGCCAGTAAACACGATCGAAAGAGCCGACGCCCAGCCACCATTCCGGCGGACGGTAGAGCAGCAACAGGACGGCGCACATGGCTATGTTTGCGGCGATAACGCGAACCATCAGCAGTAGCCATCCCGTGGAGTGCTGAATAACGTCATCTTTGTGCAGGCCGCGGTATAACAATGCGGCATTGAGTATTGCCGCGACCGAGGTAGCCCCGGCCAGCCCTACGTGAGGTCCCGCGAAATCAACCGATGTCAGGTACCAGGCCGACGCGATGCTCAGCACGAAGTTGACGCCGAGGGCAACCAGCCCGAAAAGCACCGGCGTCCGCGTGTCTTCGCGAGCGAAAAATGCCGGCGCCAGGATCTTCACAAAGGAAAACCCGATGAGCCCCAGCGCGTAAGCTTGCAAGGCAAGCCTCGTCATGCCGACCGACTTTTCGTCAAAAATGCCGCCGTAGAACAACGTCGTTATCAAAGGACCGGCAAGAACAACGAGCCCCGCGGCCGCCGGCAGGACGATCAACATCGCAAGTCTCATCGACCAGTCGAGCGTTTGTGAAAACTCCGTCTTGTCATCGCTCGCCCACAGGCGCGACAGCGTAGGCAGCGTGACGGTGGCCAATGCAATACTGAATAGGCCCAATGGAAACTCCATGAGCCTGTCAGAGAAATAAAGGTAACTGATGCTCCCGACGGGCAGCAGCGAGGCGATCACTCCGCCAATCAGCACATTGATCTGTGCCACGGAGGAGCCGAATACCGCCGGCACCATCAGACGGAACGCCCGCCGTACGCCGTCATGCCGCGGCGCCCAGATCGGTCGCGGAAAGGCGCGTATCCGTGCGAGAAACGGCAGCTGAAACAGCAGCTGCAGAATGCCCGCGACCAGGATTGCATATGCCAGGGCCATTACAGGTTGTTCGAGCATGGGCGCAACCCAGATCGCCGCGACAATCAATACTACGTTCAAAATAACCGGGGTAAACGCGGGCACACCGAATCGCCCGTAGGTATTCAGGACTCCACCTGCAAATGCCGTCAGCGAAACAAACAACAGGTATGGAAACGTGAAACGCAGCATGAGTGCGGCAAGATCGAAGTCACCGCCATCGCCGATGAAGCCGGGGGCAACAATCAACACGAGTAACGGCGATGCAATTACGCCAAGCAGCGTCACGAGGAACAGCACGATGCCGAAAGTTCCGGCCACGGCATCGACAAATTCGCGCGCTTCTTCGTGATCATGCTTTTCGCGATAACGAGCCATGACCGGGATAAAGCCGGCCGAGAAAGCGCCCTCCGCGAAAAAGCGCCGCAGCATGTTCGGAATGCGTTGTGCCACGAGGAACGCGTCCATTACGAGCGACGCCCCGAAATAACGGGCGAAAACAATGTCCCTGACCAGCCCCAGTATTCTGGAAATCAGGGTCATGCCGCTGACGACCGAGGTCTTCAGCGCCAACTTCAGTCCGGAAGTGCGTTTCTTGGTCGTCATGGGAGCGACGAGTTTAGCCTAAAAAATTCATGAAATCAGTCATTTACACATTATCTCGAGCCTGTCCGGCTACGGCTTCCGGCCAGCATTGACAATACCTCTCCGGCCACGAATAATACGCGGCTCTTTGAGAGCAGGACACGGAAAATCCAGTGGCAAACATCAAATCAGCCCGCAAGCGCGCCCGTCAGGCCGAGAAGACCCGCAAGCACAACATGGGAATGCGCTCGATGATGCGCACGCAGATCAAGAATGTCGTCAAGGCATGCGATGCCGGCGACAAGGACGCTGCTGTGGCCGCCTATAAAGCTGCCGTACCGGTCATCGACAGCATGATCAACAAAGGCATTGTCACCAAAAACAAAGCCGCACGTCACAAGAGCCGCCTGAATCAGCGAGTAAAAACGCTAAGCGCCTAAGCCGAGGCCGGGTCGAACTCCTCGACAGCTTCGGCTTCCTGACCAATCAACTCCAACTGCTGCATGACAGCCTGGGCCAGTTCCTCGGTCCCGGCTCCGGTTGCTGCGCTGACCTCGAACACCGGGCCCGTCCATTGCAGTGCTTCCAGCAGCATGTCACGTGCGACCGGCAGATCCTCATCGCTTAACAGGTCAATCTTGTTGATCACGAGCCAACGCGGCTTTTCGGCAAGCTCTGCAGAGAACTTCAGCAGTTCACTCGCAATTGCCCTGACCTCAACGGCCGGCTCCACGTCAGGATCAATCGGTGCAATATCGACAAGGTGCAGTAACAATCGCGTACGCTGCAGGTGTTTGAGGAATTGAATGCCGAGTCCGGCGCCTTCTGAAGCACCCTCGATAAGGCCCGGAATATCGGCCATGACAAAGCTCTGCAGCTGACCTACCCGAACGACGCCGAGGTTGGGGTGCAACGTCGTAAACGGGTAGTCCGCAATGCGCGGCTTCGCCGAGGACATCGCGGTAATCAACGTCGACTTGCCTGCGTTCGGCATGCCCAGAAGACCAACGTCGGCCAGCACTTTGAGTTCGAGGCGCAGGTGCCGTGCTTCGCCAGGCGTACCCTTAGTAATTTTTCTGGGCGCACGATTGACGCTGCTTTTGAAACGAGTGTTGCCGAGGCCGCCGCGGCCACCGTCAGCGACCTTCTGGCGTTGCCCGGGCTCGGTCAGGTCACATATGAGCTCGCCCGTATCGACGTCATGAACGACCGTCCCGAGTGGCACCATGACATCGAGGTCGTCGCCGGATCGGCCGGTTTTGTTGCGCCCGGAGCCGCCCTGCCCGCCCTCTGCCTTGAATTTTCGGGCGACACGAAAATCCGCAAGTGTATTCAGCGAGGAGTCCGCAACCAGGTATACGCTGCCGCCGTGGCCGCCGTCTCCACCGTCCGGCCCGCCCCTTTCCACGTACTTCTCACGCCGAAAACTCAAGGCTCCGTGGCCACCGTTGCCCGCAAGGACGCGAATCGTTGCTTCATCGACGAATTTCATCTGTACGCCATTGTATTAATCAAAAACAAAAAACCCCGCAAGAGCGGGGCTTCGTAATTCGTTGTTTGCCCTCAGTGCGATCGCTCGCGCCGGGGCAAGCTCCTGCTATGCGTCGAGAACGCTGACGAACTGGCGATTCTGCGGACCCTTCTTCTCGAATTTTACGTGCCCGTCTTTCTTGGCGAATAAAGTATGATCGCGGCCGATTCCAACATTTACGCCGGGGTGGAAACGTGTACCACGCTGACGAACGATGATGTTGCCCGCAACCACTTTCTCGCCGCCATAAATTTTGACGCCTAAGCGTTTACTTTCCGAATCGCGACCGTTCTTGGTGCTACCACCTGCTTTTTTATGTGCCACTGTACTGTACCTGTCTGTGTGATGACCCAGGCAAAGCCTGGTCTCAAAAAGATTACTTGCCTGTCTTCTTTGCAGCCTTTTTCCTGGCCGGTTTCTTCGCGGCCGCTTTCTTGGCAGTCGCTTTCTTGGCCGGTTTCTTCGCGGCCGCTTTCTTGGCAGTCGCTTTCTTGGCGGCCGGTTTCTTCGCGGGCGCCTTCTCGGTGGCCTTGTCGTCTTTCTTCGGCGCCGCTTTTTTCGCGCCCGTGGCGCTAATGCCCGTGATCTCGACCTCGGTAAAGAACTGGCGATGCGAGCCCTGCCGCAGGTAGTTTTGCCGGCGCTTGAACTTGACGACCGACACCTTCCTGCTCTTGCCCTGCCGCAGCACCTTGGCGCTCACCGAACTGCCCGAAAGCACCGGGTTGCCGACCTTGATATCGCTGCCTTCGCCAATCAACAGGACATCGTCGAAATCGACGGATGCGCCCTCATCGGCCTCGATCTTCTCGAGACGTAGAACATCACCTTTTGCCGCGCGGTACTGTTTGCCGCCGCTGCGAAATACCGCATACATTATGTTTGCTCCAAAAAGTGAGCCGCAATCTATGCAACTCACTGAAAATTATAAATTTTCTGTGGGACGATCAATCTTCCACGCGGGCGAAATCCGGCGGGCGCCACAAAAGAGCGGGAATTCTATAGACTCCGCCGCCCGCGGTCAACGTCCCAGTGTCGCAGAATTACATCGAATTTCAATAGCTTGCAATCCAGTACGGCAGGCCTTTAATCCGCCGGCAATCTCGCCAATAGCAGTGCTTTCAGGCATTATCGCCGAACCTATGCAAATGGCCGCAAAAACAGCTGTGCCCCTCAGCTTCGACGACGTCGCCGCGCTAGCCGCTGATGACATGCGAGCCGTCGACCGGCTTGTCGCCGCGAGTCTCAAGAGTGACGTTGCTCTGGTATCGCAGGTTTCGGAGTACATCGTCATGAGCGGCGGCAAACGGCTGCGCCCGCTCATCGTACTGCTAGCGGCTCGAGCCCTGGGCTATGAAGGAGAGCAACACGTCCGAGCCGCCACCATCATCGAGTTCATCCATACGGCTACCCTGCTCCACGATGATGTCGTCGACTCGTCGGATCGCCGGCGCGGCATCGATTCAGCGAATACCGTGTTTGGCAACCAGGCCAGCGTCCTGGTCGGCGATTTCCTGTATTCGCGCTCGTTCCAGATGATGGTCGACATCAATGACATGCGCGTCATGCAAATCCTCGCCGACGCCACCAACACGATCGCGGCTGGCGAAGTCATGCAACTCATGAATATCCACGATCCGGATACGAGCGAGGACGACTACCGCCAGGTGATTTATCGCAAAACCGCCCGGCTGTTCGAAGCCGGTGCCCAGATCGCAGCCGTGCTCGCATCACGCGACTCGTCGGATGAAGCCGCGATGGTCGAGTACGGGCAAAATCTCGGCACGGCGTTCCAGCTTGTCGACGACGCACTCGACTTCGATGCATCGCCCGAAGAACTCGGCAAGAATCTCGGTGATGACCTGGCCGAGGGCAAGGCAACGCTGCCGCTTATACATGCAATGCGTGTCGGCTCGGAGAGTGAACGCGCACTTGTCCGCGCAGCTATCGTCGAAGGCGGACTTGGCAAACTCGGCAAGATCCAGTCGATCATCGAGTCCACCGGCGCACTGGAGTACACGGCCCGCCGGGCCCACGAGGCCGCCGATATCGCCATCGGCGCGCTGTCGAATATTCCTGACTCGGAGTACAAACAGGCGCTGATCTCTATTGCCGAATTCGCCGTCAAGCGGCGATCCTAGTGCAGTTTAGCCACTAGATGGATCAGTTCAATACGCCGTGGCGGGTGACGTCGGCCGCTATCTACACTACACCCACCGATTCCCGCGTCTACGGTACGCTTGACATCGATGTCACGCGCGCCAAACGATTCCTCGACAAGAAACGTGCGGCAGGTGTGAAAATTACAATGACCCATCTCGCTACGGCCGTGCTGGCGCGCGCTGTTGCATTCGACGTACCCGAGATGAATTGTTTCATTCGGCGCGGTGCTGTTGTCGGACGCGAGCGCCTGGATGTCATGGTGCCGATTTCTGTTGGCGGTGACTCTGGCGTCACGGCCGCGATTGTCAAAGATGCGCATGCACGAACGGTCAGCTGTATTGCCGAGGAAGTACGTGACAAGGCCGCGAGCGGCCGCTCCGGCGTCGAAACCAGGGCCGTACAGAACAAGTATCTGCTGAATCGCATTCCCTGGCCTCTGCGGCGTCCGGCGTTCCGTTTTCTGAAATGGATCACGGTTGATATGGGTATCGAGATCAAGGCACTCGGGCTGTCGGCGCACAGCTTCGGCTCATTCGTCGTCTCGGACATCGGCAGTTTCGGCCTCAATACCGGCATGACATCGCTGATGCCGGCTGCCAAAGTTCCGGCCGTAATCGTGCTGGGCAAGGTTGAGCAGAAGCCTGTCGTTCGCCGTGGGGAGATCGTCATCCGCACGATACTGCCGCTGACCGGCACCTTCGACCATCGCATCGTCGACGGCATGCAGATCGGTAAGCTCGCCCACGGCATCAAGCGAAATTTCAGAAAACCTGAATGGCTCGACGAAATACCGGAAAAAGAGCTCGAAAACTGCCTTTTCGTCCCGCGCGACTGAGCTTTCACGAGAACCACAGACTGTGTATGATTGCGCGCATTCGGGGTGTAGCTCAGCCTGGTAGAGTACTGCCTTCGGGAGGCAGGGGCCGGAGGTTCAAATCCTCTCACCCCGACCAAGATCAAAAAGAAAAGGCCCTTACAACTCGTTGGGGCCTTTCTCTTTTTGGACTTGGGAGGGCAATGGAACCGAATCAAAGGTTCCACCGAGGGCGGCGCAGCCGTCCGACAAACGTCGCGAAGCGACGGTCAATCCTCTCACCCCGACCAGTTATAAGGAAAAAGGCCCCGGGATGGGGCCCTTTCGTTTTTGGCGTGCCCAATCGACGGCATCACGCGTCACTCATCACAGAAGTTTCCTAACCCTTCGGGCGCCCAGATGCACATTGCGTCGCGCAGGGCCTCGAAATCGGCGATGCCGCAGGAATCATCTTCAAGAACCTCGTCGAGAGAATCACCGCTGCAGCTGACCTCTTCGCGCTCACCGGTCGGATTGCCGTCCTCGTCGAGTTTGGCGGCAAGAACGAATCCCGTACCCGGCAGGTAGTATTTGTGCTCCGCCTGGCCGGGATCGCGGGGATTGACCTCGAACGTCTTCAGGCACTCACCATTGCACGGGAAGGCCTCGACGTCGCCACCCTCGTCATCGGATGGCGTAGCGGCCAGGCTGATGTATTCGACGTAGTCTTCGGCCTCGTCGGTCGCCATCTCCTGGCGATCGCCCTCGCCCGGCACTGGCATCGCCCGCACCAGGAAGCCGGCCCGCGCGCGGTCCGTACCGTTGGCGAACGAGCCGTCGGTGTTGTCGATCAAACCTTCTTCGATTTCGTAGGTGTTCTCGCCGCAGTAGATAGTGTCGCCATACATGTTTTGCGCATACCAGTCCTGGGTGACCTCTACCGCCTCGTATTCCGTATCACCCTCGTCGTCTTCACCTGCTTCGAACACCAGATCCCTGATCACGCGGCAGGGCAGCCCGCCGACGTCGCGTACTTCATCCGTCGCGGTGACCACTACGACTTCGTCCTCGCCGAGGATCACATGCGTATGACCCGCGGTCAGCGGCCAGTAGGGATTGGGTGCGACGCCGTTACCAATCTCGTCGGGATCGACGAAGTCCGCTGGATCGAACTCGACGTCGTATCGCTTCTCGCCGACCAACTCGCAGACATCGCGGCGGGCTTCATAAACGTCCCTGCACTCCTCAGCCTTTTCGTACATTTCCTCGCGAGCGTCATAGCGGCAATCTCGTTCGTCTTCCTTTTTGGTCACATAGGTGCAGTCGGCAATATGCACCCAGTAGTCATCAATTTTGTCGGCGGAGCATGCGCGCCGCATGATCCTTGCGTGTTTGCTGCAGGCTTGTTCGCCCCGATGCGAATACTTGCGGGAATGATTGTCTGAATAGTCGGCGTAGCTCGCGGCGGCTGTCAGTGCGACCGCCAAACCAACAAGGACATAAAGTGAAGGAATTCTTACTGACATGGCTATTCTCCCTGTCTGGCACGTTGCTGTGCTTGATTGGACCCCAGTTTCCTGGTCTTGCCTGTTTGACGCCTGCAGAGAAGAAAATCGGTCGCGATCGACTGGGGCGGGAGTTTTGAGGTAGTCAGTCCTGCATCGTTGTCCGTGGACGCCTCCTGATTCACTATACAAATCAGCCAGTTAAATGAGCCTAATTTCTCTCTCATCCACCGCTTTCTGCCATTCCAGATCGGTCGACTAGACGCCCCGGCCCGAACACTGTCTTTATCGGGCCGAGTTGTAGGGATTTTGTGGGCCTGTACCATGGAGTCTTGGAAAAGCACACAAGAATATCCGGGGAATCACTATGGAACTTAACGCTGGACTGCTCGGGGGCGGATCCTGGGGAACGACCGTAGCGGCATTAATCGCGAAGAACGCACCGATTACAATGTGGGCCCGCGATCGCGGTACCGTAGACGAGATAAATACGAAGCACAGCAACGAAAAGTACCTGCCCGAAGCCGTGCTTCCGAAAAGTGTCCGCGCAACGACCGACATTGAAGAAGCTGTGGCAGGGATGGACGTGGTTGTTATGGGTATTCCGTCGCAGTCATTCCGTGGCGTACTCGAGCAAATCAAGCCGCACATTCGGCCCTGGGTGCCGGTCATCAGTTTGAGCAAGGGACTCGAACTCAGCACCGGCAAACGCATGACCGAACTGATTCACGAGGTGCTTCCCGGGCATCCGGCCGGTGTATTAACCGGGCCGAATCTGGCGCGGGAAATCATGTCGGGCTATGCCGCCGCAAGCGTCATCGCAATGGAAGACGAAGTTATCGTCAAAGAACTGCAAAAGCTGTTTCACAGCGGCCTGTTTCGCGTTTATACGAATCACGACGTCATTGGCTGCGAACTCGGTGGCGTTCTGAAGAACATCATAGCGATCGCCACGGGCATGGGAGATGGACAGGGCGCCGGCGAAAACACACGTTCGGCCGTCATTACGCGCGGGTTGGCAGAGATCACGCGCCTGGGTGTCGCAATGGGCGGAGAACCGCAAACGTTTGCGGGACTCGCCGGCACCGGTGATCTGATCGCAACCTGTACAAGCCCACAAAGCCGAAATCGTACGGTTGGCTATGAGCTCGGAAAGGGACGGACAATCCGGGAAATCACGGAAGAGATGTTCATGGTTGCCGAAGGCGTAAAAAGCGCGCCGGCCGTCATGGCGCTGGCGAAGAAATACAACGTGGACATGCCGATCGCCCGGGAAGTGTTTGAGGTTGTGCGGGACAAAAGCACGGCGCGCCAGGCCTTTCGCGGTTTGCTGAAGAGACTCGCCGGCGCGGAGTCCGATCCGGGTTAGGAGAAAAGATCGTCAGGCCCGTCCTGCAAGGTCGAAGGGTATTCGCACGGCGCGATCTTTCTTAGCGGGAGCGGCTCCTGGCGCGCGAGAAAAAGTATACGAGCAAACCCGAACCAATGATGCCGATACCAAACAGGCCCTCCACCGGTCTGTTCATTAGCACGAACCATAGCGTCCAGCCCGTCAGTGCCAGGTAGATGATTGGCGGTATCGGAAACAGGAAAGTACGGTAAGGGCGTGGTAGATCTGGTTGTCGATAGCGTAGTACGAACACGCTGATGACAGTCGCGAAACTATTGAGCGCCAGCGTGAAGCCGGCAAAAACCAGGACTGATTCAAAACTCGAAGACAGAATAAATACGATCGCAAGTGCAGACTGCACGTAGATCGCGCGACTCGGAATCCCGTCCTCGTTCTTGTAGGAAAGAAACCTCAAGGCGCTGAAATCTTCTCCAATCACCTGTAATACACGCGGGCCGGCTATTGTCATCGCGCTGACTGTAGAGATCAGCAGCGATGCCAGGACGAGCCCGGTAAAACGTCCACCCAGGTCTCCGAACACGAATTGCGCCGCGATGAAACCGACCTCGATCTCACCCCTCATCGCATCGACGGGCGCCGAGTATAGAAAAGTGAAATTCAGCGCAACATACAAAACAGTCACGATGAGCGTGCCCGTCAGCAGTATGCCCGGCAACGTTCGCTGTGGATTTTCAAGCTCGCTGCTCAGGTAGGTCGCGGCATTCCACCCTGTGTAAGCATAGCTTACATAAATCAGCGATATGGCAAATGCGCTGCTGGTCAGGAGCGCACCATCGCCGCCGGATGGCAAGAATCGAATCGGCTGCGGGTTGTCAACCACTATTACAGCAGCGAGACAAAATACGACAATCCCGCCGACTTTTAGTAGCGTAAAAACAACCTGCAGCCCGCCCGAGTTTCGTCGGGTGCTGCCATGGACGAGGGCCAGAATCGCGACCAGACCGACCGCCAGCGCCTTTTCGATCGGTTCGGATGAAAGCGCTGGCAGAACCGACGTGGCGTAGGCAGAAAAGGTCATTGCCGCCAGTGCCGTCGGCCCGGCGAAGCCGATCGTCGCCGAAGTCCAGCCCGAGGCGAAACCCGCGGCCGGATGGTAAATACGCGTAAGAAAATTGTATTCGCCGCCCGAACGCGGCAGCGCAGCGCCGAGTTCCGCATACGTCATTGCACCGCACAACGCGATCAGGCCGCCGATCGCCCAGAGCACCAGGATGACGAATCCCGATTGGATATCCAGCAGCTGGAAGCCAAGACTGGTGAAAACACCGGTGCCTACCATGTTGGCAATTACGACGGCAGTGACCGTCGTGAACTTGAACTTCGTTGAAGTCATTCAGTAGTCGCGCTTGTCGGTCCCGTTTAGGCCGCGATAGCGCGGCCGGGAAATCGCTCTTGCGAGCAGCTAAAGCGCAGTTCGAACCTGATTGCGGCCGTTGTCCTTTGCCACATAAAGTGCCGAATCTGCCGCCTCGAGCATAGCTGACTTTGATTTATTTTTTGAAAACGAGGCGACCCCGGCACTGATGGTAACCGATGCATTCGATGTTACGATATCCTGTGCAAAAACATGTTTCGCGATTGCCGCGCGCAGCGACTCAGCCAGTCTGGTCGCAGTCTCTTCATCTGTGGTCGGGCATACGATCGCGAACTCCTCGCCACCCCAGCGGGCAACGATGTCTTTGCTTCGTACGTTTTCGCGCATTAGTGCGCTCAGTTCGCGCAGCAAGACATCGCCAGTCTGGTGTCCGTGTGCGTCATTGAATACCTTGAAATTATCGACGTCAATGAAAATCAGTGACAAGTCAGCTCCTTCCATCACTGTCTTATCAATATGTTTATCCAGAATTTCGTTGATGTATCGATGATTGTACAGTTCCGTTAGACCATCGCGAACAGCCAGGCCATGAAGCACGTTGTTTACGCGTGCCAGCTCCTCGTTCGAGAGCTTCAAGGATCGAATCAGTTGCGAGCGTTCCACCTCGAGCCTGTACGCATCAACTGCTCTTTTAGCGGCGCTCGAAATCAGCGACAAATCCTCGAACGGCTTTAACAAATAGTCGTAGGCCCCATGTTTAATCGCATCGATCGACGTATCCAGTGAGCCGTGACTCGTGATCATGATGACGTTCGTGCGGGGGCTCTGCTGTTTTACGTATTCCAGCACCTTGACGCCGTTGATGCCCGGAAGGCGGATATCGGACATAACGAGCGAAAACGTATTGCTTTTCAGAATTTCGATCGCTTCTTCGCCAGTTGCCGCAGTACTGACGACGTAACCGTCGTCCTCCAGGACCTCGGAGACAACACCAAGGATGCTGGCGTCGTCATCGACCACGAGTACGCTCGTTACAGTCGATTTTTCAGCCTCATGCCGGCGCTGTAATTGGCTGTTCATCTGCACATTTGACCAATTTTGACCCGATTTCGGCGTGATCCGCCGCACAATACTCGGCTAAGAAAGTACCTCATGCGGCTTGTGCCCTGGTGCCGGGAAGACTCACTACGAAACGGGCTCCACCGCCCGGAGCGTCCTCGACCCATACCTCACCGCCGTGATCCTTGATGATTCCGTAGGTCACCGAAAGCCCCAGCCCGGTCCCCTGACCAGCCGGCTTGGTCGAGAAAAAGGGCTCGAAAATTTTCCCGCGCACGTCTTCCGATACGCCAGGGCCATCATCCTCGACTTCGATTATCACCGTGCCAGCATCGCCCCGGCGGGTGCGGACAACAAGGCTGCCACCCTCCGATCCCATCGCTTGTTGGGCATTGATGGCGAAATTCATAATGACCTGCTGCAGCTGATTCGCATTCGCATCGAACGACGGCAGATCGGCCGCAAGTTCCTTGCTTATCCTGACGTTATTGACACCGAGCTGATGATCAACGATTTGAAGAGCCGCATCGACGACCGCGTTGACGTCTGTTGGCTCCATCTTGCCGCTTTCCTGTCGAGCAAATTGCAGCAAGTTCGAGATAATCTCCGTACAACGCCGAGTCTCGGACTCGATGACCGCCAGGTTCTTCTTGATGGGGCTGTCGCTATCCAGTTTTCGTAGAGCGAGTTGTGCGTACCCGAGAATTCCCGCAAGCGGATTTTTCACCTCATGCGCGATACCTGCTCCGAGCTGTCCAAACGCTGCCAATTTTTCCGACTGCACTAGTGCCGCATTTGCTCCCGCGAGTTTGGCATCGCGCTCGCGTAGTTCGTCCGTCATACGATTGAACGAACGTGAGAGCACGCCAATCTCGTCACCGGAGGTTGAGCTGACTGATACCTCGAACTGGCCCTTACCGACTCTTTCTGCGGCCTCCGTGAGATTTTCCAGCGGCTTGGAAAGTCTTCGCGCAAATATGAGGCTGGCTATTGCAGCAACGGCGAATAAAAGCAGTGCCACGACCTTGAGATTCGATAGCAGATCTCTGGCACTGACATAAACGACACTGCTGGGCACCTGGATCGTCGCCAATAGAGCCTGGTTAGCGATTGGTGCAAATGCGCCTATCATTGGCACGCCGTCTTCGACAAACTCGATCGCAGTGCCGATAGCATTTCCCGATTTTGAATTGGCGCGATTTGCCCAGTGAGTGGCATGATTCTCCGATATCGCACCCTTTTGAAAAAGCGGTTGACCATTGGAATCGAGAATCGACACTGCAAACCCGCGCGACCGGGTTGTCACCGCAGCGAGACGCGCGGGCTTGATATTTGCCGCCAGCACAAAGGCCTGTCGGGATTCCGTCGCCGGTACCTCGATGAATAGCCGCAGCAGGCCGACGCCCTCCTTGATGTTCTCCATCTTCAGCTCGAGCTCCCATGGCGTGCCCGCGGGCAGAGGGTGCTGATCGCGGTACTGAAGTAACGTCTCCCGGCTAACTTCCAGCCGCGTGAGTTCGTTCGTATCAAAGGCAGTCACCGGATCGGAATCGCCGCGTTGTGCCGTGATTGCGACGATGTCCTGGTAGTTACGAAAGAGACTCTGAATCACGTCTTGCTTAGTCTCGGGGTCCATCCTGGTGTCGTAGATTACGTCACCAAACGCCTGCATATTGGCGACGTAGTTTCGCAACAACGCGTCGGCCTCTTCTGCAGTATGTATAGCCATGACGACGGTCAGGTCGCGAATATAAGCCGTCTTGTCACTACGAAAGAGACCCGCCATGGTGCTTGTATTGAGACTCATCACGATCATGATCAGCATCAGTACGGTCAGAAGAACCTTCACGCGAATGGGAAAACTAAATCGAGGCATGATCATTCACTCCTCCCGGACGTTCCGGGAACATGCAGAACTTGAGAACTATAGGCAACGTTTCCAACCTCATCGACAGATTCAACTACGATCGTTTGCGCGCCGGGTTCAGGGCTAAAAAGAAACTCGAATTCGCCGCCGGCCGTTGGTGGCACCGGTTGTCCCTGTACAAACACCCTGGCTCCGGGTGTCGTCTTGCCGCGCAGCGAATATTGGCCGCCGGCAGACGGCTGGATTGGGCGCACGTCGAGCGGCGGCGGCATCGAGTCGGCAACGACGCGCAGGCGCCGAGCGCTTGACGTCGGTCCGAGAACCCAACCATCGCGAGCGCTGATTCGCCAGAAATAGGTGCCGGCCGACAGATTGGCATGTGTGAACGATGGATCACTCAAATACTCGTCGACAAGTATTTCTTCGAAGCCCGCATCACCGGCAATTTCGAGTCGATAGGTTTGTGCGTTTGACACCTTGTTCCAGACGAAATCGACGCGCGGCGGCGCGGCCAGGAACTTGGCGACCGTATTGTTATTGGGACGAAGATTCACGGGCACAGTGGGCAACGTGCGAGTTCCCGATGTTCGGCCATTTTCGAGGATCGTCAGGCCCTGGTTCGCACCGACGCGGTAATGATTGCCGGCAATATTGACGTCGGCCTGCCCGGAGTAGACAGCAACGGTGGACGATCCGTCGGGATTGACGCCGACGCGAAAATCGACCGCCTCTTTCGTCGGCCCGGTTGCCGCGAGCTCCACGAGGCCTGCTGGAAACTGTACGCCGAGTGCGCCGTAGTCGGCGTTGACCGTACCGCTTAGCTCGCCATTCATCACGACGATCGCCGGATCGCGACGCTGCAGGAAGGGATCCGCGGTACCGCTGCGAAACACGACCAGCGAGTTCTGGCCGATGCGCAGCTCGTTGTCGGTCGTGAAATCGACACGAGCGCGCGAGTGCGAGAACGTTTGTACGGCATCACGGTTGCGCACAGTAATGCCCGCGCTTGCATTGCTCCAGGCTATGCTGTCAGCAGATCGAATTCTCACGTCGCGACGAACATCGCCGAGTTGCGCGATAAATTTACCGAACCTGCTAATACTGCCGCCTGAAATGTCGACCAGACCTACCTCGTCGGTCTCAATGGTCGTAGCGCCACTACCGGACGCCAGGTCGCCCAGTCGTTGACCTTCCGGAAAGACGAACCGTATCAGGAGCGCGAGAAAAACCAGGAATATGACCAGGCTTGCCAGCAGTACCGCGATATCCAATACCCTGAGGTAACGACCCCATGATTTTCGCTCGTCGGGCGGAAGCCGCGCGGGCTCTCTCAGTGATTCGGCAACAACAGCCATTAGAATTTTCCTTGCAGTCGAAAGAACGGGCCCTGCGTTGAGAAGTCGTAGTCAACGTACGCGCTATCCGATACGTCGGAGAAGTTGTAGCCAAGGCCGAGGATCAGCGGATCGAGTCCCTCCCACATCAGCTCGGTGACGAAACCTGTGCGGCGATCGTCGGAAATGTTCTGATCTATCACGCGATACTCAGTGCCAAAAAGCAGGTCTTTTGGCATGCTCCAGTTCAGCCGCTGTACCGACAGCGACGTGCGTGAGCGCTCATACGTCGGGTCGTCGTCGCTATCACTCCAACGCATTGCCTGCTTTCCTACCCATTCGATGCCGTGAGTGAGCTGGTACGACCAGTCGACGGCAAAAATATCGCTGGTTAATCCGCCAAACGCTCCTGCGGTCTGGAATTCCGTAGGCGTGTTGTTGAGCCGTGTGAAACGAGTCAGCAGGTTCAGGCGATCGTGCTCGACAGGGCGATACGCTAGGCCAATGCTGGCTTCGGTAAAATCGATATTTCGGTCAGCCTGGGCACTTGACTCGCTCTTGCTGAACCGATAGTTACCGAGCACGGCGAGGTCATCGCTGAGCGCGAGCTTAAGGTGGCTCGCCGAGATGAATTGCTCACTGGCGATCGAGCGGCTGTCTTTGCGGTACTCGTTTCGCGTGGCCAATGTAATGCCCCTGGCGTTATCGAACGTCGCACCGATCGACAGCGCATAGCGCTCGCCGGTGTTGTTGGTTACAGCATTCTCAGCGCTGTGCTCGCCGGATATTTCAATCCGCAGGCCGTCCATTGCCTGGAAACGCTGCCTGGCGCCGAACAGTGCCTGGCCTTGCCGGCCATTGGGCAGCCGGCTCCAGTGGTACTCGCTGTAGACGGCGCCGTCCATTCCGAACGGCGCTTCGGCGCCAACGAGGCGGTTCGTAGTGAGCCCGCTCTCCTCGAGATCGTTGAACTGCTGTGCGAAATAGAGACGGTTTCCGCGCCAATTCATCTGTGCGCCAAGCTTGGCCGAGTCGCCTTTGGTACCATGGGTCGCGCTGGCATCGAGGGTCAACATGTCGCTGGCGCGATAAGAAACGCCCAGGGTCGACCGGTCATTGTCAATGCCGGCAAGCGTTTGCTGATGCAGGATCGACGTACTCAGCGCGTCGGTCCAACGGTAGTTCGCACGCATGGCCGCCAGCGTCGATTCACCGGCGAAACCTTCGCGATCTTCGACTTCTGCCGCCAGTCCCCATTGCTTGCGAATGAGATTCCATTGCACGGTGCCCAGCGTATTCTCGCTATCGTCCAACAGATTCGTCTGTTGTTCAAAACGGCCCGTCACCGATGTGGCATCGCTGATCTTCCAGCTTGCCGCCACGCCGCGTTTTTCGGAACCTTGCTCGTTGCCGACGCTGTTGGCTGAAAATCCGGTATCGAGGTGCTTGAAGTAGGTGTTCAACAGCAGCCGATCTTCGGCGCCAAACCATTCGCCAATATCGATCTCAGCCGCGATCTTGTAAGCGTCTCCGCTGCTGCCCGCGGTTTGAGCTACGGTCTGATAGGTCAGGCCGCCGTCCACACTGACGTTTGCGATCGAATTATTGCCTTCACTGGCAGCGACCTCGGCGATGAGCCGTGAATTCTCGCCGAGTCTTAGCTCTGCGTCTGCAGCTTGTAGCGAGTAATGACCGCCAAGTTGGTCTTCATCGACCGCCGTCACACCAACGGCCAGGCGTTCACCGAGACCCTGCCTGATTCGTGCACCCGAGGCCGTTTGCTCGAATCCCCCGAGGGCCGTTTCATAGTCGATTTGCAGATATACGGCACTGCCGCCCAGCAGGTCGCTTTCAATTAAAGAGTAATCCTCCGTAAAGCTGGATATTGGGCGGTTCGTTAGTAAGCGACCGTCCACGTAGTCGATGCTGTAATCCAGTCCTTGCTGTAACGCCGTGCGACGCAGAACGAGCCCGGAATCCTGATCCCGGACAATGACGCTGATGTGCTCGCTACCTTCAATAACGTCTCGCCGGCTAAGGTAATAAAGCGATCCACCGGTCGCCCTGACTTCATCGCGCACATGCGCCTGTGCGATATTGGCGTGGAAGGCCTGCACTTTGGTTCTGGGGTTGCCCGCTGCGTCTTTGGCCGCCGACTGATAGGCAACAGACGCGCCATACAGCGTGCGCTGGTAGCTAGCGAGTTCCGTATCAGTAAAATTCAACGCGTAGTTGCCAACGAGTGCCGTTAAGGCGTCACTCTCGAGCGCAAGATAGAATTTGCCTTGCGACTGAGCGTCGTAAACCAGTGTGCTGCTGTCGCCGTATACCGGGTACAGCGTATCAGGGTCGAGGTTGGTCAATAATCGATCATTGTCCTGTGCAGTCAGGTCAGAGAGGATCTTGCCGAACTCCTGTTGCCCGCTGTCGAAAGCCGATGTCAGCAGGTATTTCCCAAGCACGTGTCCTTTCAGGTAATACGCGATTCGTCCCTCCGATATCGTCTCTTCGCGTTTGACCTTTCCAGCTGCGGCGAGATTCCCGCTGGTCTGGAGTTTGCTAACGGTGCCATCGATTAGCGCCATAAAGAACAAGGGATCGCCGTTGTAACTGAAGCGCTGCTCGATTTCACCCGAATGACCGTCCGCATCAACGACGCGTGCGGTAAACAGATTCTCGCCTCGCTCGAGCGCAACCATCGCTGAGAAGCTGCCGTCCGCACCCACCTCGATTTCGCGATCGTTAATGAAGACACGATTGCCCGGAACCGTCGTCCCCGGAACAACCAGATTTGCATTCGTCATGGGAATGCCGGGCGGCGGCAGCTGCAGCGCTAGCTGTGGAATCGGCTCGATGAAGAACTCCGGCGTAGCGAGGTTGGCCTCATCGAGCGTCAACTTGAGGTTTGCGATACGGAGTATTCCGGTCGGATTTCGCACCACCAGGCCATAGACATTTTCACCTGTACGTAGCGGCAGCGTCGTCAGGAACAGTCCATTATCGTCAATATCGAGTGCTTCGCCGTTCAGCTCGATCGTGTTTTCAGGCTCGGTTCGACCGAGTACTTCAGTGTGCAGGAGTGTCCGCTCATCGCTGCTATCAAAGCGCGCGGTGTCAGCTCGGTCACTGTTAACCGGTACCGAGATCCGTCCCTGTGGCGAAATGATCTCGAGGGTCGGCAGGCGCACCGTTGCTTCGACGCTGCTTCCCCCGGATGTGCCGAGAAGGACTCTCAGTGTTTCTTCAGCAGGTTCCAGCTCAACTTTGCCACGGAATGCACCGCTGGCATCGACGGCCATCTCTTTCGAGTTGATCCTGACAACCGGTGGCTGACGATACGGATCATAGTTTTTTGCACGCTCGATGCTGTTGAGGTCGCCAGAGATCTCAACGCGCCGGTTGAGCTCACGACCCCAGCCCGTGTCGTTGCCTGCGATCGGTCTGGTTTCGCCGAATGCCTGAATGACAAATTGTTCCTCAGGTAAACTCTCTTCTTTACGCAGGTAGTCGTACGCTGCCCGGGCTCGACGCTCCGCGAGCGCCATATTGCTCTCGGCGGTTCCAACGGAATCCGTATGACCGCTGATTACGACGATCTCGTCGGGGTAGGCACGAATAGCTTCTGCTGTATCGCTTAGCAGGCCTTTCGCGGCGTTCGTCAGTGCGTGTGAACCGCTAATGAATGCACCACCGGCCAGATTCAGCGAGATCGAATTGCTGCGATTGACGCCGAACAGGCGATGGCTGCTGCTCACAGTCTGGCCATCGCTGGTACTCAGCTCGAGGTGATAGGTGTAGACGCCTCCGCCATGAATAAGCCTGCCGTTTTTGCGCATGCCGTCCCACTCGATGAATTCGGGCGGGGCACCTTTGCCTTTCCAGCTTTTCACTGTCTCGTCGCTTGTTCCCGACACTTTCAGCGTCCATCGCCTGACCTCAGCATCGCTACCAACGTTGGTGATGAACCGGATAGGTTGCGCTAATCGGCCACCGCTTAACTCGACCACGTCCTGAAGCTTTTGCCTGCCAAGCCGCACGTCGGCCGAGGCCAATGCCACCGGCTCTCCGTTGACGAGAAGACTCGGCATGACTGTACTGCCGTTAATTAACAGCGGAGGATGGATCGTCTCTGTATCCACCGCGATGCCCAAATGGCCATCGTCGCCGATAGCCGCATCGACCGTGTCGAGAACGACGCCGTAGTTGGCTTTTGCCATTAGGCCGGGCGTCACGTTTACGATGCGAGTCGTGCCCCTGGTGGCCCTTGCTCGACCTGCAAGGCTGTTCAGATTGATCTTCAGCAAGCGCTGCCCGGGCTTCACGGCCGGGAAATGGTAGCGCCCGAATCTGTCAGTCAGCGCATACGTGCCGTCGTCCAGTGCAACCATCGCCGCTTCGATGCCTGCTTCCCCGGAGTCCTGCCAGCCATCGCCATCGGCATCGTAAAATACCTTGCCGATGATCGTACCCAGATCAAACAAAGTGTCCTGGACAATCTCGATATCCGCCGTCGCAATATTCGAGACGAAACACACGTCGCAAGTGGCGGTTGCGATCGCAGTATTCGTCCAGATTCCTGGCGCAACGCCAGCGCCGGCAACCATTCGGTAGCTCAGTATCGCGTAGCCGGGTTCGCCGGGGTCCGCTGAGCCGCTGCCGTCGCTATCAACGAATCCGGGCAGTACCCCGGTATCGAACTCAATCGGTAAGCCGCCGGCGGGATCGGCAATCGATATACCGTTCAGCTGCGCGCTGCCTGGCACGTATTTGAAGCCGCGCGCCGGTGAATCGCTGATTTGCACGGCGGCGATCGCGTTGCCTGTCGTGTTTCGAATCTCGACGCTGTAGGCAACGATTTCACCGACGTTGGCACGATCACGGCCAACTGTTTTGTTGAGCTGAATCAGGTTCGGATCGATCAGGTCGACTACGATATCCGCAGCCAGATCGTCGCCTGTGTTATCGGCGTCCGTCTGATCACCACTAGCCGCCGTCGTTGTATTCGTTATCGGCTGCGGCAACAGTCCGGCACCGTTGTCAACAATCGCCGAAATATTCAGCGCTGCGGTCGCCCCGTTCGCAATACTGCCTATCGTCCACGCGCCGGCAACAGGGTCGTATGCACCAGCACTATCGTCACTGAGGTAGCTTACGCCCGCCGGAAGAACATCAGCCAAACTGACATTGCTCGCCGGTGCCGGGCCGTTGTTAACCACGGTGAGCGTGTAGATGATCGTATCGCCGGCTTGCGGAGACGCGTTATCAACGGTCTTGGTCGTAACGAGGTTGGCGTTGTAGTTGACCGTGATATCTGCGGTGAGATTGTCGGTAGCCGTATCCGGATCCGGCTGATCGCCTGTCGCCGCCGTTGTTGTGTTCGTGATCGGCTGCGCCAATGCGCCTGCACCCAAATCAACGGTGGCCGTGATATTCAACGTCGCGACATTGCCTGGCGCAACGCTATCAAGTGTGCCGATATTCCACACGCCGGTTGTACTTTCGTAGTTGCCGCCACTGTCGTCGCTGACGTAAGTGACTCCGGCAGGCAGCAAATCGGTCAGGCTTACGTTGGTTGCCTGCACACCAGCACTATTGGCCACCAGAATCGTGTAAATAATCGAGTCGCCTTCAACCGGTGCGACGTCGCTGACGGATTTTGTCGTTACGAGATCGCTGTCATTGTCGGCGATCGTGAGCGATGCCGTGTCCAGCGGGCTCGCCGCGATGCTGACACCGGGATCGCTGGCGCTGATGCTGCTTAGTGTCACTATGACGGTCTCGTCGATGCCCTCGGCGATTGCATCGTCAATCACAGGCACGCTGATTGTCGCGGTAGTTGCGCCGCCCAGGATCGTGACCGTTCCGCTGAGTGCCGCGTAGTCGCTTGCGCTGGTTGCACTGCCGGCAACCACGTAGGTCAGGACCGTGTCATTGATGGTCGTCGCGCTCTGCGTGACGGTGAATAGCCCGTCAACAGGGCCGCTTTCTGCGCCGTTTGTCGTCGCAGCAATACTGACGGTAGCGGCGCCGTCGTCGTTGTTGATCGTACCCTGGCCCTGCGCGTCCGTGACGGCCGCACCGACAACGTTGCTGATGTCGACGAAAAACGTCTCATTCGCTTCGATGCCATCGTCACCGTTGACGGTTACATCGATCGTTGTCGTAGTAGCACCCGCGAGGATTGTCCCGCTTCCGCCCGAAATCGCGACATAGTCGCTGTCGGCAACGGTGGCGGTACCATCCGCCGTGTCAAAGTCGAACGTAACGTTGTTACCGATCGCCTGATTGATGCTTACCGTGAATGTGAACGTTGTCGTGCCTGGAACGGAGTCTGTTTCGATCTGAGCAACGTCATTGATGCTGAGAAATGGCAACACGGCGAACGCTTCGCTCAAATCATCGCCAACTGTGGTCGGATCCGCCTGATCGCCGCTGGCAGCAGTGACATTATTGGTTATCACGTCACCTGCGGTGCCAGCATTAATGGTGCCCGGCAATGACAGCGTTGCACTTGCGCCGCTGCTTAAAGTGCCAATCGTCCAGACGCCCGTCCCCGCATCGTAGGTGGTCGGTGCGCTTGGCACGGGCACGCCCAGCGTCAGCTCGGCCGGATAGGTATCGGTGGCAGTAACGTTTGTCGCCTGGGCGGGGCCAGTGTTGGTTACCGTTAGCAGATAGGTGACGGCGTCTCCTTCGGCGAACGGCCCGGGCGTACCCGGATCCAGCACCTTGGTTGTAACCAGGTCCGAATCGTTACTGACTGTAGTCCTGCCGCTGAATTCGGACGTAGCGCCCGCGATCGTTCCGGTGGCGGTCAGATCGGTGCCAACACCTACTCCACCTGGTGTCGGAACGGTAAACGTGAAGCGATTGGCCGTATCGGTACCTTGTGCAAGACCGTTGATGGGGCCCGGACCGTAGCTGCCAGAGGTCGCATCCGTGTCTGCACCGGACCCTTCGAACGCATTAAACAGGTAGGTCACGCCTTCGCCGAATCCGCTCGGGTCGGCGTCCGCGATATAGAATTCGATATTGCTGCCCGCGGCCGCAAACCCGCTGACGACCAGGTCCGGGCCTGCAATCTGAGCCGATACGATGATCGGATAATTCAGCAACTCGTTCGCACCCAGGTCGACATCGCCGTTGTCGTTTAACGTGACGCCGTCCTGGTCGGTGCCGGTCTCGACCAGGTCGATGCCCAGCAGGCCATTGTTGCCATAAATGTTCTGCGAGATCAGGTTGGCCGCGGGTGCCGCATAGCTGGGCAAACCGTCTCCCGTGAGTAGCAGCCCGGTGCCCGCATTGTCGGTAATGACGTTGCCGGTTACGCTGTTGTTTGCACCCCAAAGACGTATGCCGGTCGCGTTGGACCGCACCGAGTTCTGATTAATGACGAAATTGCTCAGGCTTTCGGTCGTATAAATACCGTCGTTGCCATTATTTTCGACGAGATTGCCCTGCACCGTTAGCCGCTCGGGTTGTTGTCCCGTTGAAGCGACGCCGCGCAAGTACAATCCCCAGGTATCGGCGCCGCGAATTTCATTCGTTTCGATGAGCGTATCTTCATTGTCGAAATCGAACTGGATGCCCCAGCCTGTCCAGCCAATCAGGTTGTTGCGAATCGTGCTGTTGTCGAGATCCCTTGCAACGATGGCGCGCCCTACGAAAAGGGCCGGGTTGTCGGCAAATGACGCGGGACTTGTACCGATGACGTTGTTTTCGATCGCCAGAGTATCGAGGAAATCCGGCGCTGAGCCGGCCGGCCTGATGCCTGCCTGGGCAAACGACGTAATTGCAAGGTTGCGAATGGCGCTATTGTCGGCGCCCGCCAGTACAAAGAGACCGTTGTTGACGATGTTGTCACCCTGGATCTCGAGCTCCGGATCCAGCAACGGCGTATTGAATGTGCCCGCTACGCCAACGGCAGCGCCGGCGCCAATCGCGGCAGTGTTCGTGTTGAATGGCGTGACGCCGTTGGCCGGGTTGTAAGCACTGCCGTCAATCGTGGTCGCAGCATCCTCAATGTTCGGCAGTTGCGCCGTGATCGAGGTACGCCACCAGCTATTGCCGCCCAGGGACGCATTGGCCGGCGCAGCCGGCACAAACCGCATGGCGTTTGCACCGGACTGGGCGTTCGCGTTTGTAATGAATTGACGCAGAGAGCCTTGTACCGTGCGCTGGCCAGCGCCAGCACCCGGATCCTGGGCACCGTTGCCGCCGCGTGTCGTCGTTACTACATTGAAGCTGAATCCGAAGTCGACGTTACTGACATTGCCGCCAGTCGTGTCTACGGCCGCGATATGTTCGCCCGTCGGCAGTGAATTTGTCGGCACGTGATCGTCGGATACATCCCATCGGGCGCCGCCATAGAATGCTCCCGCCGATGCTGCATACGTCCATGTGGATACACCGTCGAAACTCGCCGCACCGATCGGGCCATAGGTTTGCTCGGCCCAGGTGTCGGTGGCGGTGTAGGCCCCGTTATATGGACCGTCGTCGACACCCTGGGAATCAACGGTTACATAGTAGGTATCGGGCGACAGTCCCGTGAACGTATAGCTGCCGTCAACGGCCGATGAGGTCGTGAAGGTCACATAGGTATCGTCGCCGCCGTCCGGATTGCCATCGGGCCCGGCCCGGAAAAGCTCGATGCGCGCCCCGCTTTCGAAAGCGTTCGGTGCGGGACCGATCGGACCATCGGCCAGGCCGTCGCCGGCTTCATCGACGAAGATTGTGCCGGCGATCGTGGTGAGTGCGCCGGTAACGGCAAAGTTCGGTCCGAACTCGGAGCTACCATTCGCCGCCAGGTTCGCGATAGCACTGATGTCTTCGCCGACTGCAAGCGCGGCAGGTGCGGGAACCGTAAAGCTGAATCGATTGACGTCCGGATCCGTGCCATAACCGGGGTCAGTATAGGATGCGCCGGTCGTCGCATCCGCGTCCGCAACGCCTTCGGTCGACGTGAACAGGTAAAGGACGCCTTCACCATGCGGATTGCCCGAAGCGTTGTTGTCGTTTGCAGCGGCGACTGCCTCGTAAAATTCGATCGTTACTCCGGCGCGAGCAAATCCGGTGACGGTCAGATTGCCACCGCTGAGTACGGCGCTGTCGATGACAGGAAAATCGAGGCCGTCGTTACCGTCGGCGGCGTCGACGCCACCGTCGTTGAGCATTACGCCATCACCGACAGCCGTGTCGCCGCCCGCATCAACCGAATCGATTGCGATCGAGCCATTGCTGCCGAAGTGGTTCTCGGTGATCGAAATGGCGTTGACCGTGTCTGGCACGATGATACCGGGGCCGGCACTTCCGGTTACGACGTTGCGGCGGATCGTATTGGCGCTTCCCGTTTGACGTATGCCCGCGGTTTGAACGCCAAGCTGTCCCGATCCGGTAACCGTGTTGTTTGCCACGATATTCCCTGAAGCGGTACCGTCGATTCCCATGCCACCGGCATCGGCGATAAGATTCGCAGTGATGGTTCCGGTAGTACTGCTGGCGCCGTAGTTAATACCGTCAGCCACGTTATCAACCTGTGCCGCCTCGCGAATTTCGTTACCCCTGATGGTTGTGCCGGTCACGGCCGAGGCTGTGATGCCGTTGGCGTCAACGAAGCCGATGAGGTTGTCGCGAATCGTCGCACCGTCGGTATTCAGAAGCGCGACGCCGCGTAAAGTGCCTGGTATTGCCGGATCGGAAAAAGCATCGGGGCCCGAACCGACAACGTTGCGCTCGACCACGACGCCGGACGGTCTTAAGCCGGCAATTCCGGTCATGCCAACGCCGCCGACAAAACCCCACGTGGCGACGTCGCGAACCGCGAAGTTGTCTGGAACCTGGCCGGTCGAGCTATTGGAGTAGAAATAGAATGCGACGCCAACGGCCGGGTCGGAGCGCATGATTTCGAGTTCGGGGCGCGCCACCTGCGGAAGCGCCACGTCGTCGACACCGGCGGTCAGGCCGCCGCCAGCATTGGCGCCGAGATTACCCGGGTTGGTATTACGAATGGCCACTCCATCCGCCAGATCGAAGGCGCTTCCGTTGATACTGGTATTGGCGTCGTGTGTATTGGTGATTGTCTCGCCGATGATGCTGCCCGTGTAGTCGATCTGCCACCATGCGCCCCCACCGCCAGACGCATTCGTCGGCACGGCGGGAACAAACCGCATGGCGTTGGCACCGTTAACGGAGTTGGCGTTGCGAACGAACTGATCAATCGAGCCCTGGTAGGTATTCGCCGTAAGACTGACGTTGCCAGCCGGCTCGACGTTGGTAACGACGTTATAGCTGAAACCGAAGTCGACGTTGGAGACTGCGGCGCCCGAGACCACCACGCGTGCAATGTGCTCGGAAGTCGTCAGCGCAGACGCATCGTCCGCGGTGGCGCCATCGACGCCGCCGAAACAGGGTCCGGGACCAGCCCGCTCGCTGGTGCCGCCCGTACCGTCGGCACACCAGCCCAAATCGGGGCCATAGGTCTGTTCCGACCACGGCGTCGTCGCCAGGTATGACGGATGAACACCGGCTGCTGGCGAGACCGTTCGGGAATCGACGACGGCCCAATAGCTTCCATCGGCAATACCCGGAAACGTGAAAACGCCGGAACCATTTGTCACCACGGGTACACCACCGTTCTGGACCGTGTCCGTTGCATCGGGTAGACCCGGTGTGCCGCCATCGTCAAGATAAAGATAGACGTCCACGCCGCTGACGACAGGATTTGCCGTATCACCGATGGTCTCGGCGCCGTCCAGCACGTTGCCATCGATGTCTTCGAAAATGGTGCCCGATATAGCGACAGCAGGACTCGCAACAGCTGAAATGGCGCCGTATTCCGATGTGTTGCCATTTGTATCGTAGGCAATCCCTGTTATGTCTTCGCCGACAGACAGCGATACGGAAACCGGAACTGTAAGATCGCAAATGAAATTGCCGGTGGCTGCCGTAGAGCAGGAATCTATGTAGGTCTGTCCTTCACCATGGGCGACGTTTAGTGTATCTCCCAGCTCGATCTCGCCATCGTTGTTGCCGTCGTCGGCCGCTTTGTAGAACTCCAAGGTGTGTACAGCTGCGATCCTGGTAGCAGATGTGCCTACGTAGCCCTCAACGTGCAGGGTACTGCCGCTCAGGGTTGACACTGTTAGGACCGGGTAGTCCATTCCGTTGTTCGGCAAACCCGCATCCATCGCGCCATTGTTCGGTGTAACGCCGTCGCCATCGGGAGACACGAAGTCTGTGGCTTCAATGTCGATACCGAGACCGCCGTTTGCGAAAGTCGAGTTTCGAGATAGCAAGTTTTGCGAATTGGATGCGCCGGTTTGTGCAATGACGATGCCGGCACCAACCGATGCGGTAACTATGTTGTAGCGAACCGTACTGTTGGCGCCGAAGATTCGGATTCCACCAATCTCCAGGCCACCGCCATTGCCCGAGTCCGAAACCGTGTTGTTCTCGATCGTGAACGGACCCTGGGCATTCCAGGATTCAATACCGTAAGCCGACGAGTCGTGGAATCGATTGTCGCGGATGGCAATGGCCTGTCCGCTTGATGTTTCTGTGCTCACAGCGTCGCCGGACGCGCTTTGTAGCGCGTTTGAAAGGTAGTCATTGCCGGAGATCGTAACGGTCGATGCGAGCAGACTGCCGCCGGCCTCGGAAAAGGCGACGACATTGTTGCGAATAATTCCCGAGCCACCCGTAATTTCAAGGCCATGCTGCAGCCTTAGCCCCAAACCAGGGTCGCTGCCATCTGCACGAGTGCCCACGTAGTTTTCCTCAACCAGGTTTGCGTTGCCGCCTGAGATGAGTACAGCTTCACCCGGTGACGAGTTGTATAGCGCCAGGCGTTTGACGACGCCTGCATCCGCGGTCAACCGGAATATGGAGCCAACGTCGTTACCGTTGATCTCGATTTCAGGATTCGGGTAGGCAGACAAAGTGAATTCATCTCCCGTACCCGCAATACCATCAACGCCAGTTCCGACGGTTTTGGCGGCGCCGTAGAAGGGGTGGGTAAAGTCTGCCGCGTTCGTGCTCCCGACATTGTCGGTCTGGGTCTGCCCGTCTATGACCGTTTGACTGTCGGTAATCAACGGCAACGCACTTGATAGCGTAATGGTGTGCGCACCCAAAGCGGCATTGTAGTTCGGGTCCGACAGCGGAATGCGAAATTCACTGCTATTCGCGGTCGTGCCGCCCGCGCTACCAATCTCGTTGGCGTTGTCGACGAACTGGCGCAGCGAGCCCTGCCCCGCGTTGTTGGTATTGGCAATCAGGTTGTAGGCAAAGCCAAAGTTCACGTTTGCAACGTCGGCCGTGTCGATGACGACGCTGGTCCAGGTGTCACCTGGCCCGGCATTATTGTTGGTTGAGGTGTCGTCCGCCGTGGCAGACTGGCCGCCATAAGCGGCGGCACCATTGGCCCATGTCAGCTCGGGGACGACGCAGCCAGGACCGCTCACAGGGTCCGTTATGCCACAGGCGCCGTTGAACGCACCGCTTGGAGGCGTATTCGAGTCGCCAATCGTAGCCGTGCGGGCTCTAACCTTATAGGTACCGTTGGCGATCCCCGCGAATGAGAAATTGCCGCTGCCATCGGTGGTTGTCGAACTGATATAGGCGTCGGCGTCACTGTAGAGCTCGACGTCGACATTGGCGAGCGCGACGTCGTCAGTGACAGCATTGTAGTCTGTAGCGATGCCGGCGAAATCGGCGTCTTCGAATACGCGACCGGAAATCGTTGAGGCGGCAACGGCGGCAACTACGCCGCTGAATTCGGACGTATCGGTACCAACGGATGCTGTCGATGTCAGAAATGTTCCATCGGCAACGCCAGCCGGCAGCGGCACCGTAAAACTGAAGCGGTTTGTCGTATCGCTTCCCTGGTCCAGGCCGTTAATTAGACCGCTGTAGGGCGTCACAGTCGGGTCCGCATCGACCGGGGCAACAATCGAGCCCTCTACAAAGGTGCCGGCAAACGTTTCGCCTTCGCCGAACCCAAAGGGGTCGACGTTTGCGATGAATAATTCGATGGTCGCAGCGGGTTTCGACCAGCCAGTCAATGTCAGGTTGCCAGCAGAGATTATTGCTGACTCGAGGATTGGAAAATCGAGGAGACTGTCCGCGCCGGTATTGACAGAAAAATAATTTGGAGTACCAAAATTATTATCATCGCCAGCCACATTAAGGTCGATACCAATCTGGTCAGTCGGCAGCGAAAGATCTCTCGCGAGGATTGTGCCGTTATCGGCGAAAGAGTTGCGCGTTATGGTCGTGCCCGTCGCGCCGTCATTGACCTGGATTCCAGCGCCGTAGTTCGACTGAATGATATTACGATCAATCGTCGTGGAAGTCGCCGTGGATCGCATCGTAATGCCAGCCGATTGACCTACCGCCGTCGTCGATCCAACACCGTTGCCGATCACGGTGTTGTTGACGAAGTTACTCGAGCTCGAGTTCGTAACGACCAGGCCTTGACTGGATGAGCCGGTGATCAGGTTGCCTACGATCGTATTGCTTGATGAGTCCGCGATCGCTATTCCATCGCCATCGGTCGATGCCAGATCGTTATCTCTGATCTCGTTGCCGCTGATGGTCCAACCGGAAGAGCCGGTGGTCAGAAAAACTCCCCGGTGGCCGAAGCCGATCACATTATTCTGAATCGTGCCGCTGGATCCACCGACCGATTCGACGCCTGCGTAGTTGCGCAACGCAACGCCTGGATCGCTAAATGCGATCGCAGTCGAGCCGAGCACGTTGTTCTCGATAAGAGCGCTGAGGTTCTCGACACGGATGGCGGCCTCCCCGTTTGCGGCGCCGAAACCGAGTATGGCCAGCCCGCGAACGACGACGTTGTTGGCTTGAATGTGCAGACCGTTCGCAATCGTTGCGCCAGCCCTGATTTCGACTTCCGGTCCAGCGACCTGGGACAAAAACAGCCCATCGACGCCGACCGTGCCGCCGGCACCCAAGATCGATGGATTCGTATTTCCCTGGTTACTGGTCTGCGTCGTACCGTCGATCGTGATGCCGTTACGCGTCAGAGGCGGCAGTGCGGAAGCAAGAGTGATAACCGCAACGCCACCGGTAAGGCCACCCGACGGAACGTTGAATGCAATCATGTGCGATCCGCCCAGCGCGTTTGCCGCAGTGATCGCTTCACGCAATGAACAATCGGCGTCACACGTGCCGTCATTGGTGTCGGCTGTTTTCGTAACCGTAAAAGTCGCGGCGCTCGCCAAAGGCACCGCTCCACCGCACAGAAACAAGGCAATCGCCGCTGAACGAAGAACGCTCAGCCACCATGGGACCCTTGCTGTCGGGGTCAGGAGCCTCTTGTTGTCGGCCGAAATTGGCAATTGACTGGTCTCAGTTTCAATCCGTCGGTAGCTCAATCAGGCGCCCGGGCAAAGCCACCTGCGGGCCCTGTCATTCGCTTGCTGGCATCGATTCCCCCCCCTGTCGGGAGAGAACGCTTAAGTTACTGAGAATCCGAGGAAATCACGCCGATTTGCATCACATATCGTCGTCGTTTTTTGGCCAGGATGTGACCCGCTTCTCACTTTTTCCATAATCCTGATCGTGCGGTGCCGAAGCTGCCTTTCGGATACACCCGGATCACGGCAAACGCCGCGGTATTTCCCGCTTTGTTTTTGATCGTTTCTGGTGCTCTCGCCGACGACAAGCGCGGCGACACAGATGAAAACATCGGTGCCCACCCAGTTGGCGATTACAGATGGTGGCGGGCCACTTCCAACTGGCGATGTTGCTCTCAGTGTTCGTCCAGCGGCGCTGCGCTACACTTCGGGCATGACCAAAAACAATATCGATCTGAATCCAGTCACGCGGTCAGAGCGTATCGACGCGATGGATATTCTCAGGGGCATCGCGATAATCGGTATTCTCTTGATGAATATCGAGTGGTTTCACCGCAGTTTTTCAGGTATCGGCCACTTTGATGAGAGCCTGACCGGCCTGGATCACGCGGTCGGTTGGCTGATACGTTGCTTCGTTGAAGGGAAGTTTTACAAACTGTTCGCGTTGCTGTTCGGCATGGGTTTCGCTGTAATGCTAATTCGTGCGAAGGAAGCTGGCAGACCATTCTTTGCGTGGTTTCGTCGACGCATGTTGGTGTTGTTTCTCATCGGCATGCTGCACATGATTTTCATTTGGGGCGGGGACATTTTGCATGACTATGCTTTCGCCGGTTTGCTGCTCATGGGATGGATCTACCTGTTACGCACGAAATATTTCAGTAGATTTGACAATCCACGATCGACGTTGAGAATTGCTTTGATCTGGTTGTCCGCTCCATTTGTCCTGTCAGCGCTGGCAGCAACGGGATTTGCCCTGGGTTTTGACCATGCGAAACTGGAGAAGCAGTGGCAGGACGACCAGGCTATCGCTCAAATGGTTGCAGCCCGGATGGCATCACGGTCTGAACCCGCTGAACCGCAAGATTCGACGGAACCGGGCGCCGAACTAACTGAAGAACAAAGCATCGAGAAAAGAGTACGAGAAATCGCAGAAAGAAAAGGAAAGAGGAATGCAGAGGAAAAAATCGAACTCGCCGCGTTGACTCAAGATTCTTTTTGGCGGGCCACCGAATTTCGCCTTCGTTATGCAGGTTTCATGCTGTTATTGACCCCTGTTCTTGCCGTGTTCGTCTTGTTGCCTGTATTTCTGTTGGGCTTTTGGTTTGTCTCCAGCGGCATAGTAAGGAACCACAGAGAATATGACCATCTGTTCCGACCGATGGCCTGGATTGGCATGAGTTTTGGGCTGGCCCTTACCATCGCAGCTTTGCTGGTCATACAACATCCTGCGGCCAAGCAGTCTTTCGTACTGCGCGGTACGGGGGAAACATTATTTTTTCTTGGTCAATACGCAATGGCGGCCGGCTACCTGGGATTGATTATCACGCTGTTGGGCTCGCTGCGTTGGTCGAAAGTATTGGGTAGCTTTGCGCCAATGGGAAGAATGGCTTTGACGAATTATATTGTGCACTCGGTGATTCTGACCACGATCTCCTACGGATATGCCGGTGGACTATTTGGCGAGATCTCGCGAGCATCACAAATGTTACTTGTTGTCGCAATAATCATATTTCAATTTTTTTATTCGCGTTGGTGGCTTGGCCGATATCAATTCGGCCCATTGGAATGGGCGTGGCGATGTTTGACGTATGAAAAACTCCAGCCGATGAAAGCTCCTCGACACCAACGGGGACATTCTTAATTTAACGTATTAATACGTTAAATTAAGAATGTCCCCATTATGGTGCTTATCGCATACACTCCGTCAAATGAATCGCAGCCTAGCCAGCAAACTCCCCGACGTCGGTACCACGATCTTCACGGTCATGAGTCAACTCGCGAATGACGTGGGCGCGATCAACCTTGCACAGGGATTCCCGAGTTTCGAGCCGCCAAAAGCCCTGACGGACCGAATCAGCTACCACCTGAACCACGGCGCGAACCAGTACGCTCCAATGGCCGGCATTCCCGCTTTGCGGGCCGCAATTGCAGAAATGACGCTGCGCCTGCATGGCCGTGCTGTCGACGTAGACAACGAGATAACCGTATGCACCGGGGCAACCGAGGGACTGTTCAGCGCGATCCAGGCCGTGGTGCATCGCGGTGACGAAGTCATTGTCGTCGATCCGGCCTATGACTCGTACGAACCTGCTGTCACGCTGGCCGGCGGTATCACGCGGCACGTTCCATTACTGATCGCCGATAACGGTCACGACTTCGGCATGGACTGGCAATGCCTAAAAGATACGATTAGCGACAAGACGCGCCTGATCGTCATGAACTTCCCGCACAATCCGACGGGTGCAATTCTTACTTCCGATGACCTCGACCAGCTCGCGGACATTGTGCGAGACACAAACTGCTTGCTGCTTTCAGATGAAGTCTACGAACACATAGTCTTCGACGGAGAAAAGCATCAGAGCTTCTCGGGCCATGACGAACTCCGGGAACGATCGCTGGTCGTCGCATCATTTGGCAAGACGTATCACGCTACCGGCTGGAAGCTCGGGTACTGCATCGCTCCCGCTGCACTGTCGACCGAATTCCGGAAAGTACACCAGTTCACGACGTTTTCGGTCAGCACGCCCATGCAGCATGGTATTGCCGATTTTCTGATCAGTGACCCGGACTTCGCGGCCAATCTGCCTGCGTTCTACGAAGATAAACGCGATCGCTTTTGCCGCCTGCTGGAGGGTTCGCGCTTTCGTTTCAGGCCGGCACGCAGCACCTTCTTCCAGATCGTCGACTACGGCGAAATAAGCCAGGAAAACGACCTCTCACTGGCGAAGAAATGGACCCGGGAGATCGGCGTCGCATCGATTCCCTTATCGGTTTTTTCTGAAACTCCGATTACAGGGACACGACTGCGTTTCTGTTTCGCGAAAGCTGACGCGACGCTTGATGACGCAGCGCGACGATTGTGTAAGCTCTAGGCGCTTCCAAGCTGAAAGGCCAGCAGCGCGCCCAGGTAGCCAATCGACGTCATGTACAGCCACGCGAAAACGGGCCAGCGCCAGGAGTTCGTCTCACGCCGAATGACCGCCAGCGTGGCTGCGCACTGCAGGCAGCACGCATAGAAGATCAGCAGACCTATAACCATCGGCAACGTAAACACCTTCCTGCCGTCCGGCCATGTCGAGGCTTTCAGACGTCCGGACAACGTTCCTTCATTCGCCTCGTCACCCACTGCGTAAACCGTACCGAGCACGGCGATCACAACCTCGCGGGCCGGGAATCCGGCGATCACTGCGGACGATACACGCCAGTCCCATCCCAGCGGCGCAAACGCGGGCTCAACAAAGTGCCCCGCTCTGCCCAGCCAGCTCTGCTCCATCTGTGCGGCCGCCGCGACATTCTCAATTCGCTGGTACTCAGCCGCCAGTTCCTCACCTGACAACGTATACGCGGCGATGGTCTGTTGCCGCTCGACTGCCGGTGCGATCGACTCTGAACGCGGGAAGTAAGCCAGCGCCCAGACGATGACGGCGACCGTGAAGATGACGGTACCGGCGCGATAAAGAAACACCTTCGCACGCCCCAGCAGCTGAATAAACACGGTTTGCAAATTGGGGCGCCGGAACTCGGGCAGCATCAGCGCGAATGATGGTTTCGGGCCGCGCAGCGCCGTCTTGCGGATCAGCAGGGCCGTGAGAATACCGGCCACTATTCCAAACAGGTAAAGACCGAAAAGAACCAGTCCCTGCAGGTTCATGAAACCGACCTGCCTGGCGGGTACGAACGCCGCGATCAACAAAGCATAAACGGGAAGTCTTGCAGAACAGGTCATGAATGGCGCCGCCATGATGGTCGCAATTCGGTCACGGCGGTTCGGAATTACACGCGTCGCCATGATTCCGGGCACGGCGCACGCGAAACTCGAGATCATTGGAATAATGGACTGACCGGAGAGCCCTACCGAACGCATTGCGCGGTCCATCAGATAGGCAGCGCGCGCGAGGTAACCCGAGTCTTCCAGCAAAATTATGAAGAGAAACAGAATCAGAATTTGCGGCAGGAAGATCACGACACTGCCAACGCCCGCGATTATTCCGTCGGCGATCAGGCTCGAAAAGGCACCTTCACCGAGAGCTTGCGTGACGCTGGCGCCCAACACCGCGGCTCCGGCGTCAATAAGATCCATGATCGGCGTTGCCCAGGCAAAAACCGCCTGGAACACGATCGCCATGACGAGAAACAGGCCGATCGTTCCGGGAACCGGCCGGTTGATGAAAGCCGCGATCTGCACCCGCCAGGAGTAGAACGGCGGCGCCGAATGCTGCACCTCGGCAAGTACTTTACGGACCCAGGCATATCGGATCCTGGCATCCTTGGCGATGGGCGGCTCGATGCCGAACAGCGAATCTCTTACTGCTTCCAGTTTGCCTCGCGCATTGCCGCCGAGTTTTTCGAGGAATTCACGGTTGGCATCGATCGGTCCATCGATCAACAAGCGTTCAAGCTCCGCAAAACGTAGCGGTTCCCGCGCATCATGTGAAAGTTCGCGGGCCGCTTCGGTCAGCTCGGGCCAGACAACGATTCTCTCGGTCGGAACGAGACTCGGCATGTCGGCAATCGCCAGGCGAAGCTGCGGCAGCCCGGCACCTGTCGTTGCAACAATCGGGTAGATCGGAACACCGCCGAGCGCCTGTCGCAGCCGTTCGATATCGATGCCCACGCCGCTGCGTTCGGCCGCATCGGTCATCGTCAGCGCGACTACCATCGGCAGCTTGAGGTCGATCAGCTGCTGCACCAGGAACAGTCCCTGGTAGAGATTGGTTGCATCGAGGACCACGAGTATGCCGTCGGGCTTTTGCATCCCCTGCATTCGCCCGAAAATTACATCGACGGCAATATGTTCCTCGAGGGAATGCGCGCTGAGCGAGTGCGTGCCGGGCAGGTCGACGAGCTCTATGACCTTGTCGTCGACTTTCAGAAGACCAATGTGTCGCTCAACCGTAACGCCCGGGTAGTTGCCGATGCGCTGTTTTAAACCCGTCAGCCGGTTAAAGAGCGTGCTTTTTCCCGAATTGGGATTGCCAACCACCGCGATGCTGGCGTCCGAGCGCTTGGCAAAGGGGATTTCATTGGCGGGAATGCGGATTTCTGAGCGTTTAGTCACCAGCCGCTACAGGTGAAACCTTGAAGTACTTTGCGTGTTCCTGGCGCAAAGATATACCGCAACCAAACAGTCGAAACTCCATCGGGTCGCCACCGATCGCCGAACTGGCATGCTCGACCTCGGCACCCTCGACCAGGCCGAGCACCATCAGGCGCTGCACCTGCGGATCAGCCGCGTCTACAAACCGGATGATGCCCTTCTCGCCGCGTTTCAGCGTCGCGAGCGTGTTGCCGTTGATTTCCATAAGTTCCTATAAATACTGAAGTTTCAGCCAATTGGTGACTATGGCTGAAATGATAATGATTCGCATTACGATATGCAATAGGGAGTTGTACGGATATCCCCCGGTTGCGTCATCCAGCCTGTGACCCAGTTCACGAATGTCGCAAAAAGCCGGCGTTCAGGCTGCATTCATTGACTCGCGGTTAGCGTATCTCGATAGCGGCCACCCCGCTCAGCCAGTCACCAACCGCGAGGATCGCGACATGAATACGACCGCCCGAATCCTGATCCCAGTCCTGCTCGTCAGCGTCGCCACGCTGACGACACGCGTAGCGCTAGCCAATACACCGACCATCCGGCTCTTCCCGACGACGGTTGTCGAAGATCTGCGTCAAACCGGCAATGTCGCGCGCGACATGGAAACCGGATTGCAGGAAGTGATTGGCCAACTCGATCAGCAGCAGGAGCTGTACCACGAAAGCAAATGCGACGGCGCCGAAGATGACTCCGGGTGCCAACGCCTCGCACGTCAGATTGGCGCGAGCTATCTCGAAATGCTCACCATCATGGATGAGCGGCTGCCGGACATGGAGCACACGGTGAACAACACCCGGCTAAGCCTGGAGAAGGGTCTGCGCAACGAGCTCGGTCGGAAAATGACACCCTGGACATTGCAGGAAACGCTGATAGGCAGTGACGCTAACAAAACGGTAAGCAAGTCCTCCCCGACGTTGCGCGGCCGTTCAGGCATGCGTCTCAGTGAACGTTTCAATCAATATTATCAACTGGTCGCTACGTCCGGCGCCAAAGGTGACCAGTCGCTTGCGGTACTGGCGTCGGACATCTACCTCGATATGGAAGAGACCAGTTTGCTGATTCAACGCACGCGCCAGGAAATCGCTCGTGCAACGCTTATGGAACAGCTCAACCAGTCGTTCGGCATCATCACACCGGAAATGATTGAAGTCGTTGGCGGTGTCAAATCCATCCTGTTCGGCGACGAGGAAGGCCAGGCGCTCGTTGCCGGCCCACCGCCAGGCAGCGTCGAGCAAGCCTACCGCAGTCCGCTTGAACAGTGAAAAAAGTACAGTGAGGAGAATTCCCGTGAAATCAAACGCCAGTCGAAATCCGCTGCTTATTGTCGCGGGACTGATCGCGACAGCCCTCTTCATAGCGTCTTGTGCATCGACAGCCCCGACCTGCGCAGCGCCGCAATCGAAGAATCTCAATTCAGCTATCAGCACCACGCAATCATCGTTGCTGGAAGGCTGTCACGCGCACTTCGATCGCTATTATGACGATCTGCTGACCATCGCGGAAGGCGACCCAAAACCGGAGAACAAGCGGGAGTTTAGCCAGTTCCTGGTCTGGTCCACCGACAAGGGGCTGCTCAGTAACCGACAGGCGGAGGATTACTACAATCGCTTCTTCAACGTGAAGTTCATGTCACTCAAGGGCGACTACAACAACTGCTCGCATACCTGCCCTAATAAGCAGAAAGTACTGTTCGACATGGAGCGCGAACTGTCTGAAAAGGAGCGTGGCCTGCTAAAAGTCAGTCTCGACAACGAAGGCTATTACCGTGCTGACCAGCTGTACCAGGAAGTCGAGCTCGTGCTCGAGGCGACCTGCACCGCCTGTTCGGCCAGCCGATAGATCGATTAAACGACGATGAGCCGCAGCCTCGTCTTCTTCAAAGGGCTCGCCGCCGGCGCGCTCGGCACCCTGATCGGCGGTGCGGCGACGCTGTACCTGTTAAGCCGCAGCGGCGTGATTCATTTCAGTGACACGGCGATCAGCAGCCCCGGCGAGTGGCTGCACTGGGCGTACACGAATCTCGGCTCCTCTATTCCGGTCTTCGCCGTACTGTTGCTCGCCTATTTCGTCACTCTTGGGCGTCTGCGCGACGCGCTGGGGAACGCGCGTCCGATCAACCAGGTTGTGCAGCTCGATCACCTCACCGATATCTGGACGACGTTGTTTTTTGGCACGGGTGTTATCTGGACTGCAATCGGCATGCGCAGCGCATTGATATTTGCGCTCGGCGATCGCCATGCGGCGCTGCAGCAAGGTGCTTTCGCAATGCTCGAACGTATGATCGACGGCGGCATCCTGTTGGCGCTCTCCACCACTATTTTTGGTGGCGTTGGCGGATACGTGATGCGTGTGTACAAAACTGTATCGCTCGGTACACAGCTGCAGCAGCACTACGACACGGCTGCGCGTGCCGATACCTCCGAGATGCGCGAAAGCCTGAAGAGAATTGAGACACATCTTCGCAATGGCAACGATGCATCCGAAGTTGTCGAGGCGAAGCCATGACGCGCTCACCACTAGCCTACCCTCTCAATCGTTCCGCCGACATGGATGGCGGCGGAGCCGCAGACCTGCAGACCGATATCATGAGATTCATGGCAATCCTCTCGCTGTGCCTGGTTGCAATATTCGCGCTCGTGCAGAGCATTCCGATGACGCCGGCGCCGCCCGTCGAGCCCGAGCCAAAACTCGCAGCGGTGGAACCGGCTCCAATAGCCGCAAAAGCCGAGCCGGCCGGCCCGCCAAAAGCGGCGCTTCCCAAAGCGATCGAAAAACCGGTCGAAAAACCGGTCGAAAAAGCCGTAACGCTGACGCGACCAAAGTGGATTCCGAAGTTCCCGCCGACCCAACAACAGGCCGCCCCGATCAAAGCCGCGCCCCAAGTCCGGGCGACAGCGCCGGCTATACCGGAAGCAACGCCGCCAGCGGTGCCAGCGGCTGAGAGCGAGGCAAAAGGATTCACACTTCGCTTTGAATCCGATGCCGTACTGACACGGCTTGTCGCGGCAAGTCACGTCGGTCTGTACGCCATCGAAAGCGACCGCGCGCAGCGCATGACCGTCAGCAGCAGCCGCATCAGTTTCTGGGACGCATCCGTACCAAATACTTTTCACGAAATGGAAGCGGCCACCGTACCTGCGGCCGTGATTGAAGCGCTGACCCGGACCGGAATAACAGCCGACGCCGTCAGCTGGGGCGTCACCTTGCCGGGCAAATTGAAAACACAACTCGACGATCTCATGCAGGCCCATAGCGGCGGCGCACTGATTATCGGGGCAAGCGGTGACATCCGATTGGAGGCCTCATGATCCGACGTATCCTGATTCTGCTAACGGTCCTCGTTGCGCAGGCCATTCCAGCCGTTGCCCAGTCGCGTGAAAAAGACCTCGATCGCTGGCTGGACCGCGACCTTATACCTTACGTACGACAACAGCTGATCGTACATCCGCGCTTCAAAAACGAAACCGTAATGTTCGTGGTACTGCGCGACAATGCGCCGGCTTCTGCGAGCAACGCACTGGCACTGTCGCTGCGCGATCGTATCCTGGCCGCGGCCGTGGCAACACCCGGCGTTGCCATTGGCTGGCAGCAGGGCCGGAGCGGCAATTCGCTCGATTCGCAGCCGCAGGATTGCACGCTTGACGACGTGCACTACTACATCGGAATCGAGCTCACGCAAAAACTTGACGGCAGCTATTCGGTAAACGTACGTGCACTGGACCTGGAGGACCGTAACTGGGTGACCGGTTTCGGCAAGCACTGGAAAGGACAGCTCAGCACGACCCAACGCCAGGCGATGCGACAGTCGCGCATCGACGAGACGTTTCTCGGCGCCCGCGATGTACCGTTCACGCTGGCGCAGACGGACCTGCTCGCGGCGCATCTCGCCCACCAGCTGACCTGCACAATGCAAAAGCGCGTATCGGACGAATACGTGGTCGCCGCAGATCTCCAGGAACCAACGGCGAGCGGCCTGCACGGAACAGTCGAACTGATCAGCAACAATCTCGCAAACCGCCAGGCACTCATATTGAGCAATGATGAAACGCGAACCAATGCGGTGTTGAGCGGCAAAGCGCATCAAATCGATGGCGTGTTATTTCAATACTGGCTCACGGTGACGCCGCAAAATGAAGATGATGACGTCACGGCTCTTAGTGCGAGCGCCTACATCGTATTGCCCGCCACGCAATCGGCGCACCTGGCAAATTCGAAAACGAGTCCCGCGACGACGCAAGCGGCCACCGTGATGCCGGCATCGATCTCCATACCGAATGCCGGGAAAGACTCGTTGATCAATTCACTGCAACTGTCCTCTCCGGCCTCATTGAGCGAATGCAAGGGCGGTGGCGTAGCCATTCGCGAAGCAACGTATATGACCGGTGTGCGGCCATGCTCGATGCTGCAAACTCGGGCAAACGCGGACTCGATAGTCTTCTTCCTGGAACACCAGGCTAATCATGGGCTCGTGCGGCTGGCCGGGTCCGAATGCCGTGATCGAACCAAGGCAAATATCGTACGCAGCGGCGAACTGCTGAGTTTTCCCATCGCCAAGACAACGACCGCAAGACAAAACTGGAGCGAGACCTACGAATGGTTGCTGCAACCGGATCTCGATACCTACTATGCCGTGGTCGTATCGGATGCTTCGCTCGCCAGGCGCGTTGCCAATCACATGGACAATCTGCCATTGCGATGCTCCGCGTCGATTCGCCCGGGGCTCGAAGGCGACGATCTTCGAGAATGGCTGAGTGATTTTGCAATGATCACCGCACGGTCATCGAAATACGTCGACTGGCGTGCTGTGAGAGTCAAGGACGTGCTGTAGTGAGGCCGCGATGATTAGAATTATTGGAATTCTGACGGGCTCTGCGCTTGCAGTTTCGTTCCTGATCGTTGTTTTGGGCATACCGGAACTAAAGGCCCCGCAACCGGAACCTGCAGAGGCGCCGCGACCCGTGGCGCCGACTTACGCTGCACCGCTGCCGGAACCACCTCCGGAACCGCCGCCGGCATCGGAACCCGCGCCGCATGCTGAATCCGAAGCTGCCATTGCCGAGGTGCCGCCAGAACCGTCCACTGTGCAGCCGGAAACCGTGGCGGTGACCGAAGACGTGTCGACACCCACTGATCAACAGTGGTTTGCATTCTGGAGCCCTTTCCGCAGCAAACTGGCCGCGGATGGCTTCGTGTCGCAGCTGCAAAAAACGACCGGGCTGGACTATCGCGTCGTCAAACTAAAGCCCGGCGTTTACGAGGTCGCGTTTGCCTATTCCGATGATTCGGACATCCAGGAAAAATTGCTACAGATTTCCTCCGCAACGGGTCTTGATTTGTCAGGTGGCTAGCATGCAGGAATATCGTCAAAAGTTCGTAGTCGCTTTAGGTGGAATCATCGTGATGATTCTCGCGATTACGGCCGATGCTGCGAAGCCCGACCTCGACGCTGCGTGGCAGAATTATTCAGCAAATCAGACGGCACTCGAGCCGGCCTATACTTTTCCCCATGCCACTTGTTTCAGCGTCGCGGCCCTCGAATACGACCTGCCAGAGTCGCTGTTGCTCGCCGTGGCGCGTGGAGAAAGTGACTTCAAAGCCACCGCGCGATCCCGTGCCAATGCCCACGGCGTGATGCAAATTCTCTGGCCAGGCACCGCCAAACACCTGGGTATTCATCGCTTGAGCGATCTGTATGATCCCTGCACGAACATTGACGCCGGCGCGCGCTACCTGAAGGAGCTGCTGCAGCGCTATGCCGGAAACGTGCATCTTGCGCTCGCGGCATACAACTATGGCCCAGGTCGTATCGCGGAAGATGGATACGGCATTCCGTCGGGCGCGGTCTGGTACTCCGGCTATATATACCGCCACCTGAACTACGTCCTGGGCAGCGGCTCACTCGTAAAGCCCGTGCCGGATACCCTGTACTCGGCAATCGGCCAGTCAACGCTGCTGACGTTCGGCGAGCCCTACCGCGCCGAAGCGTTTGTCGAACGCCTCGAAAAACGTTCGTCAGACCTGAATCTCGACTGGTTTCGTCGCGGCACCGGAGAATTTGAAGTGGTAATGACCTACGCGAATCGCGAGGAATACGATCGCAGCGCCCGCCAGCTTGCACGCGCCGGATTCAGGATCGATTAACAGCCTGGCCGGCCGATATCCTCGGGCAAGACAGACTCTATGCGCTCCATGACGTCGAGCCTGTGAATCAAATCATGGATGTAGTCCAACCTGTCCGTCTCCAGAATTAACACGTCGCTGAGATCGTAAGACGTAATCCAGCCTTCATAGAGACGATCGAGCCGCTTCAGGTACGAAAGTGGCACATCTTTTTCCATTTTTCGCCCGCGCAGGCGGATTCGCTGGCGCAGTGTTGGCATTGAACATCGCAGGTAAATCATGAGATCCGGAGGGCGAATGGCGTCGAGGATCGCGCTGTAAAAACCCCGATACGTTTCCCAGTCTCGCTTCGAAATCTTGCGCATCTGGTGTAGCGCCGTCGCGAATATCTCGGCATCCTCAAAAATCGTCCGATCCAGGGCAACAACGCCGGGTTGGCGGTCGAGTTCCTGATGCAGTCGAAACTTGTTGCTCAAAAAATACATCTGCGACTGAAACGCCCAGCGTTTCATGTCCTTGTAAAAATCGGCAAGGTAGGGATTCTCGTCGTTGGGCTCGTAAAATGGCGCGACGTCGTATGTCTTGTGCAGAAATTCGACAAGCGTCGACTTTCCCGTTCCCATATTGCCGGCTATCGCGATTGATCGTTTCATTGCCCGCCAACCATACCGCATTCGCGTCTGGCATCCATCCGGAAGATCGCCTATGCTCGCTGCAAATCCTTTACGCGTGGCCGATGTGTCTCAGGAAGTCCTCAAAGTTCTCATTAGCGAAGCCGACATCCAGGCCCGTGTTGCGGAACTTGCCCGACAGATCTCGAATGACTATAAAGACCTGGGCGAACTCGTCCTTGTCGGCGTATTGAAAGGGGCTTTTATTTTCCTCGCTGACTTGTCGCGCCTGCTGGAGATACCGCGCGTCATAGAGTTCATCGCAGTATCCAGCTACGGCCGGGGCAGCCGCTCGAGCGGCGCCGTACGCCTCGTTATGGACGTTCGTGGCAATATTGAAGGCAAGCATGTGCTGATCGTCGAAGATATTGTCGATACGGGCCACACGCTCGAATACCTGATCGGCATGCTCGAGTCCCACGGTCCGGCGTCGGTGAAGACCTGCGCGCTCGTACGCAAAGCGGATTGCGCAGAGGTCCATGTGGACATCGACTACCTGGGGTTCGATATTCCCAACGAATGGGTCGTTGGCTACGGGCTCGATTACGCGGAAAAAAATCGCACCCTGCCCTACATCGGCATCATCGCGCCTACTGACTAGTGTCCTGTTTGATCGGCACAGCCATCGACGTCGACCTCTATCGTCGAGTGCCCGATACCGTATTCTTCTTGCAGGAAGGTTTTTACATCGCGGATCATTCCGGACTGACTTTCCACCGGCCCGTCCAGCGACACGTGCATGGTCAGCATCAGCTGCTGAGGCGTTAGTCCCCAGATATGGACGTGGTGAATTTCGCCCACGCCAGGCACCTTTGCGACGATGCGTCGCTGCATGGTTTCGACGTCGAGCCACTCTGGCGCGCCTTCCAGCAAGATGTGCGCGCTGCGCTTGACCAATGACCACGCGCTCTTGAGGATCAGTGCGGCGACTGCAACCGACAATATCGGGTCGATCGGCGTCCAGCCCGTGTAAATGATGATGATTGCTGCCACGATCGCTGCGACAGAACCCAACAGGTCGCCCGCGACGTGCAGGGCGGCGCCTCGAATATTCAGGTTTTCCTTGTCACCGGTATGCAAAACAGCAAACGAGACGAGATTGATGACGAGACCCGCCGCGGCAACGACCAGCATCGTTTCCCCCAAAACATCTCTCGGGCTAAAAAAACGGCTGACCGCTTCATAGAGAATCCAGCCAACAACTGCAAGCAGACTCAATCCGTTGACGAACGCGGCAAGTATCTGGAAGCGCTGGTAACCGTAGGTGAGATTACCGCCCGGCGGACGCTTGCTGACGTGAAACGCCATGGCTGCGAGTGACAGCGCCATTGTGTCGGTCAACATGTGGCCGGCGTCCGCCAGCAACGCCAGCGACCCTGAGATGATGCCGCCCACGATCTCGACCAGCATGAATGTTCCGGTGAGAACAAGCGCGATCATCACGCGCCGTTGATTGCTTTCGTTGGCCGCGTGCCTGTGCGTTTGCGCCATTCGTAGTGTTACTCGTTGTGGTCGCTGATCATGATAGTGATTCCATATGTCTCGGTGCCCTAATATATTGAGCATCGAATGTAGCAGATAACGGAGACACCCGTGATTTCAGCCACCGAACATCCGAAACAGCATATTGACGTTAACGGCAAGCGCATGGCCTACGTCGAGATGGGCGAAGGCGATCCGATTATTTTTCAACACGGTAACCCGACCTCGTCCTACCTGTGGCGCAATATCATGCCGGAACTGGCAAACCATGGACGCTGCATCGCCGTTGATCTGATCGGCATGGGCGATTCCGACAAACTCGATAACCCGGGCCCCGACAGCTACCGATACGTGGAACATCGTGACTACCTGTTTGCAGCCTGGCAAGAACTGGGCGTTACTGACAAGGTCACTTATGTAATCCATGACTGGGGCTCGGCACTGGGCTTCGACTGGGCCTGTCAGCACCCCGACAAAGTGCGCGGTATCGCCTACATGGAAGGCATCGTGCGGCCCATCAGTTGGATGGAGTGGCCCGAGGCGATACGCCCGTTGTTCCAGGGATTTCGTTCCGAAGCCGGTGAGGTTATGGTGCTCGAAAAAAACATATTCGTGGAGCGCGTGCTACCCGGTTCCGTGCTTCGCGGCCTGACCGAGGATGAAATGGCCGTCTACCGGCGGCCGTTCGAAAACGAGGGCGAAACGCGACGACCTACTTTGACCTGGCCACGCCAGATTCCGCTGGATGGCGAGCCTGCAGACGTGCATCAGATCGTTGCGCGGTACGCGGACTGGTTGTGCAATTCCGAGGTCCCCAAACTGTTCATTAACGCCGAGCCGGGAGCGATCCTCACGGGGCCACAGCGTGAATTCTGCCGGGGTTTTCCAAACCAGGCCGAGGTAACGGTCGCCGGCAGTCACTTCATCCAGGAGGACTCTCCGCTGGAGATCGCGGCCGCGATTCGAGAATGGCTGGAGGCCCTGCCCTGACACGGCCGCGCGAAATTCGCAAAAAAAAAGCGGCTTCTCGCGAAACCGCTTTCTTCAAACCTACGTTAGCACGTGGTTCCTGGCCCCCTGAATCCCCCGCCAAGTCGTACCTGAAGGTGTCTTTCAATCGCGTCGCAGCCAAGGTGTTGTGGAAAGGCTACGTTTGCTGGGATTTAAAGTCGCAGAAAACTTGCTTGTTGTCAATCCTTTAGACGACATCCAGCTATGGCGCCCAAGTCTCTGCTTTTTTTGTGGTTTAAACGCAACGGCTCGTTCAGGTTACGATTGCCTGAAAAATCAACGCCTAAGCGGTCACTTCCGTCAATTCATCCAAAACAGGGCTTCGCAGGCGGCCCACACCGGGGATTTCAACCTCGACCGTGTCGCCGGCCTGCAGCCAGACCGGCGGCGTCCGCGCTGCCCCGACTCCGCCCGGTGTGCCGGTCGCAATGATGTCGCCCGGCAACAATTCTGAAAACGTCGAGCAATATTCGATCAACGCGGGAATGTCGAAAACCAGGTCGGCTACACGCCCGCGCTGCATCTCCTCACCGTTGACGAGCGTGGTGAGTTGCAGCGCCGACGGATCGGGAATTTCGTCGGCCGTAACGATGCAAGGGCCCATCGCACCACTACGGTGAAAATTTTTGCCAGGCGTGAACTGCGGTGTGTGCCTTTGCCAGTCACGAATCGAGCCGTCCATGAAGCAGCAGTAACCCGCGATATAGTCAAGCGCATCATCTCGGTCAACATGGCGCGCACGTTTGCCAATCACAATGGCCAACTCGCCCTCGAAATCGAACTGCTTTGACGCACGCGGCCGAAGTATCGGCTCATTGTGTCCGGACAGGCTGGCTGGGAACCGCACGAAAACGACAGGATGGTCGGGGGCCTGTCGCCCCATCTCTTCAATATGCGGCCGATAATTCACGCCGACACAGAGGATCTTGTCCGGGTTCGGGATGACGGGAACAAACCGAAGATCGGAGGCGCTGTAGGCCGCGCCGCGGGTATCGTCGGCGAGTTCGGGTTCCGCTCGCGCCGCAATCACGGCGCGAAGATCGCCAAACCGCTCGCGAAATTCCGCGCTGGCCTCGCGGACGCGAACGCCGTCCATGAGGCCATAGCTCAGTTCGCCATCGCGTTTGAAGCTGACTAGCTGCACCTGGGGAACCTCTGATTAGTTATTTTGCGGCTGCGCCGGTGGAGAATCGGTTGAAGAACGAGGCGCGATGGCGACAACATACCCATAAGTCTGTCGAGCCATTGCAACAAAGTTATTCGGCCGATTCGCCCCGGCCCGAACGGGTAAGTATGGATATTAAAGGGTTGCGCAACTGGGCACGCAACGCAGTCCTGAAATAATTAATCAGAGGTTCCTCAGTTAAAAACGTCATCGGAGCTGACGATTCTGACCTTGTCCTCGGACAGGCTGAGCGGGATTGTCGAGATCAGCGTGTCCTCTTCGAGTAGTTTCTGAGGCTTGTCGGCGTCGTAGCTGATCGGGGAAGCGCGGTTCGATACGAGGCGGTCACGCAAATCCTTTGTGTCTTTGCTAACGAAGACGAACTGAACGTTGTCAGTACTGAGGTTCTCCCTGATCACACGATTGACGTCGTCCAATGTCAGCTTGTTCAGTCCTTCCCGAACGTATTCAGCAAAGTTGTCTATCCGGTAGTACTGGCTGTCCATCGCATAGCCGAGCTGCCGCGATTGGCCATCCATCAACAGGCTTACGAATTTCGACAGGTAAGCGCGGGTAGTCTCAAAATCCGACTCGCGCATGCCGTCCCTTACCAGTTTGTCCAGCTCGAACATTGCCGTGCGCGTCGCAAAATGCGCGTCGTTATTGTCCCGCAACGGACGCAGCCATACCTGGAATATCTGCTGCTGGCGCGCGAGGTTGGTGTCCGGATGAAACTGGAACATGCCGCGCGGAAAATATTCGATGTAGGCGTAATCGCCGTAGTTCATGCCGCGGGTTTCGCGTATGCGCTTGTACAGATGGCTGTTGGAATTCCGATGCTCGCCAAAGTAGGAGCGCACCAGCCATAGTGCAACCCAATCGGGATCGCCACGTCGCAGTTCGATTGGGAACCCGAAGGACACCGCTACGGCTGGCGTCTCCTTCTGCACCAGGACGGCTTCACGACCGTCGGGGATGCGGGCTGCCGGAACCTCAAGGGTCAGACGCTCGCCGGCAGGGAGTTTTTGCAGGTCTGCACTGACAGCCGCGACAAATTCGTCGGGATAGCCGCCCGCGAGTCCAACGGTAAGGTTCGAAACCGTGTAGTTGCCGCGATAAAAAGCCCTGACATCATCCAGGGTTATCGCCTCGAGATCGCTGATATCGCCATAGTTGAACGAGCCATAGGGATGCCCGGCACCGTAGATGGTCGAATACAGAACCTCCTTACCCAGCTCCTCGTCATTGTTGCCCACGAGATCGGTCCGAATAACGTTGATCAACTGGGTCTTGATGCGATCAAAATCACTATCGGACCAGGCCGGGAACAGCAGCTGGCCACGCACCAATGAATACCAGGTATCGAGATTATCCCTGTGCACCTGGCCGGCCAGACGCGTCATCTCCTTGTCCACCTGCGCGTTGAATCCTGCGGCAATCGGGTACATCGCTTCGTTGATTTCTTCAATCGTCATGGCCTCCGATCCACCCTGCGAAATCATCGCCGCCGTCATTGCGGCAAGGCCCTTCTTGCCATCGGGATCAAAACCAGCCCCTGTATGCACGATAAACGCGACGTCCACGAGCGGCGAGGTAGCGGACTGCCTGGCGACAAACGACACCGGAACGGGGTCGTCGGTCTTGCCGACCAGGA
>JABDOQ010000019.1 GCA_013043165.1 Woeseiaceae bacterium | reverse complement strand
CTCCAGCCCAGGTGCTGGCTGAAGTTGGATTTCATGTCTTTGGCACGCGTCCGCATGCTCGCTATCGCCCGATCGGAAAAGGCCTGCTGCCCGGCCATCATGACGACAAACTCGTCTCCACCGAGGCGCGCAACAACGTCCGAGTTTCGAAAACTCTTGAGCAGCAGCTTGGCGAAAGCCTGCAATGCCTCGTCGCCGGCTTCGTGCCCGAATTTGTCGTTGAGCGCTTTGAAGCCGTCAAGATCAAAAAACAGTACTTCGACTTCGAGGTTGTTGCGCTTGCAAAGCGGCAGCAGGTGCTCGGCGACCTGCAGAAAGCCGCGCCGATTTGCAATCTTCGTCAGCTCATCGACATTGATCTCAGCAGACGACGCCAGTTCATCGTCGACCAGTGCCGCGAAGTCCTTTAGCGTTTCCGCATCTTGTGCCGAAAAGGGCCGCGGCTGGTCATCGATCAGGCACAGCGTGCCGATGCGTTTGCCCTCGCCCGAATGCACGGGATAGCCGGCATAAAAACGTACGTTGGGATTACCTGTAACGAGTGGGTTGTCAGAAAAGCGCGGATCGGTGTGCGCATCCTCGACGACAAAAGCGCGCTCCTCCAGGATCGCGTGACCGCAAAAAGAGACTTCCCTGGGCGTTTCGCAGGCGTCGAGTCCCGCTTTGGACTTAAACCACTGACGGTCGGAGTCGACGAGGCTCACGAGGCAAATATTGACGTCAAAGATCCGTTTCGCCATTCGCGTGACCCGATCAAATCGCTCCTCGGGCGCGGAGTCCATGATCCGCAGCGAATGCAGACTTAGCAGGCGAACGGTTTCATCGAGCGGAATGGGTGGTTCTTGCATGCGTTTTTCTCTGCTGGCTCGCGACGTAGTTAAGACTAGCGGATGCAAGACCTTAACAAAAGTGCGCGCATCGCCTTGTCATAAATACTCAGAATTGCGGTACTTATGCAGGAAAAAGCCCATTTTGTGACACGGTTCTCAGGCCGCCTTGGCAGAACCGCGCTCGTGCCTGAGGGCCGGCGCGAGCCGTTTCGCGGCGTCGGCACTGCTGATGCCCTGCCGCACTGTCGCCATGTTGCGACGGTTTTCCGCGCTGGAAGCCCGATAGCCGTTGCTATAATCGGCGGCGGCTTCGAGAGGGACCGATCATGAATACGAGACTTTATATGCTTGTCGGTATCGGCGCAGGCTTGCTGGCTGGCTGCGGTGGCAGTGGCGGTGACGCCAATGGCGGCCTGTCCGCATCGCAAGATAGCAACACATCACCAGGCGGCACTGGCAATACACCCGGTTCTTCGTCGTTGCAGGCGTCGCCCGGAGGTTTCTGGGAAGGCATTGATTCCGACGGTGGATCCATCAACCTGCTTGTTACCGAAACGGGCAGATTCCATTTGATCGATAGCGATCTGAGCCAGGGTTCAGGGATGCTCAATGTCAGTGACACGAATGACGTCAATGCCAGTTTCCAGTTCGTCACCGAGTCCGGGTCCACGTTCGCCGATGGCACGACGAGCACGATTTGCTCGCTAGCCGGCAGCCTGGTTGAACGCCAAAGCCTGATAATCACAGTCAACTGTCACAACACTGCGGGCCTGACCCGCGAATTTTCAGCGACGCTTTCCAGCAAAATTGTTTACGAGGGCGATTCGTCGCTCGCAACCATCGCCGGAAATTATCAGGGCGAAAAATTCGTTCTGGATATTGCCGGCGACGGAATGCTTTTCAGCCAGGAAGCGGTCAGCGGTTGTGTCATTAACGGTCAGGCCGGCATCATCGATAGCGCGTTCAATGCCTATGATGTTGAATTCGTGTACAGCAATTGCACGGGAGCAGACATGGCAATGAATGGCGACAGTTTTGTCGGCATTGCACTGCTCGATGACACGGTTACGCCGCAAGCACTTTACCTTGTTGCAATCGGTGATACCGACGGTGACGACGTGTCGTTCGAAGGGAACTTCGTATCGTTCGTCGAGACGTTAGCGCGGCTCTGAAGAAATTAATCTGAACCAATAAAAAAGGGCGGCGGACTTGCGTCCGCCGCCCTTGTGCTTACTCGATCAAGAACTCACGGGGTGAATGAGAGATTGTCATCCGACAGATCGGTTGAACCAGCGAAGTCCTCCACGGGAGAGACACTGATGAGGCCCCCACCCGTCGCCGAGAGGTCCAATGCCGTTGACGGTGCCCCGCCCCCTTGTGCAGCACCGACCACAGCGCCGCTTGCCGTCACGCCGCCGTAGTCGTAATGCACGTCACCGTTCGAGAACAACGTCACCTTGAAGTTGTTCGAGCCGATGCCGCCGAATTCCGGAACGTCGACAAACTCGATGGATAACTCCGTGGCGCCGTCCGTGTTGGCGAGCACCAGGGCACCCGACGCATCAAGGTCCTCCCACAGCGGCGCTACCCTCGGCGCGCCGTTCTCGAATTCAGCCACGGAAGGACTGAAGTCAAATTCAGGCGCACCAAAGCTGATGAAGCCGTTGGAGCTGATGAACACGTCGGAGTAGCTGTTACCGTCGTACGGGAAGCTGAAACCGAAACCGCCGAGGTTAATCACGGTCTCGTCGCCCAGTGCCAACGGAATTCCGTCGAACAACTGCACGTCGAGCACGTAGCGGCCCTCGTCGAACGGCAGTCCCTGTCCCGGGTCGACACCATCGAAGTCATAGTCACAGCAGAACGTCACCGCGACCGTATAGGTATCATCCGCCGGGACAAACCCCTCGATACGAGACAACAGGCCGTTGAAATCGTCGTTGGCCGCAATCAATACACCTGCCGAGTTGAAGACCCCCAGCACCGTGTCGACCTGACCGCGCGTGGTCTCGATGATAACGTACTGTCCCGCCGAAGCTTCGAAGCTGAAGAAGTCGATATCACCAGCCGCCGGCGAAATTTCCGTAAACATCGAATTCGGCGCGGTGTTGAACGGCGTCGTAACAGCCGCCGCTGTGCCGAGCGAATTGTTCGGCTCGAAGACATCGGGAAGCTCATGCTTCGTCGTGTTGTACTTCACGCTGTAGTTCGCAAGGTCGTTGTCGCCGCTCGAGAACCACTCGTAGATCGCGGTGTCGCCGTTGTAGTTGTGCGTCGTGCGATTCGGCGAATTATTGAGCTCCGTTTCGGGCTCTATGCCACCAGTCTGGAAAAGGCCACAGCTCACACCGGCGAGGCCGTCGGCCATGTCTACGTTGCCGTAGTCAACGGTTGCCTGGCTGGCACCCTTCTTCAGTTCGATCGAGAAGGTGTTAGAACCTGTTGCAAGCCACTCGGGGACGTCTTCATAAGTAACAGTGAACGTATTGTTGGTGGTCGTGAAGTAAACCGAACCGCCCGCAGACGGGTTCAGGTCGTCCCAGAGTCCGGCGATCCTCGGCGGGCCGTCGAGCATTCCCTGGGCACTTTCGCTGAAGTCACCGTCACCGGCACCGAAAGTCAGGTTGCCGTTGGCGTTGACATAAACCGCATCGAAGTCCTGGCCGCAGATCTCGTAGCTAAATGGCAAACTCAACAGGACAGAGCCATCGTCGCCGACCGGCAGGGGATCGCCCTCGCCCGGCTGGTTGAAGATGATGTCGATACCGGATGCGGTGCCGCCCTCAGCCGCCGAGACTGCCTCGAACACCGACGGGTCGTCGGTGTTGAAGTTGCTGGACTCGCCGGCACCGTTCCAGAAGTCTTCAGGCCCGGGAAGCGGCGAAAGGACCGGCGTCGAAAACCCGCCCGCCAGGATCTCGTCGAGATACACGGCATAGTCGGCGCCGGGGGTCAGGCCCTCGATGTCCCAC
>JABDOQ010000105.1 GCA_013043165.1 Woeseiaceae bacterium | reverse complement strand
ACCGAGGATAGTTGATATGCCAGCGCGATCATTTTCGTTCATTGGCGGTGAGACAGGCCCATGGCGTGTCACCGCAATGGAAGCGATAGTTGGAGAGCCGTTGCCAGCAGCGATAAGGCTCGAAATTACTTCGGGCTCAGAGATTACATCCGATCCACATGCGTCCTGGGTTCTTCGTGGAATAACAAGCAATGAGCGGTATGTCGATCGCGAGGAAAGGCGTCAAATCGTCGCCGAGCTGCTCGATCTTGGGCGCCCGGAGGCAACGTGCGCGGCGCTGATCCCGATTCGCAAGAACGACGCCTGGTGGGCACTCACACAAGAGGAACGCCTGAACATTTTCAAGGAGCAATCTCACCACACCAGAATCGGACTGGAGCATTTTCCCACGCTGGCCAGAAGGCTCCATCACTGCCGTGATCTCTCGGAGAACGAACCGTTCGATTTCATCACCTGGTTCGAGTACGCGCCATCTGATGAGGTGAAGTTCAACAATCTCCTTGCTGCATTGCGTGCCATACCGGAGTGGCAGTATGTTGAACGAGAAGTGGACATCCGGCTCGAGCGTGATCAGGTCTAACCCTTCATTGCAGCGGACGGCCTTCGACCGCCGCTGAATTCGATCATTACAAGTGACCGAAGTTGCTGCGTTTGCGACCTTCACTGCAACCCGGGGAATGTCGCTTCCTGGCCGGGAAGCGACGTTAGCCCTGATAGACGGCTAAGAGCTGCAAAAAGGGGTCGCGTACCGACCCGAAGCGGCCGTTCAATAGACGTGCAATGCTGAACGATCTCTGGCACACAGCATTACCTGGTTTTGAGCATGAGCCAGAAAGCGAGCCCGTACGCTTTAGTTGTCTCCGTTTCTCCTCTCTTGATAGTAGCGATCAGTAGATATCGTGCAGCGTATTGTAGACGTTGAACTTACCTGTTGGCGTTACGATATCCGGTCCCTTGATGACGTTTTTCAACTTGCGCGTCTTGTCGTCAACGACAACAATCGCAGATTCCTGTTCCTTGCCACTCCAGACCGAGAACCAGACCTCATCGCCCGCCTTGTTGTACTCGGGCTGGACGACGCGCTTCGGCCCCTCGCCGAGATCCGCCCACTCACCGATTGGCAGGGTCACAAAACCTGCGTCGAGACTGTCGATGTCGAACACGGCAATGCTCTGACTGAATGCCTCATCCGGATTCAGCGGCGCGTCAACCCAGAGATTCCTCGAATTCGGGTGTGACTTGACGAATAGCGAGCCTCCGCCCATGCCATCGACCACACGAACATTCTTCCAGGCGTGTTTCGGATGTCCTTCGGGATCAGTGCCAAGGAAGGATATGTTGGCATTGCCCAGCGCACTCGTTACCCAGACCGGCCCGAATTTCGGATCGTCGATGTTTGCGCCGCGACCCGGATGTGGTGTCTTGGTCACATCGACGAGAGCGACGAGCTTGCGGTCCCTGGAATCGACCACCGCAACCTTATCCGACTGGTTGGCCGCGGTAAGAAAGTAACGCTTGGTGCGATCCCAGCCACCGTCGTGCAGGAATTTCGCGGCGCCGATGTCCGTTACGGCCAGGTCTTCGATATTGCTGTAGTCCACGAGCAAAATATGACCCGTCTCCTTAACGTTTACGATGAAATCCGGATGTTCGTGAGATGCCACGATGGCCGCGACGCGCGGCTCCGGATGATACTCCTGCGTGTCGACGGTCATGCCTCGCGTAGAAACGATTTTCAACGGCTCCAGCGTATCGCCGTTCATGATCACATATTGCGGCGGCCAGTAGGCACCGGCTATCGCGTACTTATCCTCGTAGCCCTTGTATTTCGAAGTTTCTACAGACCGCGCTTCGAGACCAACCTTGATCTCGGCAACGATTTTCGGTGGGTTCATCCACAGGTCGATCATGTCGACCTTGGCGTCACGACCGATCGTGAACATATACCGACCAGACGCCGACGGACGCGAAATGTGCACCGCGTACCCGGTCGGAACAATGCTGACGACTTCTTTCGTATCGCCGTCGATGATCGCAACCTTCCCGGCGTCGCGCAGTGTCACCGAAAAAAAGTTGTCGATGTTGCGCTTGTGCTGCGGACTTTTTGGCCGATCTTTCGGCTTCACGAACAATTTCCAGCTGGCCTGCATTTCAGGCATACCGAATTCAGGCGGTGCCGGCGGTTCCTGCTGCAGGAAACGCGCCATGATGTCGATCTGTTCCGGCGTCATCTCACCCGAGGTGCCCCAGTTAGGCATACCGGCCGGTGAGCCGTAGGTGATCAACGCTTTCAGATACTCCGTGCCTTTTTCTTTCGTGATGTCGGGCGTCAGTGGTTTGCCCGTCGCACCTTTGCGGAGCACACCGTGACAGCCGGCGCAACGCTCGAAATAGAGCTTGGTCGCCGTGCCAAATTCAGCCTCGCTCAATACCGGTCCCCCTGCAGCCATGATCTGGCGCGTTTCCTCACCGGAAATCGCGGACGGCGCACCCTGGTACTTGAGCTCGCCCTCGGTCGCGCCCGGATGGCGTTCGCCGGAGGCTCGATCGCCTTTACCCAGCTCTGCACGCAGCGCCGCGACTTCGGCGGCACTGACGGCTGCACCGTCATTGCCCCAGGATTTGAGCACGTAGGTCAGCGCCGCCGCGAGATCCTCGTCAGGCAAATGGCCCATGCTCGGCATGACGCCGTTGTAGTCAACGCCGTTGACCGTGATCGGTCCTGACAAGCCAAACAGCGCCGCCGTCATGACTTTCTTGCGATCGCCTTCCAGGTAATCCGACCCGGCCAGCGGGGGAAACGCACCGGTCAGACCCTTGCCGTTCGGCTGATGGCAAGCGGCGCAGTTCGCGCTGTATACGCGTTCGCCTTTTGCCATCAATTCATCGACGGTAGCAACGGCGGCCTCAGCTGTATGCACCGCGGTATCGCCGGCGGCTTTCGCTGTGTCGCCAGCTGCGTCTTTGGAGCAAGCGCCGAGCGCCAGCACAGACACGACCAACAGCAAGCTCAGTTTCTCAAGTTTCATGACATGCACTCCTTAAGTGTTGTCTTGACAAGCATTTACCAAACCACGTTCAGGCTGATTGACGCACTGCGTCCGGCCTGGGCAAGGTAAGGAAGAACAGGATCGTCGGGCGCCAGGCTGCGAACGTCAGACCAATACCAGTAGGTACGGTCTGTCAGATTGTGCAGCCCTGCTCGTATAACGGCGCGCGCGCCCAGCGCCTGAGTCAGGTACAAATCGAATACGGCGTGACCGGCAGGCTTGAATACGTCGCCGCTTGTTTCGTCGCGTCGGTCATAAGCATCGGTAAACGTGCCTTTGAGTCGCAGCTGCCGCGTTTCATCGGCGGAGTACCAGCTGAATCCCGCCGTGGCCTGCGCGGGCCCGACCGAATTGAGTGCCTGGCCGTTGTCTTTGTTGTTGCCGCGCGCATAGTACGCGGCACCATCAAAGCCGAAGGACTCGTTCTCCCCAAAGCGGCTGTTCCAGCCCGCCTCGATACCTTCGATTTCAGTCGCCGAAATATTCTGCGACTGGAACAACGTGAAGCCGCTGACAGGATCCAGGCCGAGATTGATCTTGGATTCTATAAAGTCCTCGTATTCAGTGCGAAATACTGAAAACCGTACCGACGCGCGAACGCCGTGCCAGCGCAATCCGATATCGAAACCATCTGACGACTCTGATTTGAGATCCGGGTTCGGAATTGCCCTGTAAGCGAAAAACGGCATGTCCAGGCTGATGTTTGCATCCGAATACGGCGGCGCGCGGAATCCATGCGAATACTGAGCATAGACATCGATGCCCCGCGTCACGCTATAGATGACACCGAGTTTAGGTGACAGCTCGGATTCTGCGATGCTGACAATCTCGTAGCTTGGATAATCCTCGAGGTAGATCGCATCAGTTTGTGGTGACAAATCGAAACGGTCAGCCCGGACTGCGGCGACGATCGTCCAGTCGCCGACGCTGATCGTGTCTTCAACGAACGCCGCCGTCTCTGTCGTTTTGCTGACCGGGAAGTCACGCAGCGGAAAAACTTCGCCCAAAAGTATGTTGGTCAGCGAGCCCGTCGCGAGGTCGGTCGACAATCCGTCCCGGTATTCCTCGGTATGGCGATCGCGATACTCGAGCCCGAAGCCGAGGCGGTGCGACACGAATTCACTCGAGAAATTCTTCCACAGGTTCAGCTCGACGCCGCGTATCTCCTGATCATACGAGAAAAAGCGGTCGATCGAGACCGGTGTCGACGCTGCAGCGCGCTCGTCCAATGTGTATTGGTCGATGTCGGCCGTTTCATAAAACGCGCGCACGATACCGGCATCGATCCAGCCACCGGGCGATCCGAATTCATAGGCAAGGTTAATGACATCCATATCATAGGAGTCATCGCCTTCCAGAGCGGTCGTCGACCGATAGCGTCCTTTGCCAAGCACCGAATTCAGGTCGGACAGGGTGTGCGAATCCTGGTGAATGACGCTGGCCCGCCAGGTCCGGCCCCAGGGATCATCGGCAACGAACTTGATGAGCGCCGTCCGCCGGTCCTGGTCTTTTGTATCGATGCCCTCGGGACCGGCCGCGGAGTCCAGCTGCTCGCCATCGCGCCAGCTTACGCCCGCCATCAGCCCGAGCGAGCGATCTCCCAACGCGACCATCGCCTGCGCATGCCGGCTTTGATCCGCATCCCGCCAGGTGCCCAGAAAATCGCCGCCGAAGCCCTTGTCGCCGACGAGGTCGCCCGGGTCGGGCGTGCGTACCGCGACGACGCCGCCGATTGCCGCACTGCCATAAAGGGCGGATGCCGGGCCATGCAGGACTTCGATGCTCTGAACGAGGCCGGCGTCGATGAAGTCGCGCGTCGCGTTCGAGAAGCTGCCCGTATCAAATTGGTCCGTTAGCGGTACGCCGTCGACGAGAATGGCCACACGGTTGCCGCCGATGCCGCGGATGTTGATGCCTTCGGTCCCGAAGCGCGCCCCGGCTGCTTCGTAGTCGACACCCGGTACGTAGCGGAATATATCGCTGAGCGAGGTTGCCAGCTGGTCGCTCAAATCCGCCCGGCTCAGCACCGTAACATTTGCTGCGATTTCGCGGATCGAGCGTTTGTCCTTGTTCGCAACGACGACGACCTGGTCCAGCAATGCACCGTCGTCGGGCCCGTTGCCGGTCTCCTGCTGGGCGTTCGCGGCAACCACCGTGCATAGAAAAAAGCCTGCAGCCGAAGCGGCGGCAAGACTCTCAAAACGTAGAGAAAACAAATGCATCAGTGCATTTCCGGAGGTCGATAATTTACCCTTTCTTACTGTGACAGACCCACTGGGCGAGGCCATAAGTACCTATCCCTATAAATTCCAGTTTACACCGGATACTTCTGTGACATGATTGCGGCGCCGTGAACTACCTGTTTTTCAAAAATATTCACACGCTGCTGGCCCTGCTGACGATCAGCGGATTCGTCATTCGAGGCTACTGGATGATGACAAATTCCGGCAGACTGCAACAACGCATGACCCGCATCGCGCCACATATACTGGACTCGGTCTTTCTGGGGTCCGGCATAGCGCTGCTGATGCTGCTGTCTCTGAACCCCTTGTCGCACAGCTGGCTGCTGGCCAAGTTCGCCGGCCTGATCGTCTACATATTGCTCGGATCCGTTGCCATTCGTCGTGGATCGACACATCAAGTCAGGCGGCTGTCATTCGTCGCTGCCCTGTCAGCGTTCGCCTACGTTGTGGGCGTCGCCGTGTCGAAGTCGCCCGTGAGCTGGCTGGCTTACCTTTCCTAGTCCTGCGGGACCTGGCCCGTACGTATCGCGTGGCGGGCAGCGGACAGCAGCCTGTTGGTGTCGATCGGCTTGCTCATGAGCGTGCAGTTGTCGAGCAGTCGTGCGTCCTTGACCACCTTGGACGTATCGCCACTGACGATGAACGCCGGTATCTCGATAGCAAAGAATTCACGAATGGCGCTGACGGCCTCCACCCCGGTCGATCCGTCGAGCAGGTGAAAATCGGAGATCAGCAGCAGCGGATTCTCGTCCAGGTGCCGAATCAGAGCGCTGGCCTCGGTCCTGGAAGCCGCCGTGGCAACGCGGAATCCCTCCCCTTCCAGCAGCAGACCCCAGGCATTCGCGACGGTAACATCGTCCTCGATCAGGATAACGAGACCGGTCGACGTGGGCTCACTACCGGTCGTGATGGAGTCATTTTCGTCGCTCGTGGTGACGTCGCCGTCAACCGTGGGAATCGTGACGCTGAAGCACGATCCCTTGCCCAGCTCGGAGACCACGCCAATTTCCACTTTCAACAGGTCCGCGAGTCGCTTCACGATTGCGAGCCCCAGGCCAAACCCTTCCTTGCTCGCTCCCGGCGCCTTGCATTGGTGAAACTCCCTGAAAATATCGTCAAGCTGGTCTGCATCGATACCGATGCCCGTATCGGCGACTTCGATGCGGCAGAATCCGTCGCTGTCAACACACCTGAGCGTTACGCTGCCCTCGCCAGTGTAGCGGATCGCGTTCGACATGAAGTTCTGGATGATTTCGGCGAGCAGGTTCGGATCGCTGCAAACGAACCGATCACTGGCTGACGATGAAAACTCCAGTTCGTGATGCAGCGCCTGTCGAGCGAATTCGTCGGACAGCCGATCGATAAGACGGCGTATCGGAAATTCCTCGAGTTCCGGCGAGACGGCTCCCGCGTCCAGGCGACTGATGTCGAGCAGCGAGTTAAGGAGATTCGTCATCGCTGTCAACGAATGCTGCTGGTAGTCAATCATCTCCAGGGCCCGCTCGTCCTTGATCGTGCGCCGTAGCGCGCCGTTCAGGAGGCTCAGCGCCTGTACGGGCTGCCGAAGGTCGTGGCTTGCTGCAGCGAGAAACGCGCTATTCGCTTTGTTGGCGCGCTCGGCTTCCTGGCGGGCCGCATTGATATCATCCTCCATGCGTTTGCGCTCCGTGACATCACGGATGACACTCGAAACGAACGGCCTGCCGGCCGTTTTTACCGGGCTGAGGCTGATCTCCACAGGAAACTCGCTGCCATCCTTGCGCCTGGCGACCAGGTCCATGCCCTCTCCCATGGGCCGCAGCCTCGGGTCCGCGATAAAAACGTTGCGGTGCGAAACATGCTTTTTGCGCAGGCGCTCGGGCAACAGCGCCTCTATCGAGCGCCCCAGTATTTCGGTTCGCTCGTAGCCAAACATGTTCTCTGCCTGGGCATTGACAATCGCGATCTTGCCCTTTTCGTCGATGATGACCATGGCATCGGGAGCGGACTCGAGCAGGTTGCGGAAGTAAGCCTCGGTATCATCGACACTATCGACCGGACGAATCGTGCTCGTAACGACGAGGCCGTCATCTGTTTCGATCGGGTTTAGTCCAATCTCGGCGGGAAACGTGCTGCCGTCCTTGCGGCGGCCGAAAATCTCCAGGCCCGAGACCATTGGCCGTGCCCTTGGGGCTTTGTGGTAGGAATCGCGCAATTGGTGATGTCTGTCGCGCTGCACTTTCGGTATCAGCACCTCGATCGGCTCGCCGATAAGCGCATCGGCGTCATACCCGAACAATTCTGTGGCGGCCCTGTTTGCGACCCGGATCTTGCCGTGCTGATCCGAGATGATCGTCGCGTCCGCAGATGCGTTCAATATTTCGCTGACAATATCGGCAGGCAGCGGAATTTTCTTCATGGTTTTCTTCGGCAAAGTGTCGGCTTCCGATTATAGGACGTCAGGGCCGTCAAACTGGACATTTGTTGCGCGACAAGCGCCATACGTATCGTCCCCTATACGAACGACTGCGGTGTGTTGATAGCCTGCTGCACCGGTACGAGGCTATACTGGCGCGCGAAATTATCAGGAATCGCGCCTGACACTGGCCAGGATCGCCGCTTTGGCGCGTCGCAGCCACACAAATCAACAGCACACAGGGGTCCTTAAGTTGGACACAGCAGCGTCTTATAACGACAAGGTAGTGCGTCAGTTTTCAATCATGGTCGTCGTCTGGGGCATTGTCGGCATGCTTGTCGGCGTCATCATCGCCGCGCAACTGATCTGGCCACAGCTCAATTTCGATCTGCCCTTCCTGACCTACAGTCGCCTGCGGCCACTGCACACTAATGCCGTGATATTCGCATTTGGTGGTTCGGCATTGTTTGCGACGGCGTACTACGTTGTGCAGCGCACCTGCCACGTGCGACTCGCGTTCGACAAGCTTGCCGCGTTCACGTTTTGGGGCTGGCAACTGATCATCGTGCTGGCGGCAATTACGCTGCCGCTCGGCATCACGCAGTCAAAAGAATACGCCGAACTCGAATGGCCCATCGACCTGCTGATCGCAGTCGTCTGGGTGGCTTACGCGATCGTATTCTTTGGCACCATTTATAAACGGCGCGTCAAACACATCTACGTCGCCAACTGGTTCTACGGCGCGTTCATCATCACGGTCGCGGTCCTGCATATCTTCAACAACCTCGCCATACCCGTATCCCTCACCAAGTCCTACAGCATCTACACGGGTGTCGTGGATGGCATGATGCAATGGTGGTACGGCCACAACGCCGTCGGCTTTTTCCTGACGGCCGGCTTCCTCGGCATGATGTACTACTTTGTGCCCAAGCAAGCGGGCCGGCCGGTCTATTCCTACCGCCTTTCTGTTGTTCACTTCTGGTCACTGATCGCTGTCTACATGTGGGCCGGTCCGCATCACCTGCACTACACCTCGCTGCCCGACTGGGCGCAGACGCTGGGCATGGTGTTTTCGATCATTCTGCTGGCGCCTTCCTGGGGCGGCATGATCAACGGCATCATGACCCTTTCGGGCGCGTGGCATAAGCTGCGTTCCGACCCCATCCTGAAATTCATGATCGTGGCTCTGTCGTTCTATGGAATGTCGACGTTCGAAGGCCCGATGATGTCGATCAAAACGGTCAACGCACTGTCGCATTACACGAACTGGACGATTGGCCACGTTCACTCAGGTGCATTGGGCTGGGTTGCGATGATGACTATCGGTTCAATCTACTCGCTGCTGCCGCGCCTTTACAATCGCGAGAGCATGTACAGCACACGACTGATCGACGTGCATTTCTGGACGTCTACGATTGGGGTCGTGCTGTATGCCGTATCAATGTGGATCGCCGGCGTTACCGAGGGCCTGATGTGGCGCGCCGTGAATGACGACGGCACTTTGACCTATTCGTTCGTCGAGTCTCTCAAAGCCGTCGAGCCATATCATTACATGCGCCTACTCGGCGGCCTGGTGTTCTTCTCAGGCATGATCATCATGGCTTACAACGTCTGGAAAACCGTAAGCGACAAGAAACCGGTACCCGTTGCGGTACTGGAACCAGCGTAACAGGATACTAATCATGCGCCACGAGCAGATTGAAAAAAGCCTGAACCTGATGGTGGTGCTGATCGTCGTTGCGATCAGTATCGGTGGCCTGGTCGAGATCATCCCGCTGATGTTCAGTTCCGACGCAACCGAACCTGCCGAGAACATCGAGCCTTACAGCGCCTTGCGCCTGGCCGGCCGTGACGTGTACGTCCGGGAAGGCTGCTACAACTGCCACTCGCAGATGATCCGGCCGTTTCGCAGTGAGACTGAACGCTATGGTCCGTTCACGACAGCCGGTGAAACGGTCTATGACCGACCGTTCCAGTTCGGTTCCAAGCGGACCGGTCCCGATCTTGCCCGCGTAGGCGGTCGCTACAGCGATGAATGGCAGCGCCTGCACCTGACGGACCCGCGCGCGCTGGTTCCGGAGTCCAACATGCCAGGCTACCCGTGGCTCCTCGAGAATACCGTTGACCCGGAGCTGATTACGGCGAAACTGAAAGCGCTGCGATTGCTCGGCGACCCGTATACCGACGAACAGATCGCCGGTGCCGCCGCGGCTGTAGACGGACGTTCCGAGATGGACGCGCTGGTTGCGTATTTGCAGGAGCTCGGCACCAACCGCCGGGATCGCCGGTAGACGCCGATGGACATGAATGACCTGCGCGGGATCCTTACGGCCGTCATTTTTTTTGCTTTCATTGGCATTTGCATATGGGCCTGGAGCAGCCGGCGCAAGAAAGACTTTGAGGCTACCGCGGCGTTGCCGCTGGAAGAGGACAAAGTATTGACAACTAACGAGCGGGAGAACAACTGATGCCTGCATTCTGGCACTGGTTCATTGCTGCTGGCACGATACTCTTCGTCATCTGGTGCGCCTGGCTGGTCAGCTGGTCCGCAAAGCAAGGTCCGCAAAACGTTGCGGACGACGACGTGGTCGGCCACAAGTGGGACGGCGACCTCCAGGAGTGGAACAACCCGGCTCCAAAATGGTGGCTATACCTCTACTTCCTGACCATCGCGTGGGCCGTTGGGTACATGATCGCCTACCCCGGTCTCGGTAGTTGGGGTGGCGCCCTGGGCTGGTCACAGCAGGGGCAGTATGAGTCGGAGATGCAGGACGCGGCGGCCCGCTACGAGCCGATTTACGAGAAGTTCGCGGCCATGGATTTCGAAGAGTTGTCGAAGAACGCTGACGCAAACAAGCTCGGCAAAAGCCTGTATGCGAGCTACTGCACGACCTGCCATGGCTCGGACGCTCGCGGCGCGACCGGATACCCGAATCTGACCGACGACGATTGGCTGTGGGGCAACAGTGAAGCCGCGCTGACCGCGACGCTGAAGAACGGCCGCGGCGGCGTGATGCCGGTGCTGGCGCCCGCCCTGGGTGGCGATAAAGGCATCGACAACATGGTCAAATACGTCCAGAGCCTGAGCGGTATCGCGGAGCCCGATAGTGACGCCATGAGCGCGCAATCGATGTTCCTTGCCGTGTGCAGTGCCTGTCACAACGCTGACGGTACGGGCAACCAGGTTTTCGGCGCGCCCAATCTGACCGATGACATCTGGCTTTACGGTTCGTCGGATGATGCAATACGGACGACCATCGTCCAGGGCCGCAACGGCATGATGCCGGCGCATGGTGAACTTCTTGGCGACAATCGCACCAAGATACTGGCGGCGTACATCTACAGCTTGTCGAAATAGAGTTCTGTCACGAATGATCGACGAAGAGTACCGTGGCACGAAACAATGGAGCCGTGACAAGCAGGCGGTCTTCTCGGTCGTCTGGATATCTTTTCTGAGCGCCGCTATCGCTACCATGGTGTTCTTCGCTGTTTTCGATCCTGTCGAGCTCAGCGGATACTTCGAGGGAGAACGCGACATCAGTCGCGACGCCGGCTACGCGATTGGTTTTTTCTTTTTCTGGGTGCTGTGTGCTTTTTGCTCTGGCGTCACCGCTTTCCTCGTGCGCACGGCCCCCAAACGCGACGCCAAACACCGACGGCAATGAGCAAACAACAAAGCGCTTCTATGTATGAGAGCGCGGAAAAAATCTACCCGCGCGAAATCGGTGGGCGCTTCGACAAGCTCAGCAAGCTTGCAACCATTACGTTACTCGGCTTGTTTTACGCCGTACCGTGGTTGCTCTGGGACGGCCGCCAGGCCGTGCTGTTTGATTTGCCCGAGCGCAAGTTCTACCTGCTCGGGCTGACACTCTGGCCGCAGGACTTCCCCTACCTGGCGCTGCTACTGATCATCGCGGCACTGTCGCTGTTCTTTTTCACGGCGCTGGCCGGCCGTCTTTGGTGCGGTTTTGCCTGCCCCCAGACCGTCTGGACAGAAGCTTTCATCTGGATGGAGCAATTCACCGAAGGCACGCGTTCGCAGCGCATGAAGCTGGACAAGGCTCCCTGGTCATTGACCAAGTTCCGCAAGAAAGCATCCAAGCAGTTTCTCTGGATTACGTTCTCGATGTGGACCGGCTTTACGTTCGTCGCCTATTTCACGCCGATCCGGGAACTCGGCGCTGATATCCTGGCGCTCAACGTCGGCGGCTGGACCTTGTTCTGGGGCCTGTTCTATGGCTTCGCCACTTATGGCAACGCGGGCTATATGCGCGAACAGGTTTGCAAATACATGTGTCCCTATGCGCGTTTCCAGAGCGCAATGTTCGACAAAGACACATTGATCATCTCCTACGACGAGAAGCGCGGCGAGCCGCGCGGCAGCCGCAGCCGTTCCGTTAATCCGAAGGACGCCGGGCTCGGCGACTGCATTGACTGCCAGCTCTGCGTGCAGGTATGCCCGACCGGCATCGACATCCGCGAAGGACTGCAGTACGAATGCATTGCCTGCGCCGCATGTATCGACGCCTGCGATTCCATCATGGACAAGATGAATTATCCACGCGGCCTGGTGCGCTACACAACGGAACACAACCTGCACAACGACAAGACCCGGGTGCTGCGGCCGCGGATGTTTGTTTACGGGACGCTGCTCGTGATCCTCTGCGGCATACTGGTCGCCTCGATGGCAATGCGCACCCCGGTCATACTCGACGTCATCAGGGACAGAAACACGTTGTACCGTGAATTGCCGGATGACCTCATCGAGAACATCTACACGCTCAAGATCATCAACCAGGATAACGCCGCGCGCCGCTTCGAGCTCGGCGTCAGCGGCATTGAGGGCATCATGCTCGATGGAGTACAGGACAAACTACTGGTCGATGGCGGTGGCGTTCTGTCATTACCGGTACGTGTCAGGGCACACCGCGACAATGCCTATGGCGTCAGCGAGATCGCGTTCAAAATACAGGCAGTGGATGACGCGTCGCTGGTAATGCGCGAAGATAGCCGCTTCATTGGTCCCTCCCCCTGAATACGACGATGATCCGCGAAGATACCCAACCATGGTACCGGCAATTCTGGCCCTGGTTCATCATTGCCCTGCCGGCTTGCGCGGTCGTTGCGGGCCTGACGACCGTGTGGATATCCATGCAGACGACCGACTCGCTCGTTATTGCCTCTGACGACGGCATGCAGATCGTCGCAGAACGTCGCGTGAATGCGGAGCAACTCGCCGAGGAACTGAATCTCGCGGCATTGATCGAGGTAAATCTCGATACCGGTGCTGTGCAAGCGGCGATGCGTTCCGGCGAGTTCGAGTCTGTCCCTGCGGCCCTCGAACTCGAACTTTCACACCCGGCGTTTGTTGATCGCGATCAACTCATTACGCTGCACCGCGCGCTGCCGGATGCGGCCGGCAATCCGGTCTGGTCCGGTCATTTTGTCGACGTCCCTGGCGGACGGTGGTACGTGACATTGAAATCGGGCGACGACTGGCGTCTTTCAGGTGTTTGGCAGGGCGAATCCCGCATGACGCTGCGGCCCGCCGAATCACGCCATGTCGACGGGCGGTAGAGGACAGGACACCGGCACCTGCTTTCACTGCGCGCTGCCCGTTCCCGCCGACTGCAATCTGAACGTCGATATGGAGGGCGAACTGCGCCCGGTTTGTTGCCCCGGCTGCAAGGCCGTTGCTGAACTCATTCGCGACTCGGGCATGGGCCGCTACTATACGCTGCGAGATATTCCCGACCCGGGCGTCGGTCGGCCCCCCGCAGAGACGACCGAGTGGCAGGTATTTGACAGCGAAGACATGCTGGCCGCGTTCGCCGATCAAAGCCCTGATCATGCCGAAACCACGATTTATGTTGGCGGCATGTACTGTGCCGCCTGCAGCTGGCTGATCGAGACGACGCTCGGGAAACTGCCCGGTATAGAGTCGGTTGACGTCAGCCCGGTTACGCATCGCGTGCGAGTGCGCTGGCGCCTGGCCGACGCGCGTTACTCGGACATACTGGCGACGCTGGCCCGGCTCGGCTACCAGCCGCAGCCGCTGGCGCCCGACAACGCGACCCGTCCCGAACTCATAGAACAGCGCATCGCGCTGAAGCGCCTGCTGGTTGCTTCGCTCGGCATGATGCAGGTCATGATGTTCGCGGTGGGGCTATATGCCGGCGAATTTCAGGGTATCGATCGTGAAATGCAGCACTTCCTGCGCCTCGTCAGCTTCGTGGTCACGACGCCTGTCGTGTTCTATTCCGCCCGCCCTTTCTTCGCCGCTGCCTGGCGCGGACTCATTGCGAAAAAACCTGGAATGGATCTGCCCGTATCGATAGCCGTTGGCAGCGCTTATGCTGCATCGGTCTTCGCCACGTTTACGAACGGTGAGGCCGTCTGGTTCGATTCGGTAACAATGTTCGTTTTTTTCCTGACGCTCGGCCGATTCCTCGAAATGCGGGCGCGTCATCGTTCCATCGACCGCAGTACGGCGTTATCTGCAAAGCTACCGAATACGGCTACGCGCATCGAGGGCGACAGCAATTCCGTTGTGCCCGTCAGCCAGCTAGTCGCCGGCGACTGCGTGCTGATACGCGCCGGCGACGCCATACCGGCGGACGGAATCATCCAGAGCGGGAGCACGAGCGTCGATGAGGCCCTGCTGACAGGTGAAGCCAGGCCACAGCTCAAATCCACGGGCGATCTGATTGCCGCGGGCAGCGTCAATCTCGACGGACTGATCGAGATGCGCATAACCAGAACGGGCGGCGACACGACGCTCGGAACGATCAGCCGACTCAGCGAACGCGCGCGCTATACGCGACCAGCGTTCGTTACGATTGCCGATCGCGTTGCCAGCTACATCGTCGTTGCTTTGCTCGGCGTCGCGACCATTGTTGCCGCCTGCTGGTATTTTGTGGCACCGGAGCGTGCGTTCGTTATCACTTTGTCGGTGCTCGTCGTCACGTGTCCCTGTGCCCTGGCGCTGGCGACGCCGGCTGCTTTTGCAGCAGCGGGTAGTCGCCTGTCGCAGCTGCGGCTGCTGGTAACCAATGGCAATGCCATCGAAGCGCTGTCTCGCGCCACGACCGTCATTTTCGACAAGACCGGCACGCTGACGCGCGGCATGCCGGAAATCAAGTCAGTGATGGTGCTCGACCCGTCCATGACCGAGCGCGACTGTCGCCTCATCGCCGCGGCGCTCGAGACGGCGTCTGCACATCCGCTCGCGAGGGCTTTTTCAATGGGCGCTACTCTGCCAAAGGTGTCCCGGCAACACGTAGAGATTGGCCGGGGCGTCAGCGGGACGATCGATGGGCGTCATTGGCGCATCGGCAGCGCACGATTCGTGGGCGGCGGCGCTGCCAATGGCAGCAAGTCGACCGGACCCTCGGCAAGCAACGTGTTCCTCGCTGTCGACGGTGATCTCGTTGCCTGGTTCGACGTTGAGGACGAGCTCAGGCCGGACGTCGCTGCAACACTTGCGGCCATCGAGCGCCTGGGACTCAGAACGGCGCTCGTCAGCGGCGACAACCGCAATGCCGTCAAGGATCTCGCGACGCGCCTTGGCATCACGGATTTCTATTCCGAGTGCACGCCGAAACGAAAACTGGAAATCATCGAAGCGGCGCAACGCAATGGCGAACGTGTCCTGATGGTAGGTGACGGCATCAACGACGCGCCCGTTCTCGCGGGCGCCGACACTTCCATCGCGCCGGCGCACGGAGCACTGCTCGCACAGACCAGTGCCGACGTCATCATGCTGGGAGACTCTCTGCAGCCGGTAACGACTGCCATCCGAATGTCGAGCAAAACCATGCGTATCGTTCGCCAGAACCTTGCCTGGGCGATCGTATACAATGCGTTGGCGCTGCCGCTGGCCGCGGCCGGGCTCGTACCGCCCTGGCTTGCCGCGATTGGTATGAGCGCCAGCTCGCTTATCGTCGTTCTTAATGCACTGCGTCTCAGTCGCTTCAATTAGAGAGTCCAATGTCCATCCTCTACGTCCTGATACCACTCGCACTGCTGCTGCTGGGTGGCGCCGTTTGGGCGTTTTTCTGGGCCGTCGGCAGCGGCCAGTTTGACGACCTGGATACTCCGGCGGTACGCATCGTCATGGACGACGATAAAAAACCCGACGACGGCGACGCTTGATGAACGAAGCCATGCCCCTGGTCGCAGCGGCGTTGGTCACGGGCCTGCTCGGCAGCGCGCACTGTTTCGGCATGTGCGCGGGACTTTCCGGTCTGTTTGCGGTCAACGCAAGCGTGGCATCACTGCAATCGCAGATTCCCATGGCAATCGCCTACAACACGGGACGCGTCCTCAGCTACGCATTCCTCGGCATGGCCGTCGCATCCCTGGGTCAGACTGTCGTCGATGCGATCCCGGACATCGCGGCGCCCGTCCGCTTCGCCAGCGGGCTGCTCATAGTCATCGTCGGTCTGCAGGTCGCGTTCAACTGGCGCTTTCTCGCGCCGGTCGAGAAAGCCGGAGCGAAAATCTGGCAGCGTATCGCGCCGGCCGCCAAAGGCCTGCTGCCCGTCACAAACCTGCCGAGAGCGCTCGGCCTCGGTTTGCTGTGGGGCTGGCTGCCCTGCGGGCTGGTTTACAGTGTGCTGCTGCTCGCGGCTACCACGGCCAGCGCTGTAAACGGCGGCCTCGTCATGCTGGCGTTCGGCCTCGGTACCAGCCCCGCGATGATCATGACGGGCCTGAGTGCTTCGAAACTGTCCCAGTTCATGAGCCGCAAGCGACGGGGAGCAGGCCTGTTGATCATCGTGATCGGGCTATTGACACTCGCGATGCCGATCATGAAGTTCTCGTCGGGCTCGGACGACGCAACCCACAGTCAGCATTCAATGTGAGCGTTCCGCTTGCAGCCGCCGCTCCAGCCAGTCCAGCGACGATTCGGCATACAGTACGCAGCCGAGATTGTTGATAAACGGGTTGCCTTGATCTCGTCGCTCGAGCTTGGCGTCCATGCCGAAGAAAAACGGGTGCGGCGTAAGCAGAATATCGCAATCCAGGTCCGCGATGATCCCGGCGCTGGCTATGAGTTTGTCGGCCACGCCGCTGTCCGTGAAACGATATCCCTGCGCCGACACGGCGCTGAGGCTGTCGGCATACACAACGTCATAGCACGCGCCCAAAGCGCAGGATTGCCACGTCCACGTGATGCTTCCCGGCGTATGTCCGGGCGTATAGACCGCCTTGAAGTCCAGCGTTCCGACAGACACGACCCCGTCGTCTTCAACAGCGACAACCTCTCGCACGAGCGGGAAGTGGCCCTCATCGGATCCTGCAACGTACTGCGGGTCATCGTCGGCAAGAACGCCGACGGCCAGCGGACCGCTGCCGGCGATGCTCGTGAATACGTTAGCGCCACTGAGCCGCTGCAGGGCTGCAATCCCGCCAACGTGATCGTAGTGAACGTGCGACACGAGGATCGCCTTGACGTCGCGGGTATCGAATCCGAGACCGCGGATGTTCGCGTCAATCAATGCCGCAGACTGCGGCAAGCCGCCGTCGATCAGGACAAGTCCGTCATCGGTTTCGATGAGTATCGATGACAGGCCGTCGGTGCCGACGTACCAGGTATTGCCATGCACCCGGAACGGATCCTGGGGCTGGTTCCAGCCGTCGCACGGATCACAGACGATAGTCGCATCAGGCTGCAGCGCACGCTCGCCGCAGGCCGACAGCACGAGTGCCACAAGGACCAGGCCGTGTCGAAAACCTGTCATATCAATGCCCGGTAAAATAGTCGCAGGGAAACGATCAGGAGAAATGCGCCGAACAGCACGCTGAGGCGTCTTTGTGAAAGGCCATGGGCGATGCGCGCGCCAATCGGCGCGGCCAGGACCGTAGCCGGCGCAATGCAGGCGAAGCCGATCAGGCTCACATAGCCGAGGTTGCCAGGCGGCAGGCGGACGTCGCCCCAACCGGCAACGACAAAGCCGACGGTCCCCGGCAAGCTGATGACCAGCCCGAACAAGGCGGCGGTGCCCACCGCGCGGTGTATCGGCTCGTTGAACAGCGTCAGCGTCATGACTGAAAACGTCCCGCCGCCGATGCCCATCATGCTGGAAAAACAACCGATCGCCGTTGGTATCGCGGCTACCCAGGGTGCACGCGGCACGGCATCGGTCAGATTGCGCGTCTCGGGCAGGAACACCATTTTTGTCGCAACCAGCAAAGCAAGCGTTGCAAATACCATGGCCAGGACACGGCTGTGAACCTGCGACGCGATCCAGGCGCCGAGCAATGCGCCGAGCAGAACGAAAATGGCCCACCGCTTGACGATCTCGACGTCGACCGACTGACGCCGGTGATGGGCACGCGCTGATGAAATCGATGTCGGGATGATCGTCGCGAGCGAAGTCGCTACGGCAACGTGCATGCGGATTGCCGCATCGACACCAAGAAATCCCAGCGCCGCCTCGAGTACGGGCACGATGACAATTCCGCCGCCGATGCCGAACAGGCCCGCCAGCACGCCGGCAAAACAACCGGTGACCAGCATCGTAATGCCCAGCACGAGCCATTGTTCCATACGAGCCGGCTACCCGCCAGCGCCAAGCGCCGCGGCGTGATGCCTGAGGTGGTCTTCGATAAACGTCGAGATGAAGTAGTAGCCGTGGTCATAGCCTTCATGCATTCGCAGTTCGACGGACAGGCCGCTGTCGGCCGCAGCGGCGGCGAACAATTCCGGTTTGAGCTGTTCAGCGAGGTAGGGATCGTCGGCGCCCTGATCGATGAGGATCTTTCCGAAAACGGATGCATCGGGAAGGCTGCGCGCTACTTCACAGGCATCATAGCTGTGCCAGGTCGAGGTATTGCTACCAAGGTAGTGAGCGAGCGCTTTCCTGCCCCAGGGGCTGTGCAGCGTCGTGCTGATCGGTGCAAACGCTGAAAGTGATCGGTATTGGCCCGGGTTTCGGAGGCCGATCGTCAGTGCCCCATGGCCACCCATCGAATGCCCGGTCAGACCGTGGCGCTCCGGGTCGGCCGGGAAATTATCGAAGATGGCGCCGGGCAGTTCTTTGGTCACATAGTCGTACATATGATAGTGACGCGACCAGGGCTCCTCTGTCGCATTCAGGTAGAAACCGGCCGCCAGGCCGAAATCATAGTCGCCGTCGGGATCGTCGGGAACACCCTCACCGCGAGGGCTCGTGTCGGGGGACACCAGCATCAGGCCCAAAGCCGCTGCCACGCGCTGCGCTCCGCTTTTCACCATGAAGTTTTCTTCGCTGCAGGTCAGGCCCGACAGGAATGTCAGAACAGGGACCTTGCCGTTCGCGGCCTGTGGCGGCACGAAAACTGAAAACTGCATGTCGCAATTATTGGATGCCGATGCGTGCCGGTAAAAGCCCATACGGCCGCCGAAACACCGCGTTTCGCTGATGGTCTCGATTGTCATGGAGACCGATTATGGCCTAACGTTTCTGGAATACCAGCGTTGCATTGGTACCGCCGAAACCGAAACTGTTGGACATCGCCGTCTTGATTCCGGCGTCCTCGACGCAGCTCGTTACGAGCGGCGTGCCGTCAACGACAGGATCGGGATCACTGACATTGATTGACGGCGCGATGAAGTCGTTTTCCAGCATCAGCAGGCAGTGAATCGCTTCCTGCACGCCTGTCGCCCCCAGGGAATGTCCGCACATCGATTTCGTGGAACCGTAACGCGGCATATCGTCGCCGAACATGGTCTGCATGGCTTCGACTTCCTTGACGTCACCGACAGGCGTGCTCGTACCGTGTGTATTGATGTAATCGATCGGCCCCTCCACCGTCGAGCGCGCGAGATCCATGCAGCGCAACGCACCCTCGCCGGATGGCGCAACCATGTCATAGCCATCTGATGTGGCACCGTAGCCGACGAGTTCCGCGTAGATTTTTGCACCTCGGGCTTTGGCATGCTCCAGCTCTTCCACAACCACCATGCCCGCGCCGGACGCGATCACGAAGCCGTCGCGCGTTGCGTCGTAGGGGCGCGATGCGCTCGCCGGATCGTCGTTGTACTTCGACGAAAGCGCGCCCATCGCGTCGAACAAACAGGCCAGTGACCAATGCTCTTCCTCACCGCCACCCGCGAACACCAGGTCCTGCTTGCCGAGCTGAATCTGCTCGGCTGCTGCGCCGATGCAATGCGCGCTGGTCGCACAGGCTGACGTAAGCGAGTAGTTGATGCCCTTTATTTTAAACGGCGTCGCGAGGCAGGCGGATACCGAACTGCCCATGGTGCGCGGCACGCGATACGGACCGACTTTGCGAACACCGCGGGCGCGAAGTATGTCGGCGCTTTCGACGATATTGTTGCTGGACGCGCCACCCGATGCTGCTATGAGCCCCGTGCGCACATTGGAAATATCGGCTTCGTCAAGACCTGCATCGTCGATCGACTGCTGCATCGCGATGTACGCATACGCAGCAGCATCGCCCATGAATCGACGAACCTTGCGATCGATATGCTCGCTAATGTCGATGTGACAACTGCCCGAGACCTGGCTGCGCAGACCCATTTCCCTGTAGCTCTCATTGGCGACGATGCCCGAGCGGCCGTTGCGCAGTGCATCAATGATGTCTGCCCTGGAATTGCCGATACACGAAACCGCACCGAGCCCGGTAATTACTGCACGCCGCATAGGAGGATCCTAGAAATCTTCAGTTGATGTGAACAGGCCGACCCGCAGGTCTTCGGCCGTATAAATCTCGCGACCGTCGACGGAAACGGAACCATCGGCGATCGCCATGTTAAGCCTGCGCGAGATAACGCGCTTGATATCGATCTGGAAAACGACCTGCTTCGCTGTCGGCAGGATTTGCCCTGTGAATTTTACTTTGCCGACGCCGAGCGCCCGACCGCGTCCCTGGAGGCCCTGCCAGACCAGGTGGAAGCCGACGAGCTGCCACAGCGCGTCGAGTCCGAGGCAGCCGGGCATGACCGGGTCACCCTCAAAATGACATTGGAAAAACCACAGGTCAGGTTTGATGTCGAGCTCCGCCCGGATCTCGCCCTTGCCGTATTTGCCGCCGTCATCGTTGATCAGGGCAATACGATCCATCATGAGCATGTTCGGCAGCGGCAGCCTGCCATTAGTAGGGCCGAACAGCTCGCCATGACCGCTTTTCAGCAGCTCCTCATAGTCGTAGGAATTCTGCCGTGCCGGCTTGTTTTCTGCAGTGGAGCTGTTCGTCATACGCCCTCCGGCGCTTTTTTTGTTGTAACCCCCGATTTTACTCCGATTGGCCCTGCGCGAGTTTTGAAATTGCGCCATCCGGCAGCCTGCGAAACCTAGGACTTGTCGTAATCGAGCACGATCGCATCGCTTCTTGGCCGCGATTGGCAGGCCAGGACGAAGCCGGCCTCGAGTTCCCAGGGCTCGAGGCCGTAGTTGGTCTCCATGTCGACTTTGCCTTCGCGCAAGTGCGTTCGACAGGTCGCGCAAACGCCGCCCTTGCAGGAGTAGGGTAATTCCACGCCGTTCCCGGCTGCCGCGTCAACGATGCTCTCGCCGTGGCGCGGCATGTCGAAGGACTTCTTGTGGCCATCCATGATGACCGTGACCGCGGCCAGGTCTTTCGAGACTGCCGAATCCTGCGGTGCCATGCTGACCCTGGCACGTGGCGCTCCGAAACGCTCCGCATGGACTGCGTCTGCCGCCATTCCCAGTTCGACCAATGCTTCGGTCACCGTCGCTATCATTGAATCCGGTCCACAGATGTAGGCTTCGTCGGGGCTATCGCCTTTGCAAAAACGCTCATGGAGTTCCACGACTTTGTCAGCGTCGAGGCGCCCGGCCGCAATGCCGAATTCCTGCTCTTCCTGGCTGAAAACGAAATGCAGCTGCAGCCGATCCGGATAGCGATTTTTCAGGGCATACAAATCCTCAATGAACATGGTCGTGCCCTGCTGACGATTACCATAGAACAACGCAAATCGACTGGCGGGCTCACTGAGCAAAACCGATTTGGCGATTGACAGTATGGGCGTAATGCCGCTGCCCGCGGCAAATCCCAGGTAAAACTTGCTGTTGCCCTCATCGAGGTTGACGTGGAACTGGCCGTTCGGCGGCATCACGTCAAGTTCATCACCGACACTCAGTTCGTTCGCCGCGTATTCCGAAAATTGTCCGCCGGGTTGCACGCGAACTCCGATCTCGATCGGCCAGCGCCCCGATTCAGAGCAAATGCTGTAAGTACGCCGCAGGCGTTTGCCGTCACGTTCGATCTGAATGGGCAGGTGCTGTCCTGGCAGGAATTCAAACTCTGGCTGCAGCTCCGCCGGGACATCGAGCGCGATGCGCACCGAGTCCCGCGTTTCCTGTTGTTTCGCAGCGACCTTGAGAGAATGAAACCGCCTCATTCTACTGCGCTCAGATGCACTTGAAATACTCGAACGGTTCGAGGCAGTCCGCGCAGCGATACGCCGCTTTGCACGCAGTCGAACCAAATTCGCTGACCAGCTCCGTGTTGTCCGACACGCAGCGTGGACACGGAACGCGGCGCTGACCCTGTAGCAGCGCACGCTTGCTGCCGCCCCGCTCCGGCGGTGCAATGCCATAATCGCGCAGTTTTTCGCGACCGATATCGCTGATCCAGTCAGTCGTCCACGGCGGCGAAAGCACACGCTTTACTGTGACATTCGCTACACCGCGGTCTTCCAGAGCGGCGATCACACTCGACTCGATGACCTCGGTCGCCGGACAGCCCGAGTACGTGGGCGCCAGTGAAACCACGACGCCGTTGCCGCATTCCACGTCGCGCACTATCCCCAGGTCCATGATGGTCAGAACCGGGATCTCGGGGTCGGGCACGTCCGCCAGCCACTCGAGAATCATGTCACGGTTGACGGCAGCCGCTACCACGTCGCACCCGGGTAAGTGCGTGGCAGGCTTTGCATCTCGGCGACCAGGTAGCCGAAATGCTCGGTGTGCATGCCCTGCTTGCCGCCGCTGGCCATGTGCGTTTCCTGCGGAATGGAGAGCGTGGCCTCGTCGACGATCGTACTGATGTCTTTTTGCCAATCGGCAGCGATGTCGGCGAGGTTCGGCCCGCCAAATGACGCAAGCACGGCCTCGTCGAGCGCGTCGGCCGCAAACATCTCGCCCGTAAAGCGCCACAACCCATCAAGCGACCGCTGCGCCTTTCGGTGACTTTCCTCGGTGCCATCACCCAGCCTCACCAGCCATTGAGCGGAGTGCCGCAGGTGGTAGCGCACCTCTTTCTCTGCGCGCGCCGCGATTTCCGCGAGGCGCTGGTCGCTGCAACGCGTCAGCGCTTCGAGCAACCCAAGGTAGTACACATCGAACAGTACCTGCCGCACGATCGTGTCACCAAAATGCCCGTTGGGTTGCTCGACCAGCAGCAGGTTCTTAAATTCGTGCTCGGGCCTGAAATAGGCGAAATCATCTTCGCTTCTCCCGGCCCCTTCGAGCTCACCGGCGTAGCTGTAAAACATACGCGCCTGGCCAATATAGTCGAGCGCAAAGTTTGCGTTCGCGAGCTCTTCCTCGAGTTCAGGGTACGCCGCGACCAGCTCCAGCATGCGCTGCCCGAGTACCAGCGCATTGTCGCCGAGCCTCAGGATATACGCGGTCAAATGCTGTTCGGGAGTCACAGGTTCTCTACTCCATCCGGAATGTCGTAAAACGTCGGATGACGGTAAATCTTGTCTTCGGCCGGCTCGAAAAACGCAGCGGTTTCGGCCGGATCCGAGGCGACGATGCGATCGGAGCGCACGACCCAGAGACTCACGCCTTCGCTGCGCCGCGTGTAGGTATCGCGAGCGTGGTCGAGCGCCATCTGGTCATCGGCCGCATGCACGCTGCCGGCGTGCCGGTGGCTGAGTCCTCCGCGAGTGCGGATAAAAACTTCGTAAAGTGGCCAAACCTGTTCTGACATGATCTTTTCCTCAGGCCGCTGCCTGCGCCGCCCGCTTGTCGGCATAGGCCCGCGCTGCTTCGCGGACCCAGGCGCCGTCTTCGTGGGCGCTGCGACGCTTCGCCATACGCTGGGAGTTGCATGGCCCGTTCCCGGCAAGGACATCGAAAAACTCCTGCCAGTCGATCTCGGAAAACTCGTAGTGGCCCGTAGCGTCATTGAACGCTAATTTGTCGTCGGGGACCCTGAGGCCGAGGAAGTCGGCTTGCCGCACGGTAATATCGACAAACTTCTGTCGCAGTTCATCGTTACTGAATCGTTTGATCTTCCAGGCCATGGACTGGGCAGAGTGTGTGGAGTTGGAATCGTTGGGACCAAACATCATCAGCGACGGCCACCAGAAGCGCTTCAACGCATCCTGCGCCATCGCCTTTTGCTCTGCGGTCCCACGACACAGTGTCAGCATTATTTCGAAACCCTGGCGCTGGTGAAAACTCTCTTCCTTGCAGACCCGGACCATGGCCCGCGCATAGGGACCGTAGGAACAACGACACAGCGGAATCTGGTTCATGATTGCCGCCCCGTCAACCAGCCAGCCGATGGCACCGATGTCGGCCCAGCCAAGCGTCGGGTAATTGAAGATGCTCGAGTATTTCGCTTTACCCGACAACAAATCAGCTACCATCTGGTCGCGTGATACGCCCAGGGTTTCGGCCGCGCTGTAGAGGTAAAGGCCGTGCCCGGCTTCGTCCTGGACCTTGGCCAGCAGGATGGCCTTGCGTTTCAGCGACGGCGCGCGGGTCAGCCAGTTGCCCTCAGGCTGCATGCCGATAATCTCGGAATGCGCGTGCTGTGAGATCTGCCGGATGAGCGTGCGTCGGTACGCCTCCGGCATCCAGTCCTTGGCTTCTATTTTTTCTTCGGCGTCGATGCGTGCCTGAAATGCCTCGAGCTGCTCGGCCGTTTCCGGATCCGCGTTCGCGACTTCGTTTTTTCCTGCCTTATCCAGGCCCTGCGTGTACATTGATTTTACTCCTGAAATAACCGTGCCAATGTGACACGGTTTTTTCTATTTATCAATATCATATGTATCATTTTAGTCGTCAACCACCGGCTCATCGCGGCTGACACAGCGTCCGCGAAACAGGGCGACCGCCTCGCCATCCTGGTTCTTGATTCTCACCGTGTAGTAGCCGCTTCTGCGGCCGCGATAGTCCTCGGTCGCTTCGGCGATCAGCACATCGCCGCGCTTCGCCGGGCGCAGGAACTCAATGCTTGCGGATCCCGCGACTGTCACGCGGTCATAGGCATTGCACGCAAAAGCAAATGCGGTATCGGCCAGCGCGAACAACAGCCCGCCGTGGCAAACATCGAAACCATTGACCATGTCCTCGCGGATTTGCATTCGGGCCGTCGCGGCACCGACTTCCCGGATGTCGATGGCGATTCCCAGCGCTTTCGATGCGCTGTCGCTCCCCCACATCTTTTCTGCACATCGCTTCGCTGTCGCCAACTCATTCATGGACTGCATACTCCGTGTCTGTCGACGGCACAAGGCCGCCAAATCGCTGCAAGAATGAAGGCCCCGGGGGCGGCAAGGGACCGTCCGCCGTTTCGATCGTGTCGTCGAGGTAGGCATCAGCGCCGGCGTACACGCGGCGATACAGATTGCGACACAGCTGATACGCCGCAGCGCCGTGCCAGTTGCCGGGCAGCAATTCAGCCGGCAGCCAGGGGTCACGCAACAGAACTTTGCGGTATTCCTGGATCAACAGGGTTCGCACAACAAATGCTGACTTTTCCGACAGTTGTGAAAGCTTTGAATGCCCGGACAACGCCTTGATCAGGGGCCGGAATCCCTGCACGAACGTGCGGTAGCGCGCATCGATATCGTCGAGACTCCAGCAACTTCGTGTGAGTTCACGCATGGCCGCCTCGCTCTTGATCGTGGTGCCGCGCATGACAATCAGCTTGTCCGCAACGCCGAGGCGACGAATCGTGACGTCCAGTTCAGCCATATCGGGTAATGGATGCGCCAGCACATTGGCCGACATCGGTCCGAATCCCAGCCAGCCGCATTCCTTACGCACCCGTTCCCTTGTTTCCGTATCGAGCGTCGATAGCAGCAATAGGCACCACTCACCATTCCAGTCGCTCGCGGGCGTTCCATAAATCCGGTGAGTAGCCTGCTCGAATCGTTCGCGCCCCTGATCGGTCAGGCTGTAATAAGACCGGCGTCCTATCTGATCCGACTGCAGCCAGCCGTCTTTGACGAGCCGGAACACCGACGTGCGGACCAGGCGCTCGCTCACTCCGAAGTCCGCCAACACCTTGATCAGGCTGCCCAACCATACCGTCCCACCACGTGGCGCGATGGCGTCACCGAAAACCGTTGTGATCAAAGAGCCTGACCGCAGGGTCGGACGTGACCGGAATTCGTTGACCAGGTTTAGACAGGCGTTTTCGGCGCTCATGGGGCTTCACTTGCTTTCGGTCTGCCCGACCGTACAATCCGATACGGAATAATTCAAATTCTCAGTTGATTTGTATCCCTCTAATGGCAGGAGACCGGCGATGAAGCTCGGCAACCTCGTGAAAGATCAATGGGTCGACGGTGACGGCGACGGGACCGTACTGACCAGCGCAGTCACTGGCGAACCGATCGCCGCGATCACGAGTGACGGCCTCGATTTTGCCGGGATGCTCGAGTATGCGAGGACCGTCGGTGGCGCGAATTTGCGGCGCTACACGTTTCATGAACGTGGCGAAATGTTGAAAGCGCTCGCGCAATACCTGATGGAACACAAGAAAGAGTTCTATCGTTTGTCGACCGAGACTGGCGCCACGAAAGGCGACAGCTGGGTCGACATTGACGGCGGTATTTCAACGTTGTTCGTGTTTTCGAGCAAAGGGCGCCGCGAGATGCCGAACGACCATGTTTATCTCGATGGTCCGCCCGAATTCCTTTCTCGCAACGGCACATTCGTCGGTCAGCACATTTCCACACCGAAGCTCGGCGCCGCCATACACATCAACGCGTTCAACTTTCCGTGCTGGGGCATGCTCGAAAAACTGGCCCCGACGCTACTCGCGGGTGTGCCGGCCATCGTGAAACCCGCCTCCAGCACTGCCTACCTGACGGAACTCATGGTGAAGCGAATTCTCGCCTCGGGAATTTTGCCGCCCGGAGCGTTACAGCTGGTTTGTGGGCGCACAGGCGACCTGTTCGATCACCTTGGTTGCCAGGACACGATCGCGTTCACGGGATCGAAAGCAACGGCCGAATTCCTGCAGCAACATCCACGAGTCATCAGCGAGTCCGTCGCCTTCACGGCGGAAACCGATTCGTTGAATTCGTCCATTCTCGGTCCCGATGCGGTTCCGGGGACGCCCGAATTCGACCTGTACATCAAGGAAGTCACACGCGAGATGACCAGCAAGGCGGGTCAGAAATGCACCGCCATCCGGCGCATCATCGCGCCGTCGACAATTGCAGGGGAACTGGTCGAGGCGCTGGCGACGGCTCTGAGCAAAGTCCGTATCGGTAATCCCGCAAGCAAGGACGTGGACATGGGCGCACTTGCGAGCCAGGGTCAGCGCAATGAGGTGCGCGATCGCGTAACCGAACTTTCTCACGAGGCCGAAATTGTTTACGGCGGTAATGAATCTTTTGATGTTGTCGATGCAGATGCAAGCAAGGGAGCGTTCTTCATGCCGACCCTGCTGCATTGTCAAAAACCCTTGTCGTCGGCTGCCGTGCATTCAGTGGAAGCATTCGGCCCCGTCAGCACGGTTCTTCCCTACGAGAATATCGACGAGGCCATCGAGTTGTCGCGCCTCGGAGAGGGCAGCCTGGTGGGCTCTGTCATCACGAACGACGATTCGGTCGCCAGGGACCTGGTGCTGGGAACGGCCGCGTATCACGGCCGCATGGTCGTCATCAATCGGCATTGCGCAGCTGAATCAACGGGCCATGGCTCGCCATTGCCGCACCTGGTCCACGGCGGGCCGGGCCGCGCCGGCGGCGGCGAGGAAATGGGTGGAGTACGCGGTGTCCTGCATTACATGCAGCGAACGGCGATCCAGGGATCTCCGCAGACGCTGACCGCAATTGGAAACCGGTGGATCAAGGGTGCCGACCAAAAACAATCCAAAGTACATCCATTCCGCAAGACGTTCGAACAACTCGAGATTGGCGACACGCTGATCACCGATAGCCGCAAAGTCTCGCTCGATGATATTCAGCACTTTGCCGATTTCACGGGCGATTCGTTTTACGCACACACCGACGAGGAGGCCGCGGCAAAAAACCCGTTCTTCAACGGCCGCGTCGCGCACGGCTACCTTATTGTGTCGTTCGCCGCGGGCCTGTTTGTCGACCCCGACTTCGGCCCGGTTCTCGCCAACTATGGCGTCGACGACCTGCGCTTCGCCAAACCCGTCAATCATGGCGACACGCTTAAAGTCCGCCTTACCTGCAAACAGAAGACCCTGCGCGGCGGAACCGGCTATGGCGAGGTGCGATGGGATACAGAGGTGAGCAACCAGGACAAGGACGTGGTCGCCCAATACGATGTCCTGACGATGGTCGCTACCGATGAGCATTGGGCGACAGTGCAATAGACCAGCCCTGTTTTAAAGTTTGAACGGCAGTGCCGTATCGGCCTTGATCTCTTTCAGAACGATGTTCGAACGTACTTGCGACACGCCTGGCAATTTGAAAATGAAGTCGTCGAGGAAGATGTTGTAAGCGTCGATGTCCTCGACAACAACGCGCAGATGGAAGTCGGCCTCGCCGCTGGTCGCGAAACACTCCAGTATTTCGGGATGCCTCAGGACTTCGCGAATAAACCGGTCGACGTTTTCCTGTTCGTGACGCGCCAGCGACACGTGTACGACTGACGACAATCCGAATCCTGCTTTGCGTGCGTTTACGATCACCGCATAGCGGTCGATGATGCCGGTTTCCTCGAGGCTCTTGACCCTGCGCCAGCAGGCCGAGCTCGACATGCCGACGCGCTCGGCGAGTTCCTGCATGGTCAGGCGGCCGTCGCGCTGCAGTTCGTCAAGGATGCGGCAGTCCTTGCTTTCCAGCATGATCATTCACTCCTGTGCATTGTTTTCGAATATTTTACCGATTTTTTTATTCAAGCGGTTAAATTTACCGAAATTTACCCGGATTCCGGGATGATCGGCATCGTCTCGCGGGACAAATCTGAGACACTGAGGGCCTCATTCGTTTCGCATCGACACGCCCATGTCAGACGCAGCCGCAAGCCAGCCGCATTACCCGCTCGACAACTACGAACTCGAAGATCGCTACCGACGCGAATCAGGCCGGGTATTGCTGACGGGCACCCAGGCGCTGGTTCGTATCGCGTTAATGCAGCGCACGCTCGACAAAGCCAGCGGCCTGAATACGGCGGGCTTTGTCAGCGGCTACCGCGGCTCGCCGCTCGGCATGGTTGACCAGGAGCTGTGGCGCGCGAAGCGCTTTCTTGAGGAAAACCAGATCGAGTTTTTGCCGGCCGTCAACGAAGACCTTGCCGCGACAGCAATCCTCGGCACACAACAGGTAGAAACGGATGCAGGGCGCACCGTCGATGGCGTTTTCGGCATTTGGTATGGCAAGGGCCCGGGCGTCGACCGCGCCGGCGACGCGCTGAAGCACGGCAACGCTTACGGAAGCTCGCCGCACGGCGGTGTCCTCGTTGTTGCCGGCGACGATCACGGCTGCATATCGTCGTCGATGCCGCATCAGTCTGACGTCGCTTTCCTCACGTACATGATGCCGAACCTGAACCCCGCGAACGTAGCCGAGTATCTTGAGTTCGGACTATATGGCATCGCGCTCTCGCGCTACTCGGGCATGTGGGTCGGTTTCAAAGCGATCTCCGAGACCGTTGAATCCGCAATGTCGATCGAGCTGCCGCCCTACCCGCAGTTCGAAATACCGGCGGATTTCACGCCGCCCGCTACCGGATTGCACTATCGCTGGCCGGACTTTCCGGGTCCGCAGATCGAAGAGCGCCTGGAAGCAAAAAAAGCCGCAACGCTGGCGTTTGCCGCCGCCAACCCGATCGATCGCAAAATATTCGACGTGCCGGACGCGCGGTTCGGCATCGTAACGACCGGGAAAGGCCACCTTGATCTGATGGAAGCGCTGCGGCTGCTCGGCGTCGATGAAAAGGAAGCCCGACGTATCGGCATCGACGTTTACAAAGTCGGGATGGTGTGGCCCCTGGAGCCGCACGGCGCGCTGGACTTCGTGCAACGCAAGCACGAAGTACTCGTGGTTGAAGAAAAGCGCGGCATTATCGAAAGCCAGTTCAAGGAGTACTTTTACGATTACCCGGGACGAAAGCCGGAACACATGGCAGGAAAAGCCGACGAAAATGGCAAACCGCTCGTGCCGTGGGTCGGCGAACTGTCGCCGGTGCAGCTCGCACCGATCGTGGCGAGTCGCCTCGACCGAGTATTTGGCGGCAGCCGTTTCAGCGAACGCGCCGAACAACTGCAAGCCCAAACCGGGCCCGTCATCGAAATCGGCGGCGCCAAACGCATGCCCTACTTCTGTTCCGGTTGCCCGCACAATACGTCAACCAAAGTCCCGGAAGGCTCCAAATCACTGGCGGGAATCGGCTGTCATTTCATGGCGAGCTGGATGCAGCGCGATACAGACGGTCTTCTGCAGATGGGCGGCGAAGGCGTCAACTGGATTCCGCGTTCAAAGTTCAACGGTGGCCGGCATGTTTTCCAGAACCTCGGCGACGGCACATTCTATCACTCGGGCTCCCTCGCGATTCGCCAGGCCGTCGCGGCAGCCACCAATATCACCTACAAAATTCTCTACAACGACGCGGTCGCAATGACCGGCGGCCAACCCGTCGACGGGCCGATTTCCGTCGCATCGATTGCACACTCGGTGCGTTCCGAAGGCGTGCAGCGCATTGCGTTGATTTCCGATGAGCCCGGGCTGTTCGACGCGAAGGATTTTCCGTCAGGACTGACAATCTCCCACCGCAGGGAATTGGATGCCGTGCAGCGCGAGCTGCGAGAAATCCCGGGCGTTACGGTCCTGATCTATGCGCAAACCTGTGCGACAGAAAAGCGGCGACGGCGCAAGCGCGGCACGCTTGTCGATCCGAAGAAATTCGTCGTAATAAACGACCTTGTTTGCGAGGGCTGCGGGGATTGCTCGATAGAATCCAATTGCCTGTCGGTGGTACCAAAAGAAACGCCATTCGGGCGTAAGCGGCAGATTGACCAGGACAGCTGCAACAAGGACTACTCCTGCCTCAACGGATTTTGTCCGAGCTTTGTCACCGTAGAAGGAGACGTTACGCGCCAGACCCGGAGTCTGGCCGACGCAGCGCAGTACGAGGCGCTCGCGGCGGCGCTGCCCGTGCCGCGAATTCCAGCTATCGATGCCAGTTACGACCTGCTCGTCACGGGCGTCGGCGGCACGGGTGTAATTACGGTCGGCGCATTGATCACAATGGCCGCTCACCTCGAAGGCAAGGGCGCGTCGGAGCTCGATTTCATGGGGTTCGCGCAGAAATTTGGCACAGTCCTGAGCTACCTTCGCATCGCCAGCGAGCCTGCCAGGATCAACCAGGTGCGGATCGAGCCGGCACACGCCGATGCGTTGATCGGCTGCGACATCGTTGTCAGCTCTTCGCCGAAAGCATCAATCACCTACAAGCGCAACCACACGCGGGCGTTGGTCAACACCGCCGAAATGCTCACCGGCGACTTCATTCGGCACCGCGATGCAAGCTTGCGCTGCAACGAACGCATTGCGGCGATTGCTGCTGCTGTCGGGAACGACAATCTTACGACGATGGATGCCAACCGGCTTGCCAACAGACTCATGGGCGATACGATCTATGCGAATGTGCTCCTGCTCGGCTGCGCCTGGCAGGAGGGCCTTATTCCGGTATCGCTAGAAGCTCTGCTGCGTGCAATCGAATTGAACGGTGTAAAAGTGGAGGCTAACAAGCAGGCGTTCACCTGGGGGCGCATCGCCACGGCGAATCCGCGGGCGATACAGAGCGTAGTCGACGCGGACGAAAGTAAGGTCGCGGAAACGCTCGACGGTATGATCGCGCGGCGCCGGGATTTCCTGGTTGACTACCAGAATGAGAAGCTGGCACAACGCTACGTGACCCTGGTCGAGAAAACTCGTGCGGCTGAATCTAAACTTTCCAACGCCAATGAACTTACTGAGGCCGTCGCCAGGAGCTACTTCAAATTGCTGAGCTACAAGGATGAGTATGAAGTCGCGCGACTGCATACGAGCGCAGCTTTCCTCGAGTCGATACGGCAAGACTTCGGTAGTAAGGCGAAACTGCGATTCCACCTGGCGCCGCCGATTCTGAACGCCGGTGTCGATGCCCGCGGGCGGCCACGCAAAAAGGAATTCGGTGCCTGGATGCTGCCCGTCTTCCGCGTTCTGGCAAAGATGCGTCGTCTGCGCGGCACGGCATTCGACCTCTTCGGCAAAACCGGGGAGCGGCGCATGGAGCGCGCATTGATAGGCGAATTCGAGACGATGTTAAACGAAGTGCTGCCGCTCCTGACCGCCGAAACGCTCGCACAGGCGAGCCGCCTGTTCCGGCGTTGGCTGGATATTCGCGGCTACGGCCCCGTGAAAGAGGAATCGGTCCGCGAGGTGCGAGCACAGCTTGAATCGGAACGACATTGTCTACTTACGGCAGATCAGAAAGCCGCATAGCTCAGTCCCGGAACAACAAAAAACCGGCGGTAGTCGCTACCGCCGGCGTCTTGCTGAGTTATTGTGCTGTCGCTCGCGCTTACTGGCCGCCGCGCCGATTCTGACGACGGTCGATACGCCGATCGGCGAGATTGCCGCGATGATCGAGCCGACGGTCTACGCGGTCACCTTTGCGATCGAGCTTGCGATCAACCCGGTCGCCTTTGCGATCGAGCTTGCCATCAATCCGGTCGCCCTTTCGGTCCAGCCGTTTCGACAAACCGTCCCGTCCGGCAGCTGCCGCCCGGTCAGATTTTCTGTCGAGCCGCGCATCGATCCGATCGCCTTTCTTGTCCAGGCGTTGGTCTATCCGATCGCCCTTCTTGTCCAGACGGTCTTCAATGCGATCGCCGCGATTGTCCAGGCGTTCTTCGACCCTGTCACCCGTGTCAGCGAATGCAGTTCCGTAAAGCAACACGAGCACCGCTGTCGAATAAATCAGTTTTCTCGAATCCATGAGTAAGTCTCCTCGTTTCCATGCAAATAGTCGCTGTTCAGTACTAACAACGAGCGACAGGGAAATCGGTTGACCAGAGACTCGGATCAGTTACGGCTTATTGTCAAATCCAGGAAGGACGGATTGGCGGGGTCAAAGAGCAGGATCTGACGACGATTCCGGATTCAAATAACCGAAAGCCGTCGTCAGCCCTGCGTTCGGCCTTAAGTTTGGTCGTCCAGGCTCGCACCCGGTGCACAAGCGGCAACGCTCTTCATGCCGTTGTTACAGCCGGAATTGGATGAGTAGCTCTGGCTCGTGCCGACAACCTGGCCATTCGATGCGGTCAGGTTGAAGCGGAACTTGCCGGACGGGGTCGTTTTCTTCGCGAAGCGATCCGGATTCTGCGAGTTCTTCCTGACCGACTCGACGCCGTTCAGGCAACTTTCTTTGCCGTTATAGCCTTCGCTGCTGAGTATGTTCTGGCCGTTTGCCGCTTTGAGGCGAAAGCGATATTCGCCCGCCTTGTCTTTGTACACTTCAAACTTACCTGGCATTGCTGTCTCCTTCGGGTTGTCATGCTTGTAATTATTTACCAAGTGCTTAATATTATTTGACGATAAACGTCACCTTCATCGTCACACGATACTCGTCGACTTCCCCTTTCTTGACGACGACCTTCTGTTCCTTGACCCAGGCGCCTTCAATATTCTTGACGCTCTCGCTCATCTTGCGAATTCCGGTGCGAATAGCGTCTT
>JABDOQ010000060.1 GCA_013043165.1 Woeseiaceae bacterium | reverse complement strand
TGGGTCAGTAGCAGTCATTCTACCTCAGACCAGGCGACCGTCGCCTTACGGCCAGAAGCGGACGGTCGGTGATTCGTGCTTGGTCAGTTTCATGACTGAGACTATCCGTTTATTTCTTAGGAAGCAGCCTCGCCGGAGGAATATGGGAAGGCGTTCTGGCGTTAATTCGGGCAAGCCATTCGGCTGCACTAACCCCTCTGTACTTTCGATCGAGAAATAACGCATCTGATTGCGTCATTGTGTGCTGTACCCCGCCTGGCAGAAAAGTTGCCCACTCATGTCCTATGTATCGATCGCGAAGAACGTAAAGACTAAAACGATAGTTGAAAATGTTGACACCGGCGCCGCCACAGGCGCGGGATTCATCATTATAAAGAATAACTCCGGCGAGGTCGGCATCTGCAGAGGCGAGAGCGTAGCGGCCTTGGGGATAGGTATTGCTGAGATGGCTGTACAAGTTCAGTAGGCCGCCTTTGGACGGGTCAGCACAATCCGGACAACCCTGTGGAAGCTGCAAATTGAACGTCCCAATTACCTTTTGCTGGAAACAGGATGTTTTGATGGCTGATTCCGGAATAAGCGGGGCGGAGTCAATGAGCGTTGCAATGGATCTTCCACCAAATGCATCTACAACCTGCGGGTAGTTGATTAGTACGCCAAACCCACCGGCACTTGCGCCGATCAGTGCAATATCTTCCGCGTCTCTGAAATGTGGCTCCAGCATTTTCAGGACATTCTGGACGTTCCTATAGCCAACGAACTGCTGTTTTCCCGGAACGCCGGGGATGCTTGCGTCTTCCTGGCTTCCACCATGTAAATCACCCGTGCAATAAGGGACATAGACGTGATTCCACCGTGCGACCGGATTCAACGGATTCGTCGTATTGAATATTCCCTGATTGCCTAGTTTCTCAACCCATTCATAGAACTTTTCTCGAGAGAAATTTGCGCCCGCAATCGGCGTACCTGCGTTCTGCTCACATGACTTTGCGTCGTAGCAAGCGCCCCCACCTTGAAGGTAGATCATAACTGCCTTGGTGTCGGGTATCAGGCGGACGCCTACGCCAGTTGTTGATCCGTCGCGACACGTAAGGTCGTCCCTCGGGATCCATGTCCAGTCTTCCACCGCCGCAGTCGCGAGAGCCGAACCGGTGCCCTCTGGCTCACTGCGATCGGACTGCGCACTTGCCGCGGAAAGAAACAGTATTAGTGGAAATACGATCTTCCTGAACATCTTGAAGAACCCCGACATCACAAGGTGGCCAAATGCACCATGCATGACCGTAGCGCCAGATGGCTGAACTTCCGATGAACAACGGGTTCTCCGGGACAAGAAATCGCTCGGTTAGATTGTTGTCCGCTTCGGGTCAGTAGCAGTCATTCTAGCTCATATAACCTGGGCGACTGGTATCCGCCAAGAGCGGACACTGATTCACAGATTCCTCATAGCAAGACACGCTCAGGTCAACCTCAGGGGTGCCGGCTACGGCGATTCAATTTTTCGAATACTAATGGACTTTCCATCGTCGGCAGCGGTAAGACTATAACCGAGCCTTCTAGCGACGAGACGAGTGTGCCGAGCCATTGATACGGTACCTAACCTCTCGGCTTGCGCTTCAAGTAGCGCAAGCGTTTGATCAGGAATGTATTCGAGGCGTTCCTCGCGGACCAGATTGTCAAAGTCAGGAATGCTCTCGCGGTAAATTGTAAATGGATCGTGATTGACTACGTGCGCCAATCGGTGTTGGACCAGCAGATCACCCCTGCCCGTATCAAGAATGTAAGCAATCGCCGTTGAGCGAAGCTCCGACACATTGGATCGCAGCATTTTGGTCAGCAACGCCTCTTTCTGCGAGGTGTCTTGCCAGACGAACTGGTTCATTAACAACGCAGCTTTTCTAACGGTATGGCTCAGATTCAGGTCCTCGATACGAGAATTGAACTCCGCCTCTGGTTCCACTGCTGCCATGACATTCATCATCGTTACAACGCCTCCATCGATCTGATTGACGTTGGTCACGTCCTCGATGAGCTCATCGCGAATGCTGTCGACCAAACCACCGACGAATGCAACGCGATAGACGCCGGATCGAATCGGCAGCATTTCATTGTCGATATGCTGCAGCGCCTGTTGAGCAACGTCGGCAGGTGCGCTGAACCAATACCGAGACAGCGCTCCCCCGAGCGGGGCCTGGTCACTGTCCGCATCTGAAATCACCTCAAGAGCCAGTGAGTCCGCCACGTCCGGCGCGCCAATTGCATCAAGAACGTTGTAGATCGAGAACGCCTCCATCCATTTCGGGTCGAATTTTCTCGCGATAACCACAAAGTCTTCAGCACTGCTGGCGTCGCCTATTGCTGCGAAGACAGTGATCAAGTGAAAAGCCTGCGCACTCGTTCCATTGTTTGAGACGACATCGTCCAAAGCGGCCAAGACGGCAGGGGCCTGCGTCGGTCCGCGACTTATTATCCTTTGCATGGCCTCATCAGCGGCCATACCTCGTCTGCTATCGAATTGTGCAATGTCTTCAAGCAAATCAGCGGGCGTGCTGTCGCGAAATACTTTCTCTATCGTCGGTTGTACATCGGCGGATTGCGATTGTGCTTCGGCCGGATACGTGTTTTGGGAAATGAACCCTAGGACTACAGCGAGTGGGAGGACGACCAGGAGTCTCTCCGTCATGTCGGTTCTCCATGAAGGAATCAGTGCAATTTGACCGGCTGGCATGGGTCAGTAGCAGAAATTATAGCTCAAGCTAGGCGAACGTCACCTTCCGGCCAAAAGCTGCCCCTCAGCCTGGGCGGAAAAAAAGGCTCAAGAGTTGGCGCTTGAGTCTGCCGGAAACCGTGATCGAAACGGGTATATAATTCCACTTGTCAACTCCGGCGAAACACCCGTGACGAGTACTCAGGTAACGAAGAAGTTAAGTTTGTCCTCTATCGTCACGATGGAAGTCTCGCTGTTTGTAATAGCGCTACTTGGCATTCGGTTCACGTCGCTAGCATTAGACGGGGCCGACGGATCTATTTGGCGGTATGTTCTTGCAGGTACGGTTGCGGGCACCATCACTTATGGTCTGGCCGTTCTCATCTTTCGCTGGGCACACGCTTTTTCGGCCTCCCTTCGTGAACTGATCTCGAAGGTCCGCTCAGCTGTTGCTCACTTCAACCTAGCAGCGATCTTGAGCATTGCAGCTTGTGCAGCTATCGGCGAAGAGGCGCTCTTCCGCGTATTTGCACAGAGTTGGATTGACCAGTTCGCACCGGGATGGGCGGCTATCTTGATAGCTTCCGTCCTTTTCGCTGCCGCTCACGCGATTTCTTTAGCGTACTTTGCAATAACGCTCGTACTGGGTCTCCTGATTGGCTCCGCATTCGCCTACACCGACAGCATTGCCCTGGCAATATCGTGGCACTTTTCCTATGACTTTCTATCGCTGCTGGTTCTAACCCGGTATCCGGGCGTGCTTTTCCTGAGTGCGCATCGAAACTCAAGTGCTACAAGAACAAACGGCCACTCCTGACCCCTGAGTTAGCGCCCGCTAGCCTCTCCTGACGCCCTATAGCAGGGCAGTTTGAAACTATATTTTTTCGAGAAGCTGCGGAGTTTGAAGCTTTATTACGACGAACCACCACCACTGCTTTCTGGCAGAAGCAGACATCGCGACGAAACCCTTGTCGGCCCAGTCGAGACTTCTAATTCGAGAGGAATGCACCTAGTGCAAGCAACGCGGCAAACAACACTCCGATGCCGATCAGAATACGCCGACCGACGCGGAAACGCATGAGAACGCCGGCGATCGCGCCTAGAACGACAAATCCGCCGACGGCACCAACGAGTACGTTGACGCCGACTTCCGACAACGCAGCACCGAAAATCCCACCTAAAATGGCAAACAACCAGACGACCGGATGTGCTTTCACGCGAGGCGCCGCGCCGCCTGCCGCCGGGGCGTCGCCACCCGAGCCGCCACAATGGCGGCAATCGACCATGCTCCAAACCGCATTGACCTTGTAGCCGGGCTGAGCGTTTGCACTAACGCGCCCGGTCCCGTTGCAATAAACGCATCTGGCCATTTCCCCACCCCTATCCGGCTGCGACGTGTAACCCGCAGCGCGCAATCATGTTGTCATTCGCTGGTCTTCTTGAGGCAATTTGCCAGCGTCCGTTTTGGGTAATAAGCGGACTCCCGTCTCTAATCTTGCCAAGCCCCGCAATTCGCAGTATAGCGGCCGTTCGATCGATCTCCGACACTTTTAATCACCAGAAACCACTAGCGGCCAGGGGCAATTGCTACTCGACGGTCACCGACTTCGCCAGGTTCCGCGGTTGATCAACGTCCGTGCCCAACAGCACTGCCACGTGATAAGCGAGCAGCTGCAGCGGAACCGTGTAGACGATAGGTGCAATCATCCGATCCGCGTGCGGCATTGCAATTACCTTCATGCCCGGCTCGCTTTTGATACCGGTCTCCTGGTCTGCAAAAACATACAGTTGCCCTCCGCGCGCACGAACCACCTGCATATTCGACTTCAGTTTATCCAGCAACTCGTTGTTGGGTGCAACAACAACAACCGGCATTTCGTCATCAATCAGCGCCAGGGGCCCGTGCTTAAGCTCGCCCGCGGCATACGCTTCCGCGTGAATATAGGAAATTTCCTTGAGCTTCAGGGCGCCCTCCATCGCGATCGGCCACATCGGCCCCCGGCCGAGAAAAAGCGTGTGCTGCTTGTCGGCGAAGTCCTTGGCCAGTTCCCGGAGTTCGTCGTTCATCCGCAGTGCAAGGTCCGAAGCGGCGGCGGCATGTGTCAGGTTCGCGACAAATTCTTTCTCTCGTTCCGTTGACAGTCCGCGGTGCTTTGCCATCATCAGCGTAACGATGAGAACCGACAGCAGTTGGGTCGTAAATGCTTTCGTACTGGCAACGCCGATCTCCGGACCCGCCTGCGTCATCATCACGAGATCGGATTCCCGTACCATCGAGCTGTGTGCGCTGTTGCAGATAGTCAGCGTGCCAAGGTACCCGAGTTCCTTTGCAATGCGCAGCGCCTCTAACGTGTCTGCGGTCTCGCCGGACTGCGAGAGCGTAACGAACAACGTTTTTGGCGGGACGACCACATGACGATAACGATACTCGCTGGCGATTTCGACCTGGCACGGCACGCCGGCAAGCGATTCTATCCAGTACTTGGCGACGCATCCGGCATGATAACTGGTACCGCAGGCAACGATATGGATATGCTCTACCTGGTCCAGCAGTTCTTCCGCCTTCGGTCCGAGCGACTCGGGCAGGACGCGCTGGTTCGACACGCGGCCATAGAGCGTGTCCGCCAACGCACTCGGTTGGTCGAATATTTCTTTCAGCATGAAGTGGCTGTACGGTGCTTTTTCGGCTGACGCGCTGTCCCACTCCGTCTCATGAACCTCACGCGTGACTTCCCTGCCATCGGTGGCAACAATTCGCACGCCATCGCGGCGAATGTCCGCCAGGTCGCCCTGTTCAAGATAGATAAAGCGTTTCGTAACCGGCAGCAAGGCAGGTACGCCGCTGGCGACAAAGTTTTCACCGTCTCCGAGTCCGATAACGAGCGGGCTTGCGACGCGGCTGACGACGATTCGATCCGGGTCTTCTACGTCAACAACGAGCAACGCGTACGCGCCTTCGAACCGCTTTACAGCCTTGCCGACGGCCCCGACGAGATCCAGCCCCTGCTTCAGATAGTCATGAACCAGGTGCGCTGCAACTTCCGTGTCCGTCTCGGATTCGAAGACATAGCCTTTGTTCAGTAACTCCTCCTTGATCGGCTGGAAGTTCTCGATGATGCCATTGTGAATTACGGCGACCCGCCCCCCCGATACATGTGGATGCGCATTGGCTTCGGTTACGCCGCCGTGCGTCGCCCAGCGCGTATGCGCAACGCCGATGTGGCCGCGCAGCGGTGACTTCGAGAGCTTCTCTTCGAGTTTGGCGACCTTGCCGGTTGTGCGACACAGCCCGATCTTGTGGTCGCTGCCGATTACCGCGACGCCGGCCGAATCATAGCCGCGATACTCGAGGCGCCGCAGCCCTTCGACCAGAACCGGGACGACATCCTTTTCGGCGATCGCGCCGACAATTCCGCACATTAACTAGCTTCCTTTCTTAACCGGCCGCTTCCAGCCCCGTATTGTCGTTTGTTTGGCGCGCGTCAGCGTCAGCTGGTTGGCGGGTGCAGACTTTGAGATCGTCGAGCCCGCTCCGATGTTTGCACCTTCACCGATCTGAACCGGAGCAACCAGGTTGACGTTTGATCCGATAAACGCACGATCGCCAATCGTTGTTTTGTGCTTTGCAGCACCATCGTAATTGCACGTGATCGTGCCGGCACCCACGTTGACGCCTGTCCCGACTTCGCTGTCGCCGATGTAACTCAGGTGGTTTACCTTGCTGCCATCGCCAACCGTGCTCTTTTTGATCTCGACGAAATTGCCGATCTTCACGTTGTTCGCAAGTTTGGCTCCGGGACGCATGCGTGCAAATGGGCCGATCTCGCAGCTGTTGCCCGTGGTGGCTCCTTCTAGGTGGCAGTTCGAATGCACGACCGTGCCGGCGCCCAGCCTGCTGTCACGAATCAGGTTATTCGATTCTATTCTGGTGCCATCACCGAGTTCGACATCACCTTCAAACACGGCATTGATATCGATAAACACGTCTTTGCCACAGGTCAGCGTACCGCGTATATCGACACGCGCGGGATCGGCAAAACCAACACCGGATTCCATGAGCTCACCAACCACGCGGGCCTGCAGGGCACGCTCCGCTTCTGCCAACTGTTTCTTGTCGTTTATCCCCATAACCTCCACCGGGCTGCTCGCCTTGATGCCGTGCACTTCGACCTTATCATTGACGGCCATGGCAATGACGTCTGTAAGGTAATACTCGCCCTGGGCATTGTCGTTACTCAAGTCCCTGAGCCAGCTTTTCAATTTATCCGCCGGGCAAAGCATGACGCCCGTGTTGATTTCACAAACTGCTTTTTCATCGGCGCCGGCGTCTTTTTCCTCGACAATGGAGCTGACGCGGCCGCGTTCGCGAATGATGCGCCCATAGCCGCTCGGGTCATCCATATCGACGGTCAGTACCGCTACGTCGCTCTCTGGTGTCTCGGCCAGCAATATCGACAGCGTCTCCGGCATCAGCAAAGGCACGTCGCCGAACAGGACAAGAACACGGTTTGGATCCGGCGTTTCGGGCATGGCCTTCTGCATCGCATGACCGGTGCCGAGCTGTTCGGCCTGCAAGGCCCAGCGCAGCGGCTCGTCGGCAAAAACCGAGCGGACCGTCTCCGCGCCGTGCCCGTAAACAACGCAGATATCGGCGGCCGAGAGCGCCTTGCAGCAGTCCAGCACATGTGACAGCAAGGGCCTGCCGGCCAGCGGCTGCAGCACTTTTGGCAGGTCCGA
>JABDOQ010000057.1 GCA_013043165.1 Woeseiaceae bacterium | reverse complement strand
CCGAAAACCCCTGTTCGACCCCGGTTTTTGGGAACCGCTAATCAGGTATTGGCGCCGCCGCTACCCTGCAGGCGAGTGATGAGCGCGCGCAGGAAAACCTTGTTGAAGCGCAGCTGACAGGCAGACGATACCTGCTCCATCAACGATGAGCTGACGCGAAGAATTGTAACCTGGCCCTGGGCCTGGATGGACGCCTGACGCTTCGCGCCCCTGACGTAGCTGGTCTCGCCGAAGCAATCGCCGTTCGACATCGTGCCAATGTTGCTGCCGTTCGCCTGCACGGCCACAGCGCCGGCAACAATGATGTAGAAACGATCATCGACTTCACCTTCGCGAACGATGTCTTCACCGTCCTTGTATTCGTGCCAATCCGAGGCGCGCAGCACTTCCCAGATTTCAGCATGAGAAAATTCGTGGAAGAACGTGAGCGTGCGTAGCAGGTCAAAATGTTCCTGATTATCAAGGCTGTCGTATTTTTGACGCAGATCCTTATAAACTCGCGTCAGTTCCGCCGACATCGCATTGCCCGTAAGCAGACGCTTGTCCGGGTCTTTCTGCATCGTCGACATGACGACATGCTCGAGCTCCTCAGGCAAGTCGTTGCGATAGGTATGAATCGGCGGCGGTGTCGCGTACACGATCTGATGCAGTAATTTGGACAGGTTGTCCGCACGGAATGGACGAAAGCCGGTTAGCAGCTCGTACATGACGGCGCCGAGAGAATACAGATCCGAGCGCGGCGTCAACTCTTCCGACTGCACTTGCTCGGGTGACATGTAACTTGGCGAACCTGCGATACCCTCGATACGCGACACTTCGGAATCGCTGACGATCGCGATGCCGAAGTCGATGATACGCACATCGTTGTCGATCGTAAGCATCACGTTACTGGGCTTGATGTCGCGATGGATAACGCCACGGCCGTGTGCGTAGTGCAGTGCTTTGGCACATTTGTAAATGATTTCTACGACGTCGTCGACGCGCAAAAGATTATCGGGGCGACAATAGGCCGCGAGAGTGCGTGCGCCCTGAACGTGCTCGGTAACTACATAGTAGCTGCCGTCTTCCTCGCCCGCATCGTAAATCGGCATGATATTGGGGTGCTGCAGCATGCCGACCATGTGCGCTTCGTTGAAAAACATTTTGCGAGAGACTTTTGCGCGCTCGGCGTTCGGGTCTTCCTCGATGTTGTAGACTTTGATCGCGACGTCGCGACGGTAATAGGGGTCGTGAGACAGGTAGACTGTGCCCGTACTGCCTTTGCCGATCTTGTTGATGATGACGTATTTACCGATTTTGTCGGGGACGTCAGCCGGGCGCTCTATTTCGCTAGCAGTGCGAGCCATGTTGTCTCAACTGGTTAGATCATGAGCCACCTGTACAAACCCAGTAATACTGCGGCATACAGAGCGGCTACGAGGTCGTCCAGCATAATTCCCACGCCCCCGCCCAGTCTGTGATCCAGGTCGCGAATCGGCCACGGTTTGACAATATCAAACAGCCGAAAAAGCAAGAATGCGAGCACCCACCCTGCAGCCGACACGGGCGCCGCGAGCAGCGTGATGTACATGCCGGCAATCTCGTCCCATACGATGCCGCCATGGTCATGGACGCCAATGCGCCGTGCGCTTTCACCGCACAGCCAGACGCCGGACAGGACAAGCCCTGCCGCGACAGCCAATTGAACATAAAGTCCGAGATCGAGCGTCAGCCAGAACAACAAGATGCCCGGCAGAGAGCCCACCGTGCCCGGCGCAAAGGGGGCCAGTCCCGTGCCAAAGCCGAAGGCCAGGATATGCACGGGATCCGTCAGGACCGTGCGCGCGAGCTTGCTTTCCCTGTGTTCTGGTGGCTGATTCACTGGAAGTGACGGTAACCGCTGTCGTCGCATTCCACAATAACGCCGTTTTGACGACAGGTGAGGCCCGGCTCGCGCTTTACTTTCCCGATCGCCGTAAGGCCGGCAATGCCGTTGACGGCGTCGGGCCTGGCCGTGAAACAAAGTTCGTAGTCATCGCCGCCCGTCAAAGCAAGTCGAGTTCGATGCGACTCATCGAAACGCGCTTTGATGGCATCGGATACCGGCACACGATCAATATCCAGCTCAGCACCGACTTCGCTCGCATCCAGCAGCTTTTTCAAATCACCAACGAGACCGTCGGACACATCGATGGCCGCGTTTGCCAGGCCAATGAGCTGGCAACCCGTCTCGATGCGCGCCCGCGGACGCAGGAATCGATGCACCAGGAAACTATCGCGTTCGCCGCGGCCGAGCATTTCGAGCCCTGCGGCGGCATCGCCTATCGTACCCGTTACGAATATGGTGTCGCCAACCTTGGCGCCACTGCGTAACAGAGCTTTGCCCGTCTCTACCTCTCCCGTGATGTGAACGGTGGCCACGACAGCGTCGCCGCTCGTTGTATCGCCGCCCACGAGGGCAACATCGAACTCGCCGGCAGCTTCGAACAAGCCGCTTGCAAAGGCAGCCAGCCACTCGTCGTTTTTCGGGGGCATCGTGAGCGCCAGCGTCATCCAGCGCGGGCGAGCACCCATCGCCGCAATGTCGGACAGGTTAACAGCCACGGCGCGATAAGCGATGTCTTCTGCCTGTGAGTCGGCGGGAAAGTGCACACCCTCAACCAGCGTATCAATAACCTGGACCTGGTCGTGCCCCGCTGAGGGCTGCAGTACCGCGCCGTCGTCGCCGATGCCGACCAGTACGCCCGGACTTGAAACCCGACGATTGAAAAATCGTTCGATCAGCTCGAACTCATCCACCGGCGTTTGCCTGTACCTCGTGCGCACGCAGGGATTTGGCCGCCGCGTCCAGGCACGCGTTGACATACTTGTGCCCTTCGACGGAGCCGAAGCGCCTGGCGAGGTTCACACATTCGTTGATCACGACCTTGTAGGGAATCTCGGCGCGTGATTCGAGCTCATACGTTCCGATCAACAGGATACCCCGCTCCACCGGATCGAGCTGATCCAACGGGCGGTCAATGAAACCGTCAATGGTGTCCTCGAGCTGCGCCTGCGTCCTGCAGATCGCAGATAGCTGTTCATCGAAAAATACCTGGTCGACGCGCTCGTAAGCGACCTGCTCGTGAAATTGTGTCAGCAGCTCGGAGCAGTCATGCCCGGCAATCTGTTTCTGATAAAGCGCCTGCACGAGCAGCTCGCGTGCACGGGTGCGTGCACCTGTTCCTTTCGAACTGGCCTTACTCATTTAAATAACCTTCAAGGTCTCAGTCGATGCGACGCGTAAATTTTTGCGGGCGCTTCGCGTACATGACTTAGTCAATCTTCCGCAGCAGGTTGACCATTTCGATGACGGCAAGTGTCGCTTCTTCGCCCTTGTTGCCGGCCTTCGTGCCGGCACGCTCTATCGCCTGCTCAATGGTATCCACAGTCAAAACGCCGTGTCCGACCGGGATGCCGTGCCTGATACCGGCAGCCGTGATGCCTTTGACGCACTCGCCGGCAACATAGTCGAAATGGGGTGTGCCGCCGCGAATGACAGCACCGAGCGCGATAATGCCGTCGGCACGACGAGAAGCCGCAACTTTGTCCACGGCAATCGGCATTTCGAAGGCCCCGGGCACTCGAATGATTTCGATGTCGGCATCTGCCGCGCCGTGCTGCCGCAGGCAACGCAGTGATCCCTTGATAAGTGACTCAACAATAAAGTCGTTGAATCGCGCCGCCACGATTGCGAATCGGCCATCGCGAACGATGCGATCGCCCTCGGTTGTCTTGATCCTGTCCATGGCGTGCCGCTACTCCGAGACGTACTCCGTGATCTCGAGGTCGAAGCCCGAGATCGCGTACATATGTTTAGGCGCCGATAATACACGGATTTTGCTGAGTCCGAGGTCGCGTAGAATTTGTGCGCCCAAGCCGTAGGTGCGCAGAACCATATCGCCACTGCGGCGCTCGTCCAGATCATCCGGATGCTGACCCAGAGTCTCGACGGAATCCATGAAGTCGCGCGACGTTTCCTGGTCACGCAGCAACACGACGACACCCGCCTCCTCTTCCGATATTCGTTCGATCGCACTGTGCAGCGGCCAGCCCAGCGAACGGCTCTTAACGCCGATGACGTCGCCAAGCGTGTCCTGCAAGTGCACACGCACCAGCGGCGCCTCTACGGAAGCCAGGTCACCTTTCACGAGGGCGACATGCACCGAGCGATTGACGTGATCGTCGTAACAGAACAACGCAAATTCGCCGCGCTCGGTCTCGACGACCTGCTCCGCGATACGCTCGACGTTGCGTTCTTTCTCGAGACGATAGCGAATCAGGTCGGCAATCGTGCCGATGCGGATTTTGTGCTTCCTCGCAAAAATCTCGAGGTCCGGACGACGCGCCATGGATCCGTCTTCATTGAGTATCTCGACGATGGCTGCCGCCGGTTCGAGACCGGCAAGCCGAGCCAGGTCGCAGCCGGCTTCGGTATGTCCCGCTCGTGTGAGAACGCCACCGGGCTGTGACATCACGGGAAAGATATGCCCAGGCTGTCTGAGGTGTTCGGGCCTGGCGTCGGGTGCAACGGCCGCCTGGATCGTCCTGGCGCGATCGTGCGCGGAGATGCCCGTCGTGATTCCCTCGGCTGCTTCGATCGAAATCGTAAAATTGGTCGCATGATGTTCGTCAGTATCGCTGACCATGAGCGGCAGCCTGAGCTGTTTGCAGCGTTCACGTCCCACGGTCAGGCAGATGAGCCCTCGCCCATGCGTTGCCATGTAGTTGACGTCTTCGGCACGGACTTTTTCGGCAGCCATGATCAGATCGCCTTCATTCTCGCGGTCTTCATCATCGACCATGATGACCATCTTGCCGGCTGCAATATCGGCGATGATGTCTTCAATGTTGCTGAACGTCGATGGTCGCGCGCTCGGGTGCATCGTGGTGTTGTCAGGCATAACCATTCGCCTTCAGAAAATCGATAGAAATGGCGTCCGGGTCGTTGCTGATCAGGCGCTCGATGTAGCGCGCCAGTAAATCAACCTCGACATTGACGACCGTCCCAACCGCGTAGTCATTCATAATGGTGACGTCGGCCGTGTGGGGAATGATATTCAATTCGAAGCGATTGCCGGATACTTCGTTGATGGTAAGGCTGACGCCGTCCACACAGACGGAGCCTTTCTTCGCCACATAGCGCGAGTATTCGGCGGGGATCTCTATAACGAGTCGTATCGATCGTGCGTCAACCGCCCGCGATGTCACGGTGCCCGTGCAGTCCACGTGACCACTGACGAGGTGCCCGCCAAGGCGTTCGCCCATACTGATCGCCGGTTCGAGGTTTACGGGCGAGCCGACCTCGAGCTGGCCCAGCCCTGTCACCGTCAGCGTTTCGACCGAAACGTCGGTGTCGAATCCGTCATCATGCAGCGCAACCGCCGTCAGGCAGACGCCGTTGACCGCAATGCTTTCGCCGAGCTCGAATTCCGACCACGGCAGGCCTGTTGCGCTGACCGTCAGCCGCACGTCGCCTCCCCGCCGGCTTATCGCAGTAATCGTGCCCCTGTCTTTTATGATCCCGGTAAACATTCAGTATCGAACTCTTGCCGTTATTCGCGTGTCGCCACCAATGCGGCGCACATCGCTTATTTCGAGAAGCTTGCGGTCGGCAAGCGCCAGCCAGGACGGCGTCTGGAACATGCCCCTGGTTTCGCTTCCCATTATGTGGGGTGCCTGATAAATGACAAGCTCATCCACCAATTCTTTTTGCAACAGGTAGCCCGCCACGCCGGGACCCGCCTCGACCAGGACGTCGTTTATACCGCGCTGCGCAAGGTCGACCAGCACGGCGCCAACGTCGACGACTGCGCCATCGGCCGCGTAGGAACGCACTTCAGCCCCGGCATCGCTGAGCCGTGAGTGATCGTGTTTCCCTGTGCAACAGACGAGCGTCTCGCCCGGCAGCGCCAGCATTCCGGCCGATAAGGGCATTCGCAGGCGGCTGTCGAGCACGACTCGAAGGGGCTGCAGCCCGGCCGTTCGGATGTCCTCGAGACGGACGTTCAGCGACGGGTCGTCGGCCAGCACCGTACCGATGCCCGTCATGATCGCACCCGATCGCGCACGCAGGCGCTGCACGTCATCGCGCGCTTCCGGCCCCGTAATCCACTGGCTCTCACCGCTCTTCATCGCGGTCGCGCCATCGATGCTCGCCGCCACCTTGACCCGCACCATCGGCCGATTGCGCGTCACACGGGCAATGAATCCCGCGTTCAGCGACTTGGCCGCCGCCTGCATCAGGCCGACTTCGGTCTTTACGCCCGCCGCAGCCAACATTTCCAGCCCTCGCCCAGCCACCTGCTCGAACGGGTCCTGCATCGCCGCAATCACCTTGTTGATACCGGCCTGCAACAGCGCCTCTGCGCAGGGTGGAGTCTTGCCATGGTGGGCACAGGGCTCGAGCGTCACATAGGCCGTGGCGCCCTCGGCATCTTTGCCTGCTGCGGCGAGTGCATGGATTTCTGCGTGCGGTTCGCCGGCACGTTCGTGCCAGCCCTCCCCGACGACCCGCTCGTTCTTCGCGATGACGCAGCCGACCATCGGGTTGGGATGCGCTGAATACAGGCCGCGAGCGGCCAGCTGCAGCGCGCGCGCCATGTGCGCGCGATCAGTCTCGGAAAACGACGGCATGGTCAGCGCTTCTTGTCGCCGATCAGGTCGGGCAGCAGCGACATCTGTTCGCGGCTCGCAGCCGCCTCCGAGATCTTCTGCAGGCGCTTGATTTCGTCCTCGAACTCATTGACGTCCTGGAAGCGGCGATAGACTGAAGCAAAGCGCACGTACGCCACCTCGTCGAGCTCGTGCAGTTCCTCCATGACAAATTCGCCGACAAGGCGTGACGGCACTTCGCGCTCGCCCATTGTGCGCAGCCTGTGAATGAGGTGTCCGATCGCCTGTTCGAGCTTGTCACTCGGCACGGGGCGCTTCTCGAGTGCTCTCACCATGCTGTTGCGCAGCTTGTTCTCATCGAAAGGCTGGCGCGAGTCATCGTTCTTGATCACGCGCGGCATGACGAGTTCCGCCGTCTCGAAGGTCGTGAACCGTTCATTGCAGTCAAGACACTGCCGGCGCCGGCGAATCTGCCGGCCGTCACCCGCGAGGCGGGAGTCTATGACCTTGGTTTCTTCGTGGGCGCAGAACGGACAATGCATGACCGACTAGAACTCCTTCGTGCGAAGGATCAATCAGGCGTAAACCGGGAACCGTTTGCAAAGCTCCAGCACCTGGCCCCTGACGCGCTCGATTGTTTCCTCGTTTTCGATGTCATCGAGTATATCCGCTATCCAGCCGCTTAGCTGACGGGTTTCTTCGGGCCCGAAGCCGCGTGTCGTAATGGCGGGGGTGCCGAGACGCAGGCCGCTGGTCACGAACGGCGACTGCGGGTCGTTGGGAACCGAATTCTTGTTGACCGTAATATTGGCGCTGCCGAGCGCTGCATCGGCCGCTTTGCCCGTGATGCCCTTGTCGATAAGGCTGACAAGCATCAGGTGATTCTCGGTGCCGCCGGACACGATCGGATAGCCGCGATCGGTGAGTACCCCGGCCATCACTTTGGCGTTCCCGCAAACCATCTCCTGGTAGTCCTTGAACTCCGGTTCCATGGCTTCCTTGAATGCGATCGCTTTTGCCGCAATCGCGTGCATGAGCGGACCGCCCTGCGTACCCGGAAAGACGAGCGAGTTAAATTTCTTCGTTAGCTCGTCGTTCTTGCGCGCGACGATGATTCCGCCCCGGGGACCGCGCAGCGTCTTGTGCGTCGTGGATGCGCACACATCAGCATACGGCAGCGGGTTCGGATAGTGTCCGGTTACGACAAGTCCGGCAACGTGAGCCATATCGACGAACAGGTATGCACCCACGCTATCGGCAATCTCACGGAAGCGCGCCCAGTCGATGACCTGCGAATAGGCCGAAAAACCCGCCACGATCATCTTCGGTTTGTGCTCCGCAGCAAGCGCCTGCACCGCATCGTAATCAATCAGGCCGGTTCCCGCATCGAGGCCGTACTGTATGGCGTTGAAAAGCTTGCCCGAAAAATTGACCTTGGAACCGTGCGTCAGATGGCCGCCGGCATCCAGGCTCATTCCGAGGATCGTGTCACCGGCCTTTAGCAGCGCAAGGTAGACGGCCGCGTTCGCCTGCGAACCCGAGTGCGGCTGCACGTTGGCGTAGTCTGCTCCGAACAGCTTCCTGACTCTCTCGATCGCGAGCGTCTCGACGTCGTCGACGTACTCGCAACCGCCGTAATAGCGTTTGCCCGGATAACCCTCGGCATACTTGTTGGTCAACACGCTGCCCTGAGCCGCCATTACGCGCGGGCTGGCATAGTTCTCCGAGGCAATCAGTTCGACGTGCTCTTCCTGACGTCGGATTTCCTGGGCAATGGCTTTGGCAACTTCGGGATCGAAAGTCTCGATCGTCGTCGATGTGTCGAACATCCGGGCATCTCCGTGGGCGGGGGCGCAAAAAACGGCGATCTTACCTGTTTAGCCGCGGAGATGGCACCGTCAGGACAGGCTTACTGCGATTCTGCGAAGGACTGCACGACCCGGGTCCAGGCCCGCGCGAGGTTCTGCCGGTTGTAGCCGCCGCCGCCCGTGCCGATGATCCGGCCTTCGCAATACTCGTCTGCGAGCCGGCACAATGACGCCGCGGCCTGTGCATGCGCTTCTTCGCTCCAGCAAAGGTGCGTGATCGGATCGCCCTCGAGGCTGTCGGCGCCGCACTGCATGATGATGAACTCTGGCCGCATGGCGTGCAGGTAGGCCTCGACCTTTTTCCAGGCCTCACGGAAGTCACGGTCATCAGCGCCAGGCGCGAGCGGGATATTCAGCTTCGTGCCGCGCGCGCGGCCCGTGCCGGTTTCCTCGGCGGCGCCCGTGCCCGGGTATAGGAAGCGACCGTCTTCGTGGAGGTCGGCGAACAGCAGGTCGGGGTCGTCCTCAAAGCCATAAAAGACGCCGTCACCGTGATGGGCATCGATATCGACGTAGGCAATGCGCCGGATCCCGAAAGCTCTGCGCAAATATTCTACGGCGATGCCGCAGTCGTTGAAAACACAGAATCCGGCGGCGCTGGCGCGCGCGGCGTGATGCAGCCCGGCAATCGGGATGAACGCGCGCCTGTGGTGTCCGTGCATGACCTCGTCGACAGCACAAAGAACGGCGCCGACGACGGCCGACGCCGCATCGTAGATTCCAGGCACGGCCGGTGTGTCGCCCTCGTCGAGCCAGCCTTTGCCTGCTGCGGACATGCGCGACACTTTGTCGATGTAGTCAGCCGTGTGGAACAGTGCCAGCTCGTCGACGAGCGCGGGTCGCGGGTGGCCGTATTCGATGGCGTCGCCGAGACCGGCTTTGTCGAGCTCGGCATGGAAAACGTCGTGACGGTCGGTGCCGAATGGATGCGGATCGCCAAACCCGTACGCAGCGATCGACTCCCCCTTGTAGACAAGCACACTATCGCTCATGGACTACTCAAGACTCTTCATGAAGGCCTTGAATCTCGGCAGCTCACGCAAGGGGTCAAGGTCCGAGTCGCGCTTGATCCAGGACGTAGAGTGGATACAACGCTCAATAAGATCCATCGCCCTGTCGAGCTTGCCGGCGAGAGAGTAGGTACAGGCAATATTGTACAAGGTACTCTCATTATCGGGGTCGATGGCGATCGCACGCTCTGCCCACAGTTCTGCTTTTTCAGAATTCCCGGCTATTTGCACGGCGGCCGCGCCAAGCGCCAGAGCTCGTGCGTCGTTCGGGTGTTTTTCCAGATGTTTTTCGACCAGCGCCACACCACGCCGGATCGTTTCTTCCTGCTTGTCGGATTGCCCCAGGCTGCGATATACGGACGACAGGAGAAGGGAGCTCCCGTAGTCGGCCGGATCCGCTTCAATCGCTTTTTCAAAAAGCGCGGCCGCTTTCTTCATGCGCCCCTGCATATACGCCGCACGCGCGTATTGATAATGAGCTTCATGCATTTGAGGGTCGTACTCAATTGCCATCGCGAATTCGATCTCGGCTTCGTCGGGACGACCATCAGCGTTTAACGTCATGCCATTCGCCAGGTGCGTGATCGCGCACTCGGGATCGAGCTCCGATGCTTTCTTGGCAGCCTGATGAGCCGCTTCAATGGCGGCGGTTCGATCTTCGCCATCCACCATAAAGAGCAAAGCCAGCGTCGCATTGGCAATGGCAATTCCAGCCCATGCGCGGCCGTAAGCAGGGTCAATTTGGGTCGCTTTTTCGTACATTTCGATAGCCCGCCCCGTGTTCTTCATGCCTAAATTACGGAGATAGCTGTTGCCGCGCAGACAGAAGTCGTAAGCGCGAACGTCTTCTGTCAAGGGACGTTCAAGTTGTCGCGGCGCAAGCTGTACCTGTAATGCACTGGCGATTTGCGTCGCGATCTCGTCCTGAATCGCAAAAATGTCGTCGAGTTCGCGATCATAGGTGCTCGACCAGAGATGCGAGTCGGTGGCAGCCTCAATAAGCTGGCCAGTAATTCTCAGAAGATTGCCCGATTTTCTAACACTGCCCTCAACAATGTGGGCCACATTCAGCTTCGCGGAGACCTCCTCGATGTCGGCATTTTTGCCTTTGAATGCAAAACTCGATGTCCGGGACGCGACGCGCATGCCACCGGCCCGCGAGAGGACACCGAGTAGTTCTTCAGTCAGGCCGTCAGCGAAGTATTCACTGTCATGATCCGGACTCATATCGACAAACGGCAGCACAGCTACGGAGGGAATCTTTGCGATGGTCCCGGCATTTTCACCCGCTGGCACCTCCGCAGCTGGGTCGCCCGGGGTTCTCTTGATCCCTCTCGGCGTAACGTCAAAGACCCAGCTTAAGACCAGCGCCAGCGGGAAACCAACGATCAGGATTCCCAAAACCAGAGAGGTCGACCAACCGGGAAGCCGCATTGCCGGAAATACTACATCCGCCAATTGCAGGACCAGCCAGGCGGCCACAAGATACGCAATGCCGACTTTCAGAACGTTCCGTCTGCGAAGTTCGTCGATGAATGCGCGCATCTTTGCATTATAGGGGATCGGTTCTGCCGAATCAGATAATCGTCGCAAAACTGTTTGCTCGATTGAAAAGCTTGACGATGCCTCCCGCCTATACCTGATAATGCGCGATCCCAGGCATTCGGGCTGGTCATGGCACAGTACATTTACACGATGAACCGCGTCGCCAAGGTGGTGGCGCCGAAACGGCACATCCTGCGCGACATATCCCTGAGCTTTTTTCCGGGCGCCAAGATCGGCGTGCTCGGTTTGAACGGTTCCGGAAAATCAACTCTCCTGCGAATCATGGCCGGCCTTGATACCGAAATTGACGGCGAGGCTCGCCCGCAGCCCGGCATCAATATCGGCTACCTGCCGCAGGAGCCCGAGCTCGATCCTGACAAGGACGTGCGCGGCAACGTCGAGGAAGGCGTAGCCGAGACCAAGGCACTGCTTGATCGCTTCAACGACATCAGCATGCAGTTTGCCGAGCCGATGGAAGATGACGAGATGAACGCGTTGCTCGAGGAACAGGGCAAGCTGCAGGATGCGATCGACGCCCAGGGGGCCTGGGAACTCGACCGCAAACTCGAAATCGCGGCCGATGCCCTGCGTCTGCCGCCGTGGGACGCCGACATCAGCAAACTGTCTGGCGGCGAACGCCGTCGCGTGGCACTCTGCCGCCTGCTGCTGTCGCAGCCCGACATGCTGCTGCTCGATGAGCCTACCAATCACCTCGATGCCGAATCCGTCGCCTGGCTCGAACGCTTCCTTGACGAATATCCAAGCACGGTCATCGCCGTAACCCATGATCGCTACTTCCTCGACAACGTCGCAGGCTGGATCCTGGAACTCGATCGCGGTCATGGCATACCCTGGGAAGGCAACTACTCGTCCTGGCTCGAGCAAAAGGAAGCCCGGCTGCAGCATGAGGAAGCCTCTGAAAAGGCCCGCAGGAAAGCGATGCAGCACGAGCTGGAGTGGGTGCGCAGCAATCCCAAAGGCCGTCAGGCCAAGTCAAAAGCGCGTTTGCGGCAATTTGAAGAAATATCCTCGCCCGGCTACCAGAAGCGAAACGAGACCAACGAGATCTACATCCCGCCCGGGCCGCGGCTTGGCGACGTCGTCCTGGAAGTCAAAGACCTCAAAAAAGGATTCGGCGACAAGCTGCTGGTCGACGGCCTGAGCTTTCAGCTGCCGCCTGGCGGAATCGTTGGCGTCATCGGGCCGAACGGCGCGGGCAAGACGACAATGTTCCGCATGATCACGGGTGAGGAAAAACCGGACTCGGGCACGCTTCGACTGGGCGACACCGTGGCGATCGCCAGCGTCGATCAGTCGCGAGACAGCCTGAACGACGACAACACGGTCTGGGAAGAGATTTCCGACGGCCTCGACCTGATCACCGTGGGCAATTACGAGACTTCCTCGCGGGCCTACGTCGGGCGCTTCAATTTTCGCGGCCAGGATCAGCAAAAAAAGATCGGTTTGCTGTCAGGGGGCGAACGCAATCGCGTGCACCTGGCAAAGACGCTGCGTGCAGGTGGCAATTTCCTGCTGCTCGACGAGCCGACCAACGATCTCGACGTGGAAACCCTGCGGGCACTTGAAGAAGCGCTGCTGGAGTTCCCGGGCTCAGCCGTCGTGATTTCGCATGATCGCTGGTTCCTGGATCGTATTGCGACGCACATTCTCGCGTTTGAGGGAAACAGCGAGGTCGTCTGGTTTTCAGGCAACTATGCGGACTACGAAGCGGACCGAAAACGCAGGCTCGGTGCAGACGCCGCAAGTCCGCACCGGATCAAGTACAAGAGGCTGGAAGCCTGATGCCGCCTGCGTTTCTGTCGGCGAAAGCAGACTTAAGGATTTCAGTATTATGTTAACCATGGATAGCGGTGCATGATCTATCGTGCATACTGAATTGGCTAAATCATTTAGCTGATTCTGCCATCCAACTAAAAAAAGAAGCAGGAACAAATGGCAATAGTTATCGAAAAGGGTCAGGGGATCCACAGCGAGCTCGAGGAACGAATCGGACTCGAATGTCCCTACTGCGGCATGTATGCACACATGAGCCCGCAGTCGGTGCCGGACGCGACTTCGCTGCTGCGTGACAAGCCCAAACACGTCGGCCTCGTTTACAAGTGCGATGCTTGCGATGCACCCGTGTTCCTGCGTTTCGCGGTGCGCGAATACAAAGACAACCGCGTCGAGCTTTATCGTAATTTCATCGAGCTCGAGCGGCCCAAGGAACGCTTCGCTTTTTCGTATTTACCGAAGCACACCGAAGTGCTTTTTCGTGAAGCGCTGGCCTGCTATTCGGGCAATAATTTCAACGCTTTTGCCTCGATGTGCCGGCGAGCTTCGATCAGTGCGTTTGACGCGCTTGGTGAAGGCGGCAAGCTGCGTGCGTTCGAGGAAGTCATGGTTGCCCAGGATATCGCCGGAATCGATGACGAGTCATTCGCACCGATAAAGGCAGTGCTGTTCGGATCCGGCCAGCATGAAGACCTGCCGTTGCTAAATCGCGCACAAGCGGGCATTTTGCTCGAGGTTTTGAAAGACATGTTCTACCAGTGTTTTGTCCGCCACGGCAAGCTGACGCGGGCCATCAAAGTGCGCCGTTTCTTCGTCTCCGAGAACAACGACAACCTCGCGTCGGCCTAGCCTGTCGCAACGCGAGCGTTGCGAAACAAGCGCATCCACGGACCGTCCTCGCCCCACGCATCGGGGTGCCAGGAATTCTGGCGCGTAAGTGCCACTCGCTCCGGGTGCGGCATCATGATCGTCACCCGGCCGTCGTCGTTACTGAGACCACAGATGCCATCGTGCGAGCCGTTTGGATTCGCCGGGTACTTGTCGGCGACCTCGCCGTAATTATCGACATAGCGCATCGCGACTGTAAACGACGATGCGTACCGTGCCGCGTCATCGAGGAACGTCGCCCGGCCCTCGCCATGCGATGTCGCAATGGGCAAACGCGAACCTGCCATGCCCTGCAGGAACAGCGATGGACTCTCCACCACTTCGACGAGACTAAGGCGCGCTTCAAACTGCTCGGACTTGTTGCGCAGGAATCGCGGCCAGTTATCGGCACCGGGAATCAGTTCGCGCAGGTGAGACATCATCTGGCAACCGTTGCATACACCGAGTGCGAACGTGTCGCCACGCTCGAAAAAAGCGGCGAACTGATCGCGGGTGCGCGAGTGATACAGAACTGATTTTGCCCAGCCGCCACCGGCACCGAGTACGTCGCCGAAGGAAAAACCACCGCATGCAACCAGTCCCTGGTAGCCGGCGAGTGTGTCACGACCGCCCAACAGGTCGCTCATGTGAACATCGACCGCTGCAAAGCCCGCGCGCATGAATGCCGCGGCCATTTCACTTTGGCTGTTGACACCTTGTTCGCGCAGGATCGCTACGCGAGGTTTGGCGCTGCTGCGATACGCGCGCGCAATGTCGTCACTGGGGTCGAATGTCAACGCCACGTTCAGACCGGGGTCATCGTCGTCGAGGATGCGCTGAAATTCCTGCTTTGCCGTTGCTGGATTGTCCCGCAATGCCTGGATTCGATAACTCATCTCCGACCATTCTCGCTGCATGAATGCACGATCCAGCTCGAGCACGACCTCGTCGTCGCTACGCACCGTGAGTCTGGGCTCGGCCTCGACGCGTCCGATCGCCGTCGCCGAAATGCCATTGCGATCAATGACCAGTTGCACCTGTGCCAGCTTGCTCTTGGCCACCTGGACGACAGCGCCGGGTTCTTCGCTGAACAGCGCCTTGAGCAGCGCGACGCGCGAGCCGCCGAGCGACAGCGAAACGCCCAGGCGACCGGCAAAAATCATTTCTGCAACGCTCGCGAACAGTCCGCCATCGCTTCGGTCGTGATATGCGAGCAGCATGCCGCGCGAATTAAGCTCCTGAATTGCTGCGAAAAATCGCTTTAGCATCTGCGGGTCGTCGAGGTCGGGCGTAGCGCCGCCGCTGCGCTGGTAGGCCTGCGCAAGACAGGAAGCACCGAGACGGTTCTTGCCCGACCCCAGGTCGAACAACAACAGGTAGCTCGGCTCATCGCAGCGACGAAGCTGCGGCGTCAGGTGACGCGTCACGTCTGTAACGGGCGCGAAGGCCGAGACAATCAGGGAGACGGGTGCCACGACCTGGTGCTCGCCCGAATCATCGTTCCAGCGAGTGCGCATCGACATCGAGTCTTTGCCGACCGGAATGGCAACGCCGATTTCGCGGCACAGTTCGTCCCCTACGGCCTTGACCGTGTCGAACAGGTTCGCATCTTCGCCGGGATGGCCCGCAGCGGCCATCCAGTTGGCCGACAGACGAACTTTGCTGATGTCTTCAATCGGCGCAGCGGCAATGTTTGTCAGCGCCTCGGCCACCGCTATGCGACCGGAGGCCGGGGCATTGGTCGCCGCCAGCGGAGTACGCTCGCCCATCGCCATGGCTTCACCGGTCGTACCGTCGAAGCCGGATGCCGTTATGGCGACGTCGCTAACCGGTACCTGCCATGGCCCGACCAGCTGGTCCCGCGCAGAGAGGCCGCCAACCGTGCGGTCGCCAATATGAATAAGGAAAGACTTGTCCGCAACGGCCGGAAATCTCAGGACACGCAGGGCCGCGTCGAGAAGCTCAATGCCCGACAGGTCCAGGCTGTCGTCGGGTAACACGACGCGTTCGACAGTTCGCTCCATCTTCGGCGGATTGCCCAGTAACATGTCCATCGGCATGTCGACGACGTGATTGTCGAAATCACGATCATTGACGGCCAGGTTGCCGTCATCCGTCAACCTGCCGATCACCGCGACCGGGCAGCGCTCGCGCTCGCACATCGCCTTGAACGCATCGATGCGGTCATCGCCAACGAGCAAAATGTAGCGCTCCTGGGCTTCGTTGCACCAGATACCCATCGGCGACATGCCCGGCTCGGCATTGTCCACGTCACGCAGCTCGATCCGCGCACCGTGCTTGCTGTGATCGACGGCCTCGGGTACGGCGTTCGATAAACCACCCGCACCAACGTCATGAATCAGCAGTATCGGGTTTTCATCGCCCATCTCCCAGCAGCGATCGATAACCTCCTGCGCGCGCCGCTCCATTTCGGGATTGCCGCGCTGCACCGAAGCGAAGTCCAGGTCCTGACTCGAGGCGCCGCTCGCCAGCGACGAGGCAGCACCACCGCCGAGGCCTATCAACATCGCGGGTCCGCCGAGCACGACCACGTTGGCACCAACCGGTACGTCAATCTTCTTCGCATGCCCGGCACGAACATTGCCCACTCCGCCGGCGACCATGATGGGTTTGTGATAACCGCGAATCTCGTTGTCCGGCAATCCCGGCAAGCGGCTCTCATAGGTACGGAAGTAGCCGGCCAGGTTGGGCCGACCGAACTCGTTATTGAACGCCGCCCCGCCAATCGGCCCTTCAATCATGATTTCCAGCGGTGTTGCCATTCGGTCAGGGTGCGGAAAGTCGTCTTCCCACGGTTGCGCAAAACCGGGGATACGCAGGTGCGATACCGAAAAACCGGTCAGGCCGGCTTTCGGCTTCGCGCCGAGACCCGTGGCGCCTTCGTCGCGGATTTCGCCACCCGATCCCGTCGCAGCGCCTGCGAAAGGAGCAATTGCCGTCGGGTGATTGTGGGTCTCCACTTTCATTAGGATGTGGATCGGTTCGTCGACAAACTCATACTCTCGGTCGGCCGGCCGGGGCATCAGGCGCGCACCGCTCCACCCTTCGATAACGGCCGCATTGTCGCTGTAGGCCGATATAACACCGTCGGGCGTCTTCTCGGTCGTGGACTTGATCATGCCGAACAGGCGCTGCTCTTGCTTTTCGCCGTCGATCACCCAGCTCGCATTGAAGATCTTGTGCCGGCAGTGCTCTGAATTCGCCTGGGCAAACATCATGAGTTCGGCGTCAGTCGGATCGCGATCGAGTTCACCGTAGCAGCGCAGGAGATAGTCAATTTCGTCGTCGGACAATGCAAGGCCGAGGTCGGCATTCGCTGCGACCAGCGCCTGCCTGCCCTCGGCGGCGAGCGCGATCTTGATGACGGGAGCCGGCTCATGCGCCTCAAACAATGCCTGTGCGTGTTCGACCTTGTCGAAAACGGTCTCTGTCATTCGGTCGAACAACAGGTGGCTTAATGCCAGCACGGCATCCGCCTCGATCTTCGTCGTGAATTTGAGTCCGTAACAGATACCGCGCTCAATGCGCTCAACGGCATCGATGTCACAAGCTTTGGCGATATCGGTCGCCTTGCTCGACCAGGGCGAAATCGTACCGGGCCGGGGCACAACATAGAGTGTCTTAACGCCTTTGCCGAACCTGGCTGGTTTGTCGCCCGACAACAGCAGCGCATCGAGTCGCGCACGGTCATTTTTGCCGAGCTCCGCGCTGGTGTCCACGAGGTAGACGTATCGCGCTTCGACCGACTTCAATCGACCGTCGGCACGTTTCAGCACACGAGTCAGTTTAGCCAGACGGAAATTGGACAGGGCCGACTGTCCGGGCAGTTCCAGCATGTCGGTAGGTGGGACCTTATTCGAGGGTGGGAGGCATTAACAGGGGATGATACTAGAAGCGGTCTCAATAATATCCATGAGTCGCGTTTATCGACCAGCTACTTGTTGCTGTCGCCTGGTGTGTAGACGGGCAGCGGAAACTGCGCCACATTACTGCCTTCGAGTTTGCTTATTTTGCTGACGCCCTGCTTGTCAACTTCGTCGATGCGAATGATGGAATGCATAGGCAGGTAGGTGCGGCGCACGCTCTCGAACTCGGACTTGATTTTCTCCTCGGAGGGATCGACAACCAGCGTTGTGCGTTCCCCGAAAACCAGCTCCTCGACCTCAACGAAACCAAACAGTTCGCCATGACCAACGCTTCGGGCATAGACCTCGTATACCTGTCCCTGGCTCATGAAGACGACTTTGAAAAGTTGCTTGCTGCTCATAATCGGCGCCGAAATGCGTTCAGAAAACCGGATATGGGCCAGTTTACCGGAAATCAAGGCTTTAGAGCGTTATATCGGACTCGATTATGTGAACTGCGTAGCAGCCTATCCCTTTGATTCATTGCACAATTGACCGGAATTCAAGAGGGCAGGTATGGCACTCCAACTCAAGATTGTCAGTGAGCACCGCGATTTAGTCGGTAATGACGCCGAGCGCGAATTCCGTGAGGAAGGCGGCACAATTGGCCGTTCATTGGAAAACGACTGGATATTGCCGGATCCCGACCGCTACATTTCCGGTCGGCACGCGACAATTGATCAAAAAGCCGGCATGTATTACCTGCTGGATACGAGCAGCAACGGCGTTTACGTCAACGACGAGGTTGAACCGATCGGCAGGGGCAATCCGCGGCGCCTGTTCGACGGTGATCGACTGCGCATGGGCGACTTCGAATTCACGGTGTCACTCGACTCCGGTGAAAGCCTCGCGATGCCGCTCGACGCCGAGCCTTCGGTGGCACCGGATCATGTCGAACAATTCGTCGACGAAGATTTGCCGAAGACGGGCGTCAAGTTACTCGACGAGGAAGAGATAACGGGCGACGACGAATTTCAGTCCGTGCTGTTCGGCGATTCCGCTGACATGCCATCGTCACGGCCGATTCCCAAGTCCGGGTCCAAGGCCGTGAGCAAGTCGAAACGCAAGTCCGGGAAGGCGGCGAATGACGCGAAGCCCGCACGCGAGAAAGCAGCTCCCCTGAGCGTGTCGGCCGAAGACCTGTTCGATTCATTCCTGGATGGTCTTGGTATTAATCGCGCCGAACTTCATCCGTCGGTTAATCGTCCAGAGTTGATGCTCAAAGCCGGCAATGTGCTGCGCGAATTCGTCGATGGCATTATCAAGCTGCTGGCAGCTCGCGCGAACCTCAAGAATACATTCCGCCTCGATCAAACTACGCTTTTGCCGCAGCACAATAATCCCCTGAAGTTCTCGGAAAGCCGCAGCGATCTGATCAAGCAGTTACTGGTGGGCGACGAAGGTGACTACCTTGGCGCCAAGGACGCCGTTCGCGAGGTCTGCAACGATCTTCTGAATCATCAAAATGCGTTCCTCGATGCAATGAACAGCGCGTTCATCGAGTTTTCCGAACGTTTCGAGCCAGATGAACTTCAGGACGGTTTCGATCGCGCATTGACTGGCGGGAAACTGTTTTCGTTCAAGAACAAGGCGAAGTACTGGGATCTATATCGCGACCTCTACCCGATCATGACCGAGAAAGGCGGGGGCCGATTCCCGCAGATGTTTGGCGAGGAATTTGTCAGGGCCTACGAGCGCCAGGTAGCCGAGTACCAGCGTCATGACCGGGAGAGCCTGGAAGTAAGGAAACCCGTTGGCGACCGTTCAGACGCCGGCGAAGCTGATTTGATGGTGACCCAGAAGCTGGGCCCGCGGACGACCCCGCGCAAGGCGCCACGCAAGGAAGAGAAGGTCGTCGACGCCGTCTCGGAAACGGGCGCCGACGCGATCGATCAGAGCTTTATCGAGGAGCTGGACAACAGCATGGCCGAAGAAATAGATCCACGGGCCAGCGCGAGGCATAAACGGCCGAATTAGCCGCGATTTTGCCTGTTCTCGATCAGGTCATCGACAACCGCCGGGTCGGCCAGCGTCGACGTGTCTCCCAGGCTACCAAAGTCATCCGCGGCAACCTTTCTGAGGATTCGCCGCATGATTTTTCCGGAACGCGTTTTCGGCAAACCCGGGGCCCACTGAATCAGGTCGGGCTTCGCGATGGGTCCTATTTCCTTGCGCACCCATTTCTGCAGCTCTGCACGCAGCTCGTCCGTAGCTTCGATACCCTCCATCAAAGTAACGTAGGCATAAATCCCCTGCCCCTTGATGTCGTGCGGATAGCCAACGACCGCGGCTTCGGCCACGTTCGGGTGCGAAACGAGTGCGCTCTCAACTTCTGCTGTTCCCATGCGATGACCCGAGACGTTCAGGACATCGTCGACCCTGCCGGTGATCCAGTAGTAGCCGTCTTCATCGCGACGTACGCCGTCGCCGGTGAAGTAGTTGCCTTCGAACGTCACAAAGTAGGTATCGACAAATCGCTGATGATCGCCGTATACCGAACGCATCTGGCCCGGCCAGCTATCGGTGATGATCAGGTTGCCTTCGACCGCGCCCTCAAGCTCCTTGCCCTCGCCATCGACGATGGCTGGCTTGATTCCGAACAGCGGCTTGGTTGCAGACCCGGGTTTGAGCGCAGTGGCGCCCGGCAGCGGGCTGATCAATATGCCGCCGGTTTCCGTCTGCCACCAGGTATCGACGATCGGGCACCGTGAGTCACCAACCACGCGATAGTACCAGTCCCAGGCTTCGGGATTGATCGGCTCACCAACCGAGCCGAGCAGACGCAGGCTCTTGCGCGAGGTCCTGGCGACGGGATCGTCCCCTTCCCGCATGAGTGCACGGATGGCAGTCGGTGCCGTGTAACAGATGTTGACCTTGTGTTTGTCGCAGACCTCCCAGAAACGCGATGAGGTCGGATAATTGGGCACACCTTCGAACATCAGCGTAACGGCGCCGTTGGCGAGCGGACCGTAGACTATGTAGCTGTGGCCAGTGACCCAGCCGACATCAGCCGTGCACCAGTAAATGTCACCCGGGTGATAGTCGAACACATATTCGTGCGTCATTGCCGCGTAAACGAGGTAGCCGCCGCTGGTGTGCAGGACGCCTTTGGGCTGGCCCGTGGAGCCCGAGGTATAGAGGATGAAAAGCGGGTCCTCGGCGCCCATTTCCTCGCAGGGGCAATCGGCCTCAACCGTTGCCTCGATGTCATGCAGCCATACATCACGACCTTCGACCCAGCCGACTTCCGCCCCGGTGTTTCTGACCACGAGAACTTTTTCGAGCGTTGTCACGTCCGGATCGACAGCTGCGGCATCGACATTGGCCTTGAGCGGTACACGCTTGCCACCGCGAAGACCCTCGTCAGCCGTGATAACGATGTTCGATTTGCAGTCGTGAATGCGGCCTGCGAGGGCGTCGGGCGAGAATCCGCCAAAGACGACCGAATGGACGGCTCCGATGCGGGCACAGGCCAGCATCGCTACGGCCGCTTCTGGAATCATCGGCATGTAAATCGTTACTCGATCGCCCTTTTTCGCGCCGAGCGCTTTGAGCGAATTCGCAAACTTGCAAACACGCGCATGCAAATCATTGTAGGTAATCTTGAGATCACGGCCAGGATCGTCGCCTTCCCAAAGTATGGCGACATCATCGCCCTTGGTCGCCAGGTGGCGATCGACACAGTTGTAGCAAACGTTTAAAGAACCATCGTAGTACCAGCGAATGTGCAAATCGTCCTTGGCAAACGATACGTCCTTTACTTTGGTAAACGGCTTTATCCAATCGACTCTTTGAGCCTGTTCTGCCCAGAAACTCTCATTGTCTGCAACGGAACGCGCATACATCGCCTCGTATTCTGCCTCGTCGATAAGTGCCCGTTTCTTAACTGCTTCCGTAACCGGATAAATTTGCTCGACCATGGTTTTCTACCTTTCTATTTGTTGTTTCTTATTTGTTTTGCTCGTTCCAATAAGCGTTTAGCCTGCGCCAGGTGCGGGCGATCAATCATCTTGCCGTCCAACCCGATCGTCCCGGCACCCGGGTTTGCGTCAAACAAGTCAACGATGCGTTCAGCGTGCTCGATTTCCGCCGTCGAGGGCTCGAACGCTGTATTAATCACGGCGACTTGCGCCGGATGAATCGCCAGCATTCCGCTGAATCCGTGACGGCGCGCACCTTCCGCATAGCGTAGCAGTCCCTCCGTGTCACGGAAGTCCGTAAAAACCGTATCTATCGCCGTAACTTCCGCGGCCGCCGCTGCCAGCAAGCAAAGCGAACGCGCCATCTCGAAGGTCGGCAGCCAGCTGCCCTGCTCGTCTCGAGTCGCGCTGGCGCCTATTGCGGCACTGAGGTCCTCCGCACCCCAGGACAGGGCGAGGAGCCGTTCCGTCACGCCCACGTAGCCGCCCAGGGTGAACAGCGCCTCCGGCCGCTCCGTGCAAAGCACGATAATCCTGGTCTGTCCCTGCTCGATTCCGTGCCGCTGCTCAAGTTCATCGATGCGTCGTGACAAGGCGCCGGCATCGTCGGCGCTGCGTGCTTTGGGCAGAACAATGCCGGTTGGCGCGGAGGGTATGACAGCCTCCAGATCGGCGCTACAATCCTCGCTTTCCAAAGGGTTGATTCGAACCCAAACATTCTGTTTGCCCCGCAAGTAAGCGGACGCCATGAGGCGCGCCTCGGCTCGTACCTCCGGCGTGACGGAGTCCTCCAGATCGAGGATCAACGCATCAGCACCGGCATCGCCGGCCTTTTTCATCTTGCGCTCGCTGTCGGCGGGGACGAACAGGAAGCTGCGGTTCATTTCGGCTTTCTCAGCATCAGCGCCGAACGTTTGCATTCTGCTACAAGCTCGTCGTTTTGATTGTAGGCGCGATGAGAAAAAATCACGATGCCGTTATCCGGACGAGACTTGCTGTCGCGCAACTCCAGCACTTCGGTCTGAATATGAATGGTATCGCCGCAGAAAAGCGGTTTCGGGAATCGCACCTCGTCCCACCCCAGGTTTGCGACTGTGGTTCCATGTGTCGTGTCGTTGACGGAAATTCCGACCATGAAGCTCAAGGTCAAACAGCTGTTGACGAGCGGTTTGCCGTACGGCGTTTTCTTCATGTACTCGGCATCCAGGTGCAAAGGCGCCGGATTGTGCGTCATCGTGCTCAGCAACACGTTGTCGCCTTCCGTGATCGTGCGGCGAATCGGGTGATCGAAGGTCTGGCCTACCTTAAATTCCTCGAAATACAGTCCTGGCATTTTTTGCCTCACTAGTGACTTGTTTGATTTATTTGCATGATGTCTGAGGGGCAGATGACAATTGTGCCAGCGTCGTGCACATCAATACAGCGCCGTGCATAATTGTCGGCAAGAAACGGAGAATCACCTATGAAACTGACTCGACGCGAATTCACTAAAGCGGGCCTCGGCACCGTATCGCTGGCGGCGCTCGGTGGTTCCGGTGCGCTGGCCGCTCACGCCGACATGATTCGCAAGGCAATCCCCTCATCGGGAGAACTGCTCCCCATCATCGGGCTCGGCACCAACCGATACGGAGTCGGTAAATCTGAGGCGGAGCGCGCCCCGCTGCGGCAGGCACTCGAGCGTTTTCATCGCCTCGGCGGCACGGTCATTGACACGGCGCCCATGTACCGCAGCTCAGAGTCAGTGCTTGGCGACCTGATCGAGGAACTCGGCATACGCGGGGATCTGTTCCTCGCAACAAAGACCGATCGCACCGACGGTAGCGCGGGCACTCATGCGCAGATCGGCGAATCACTCGCGCGGTTGAAGGCAGACAAGATTGATCTCATACAGGTTCACAACCTGCTCGGCTGGAAAAATGCCCTGCCCGTCATGCGTGAATGGCGGCAGGAAGGGCGCATCCGCTACATCGGCATCACTACCTCGCGCGCCACGCAGTACAATGAATTCGAAAAAGTCATGCAGCAGGAAAAGCTGGATTTCGTGCAGCTCAACTACTCACTGGAACAACGTGAGGCGGCCGAGCGATTATTGCCGCTGGCGGCCGATAACGGCATGGGTGTCATTATCAATCGTGCTTTCGGCGGCGGTCGCATCTTCGACAAGGTCGGCGACCAGCCCCTGCCCGACTGGGCGCGGAACTTCGGTTGCGAAAGCTGGGCACAGTTTCTGCTGAAATACGCAATCGGCCATCCGGCCGCTACGCTCAGCATTCCCGGCATGACCAAACTGCATCATGTCGACGACAATTTCGGCGCGGCGCAGGGCCGCTTGCCCGATGCGAACGAGCGCCGGCGCCAGGAAGAATTCTTCGACAATCTGTAGCGGCGGGCGTGGCCCGTTTCTGCTTCAGCTACCCGCGGCACGTTCGATCGCATCGACAATAAACTTTTTCGCGTCGTCTGCGCCGTGCCAGTCACCAATCTTCACCCATTTGCCGGGCTCGAGATCTTTATAGTGCTCAAAAAAGTGTTCGATCTGCTGCGTGGTGATTTCCGGCAGATCCGAATAGTTGAGCACATCATCATAGCGTTTGGTCAGCGCGTGTGACGGTACTGCAACAATCTTTTCATCCTGACCGGCGTTGTCTTCCATGATCAGCACACCGATAGGGCGCACATTGATCACGCAGGCGGGCACGAGTTCGCGCGTATTAATGACGAGCACATCGATCGGGTCTCCGTCCTCCGACAGGGTGTGCGGAACGAATCCGTAGTTGCCCGGGTACGCCATGGGCGTGTGGAGGAAGCGATCGACGACCAGCGTACCGGCCTCCTTGTCGAGCTCGTACTTGATGGGCTGGCCGCCCAGCGGTACCTCTATGATGACGTTGACGTCGTCGGGCGGATTGTCGCCGATGGTGATAGCGTCGATGCGCATATTGAAGTTTCCTGATCGGTGCGTTGCCTTGGCGGCGGGTATTCTAGCGCGATACTCCTGCAAGCGCCCATCATGGTCGCAACCACCGCGCGAGGACGGCACTGACAATCGGTGCTGCCAGGATCGGCACAAGGCTCGCAGAAATTATAAGGGCCCAACCCGCGGTGCCCGGATCAGTGAGCTCGAGCACGCCGCCCAACACCGGCACATAGATTGCGGCGAGCACCAACACCAGGCAGATAAGTAGCGCAGCCCAGATCCAGGGGTTGCACGTAACTTCATTATCGACGGGTTTCCTGACTTCGTCGCGCATGTTGAACACGTGCCACATCTGTGCCAGCGCCAGCGTGCAAAACGCAATCGTAACCGCCCGCCTGTTATCGAAATCCAGAATAAAGATCGAGATCGCCATGGCCGCCAGCACCGTGGCGGCCATGACAGCGCCATACAGGCCGATGCGCATCCAGTGTGCGCGCGTCAGGATGCTCTCTTTCGAAGGCCTCGGCGCACGCGCCATCGATAGTCTTGAGCCTCGGCCAACACCCAGTGCCAGCGCGGGAAAGACGTCGGTGACGAGGTTTAGGAACAGGATCTGCAGCGGCAATAAGGGCAGAGGCGCACCTGTGACGGTCGCGAGACTGACAACCAGGACTTCGCTGGCGTTGCATGACATCAGGTACACGACGAACTTTCGAATGTTAGCGAAGATGGCGCGACCGTGCGCGACCGCCGCAACAATCGTGTTGAACTCGTCGTCCTGCAACACCATGACAGCGGCCTCTTTTGCCACCGCCGTGCCGCGCAGGCCCATGGCAATACCGATGTCGGCTTTTTTCAATGCCGGCGCATCGTTGACCCCATCACCGGTCATGGCGACCACGTGATCGCTTTGCTGGTAAAGGTCAATCAGCTTCAGCTTCTGTTCGGGCGTAACGCGCGAGAACACGCGCACGGCAAGCAACCTTTCGTTTTCCGCATCGGCAAACAGCCGGTCGACTTCGGATCCGCCGAGAAAAAGATCCGATCGGTCCGACGACGTTACGATTCCGGTCTCTATCGCGATATTCCGGGCAGTCGCTGCGTGATCGCCGGTCACCATAACGACAGTAATGCCCGCCTCGTGACATCGCCTGATCGCCTCATCCACTCCCGCGCGTGCAGGATCTTCCATGCCGACGATACCGAGCAACAGCAATTCTTCGTAGGGATCGTCACCTTCCTCATGGCGGGTCTTCTCGGCGAGCGCGATCGTACGCAGCCCCTCAGCTCCCAGTTGTTCGGCACCGGCAAGCCATTGCTCACGCTCCGACGGGCCGATCGCCGTGTCGTTGCCGATGCCACGAACCGCCGTACATCCGGGAAGTATGCTCTCCGGCGCACCCTTAACCGCCACTCGCAATCCGCCCGGACCCTGATGAATGGTCGCCATTCGTTTCGATTCGGGGTCGAACGGATCTTCATGGACTTCAGGCTCCGCCATGAGCAGCTCTTTTCTCCAGATGCCGCGAGCGCCGGCTACAGCCAGAAGCGCAAGCTCGGTGGGATCGCCGACGCCGGTGGCCGCGCGGTCCACCGCCTGTTCCAGCGACGCGTTATTGCACAGCACCCCGCACCTCAGGAGATCATCCAGCGCCACCTCCTCGCCGGCGGCGAGCGCTTGTTTATTCACGCGGAATTTCTCAGCCGGCGCATGGCGGGCCGTATCAACGTCGACGTCGAATCCGTTCAAGAGAACTTTTGAGACGGTCATGCGATTCTCGGTTAGCGTCCCGGTTTTGTCGGTGAGAATTACGCTCGTCGCGCCGAGCGTCTCGACAGCGGACAGGCGTGTGACCAGCGCGTTCTGTTTTGCGAGACGCCACATGCCACGCGCAAGAGCAATTGTCGCGACAATAACCAGGCCTTCGGGGATTGCCGCCACCGACAATGCGATGGCGACCTCGATCGCCAGAAACAGCTCGCGTCCGGCGACTATTCCTGCGACGCCGATAATCACCGCAATACCCATAATCGCCCAGGCGAGATTCGCGCCAAGAGCATTGAGCCGCTGTTCGAGCGGCGTCCGCTGTTCTTTTGCCGCGACGACCTGCTCAAATATCTTGCCGAACTCGGTGTGCGTGCCGGTGCCAACAACGACGCCTTTGCCCGAGCCGCGCGTAATGCAGGTCCCTTTAAAGACCATGTTGTGGCGATCAAGCACAACGGTATCTTCATCGAGCACAGCATTCTGCTTCTTCACCGGCAAGGACTCGCCCGTCAATGTCGACTCATCCGCCGCGAGTTTCGCTGCGTCTATGAGACGCAAATCCGCCGGAACGAGGTCGCCGGCTTCGAACAAGACGATGTCGCCCGGTACAAGAACATCGGCCGGCGCTCTGGCGATTTTGCCTTCGCGCAGCAAAGTGCACTCCGCGCGCGCAAACTGCCGCAACGCCTCCATCGAGCGAGTCGCCCGCCACTCGGTAAGGAAACCAACGCTTGCGTTCATCAGGATGACAACGAGTATTGCGATCCCTTCGACGATTTCTGAAAAAGCCAGTGCCAACAAACCGGCACCCAGTAGCAGAAGGACAACAACGCTCTTGAATTGTCCAAGCAGGATAGACAGGACCTTGCGGGGTCGGGTCGCGAACAGCTGGTTTGGGCCCCAGGCCTTTTTTTGCTGCAGGACTTGCCCCGCATCGAGCCCGCTCTCGGGATCCACGGAGAACGACTGCAGCACCGCATCCGAACTGTGGCTCCACGCGGCCAGATCCTGACCTTTCGTCGTTTTGATCGAGGCTGTCAGAGGGGTTCGCACAATAACGGGATCCCGGCCTCTGCATACCAATCGACGATGCAATGCCAAACCTGCTCGGCCGTCTCGGCATACGAGTACAGACTTCGATCTTCGGCGTCAATCAATCCTTCCGTGGCAAGAAACTCCAGATCGACGGCGCGCTGCCAGAATTGCCTGCCGACGAGGACGACGGGTAGCGGATCTATTCTCCGGCATTGCACAAGATTCAGGGTCTCGAATAATTCATCCATAGTGCCGAAACCGCCCGGAAACACGACGAGCGCCCTGGCACGCAGCAGGAAGTGCAGCTTGCGAATCGCAAAGTAGCGAAAATTAAAGCTCAGCCCCTCGGTGATATAGCGATTCGGAACCTGCTCATGCGGCAGTCGGATATTCAGGCCAATGCTCTTCGCACCAACCTCACTGGCGCCCCGGTTCGCTGCCTCCATTATCCCCGGGCCACCGCCCGTCATCAGTGTCAGGCTGCAGTCAGCCGGGCCCTGCCCCGAGCGCCCGACGATGGCGCCGAACTCTCGTGCGATTGCGTAATAGTCGGTTGCGTCGGGATTCGAGAGATGCTCGGAATCCGCTATGCGCGTGCCACCAAATACAACGATCGTGTGCTGGATGTCGTGCTCGCGCATAACGATCTCGGTCTCGAGATAGCCCTGCGCAAGACGCTCCGCGCGATGCAGCGCGTCAGCCGGCAGATCGAGCCCAGTGAGTTCCGAGATCTTGAGTTTCATAAATCAGGTCGCCGCCTTTCAAATCTGGATCGTCTGGCCCCGTTCGGCGATGAACACCGGTGCGTCGAGTTCTTTACGCATTTTCTTCGCCAGCGCCTTCTGCGCCTCCGGTTCGCCGTGCACCAGGTAGACCGGCGGACGATTCTGGAATCCGCCGTACCAGGTGATCAGATCGGCCTGGTCGCCGTGAGCCGACAATCCACCTATCGTATGTAGCTGAATTCGCACCCGATACTCATCACCATAAAGCTTGACCGTCTCGGCGCCGTCGACAATCCGCCGACCGAGCGTGCCGTAGGCCTGGAATCCAACAATCACCAGGTGACATTCCGGGCGCCATACGTTGTTCTTGAGGTGATGCAGGATCCGCCCACCGCTGCACATCCCGCTGCCGGCAATGACAATCGCACCTGACTTGATCTCGTTGATTGCCATCGACTCTTCCGTGGTTCGCGACTCGTGAAAATTCGGCAACTCCGGCAGGCTGGAGTCAGGTCCGAACAGCCTGGCGCCGTACAGATGACGAAAGCTGGAATAGACGGTCGTCGCCTCAATTGCCATCGGGCTGTCGAGGTAGATCTGCCACTTGTCGAGGTGCCAACGATCGAAGTTCTCGGCCATCAGGTAGAGCAGGTCCTGCGTGCGGCCAACCGTAAATGCCGGGATCAGGATGTTGCCCTGGCTTGCGCGCGCCGTCTCGAAGACTTCGGTCAGTTCGTGCATTGTTGCATCGAAGGACCGGTGCAGGCGGTCGCCGTAGGTGCTTTCCATCAAGACCGTGTCGGCATACGGAAGGACAGCCGGTGGATTCATGACGGGCGCATCCCGATACCCGAGGTCGCCGCTGAACACGAGCGTTCGGCTCACATCCTGGTTGCTGTAAGTAATTTCGACGATTGCGGCACCGAGGATGTGGCCGGCGTCGAAAAAGCGTAGCGTCAATCCTGGTACCACCGTCAGCTCGTCGCCGTAAGCGATACCCTTGAAGAGCTTCAGGCAATTTTCCGCGTCCTCCAGCGTGTACAACGGCTGTATCAACGCCTGCCCTTTGCGGCGCCGTTTGCGATTCTCCCACTCGGCATCCTTTTCGTTCAGGTAGCCGGAGTCCGGCAACATGATCTCGCACAGCGCTTTCGTCGCATTCTGCACATAAACAGGTCCGTCGTAGCCTCGCTTGACGAGCAGCGGCACTCGGCCTGAATGGTCGATATGAGCGTGGCTCAGAATGACGGCATCAATCTCGTCGACCGGGACCGGAAACGGATCGCTATTGCGTTTTTCATTTTCCGCTCCGCCCTGAATGAGCCCGCACTCGAGCAGGACAGTGTGCGATGCCGTTCGAAGTACATACAGTGAGCCTGTCACTTCCCCCGTGGCACCGAAAAACTGCAGCTCCAGACTCATGGCATGATCTCGATAGCAGCGCAGAGTCGATCAACGATACGTTGCGCTTCACTCACGATACCGGCCCGCGTCCTCACCTGTCTCGAAGCGACGCAAACGTTCCCGCATCGTTTCGATTTCGTCAATCAGATCAAGCGCGAGTGCGACGCCGGCGAGATTTATCTTCAGGTCTGTTTGCAGCCGCATGGCCGAATGCGCCCTTTTCAGGCTGGTTCCCGTAAAGCGCCACTGTTTCGGCTGCCGGCCGACAGGCTCCAGCACGCCTTCCTGGACCAGTTCGATAACCCATTCAGTGGACGTCGAGCAGGCTTGGCTCAATTCGGTCAGCGACAACTCAGTGCGTTCGTCGAGTACAACGCCAGTTAGTGTTTTCTTCGTCATGGCCTCTTACACCCCCAGTTTGCTGCGTGGGTCATACGCCAGGTCCTGCTGCATTTTTTGATACAGCGCACGCGCCGAGTCACTTTCTGCCGGCGGCAGGGTAATCACCAATTCAACGAAAAGGTCCCCGGGCGGCTTCCCCGGTATACCGCGGTTCTGAAGACGCAGTTTGCGTCCGCGCGTGGTGCCTTTGGGGATTTTCAGGTCCACGGGACCCTCGGGCGTCGGCGCCTTCACGGTCGCACCCAGCGCCGCTTCCCACGGTGCTACCGGCAGCTCGAGGTAGACATCGCGCCCTTCGACCCTGAACAAGCGGTGGGGATTGAACTCGATCTCCAGGTACAGGTCGCCCGCCCGACCTTCGCCCATGCCAGGTGAACCCTGGCCGGACAGGCGAATGCGCTGCCCCTGCTTAACGCCCTTGGGGATCTTGACGTTGAGAGTGCGCGTCCTGGTGCTCACATGCCCGCTGCTGTCGAGTTCCGGTGCGCGCAGAGAAATGCTGCGAGAGGCACCACGGTAGGCGTCTTCCAGGTCAATCAACACTTTCGCATGGTGGTCCTCGCCCTGTGCGTGAATGCCAGCGCCGCGGCGCGCGTCCCCGGCAGGCTGGAAACCCCGACCGAACAACGATTCAAAAAAGTCGCTGAACGCAGCCGCGTCGGCACCGCCGCCGCTAAACTCAAATCCCGCATCCCAGTCCGGTGGTGGCTTGAAGTCCTGGCCGGCTTTCCAGTTTGCACCGAGCTGGTCGTAGGCCGCCCGTTTTTCGGGATCTTTGAGCACGGCGTAGGCTTCACCGAGATCCTTGAAGCGCGCTTCGGCATCAGCTTCCTTGCTGACATCAGGGTGGTATTTACGCGCGAGCTTGCGGTAGGCGCGCTTGATGTCATCCTGGCTGGCGCCACGCTCGACACCCATGATTTTGTAGTAGTCCTTGAAATCCATGTTTTGCTCCACCAAGCCGGTGAGATGAACGGGTCACTGTATTGCCGGTTCTCCCGGAAATTGTGAACCAATGGCTACTCGCAAAAAATAAGTATTATGCGCCAGCTGCAGCAAACGGGATTCGCCTTTGAGCGCCGAACTACCGGAGTGTGTCCAGCAGGGCTCGTTCGAGAGCATCACAACTTGAGTTCCAGCTCGGCACCAATTCATAGTGGGCCCCGGGTTCCGCGAGCGTACCTAATATCGCGGCACTGAGCTCCTGCGGATCCCCGGGCTCCACGAGACTGCCGCGATGATCGTCCAGTATCCACTCGGTGGCCCGCGTGCGGGTCGCGACGATCGGCACCTGGCAACTCATTGCTTCATAAAGTTTAACCGGATGACTGTAGTGCCCGAACGATGACGCCCGGTTGATAACGACAAGAGTATCCATGCTGTTGAGCAAGACGGGCATCTTGTCGTCGTCAATGTATCCCAATGATTGAATCGTCGCGGGCAAGGGAACGTCTTTCCAGGTTCGGCCCGAGTGAACGAAATGAACGTCTGGCCGCTCGGCAAGCACCAGCGGAATCGCGTCGAACAGCACCTCTACGCCCCGACTACGATGCATCGATCCGCAGTAGCCGACCAGTGGCCTGTCAACCGGCAAGTTCAGCTTCCGGCGGCAGTCCTGTTTGTCTCGCGGTTCGAAGCCTATCGGGTCCGCAGCCATCGGCACAACGACGGATTTCTCGCTTTCCCTGCCACGCGACATCAATGCGGCGAGGTCCGGCCCGGCGGCCGTCAGCAAGTCGGCTTGTCGCAGCGCCCTGCGCCAAAGCCAGTGCAAAGGCCTGGCCCATGGCATGTAGCTCTCATAATTGTCGTAGGCATCGATACACGAACGCAAACCGTGCTTGCGAGCGAGGCGCACGGCGAGAATGCCAAAATAAGTATCCGAAAAACCGACTACCCAGTCGGGTGGAGAATCACCAAGCTGCTTCCGTATCGCCCCGGGATAACCAGGGAGCGGTGATGAAACCCATCGGATGCCGTGGGCGTCAATCTCCTGCCCTGCACCGTTTGCGTAGTCGAGCAGGACAATCGAGACCTGGTGTCCTCGTTCGGCGAGTATTCTGGGCAAATGAAAAAAACGGCCATAAGGGCTGCCCAAGAGATCTTTACCCATAGGCCTGCGCTTACATAGGAAGAGAAGCTTCATTCAATACGTTGCCCGTAAATGGTGGTCGCATCAGATGCTACCTGTGACCTCGACAATTGCGTCGCTATTGCTTACAACTTACTATCACTCGCATCTCACCGCTCACAATTTGTGAACGACTGCAGCAAGACACATCCGGGGCCGCCGTCTTGACCAGAGGGTACCAATACAACTTCTCCGAAAACAGTCCATATGTTTACGATACGGACAACCGTGAGCGCAAAGCGCGCACAATGCTCGCTGTTCTTGACGATTTTCTGCAAAAACCTCTGGCTGACTGCGATGTATTGAACGTCGGCGGTTCGGCCGGCGCCATTGATAACTTTCTTGCCGACCATGCCAGCCGCGTGATCGGTATCGACATCGACGACGGTGCGATCAAGCACGCCCAGGAAAACTTCGTCAAGGATAATCTCGAGTTTCAGGTCGCCGATGCATTAAATCTGCCGTTCGACGACGCGAGCTTTGATATCGTCATTTGCTCGCACGTCTATGAGCATGTGCCGGATCCCGTACGAATGTTCGCAGAGATCCACCGCGTGCTCCGCCCGGGCGGGATCTGCTATTTTTCAGCCGGCAACCGGCTGATGTGGAACGAGCCGCACTATGACCTGCCGCTTCTTGCGATCCTGCCGCGCCCACTGGCGCATATTTATATCAGGCTTGCCGGAAAGGCGGACCGATACCACGAGAAGCACCTGACATTCTGGGGCCTGAAGTCTCTGGTTCGGAATTTTGCACGCAATGATTACACTATTCGTTTGATCAACGAACCCAGCCGCTTTCACACCGACTACATGCTGCCCGCCGGCAGCATGAAAACACGCATCGCGGGAATAGTGGCTGGGTGGTTTTACTGGGCGCTGCCGGGATATATATGGGTCCTGCAGAAATAGGCCTGGCACACTGGCAGATGAAAACAGCGTGATTCGTCAATCGATTCTGATCGTGACGCGTAACTATCCTCCGCTAACCGGCGGTATGGAGCGCTTGATGCAGCATAGCGTCACGACGCTTGCATCTCGATTTGACGTTACACTCATCGGTCCAACAGGCTGCGGCGAGTTCGCACCGGCAGGTGTCCGGACAATCGAATGCCCGCCGTCGCCATTCTCTTTTCTGACGTTGGCGCTGCTCAGGGGATGGCGATCCATCCGGAGTGCATCATTCGATGCTGTGGTTGGCGGCAGTGGACTGGTCGCGCCGGTTACCGCGTTTCTGTCCAGGGTTTCGAAGGCCCGGTCTGTCGTATTCGTCCATGGCCTGGACCTTGTCGTGGATAACCGGATTTATCAGCACCTGTTCGTACCGTTTTTGCGGCGCCACGATCTGCTCATCGCCAACAGCCAGAACACGCGCAGGATCGCGACCGACAAGGGCTGTCAGGCGAGCCGGATCAGTGTTTTGCATCCGGGCTCAACTATCCCGCCGGAATCGCTGCTGCAAGACGCCGCTTCAATTCGTGTGAAGCTGGGATTTGAGAAAAAGAAGATCGTTTTGTTTGTTGGCCGAATGGTCAGACGTAAAGGGCTGGCTGAATTTCTCGAAAAAGCCTGGCCGCGTATCGTTGTTCGGCAGCCGGACGCAATGCTGTTGATCGTCGGCGATTCCCCGGACAATGCTCTTCTACAGGACCCGCAGGGGGCCAGGCGTTTGATGGCGGCAATCGAGCGTTGCGCCGGGGATACGGTACGCTTTCTCGGCACCGTCGAGGACGGCATGCTATGGGATTGCTACGCTGCCGCTGACGTCCTCGTGTTTCCGTTGATTCGAGTCAGGGGTGACGTAGAAGGGTTCGGAATGGTGGCCATAGAGGCCGCGGCCTGTGGAACGCCGACCGTTGCGTTCCCCGTCGGCGGCGTGGTCGATGCCGTCGTTGACGGTGTCAACGGCACTCTCGTGCCGGAGGGCCGGTACGAGGCATTTGCTGATGCCGTGCTGTCAATTTGTGCGGGCGGTCCGCCGGGCCGCACTGATTGCAGAAATCACGCGCTGCAGTTCAGTTGGGACGTACATGGCCAAAAACTGCTCGAGGCCATGGATTTTGCTGCGGCAGGGTCGGCGCAGAGTCCGTAAACATGCGACGAAAACCCCCGCCTGGAGCGGGGGTTTTCCTTTCCATTATCCAGCCGATGGCTGACCCAAGGTCTGAGCGCTTTTTGCGCCTCTACAAATTACTCGTCGTCAGCCTTTGCCATACGCCTGTTGGTGGCCAGGTAGCTGCGTGACGAATCACAGTCGAGCTTGCCCGCGAAAAGCTCGTTGGCTTTTTTCCAACCGCTTTCGTTCAGGTGATCCCAATCGGCGCCCAGCTCCTCGAGATTTTGGAAGGAATCCACAAATTTGAAATCAAACTCCTCGCCGCCACCACCGTAGGTCGGGAAGAACACCCATTGTCCGGCCGTCGAGCCGTGCTCTGACATGTACTGACCCCACTCGATCAGTGGCGTATACAGGTCATCGAAGGTTATGCCCGCTGCCGTATTGCAATCCGAAAATGAAATGACGACATTGGACGGGTTGTCGCGCTTCGGTGGTGCCTTCATCTGCAGCGCAGAAAACGCGGCGTGCGTATCACAAGTGATGACTTCGTTGAATCCTTCCTGTTCCTTTTTACCGGTGGCCAGCCAGGCATCCTGTACGCGGCCCAACGATTTCGCTTTTTCGGACCCGCCGAGCCACAGCACATCAAATTCCTGTTCGGGACTCGAATAGTAAGGCACCAACGTCCACGCCGAATAATCGTCGATTTCCTGTTTATCACCCCAGGCATTGAACTTCTTTACTGCGGCGTCGAGATCGGCCGGCCCCTTGCCCTTGTTGTACTTGCACGCATACATCTCCAGTGGCGTAGCCACATTGGCCTCGTCTGCCTCCCCCTCATGCTGATCCGCAATGCCGAGACCGGCGAACAGGAACAGGCCGCCCGACACGAGCACCGTGAGAATTTTCTTCATTGTTTTCCCCTTTTATTGTTTTTGCCAGCGGCTGTACGCCGTGGCTTCAGATTCGAGTATAGGCGTACGCAACGCGATATTGAAATAACAGGCGATGCCGAACAGCTACGTTCTTAATTATCGATTTCGACTGCCCCGATATCGACGCATCGATGACGACGTTTTTATTCGCGAAAAGCGCTGACTTGCCGTAGTCCCTGTCGAAATAGCCAACGAGGTGGGAAATGTTGTTTGCCCCGTCGAAGCCCATCACCTCGCCGACCAGCACAGTGTGTTCTTCACCGACGAACAGCAGGTTGATTGTGCTGCCGTTGAGAGTTCGAACGCGCTAAAGTCTCATTGCAGCCCTCCACGGGATTCGACCTGACACTGTAGGGCGAGTTCAGTCGCAATAGTGAGACCTTTCACTCATTAGTGCGCAGCCGGGGCCGTGTTGAATTCGAGGATCCTGGTGAAGACGGCGATTTGTCGGCGCCGGTTCCTTGATCACGGAGGATTTCGAGAACGGCCGCACCCTGCAGGATATCGAGCAGTATATGGGCGATGATCGGTAGCCAAATCGAGCCTGTGTAGACGTAAATAGCGCCAAAGACCGCGCCGATCAAGGTTACGCGAACAATGCCGCCGGCGCCCTGGTAGGAATGGCCAAGACCGAAAACCAGCGACGACACCGCGATGACGCCCCACAGAGGCATAAAGTGAGACAGGTACCAGAATACGAACCCGCGATAGATGGTCTCCTCGACAATGCCTGCCGTAATAGATAAACCAAAGAACGTCCGGTACTCGCTGTTGGTGTGGGGAAGGAAATGAACCAGGTCACCAAACGATTGACGCTGCCGGGCCTTGTCATCTGCGCCCAGTGTCCGGCACTTGCGCCATGAATAGACCAGGAAGCCGCAAACGGGGATGAGCAGGATGGCGCCTATCCAGAAGTTGCGGCCACCCGGCCAGACAAAACCGAAATCGGCGAACGACCGCCCGAAGTACATCCAGGTCACGGCAAGCACCGCAAAGGCCACCCATTCCAGCAACAGGGTTTCACGGAATAAGCGGATACGATCCGCGGGCTCTCCCGCCGCAATTTTTTGCAGGTACCGGCGGTAGGCGAATGCGCCATGAATTGGTTGCACGACAAACAAGAGCAGCATGAAAATGTGGTCGACAAGAATCATTGGTTTATATATCCTGAATATTCACTGTAATGTGAATAATACTATTCATGCTAGAGTGAATAATCAAGTGAAATGTGTATAAAAACGATGAAAAAGTGAAAGAAACTCATAAAATCAATGACCTGGATCACGTTCGCCTGCTATCAGATCCCCTGAAATTGCAGCTCTTGCAGGTTTTTGCGGAGGGTGAAAAGACCACCAAAGAGGCTGCAGCGATCCTGGGCGAGAGCGTCACCAAGCTATACCGCCATGTCGACGCATTGTTCGATGCCGGCCTGCTGGAGATCGTTCAGGAGACTCGCAAACGGGGCACTGTTGAGCGCACGTTTCGCGCCGTCGCAAAACGCTTTGAAGTCGATCACGCGCTGTTTGCCGGCGACGAGGGCGAAGAAGGCCAAAGCACGGTTCGCGGGCTGCTGCGGGCGGGAGAATCCGAAATTCTTCAGGCAATTGCCAATGTGAAGTCCGGCGACGACACGGATGTAATTCTCAGTCGCTTGAGGATCAAGGCGTCACCAGAGCGCATTGCAGAACTGCGCCGCGGACTTGCAGATTGGCTGGAGACCGTGCAGGCAGAGGACGATACCGATGAAGCTGAAGTTGAAGAGGCCGGCGCGCTGATTGCCTTTTACCCGGTCGCTCGATAAATTCTCTGAGATAGAGGGAATCGCACACGCTGTATGCGACTCTAAAGCAAAGGACCTGGCAATGAAGGCAGTGACCCGATTACGGATAAGCGCGGCAGTTATCGCAACTCTGGCAATTCTTTATGGAACGCTGGTGCATGCCGATCATCACGCGGATTCGGCCTCGGCGACCGACGCGCCAACCGTGTTGATCACAGGCGCCAACAGGGGGCTGGGTCTTGAATTCGCCCGCCAATACTCCGCAGATGGTTGGAACGTTATCGGCACTGCAAGAAACCCGGAGCAGGCGGATGAGCTGGGATCGCTCCCGGTAGAGGTCGCGCAGCTCGACGTAGCCGATGCGGCGAGCATTGCCGGGCTCGCAGAATCACTCGAGGGGCGGCCCATAGATCTGCTCATCAACAACGCCGGCATATTTCCTCGAGTCAACAAGCTCGAAGAGATTAACTTCGATGACTATAGCCGGACGATTGCAGTGAATACACTCGGGCCGGTGCGCGTGACACGCGCCCTGCTCCCGAATCTCCGGCTTGGCGACAAGAAGACGATCGTCAATATAACGAGTCGCCTCGGCAGCATCGCTCTCAACGACTTCGGAGTTTATTACGGCTATCGAGAAAGCAAAGCCGCCTTGAGTATGTTTACGAAGACGCTGGCTGTCGAGCTGGCTCCCGAAGGATTCACCTGTCTCACGGTTCACCCGGGATGGGTGCAGACGGATATGGGCGGCGAAAACGCGAATTTGACGCCACAGGAGTCAATCAGTGGTATGCGGGCCGTGATTCAGAAACTCGGTCCCGCGGACACCGGGACGTACTGGTCTTACAGCGGCGAGGCAGTGCCGTGGTGAGGCGGAGCGGGTGTCCGAAAAAGTATCGTCCAATAACGTCCAAAGATGTTTAATAACCGTCTAATTTTATTAGATTTACTGCAATTTCTTGCCTATTAATATCCAACTAAGCCTATCCAAATCCAATACGGATTTGTAAGCGGAGTTGTAGGTGGGCGCT
>JABDOQ010000025.1 GCA_013043165.1 Woeseiaceae bacterium | reverse complement strand
GTTGCGTAGATTTCGCGCGACAAAATGAGCGGAATCTCATTGCAGATGATGTCGCGAATCATGCCGCCGGTTACAGCCGTCGTAACGCCCAGCATGACGGCGACCAGGGGTCCGGTATCGTGCTGCAGACAGATCTCGGTTCCGAGCGCCGCAAATAGCGCCAATCCCAGGGCATCCATCCAGATCAGTATGCGGCGGCGTGAGCCCGGCCTGTAGGAAGTGAAGAAAACGATCAGTGCCGCGATGATTGCGACCGCGATATAGCGATTGTCGGCGATCCAGAATACCGGGACCCGGTCGATGAGAATGTCGCGGATCGTGCCACCGCCCACGGCCGGCATCAGCGCCAGTACGCAGAAGCCGAAAATATCCATGTTCTTGCGCGATGCGGCCAGGGCGCCGCTCACCGCAAAAGCGGCGGTACCGGTCATTTCGAGCAGGTAGACAAGACTCAGGTCCATTGGGGCCGACTGTACCGGAAAACGTGGGCTGTGGCGGCCGGATTGCCTTGACACTCGGGGGCCCCATCCGGAGAATCTGCGCCCCTCGACGTGCCCTTCGGGCGCCGGGCCCGTAGCCGGTGATGTAGCTCAGATGGTCAGAGCGGCGGACTCATAACCCGCAGGTCGGTGGTTCACAAAATGCGCCAGCATTTTGGACGCCGGAGGCGCCCCGAAGGGGCGAGAATCGGCTAAAGCCGATTCGAGTCAATTCCATCCATCAAATAGATGGGTAGAATCAAGAGAACGTAATTGGTGATGTAGCTCAGATGGTCAGAGCGGCGGACTCATAACCCGCAGGTCGGTGGTTCAATTCCACCCATCACCACCAAACAAAGAAACGCCCCTTAATGGGGCGTTTTTTGTTTGCCGACAATGAGTGATTGAAGCAACGAGTCAACCCCCCTCCGACCAACAACCATCAATGCCAGGCCTGCTGGCTCGATTCGACCTTATAAAGAATGTAATCGCGAAGCTGCTTCGCCCTGCCGTGATCGATATACGGCACACGCACGCTGCCCGACGCCATGTACATGCGCAGGCTCGCCAGGCCTTTGCGGCGCTGGTAGCGCGACTGCGACACCGTGACTCGCTGCACCTTGCGAAACAGCAGACTGACCGTCCTGTAGCCCAGCAATCCGGAGCGTCGGACAATCTCCTGATCGTCGTGCATGAAGCCGGCGCGTTTCCAGTTCAGGTACGACGCGGCCGCTACGACTGGCAGCCAAAGCAGGAACAAGAGCGCAACGGCCCCCAGCGCTATCGATAGTGCGATGGTCGCTGACAATGACGGCAACAAGCCGATAAACAGGATCTTAGAGCGCATGTAGTACGGCGAGATCGACACGAATCGGTCGCTGGCCGGGTCTTGGGACAAGCGGCCGCCCTCGGGCGCAAGAAACTTCTTCCGCAGCGTGTCGGCGAGTTCGGCGGTTACTACGGGCACGATAAAGACCTTCTGGCTTCTGTCCTTGCCGCTCGTCGCCTGGCGGGCCGTAAAGCGATAGCGTCCCAGAAGGCGCTGCAGGATTCCCTGCTGCAAGCGCAGAGTCTGGATCTTGCCCAGTTCCATGGAGTGCTCGTGCGCTGTGATCAACCCGGCGTGAGAACGCAGGGTTCGCCCGTCAAGAAATAGCTGAAAATTGTGATAACGCAGAAACGCCGCTGCAATGGACAGGACTACGAACAGAAAAATCACGGCGACGAAGATTGTGAGGCCGATAGAAATGCCGCTGGCGGCGTCAAGTTCAATGCCGTTGGCTGCGGCGATCCTGATGAAATTTGAGATGTAACGGTCGATATTTTCATCGATGCGTTCCATCAACGGTCCGATAAACGCGAATACGATCAGTGCACGGCGATCTGCCAGCCCGATCCGGATCATGTCACCCCAGTTCAGGTGCACCAGGGCGCCCGAACCGGCTTTGCTGTCCGCGGTGTCGGCGAGCTCAACTGTCCGTGGCTTGCCAATGCGATCCCGCAGCGAGTTCGCGAAGCCTCGCGTTACGGCCGGAAGGTTGCCTTCGCTGCCGGCGGAGCCTGCTGTATCAAAGCTAATCGTGACAAGACCGAGCAAACGGTAGATTGGATTCTGCCGTGTATTGATCCCCTGGATGCGGTCGAATTTGATATCGAGCTGCTTTTTCTTTATGACGCCCTGGCGAATCAGGATCGAGTCATCGCTTATCTGAAAGCGAAAAAACCAGTAGCTGAGCAGCGAGCCAGCCGTGATCGCAACGGCGAACACGATGCCGCCGAGCGTCAGTTTGCTGGCGATATCACCTTGGTACGCAATGAGCAGGGCGAACAATGGTGCCAGTGACTGCCAGGCATTTTTCGCAATGAGGCGCAGGATCCTGCCGACAAAGAACAGAATCGCGAAAGGCGAGGTTCTTCGCCAGGTGCCCTGATCAGTCGTGTTCAATAGCGGCGCCGGCTTTGTCGAGAATGAAGACGCGCAAGCTTTCGGCGGCGTCTTCGCCGAGCCCGTCAATTCTCAGATCGCCGCCCGAGCCTCCCGCCGTAAACAACTGTAATGCCGCGAGGCCGAATTTTCGTTCGATCGGAGTGCTGCTCGTTTCGACATGCTGGATACGATTGAACGGTATCGCTGTGACAGACTGCCAGATCACTCCTCTGCGAAACAGGATGTCCTTTTCACGCAGGACGTAGCCTCGGCGCCGGACCGACACGCCAGGCCAAATCATCGCAACGGCAGCGGCGATGGCCAGCAGCGCATAAAGAGCCACAACCGGTGCCAGCGGGAGATTTGGTACAAAGTTCAGCGCGCTTATACCGAGCGCAATTATCGTGAGGATTATTGCCGATGCTACGCGCAGCGCCCGCGTATAGAGAGGGTGCAGCCGCTCCCAGTCGAGACCATCTGTATCGGGCAGATCATCCAGGGCGATCTCGGGATTCTCAAACATCGTTGCTCCGTGGCTGACAAGGACCGCATTATACGGCAGCCCTGAGATCCTTATGCCTATTCTGCGGCCTGAGTCTCGCCGTCGCGCGTCGCAGCAATCTGACATAAGCACATTATTGCGCTCGCCTCGTCTTTCGAAAAACCGGCGCATGTGCCGTCGGTCGCCACAAAATAGCCGCTCGTCGGAAACTTGACCGTTATCCGGTTTTTGTTTGATCGCAATCACATAAAAGAAATCACCGATCCTAGAGAATCGGTTTCGTTGCAGTTGCCTGGATACAAAACTGCATTGGAACTGGGGTCTCGATTGTTATGGATTCGAATGTGACGAACTTCACACTTCTGCGTTTCGCACCGCGAAATACCTGGCAAATGGGCACAGGTCGCAGACTGAAACTCGGATCATCGAACATAATCCACGATGAGTAGATTGGGCTCGGCTATTGATTTCCCACGAATTTTTGGCGATGAATTATGAGAACTAAGACAGATTTCGGAATTTCACGTGAGCGCGGTTTTACGCTGATTGAATTGATCGTGACGCTGGCCGTTGCGGCAATCATTCTCTCGGTTGGCGTGCCGAGTTTTCGCGGTGTGATCATGGACAACCGACTCGTTAGCCAGGCCAACCAGTTTGTCACATCGGTCAAGATGGCAAGAAGTGCAGCGGTTCGCTATCAGCGACCTGCCACGGTTTGCTCCACCGCCAATTTTGATGCCGCCGTGCCCACCTGTTCCGCAAATAATGACTGGTCGGACGGCTGGTTCGTCTGGGTCGACAAGAACCGGGATACGCTCACGGATGCCAACGAGGTTATTGCGGTGTTCGGGCCAATCAACGATGCCTCGACTCTGTCCAGCGGAACTGTGAGCAGCTTCACTTACGACGCACGTGGCTTTGCTACGACCAGCGGTGGCGATCTTACGCTGTGTGACAATCGCACCGCGGAAATGGGCAGGCTGATCAAAGTCAATTCCGTTGGCAGAACCAACGTCAAACGCGCAGGGTGCTCGTGATGAACAACTTTAACCACATGCGGCGCCTGGACCGGCAGTCCGGCTTCACGCTGATCGAAGTTCTCGTGGCCGTTATTGTCTTGTCGATAGGGTTGGTAGGCGTCGCCGGTTTGCAGGTGATATCGCTGCAAAACAATCAGGGTGCTTTCATGCGTTCGCAGGCATCGGCACTGGCCTATGATCTCGCCGACCGAATGCGCGCCAACGTGCCGGGCGCGAACGCCGGAATGTATGACCCGACGGCGAAGGCTGCGACGGCAGGCTGCAAGTCCACTACGGGCTGTACCACACAGCAGATGGCACAAAACGATCTTTATGAATGGGATGCGGCTATCGCTACCTATTTACCCGACGGGCAGGGTTTCGTCTGTATCGACAGCACGCCGGATGACGGCACCGGCGTTGGCGACGCGCAGTGCGACGGCACCGGTACTCTGTTCGCTATCAAGATCTGGTGGGACGACAATCGCGACGGGACCATAGAGACCACAGCCGGCAAGAGCAACCCTGAACGACTGGCAATCACTATCCAACTGTAATGATGAATATGAAACTTCAAGAAAATACCAACAGGCAATCGGGCATGACACTCGTTGAAGTCATGATCGCCATGCTCCTCGGCGTCTTTCTCATGGGCGGTGTCTTACAGGTTTTTGCCTCTTCCAGGCAGACCTACCGCGTGCACGAAGCAACATCGAGAATGCAGGAAAACGGCCGCATGGCTCTGGAAGTCCTGTCGAGAGACATACGCATGGCGGACTTTTGGGGCTGCGCCAGCGATCCCGGTAACTTCGTGAATAACCTGGACGAGACCGGCACCGGCTACGTCGACTTTCTGTCTGGTGGTATCGAAGGAACCGATGGTGCGTCCGGAGCACCGGACTCGCTGACTTTACGCGGTGGTATCGACTCCGGTATTACGGTCCAACCGCCGTACGGTCCACAGGCATCGGCGAACATTAAAGTGCCGGCCGGCAATGGCCTGGAGCAGGACGATATCGTGTTCGTTGCGGACTGCAGCGCGGGCGATATTTTCCAGATCACGAATGCGAATCCGGACACATCAGGGACAGTAGTGCACAACACGGGCAGCGGAGATCCCGGTAATTTCAACGTCACCAACCCGGGCTGTCCCGGCGCCAACGCGCACTGCCTGTCCAAAGTTTACGGCAGTGACGCTTCGATGATGCTCACGCAGGAAATCAATTACGAGATCAAGGCGGGTTCGGAAGGTCAGCCGGCGCTTTTCCGCAACGACCTGGAGTTCCTCGATGGCATCGAGAATCTGCAAATTCTCTACGGCCACGACACCGACGGCTCTGGCACCGCGAACTATTACGCGCCGGCCGACCCGCTCGTGGACATGGCTGACGTGATCAGCATTCGTTTTGCGGTTGTCGTCCGCTCCTACGATGACAACCTGACAGGCGGCCTCACGCAGAACTACAACCTGTTCGGAACGACCATCGCAGCGCCGGACAATCGCCTGCGGCAGGTTTACACGAGCACGGTTGCTGTAAGGAACCGGCTATGAATTATCACGAGGTGCAGACAATGAACCCGACAATCCGGTCATTTGGGAACTTCACGTCCCGGCGTCGCCAGCGTGGCGTTGTACTGATCGTCAGCCTGATCATGCTGCTGGTCGTTACGCTGCTTGCTGTCAGCAGCATGCAGGGCACATCACTCGAAGAGAAAATGGCGGGCAATACGCGTGATCGCAACCTGGCGTTTCAGACAACGGAATCCGCAGTCAGGGAAGCGGAAACCTACATCGAAAGCATCGTCAGCCTCGGAAGTTTCAACGGCGGCGGGGGCTTATACGGCCTTACCGACATCGCGCCGTACTATGCAATGGGCACGACCTGGAGCGATGCGACACAGCACGTCGTTGCCGACGCCGATTATGGTGCCTACGCCAGGCCCCAGTATTTCATCAAGCACTTCACGACCGTGAAAGGTACCGAGGGTGCCATGAACATGTCGGGTTACGGCGATAACAAGGGTACCGGTGACGTAAGCATATTCAAGATAACCAGTCGCGGAACCGGCGCCAGCGCCGAATCTGCAGAAGTGATACTGCGCAGCCATTACGGACGCATCTTTTAGTTAACCACGGTGGCCATGATAATCATGAAGACTAAATCGACACATTTCAGAGCCGCAGCGAGCGCTGCATTAGTGACCTGCTCGCTCCTCGGCCCGGTGACGGCAGCCGCGGCGCCGGGCACGCTGGCCGACACGCCGCTGTTTTTGAGCAACTCGGTCGAACCCAATATCCTGTTCATGCTGGATGATTCGGGCAGCATGGACTGGGGTCTCATGACGCCGGAGAACAACGGCATCATGCGCATCAGCTGCGACTACCATCATGTGCAGCCCGCCTCGGACATAGGCAGCCGAAGGGTTCTGCCGACCGAAGCAGCCGTCGCTAACGTGGGTATTGCAGCGCCCTACGGCGGCGTTTGGCGCGGCTGGAGCAAGGACTACAACCGGCTTTATTACGATCCGAGCGTCACTTACGTTCCGTGGGCGGGCGAAAACGCAAGCGGCGTTCCGTATGCGAATGCGAACCCGACCGCGACCTGGCTCAACCCGTATGTGCCGGGCGATGGCACAATCGACCTGACCGCGCCCGTGACCTATACGACCGAGTATTGTCCGTGGGCGGGTCCGATCGATCTTGATGAACCCGACAGTACGGTTACGGTGACTAATTTTTACCCGGCCCGCTACAACGTCTGGATGAACGACACCAACACGGCGGACCCGAGTTTGAGCGGCAACGGCGTCGTCGATGCGAGTGACGACCATACGCTGGTCGAAATTGTCCCGACCACGCTCACTTACGCCGGCGGCCTGAACCGCAGGGATTGTGCGGCAGCACCTGTCTGTACCTACGCGGAGGAGATACAAAACTTCGCCAACTGGTACGCTTACTACCGCAAGCGCGCAAAGGTCGCCAAAGCGGCTTATGGGCAGGTGATTGCGGGAGCGAGCAATTCGCGCATGGGACTTGCGACGCTGCACAATAATGGCACCATCAACACGGCCATCAGTTCGATGAACGCGGACCCTGCATCCGGTGCCAAGGGAAACTTGCTGGATCATCTTTACACGGGCTACGGCTCCGGCGGCACGCCATTGCGCGACGGGTTTAACCAGGCGGGCAGGTATCTTAGCTGCCAGAACAACAACTTCGGTTTTAGTTGTCCTGCACTTCCGGTGGCCTCCGGCGGTGAGTGCCAGCAGAATTTCACGATTCTCATGACCGATGGCTACTACAACGGCACCTTCAACACCGGCCGCAATGACGACGGCGATGACGACACAGTATGGGACAGCGGACCGGCCGGCCCTTACGGTGACGCCTGCGGTGACGACGGCGATATCGACGGCGTTTGCGACGACATGACGCTTGCCGACATTGCCATGAGATATTACGAAGACGATATTCGTCCGGGCATAGCCAACAACCTGAGGCCGCCGCCGGGTGGCATCGACGAAAACACCGCTCAGCACATGGTGACCTATTCCGTGGCGTTCGGCGTCGATGGCACCTTGACCGCGATGCCGCCAAATACGACCGACCCATTTGCCTGGCCCATACCGAATACGGACACGACTAAAATCGACGACTTGCGGCATGCCGCCTGGAACGGGCGCGGTGAGTTTCTGAGCGCGCAAAACCCCGGAGAGCTCATCGCGGGCCTGCGCAGCGCAATCCAGTCCATCCAGGGCCGGGTAGGTTCGGCGGCATCGGTCGCGTTCAACACGGGTTCCCTGAGCACCAATTCGCAGGTCTACCTCGCCTTGTTCAACAGCGAGCGTTGGGACGGTAGCCTGCTGGCATTCGATCTCGACCCGAATACCGGTGCCATCAGCGCGACCCCGAGCTGGTCGGCAGCGCATAAACTGACGGCGCGCGACCTTTCGGTGTATCCACGGACGCTGCTGACTTATGACGGCGCTGATGGAATCGCGTTCCAATGGTCGACAATGACCGCGGCGCAAAAGAACGACTTCCGCACCAATCCGGCCGGTGGCCTGGACAATGAAGCGACAGGAATGGCCAGGCACGGCTACCTGCGGGGCGACCGCGGATGTGAGTCGTCGTCGACATCGCCCTGCAGCTACACGGACGGCACCGACGTTTACAGCACCAAATCGCTGCGAGAACGTGGCGGCATTCTCGGCGACCTGATCCACTCCGGACCGGTTTTCGTGGGCGCGCCCGAGTCGAACTGGCCTGACGTTGCGCCGTTTCCGGGCGCCGTCGGCACGACCTATACTGAATACCGAATGGCCAACGCCACGCGACCGGGCGTGATTTACGTCGGCGGCAACGACGGTATGCTGCACGGTTTCGCGCAGGCTAGCGGTAACGAGATCCTGGGCTACATACCCAATGCCCTGTACTCGACCGGCGCTCTGGACGGGATGCATTACCTCACCGATCCTGCCTACGCGCATCGCTACAGCGTGGATCTGACGCCCTCGGTCGCGGACGCCTACATCAAATCTACGCCGCTGGGTACGACCTCGTGGAAGACCGTTCTCGTGGGCGGCCTGCGCGGCGGAGGCCGAGGCCTGTACGCACTCGACGTGACGAACCCGGCCCTCTTTTCCGAGGCCCTCAGTGCCCCGGCAAAGACCGTCATGTGGGAATTCACGAGCACCGACGATGCGGACCTGGGCCATACGTTCAGCCGTCCGTCGATCGTTCCGCTCGAGGGTCCGAGCAACACGATCCGCTGGGCTGCCGTTGTTGGCAACGGTTATAACGACCTGGGCAGCGGCGAGGCGAAGTTGTTTGTTCTGTTCCTCGAAGGCGGCCTCGACGGGACCTGGACCGCGGGTACCGACTACATCGAGATTACGACAGCGGTCGGAGACGCAGCCAACCGGAATGGTTTAGCGACCCCTGCAGTCATCGACTCCGACGGTGACGGTCTCGCGGATCGCGTTTATGCCGGCGACCTCCAGGGCAACATGTGGGCATTCGATTTGTCCGGCACCAACACCGGTAACTGGGACGTCGCGTACAGCCAGGGACCGAATCCGAAGCCGCTGTTCACGGCGGAAAACAACCAGCCGATAACGTCTACTCCCGTTATCGTGCGTAACAGCGCGATCCCGACGTCGAATCCCAATTCGCCGAACACGTTGGTGATATTCGGAACCGGGCAATACCTCACTGGCGCCGATGTCACAACGAATGATATGCAGGCCATGTACGGCGTCTGGGATTCGGGAACGGACGAACTAAGACAGAGCGACCTGGTGGAGCAGGTCATCGGTTTCGGCTCGACGACCGAGGGCGTACCGGGACGAACCCTCACTACCAACGCGGTCGACTATGCGTTGGATTTCGGTTGGTACATGGATCTGCCGGACAGCGGCGAACGCCTCGTAACCGACCCCGTGATCCGCGGCGACCTCGTGTTCTTCAACACGATGATGCCGGATGCCAACCCCTGTAACTTCGGCGGCAGCAGCTGGCTGATGGCGGCGAAGTGGCTCAACGGCGGTAATCCCGGCGAAATCGCGTTCGACATCAACCGCGACGGCGTTCTCGACGACCTCGACGCAATCGGCGGAGAAGCCGCTGTCGGCGTGTCGGTGACGGGTATCGCGACCTCACCCGTGAATCTCGGCAACAAACGATATACGTCAACGACTGAGACGATAGGCGGAAGCACGATCGACGTTACCGACATTATTGAAGTCGATGGCCCCAAGACGGGCCGGCTGGCTTGGGAAGAACTTACGCCATAGGCTAATCAGAGCTCAGGAGTTTGAAATGAAAAAGACATTTTTCCTAGTCCTCGCGATCGCTTTTGTGCTCACGAGCACAGCGATCGCGGCGAAATGGCCCAGCTACTATCCGCAAAACGGATTTCAGAACACGGGCCGGGTCGATGCAGTGTATGCGCAAGATAACAGAATCGTCATCGGCGACATTTCTTACCAGATGTCGACGTCGGTCGTCGTTCGCTCCTTGTCTTCTAAAAATGACTCCCTTGGGCGAGTGCGCGTCGGTGCGAACGTCGGGTTCAAAACTGCCCACGGAGACGTGATCGTGGAGTTCTGGATGTTGCCAAGTAATTACGAAGCACTAAGACGGCGGTAGTCGACGCTCAAGAACGCTCATTTCAGGAATACAGGGTATGAAGAAACAACAGGGCTTTAATCTGGTCGAACTCATGATCGTCGTTGCAATCGTCGGCATTATTGTGGCGTTTGCGTATCCGTCCTACCAGGAGCAAACGCGCAAGACACGGCGTGCCGACTGTTCGGGTGCGCTCGCGAGCTTCGCCAGTACGATGGAGCGGTACTACACCGTCAACAACACGTATGCGGGTGCAGGGGCCGCGGGCGGCGATACCGGTACACCCACGATTTTCGCAGCCTCCTGTCCGGTTGACGGTGGAGCTGCGACCTACGACCTGACGATCGAGGCAGCAAACGCGTCCACGTTCGAAATACGGGCGACTCCGGTCGGCGTGCAGGCGAATGACAAGTGTGGCACGCTTACCCTGACTAACACCGGGCTCAAGGGTATTACGGGCGCTGCGACAGGCATGACGCGGGACAAGTGCTGGTAGCCAGGTCTCCGCAACGCAGCTAAGTACATCCCCGAATGGCCCGTTCTGCACGGGTCCTGAGACCATAGCCCGTGGCGCCTTGCACCATGCGCCAGCTCAAGTTCTCGAGGGGTCAACGCCATGCGCACGTTCTCACGCACCTTTCTCGCAGCATTCATCGTGCTGCTCGCGCCGCTTGTCTGGGCGGGTGATTTTCAGAAAGGCTGGGCGGCCTACAACTCCACGGATTATGCAACGGCGCTAAGCGAATGGCGGGAACTGGCCGATGCCGGCGATACGGATGCCTGTTATGGCATGGGCTTGCTGTACGGCAACGGTTTTGGCGTCGACATGAATGACGACCTGGCCCTCAAATATTACGGCACTGCCGCGGCACAGGGACACGCCGAAGCGCAGTACAGCCTCGGCGTCATGTACCAGAATGGCTGGGGTGTCCCGATGGACGAGGAAGAGGGCATCAGGTGGTACCTGCTGGCCGCCGACCAGGGAATAGTGGGCGCTCAGTTGGCGCTGGGCCGCGTTTACGGCATGGACTACTCGGAGAAATACGATCCCGTCGCCGCGTATGCGTGGTTTACGCTCGCCGCCAACTTTGGCGACATAGATGCCAAGGCAAAAATGGAATTCCTGGAGACCCGCATGACGCCTGAGCAGGTGGCAGAAGCCAATGGGCGTTCAGAGGCCTGGTTGCAGAGTCACGAAAATCTGAAAGCCAACGAGTAGGTCCCGATCAGTTTGCAGCGGCGTCCGGCTGTTGTTCGGGCGCCGCTTTCCTGAATGCGGGCAATTTGTTGCAGGCCTCGGTACTGGCGATGAGTCTCGGGAATCTGTCGACCGGCACTTTGAAGCGGTGCGCGTTGTACATCTGTGGTACGAGGAAACAATCGGCGAGTGTCGGTTTGTCGCCAAAAACAAATGTGCTATCGCTGGCGAGCGCTTCCGCCGCCTCGAATCCTTCGTGAACCCAGTGCCGGTACCAGTCGCCGCTGGCCTTTTCATCCGCACCCAGTTCGGCTTTGACATACTTCAAGACACGCAGGTTGTTGAGCGGATGGATATCGCAGGCAATCATGTTGCAGAACGCACGCACTCGGCTTCGCACAGGCTCGTTTTTTGGCAACAACGGCGTCCCGGGATAGGTCTCTTCGAGGTATTCGAGAATTGCCATCGACTGCCCGATCGCGATGTCGCCATCTTCGAGAAACGGCACGAGCATCTGCGGGTTGATTGCACGATACGCATCCTTGCGGTGCTCGGAGATGCCCGGTGTCAAAGACACCGGCAGGATCTCGTAATCGAGGCCTTTAAGGTTGAGCGCGATGCGTACGCGGTATGCAGCCGAGGAGCGCCAGTAGCTGTAGAGTCTGATTGTCATTCAGGATTTGTACTTCTCGACGACCTGGTCGATCGTACCGAATATCGAATTACCGGACGCATCGTTCATTTCGATGCGAATGCGGTCGCCGAATTTCATGAACGAGGTGCTCGGATTGCCGTTGTTGATCGTTTCGATCGTGCGGATTTCGGCGATGCACGAATAACCGACGCCACCGTCCCCGATGGGCTTTCCCGGACCGTCATCCAGTTTGTTCGAGACTGTTCCGGAACCGATGATTGTCCCCGTGCCCAATGGTCGTGACTTTGCAGCATGCGCCACAAGCTGGCCGAAATCGAAGGTCATGTCGATGCCGGCGTCCGGCTTGCCAAAGGGCGTATCGTTCAGGAACGAAAGCAACTGCAGGTGCACCTTCGCGTCACGCCAGGCATCGCCAAGTTCGTCCGGCGTCACGGCGATCGGAGAGAACGCGCTCGACGGTTTCGACTGGAAAAAGCCGAAGCCCTTGGCGAGCTCGCCCGGGATCAGGTTTCTGAGCGACACGTCATTAACGAGCATGATGAGCTGGATATGCGCGACCGCATCGGTAGCGGACACGCCCATGGGCACATCGTCAGTCACGACGACAATCTCGGCTTCGAAGTCGATACCCCAGTCTTCATCGATGACCGGGATATTGTCGCGTGGGCCGAGGAATGAATCGGAACCGCCCTGGTACATCAAGGGGTCGGTCCAGAACGTTGCAGGCATTTCGGCGCCGCGGGCCTTGCGCACGAGCTCTACGTGATTGACGTAAGCCGAACCGTCCGCCCACTGGTAGGCGCGCGGTAACGGGGAGGCACAGGCTGATTCGTCAAATGCCTCGCCTTCGCCCGCATCCAGTCGTGCCGACAGAGCAGCAAGCGCCGGGCGCTTCTGTTCCCAGTCATCGAGGGCGGACTGCAAGGTCGGTGCAATATCGTCGGCGGCAAGACAGCGCGTGAGATCCCGCGATACAACGACCAGGCGGCCGTCGCGGCCGCGTTTCAAGGATGCAAGTTTCATTCTTCTCTGAACTCCAGCTCATGCAGCCAGGCCGCGTGGCGCGGGGCTTTTTTTGTTTGGCTCCATTCCTCGAGCATGGCCGGCGCCACGCGCTTTAGTTCATCGAGCTGTTCCTGCGTGTGCGTGTTGGCGACCAGTTCCAGGCGATGTCCGTTGGGATCGA
>JABDOQ010000024.1 GCA_013043165.1 Woeseiaceae bacterium | reverse complement strand
TCATCGCGAGACAGGTTTTCCCTGAATAAATGCGAGGTGTTTTGCTGCGTTTCGCCGAGCACGGTAACGACCTGCGGTTGTTGCGGCACGAGCAATCGGTCGCCGTCGCGCATTTCAACTGCAGCGCCTGCACCGCCTCGACCACCAGCACGATCCAGATCGATGACCAGGCGGCCAACAGCCTCGGTATTGCGCAATTGATCCAGCAGCACGCGACCGGTTGTTAACGTGTCCGAGCCACCGTCATTCGCCGATTGCAATGAAAGTGTCGCTACATCCGCCTCGAGTCGACGCGCGAGTGTCTCAATCTGTTCCTGTTCCTGCTCTTTCAACGACTCGCGTAAGAAAACCGAACCTTCTACAAACGCGTTTTCGGTAAATCCGCCGGCACGCTCAATGACCTCGGCCAGGGTCTCGCCACGGCGTACCCGGTATTCACCCGGGAACTGCAGCTCACCTTCGAGCGTTACGGTCCACGTCGAGTCCCAATCCGGTATGCGGTTGATGATCAGGTAATCGTGTTCACGAAGCGCGAAGTCGGCCGACGCGACGCCTTTCCGGATCGCATCCAGATCCACTTTGACGATTTCGATGTCGCGGCCGCTGCCGCCCGCGCTCGAGTACCGCGTAAGCTCCGCCTCCAAAGCATAGGCCGCTTCTGTCAGGCTGCCGCCGGCGCGAATGAGATCGCTGACGCGCATCTCGGCTTCCAGCGGATACTCGCCCGGTGCCCGTACGTTGCCGGATATCTGCACCTCGTGTACCGGCGCGTCAAACGTCGACTGCAGTCGCAGCTCCTCCAACAGCGGTTCGATCACGCGCTGCCTGCCGAGTGCAAGACTGAAAACATGCACGGTGTCAGACGCTTCCAGACGAATGTTATCGGCGCTGCCCGGTGACTGCAGCGCAGCGCCGAGGTTTGCCGATAGCACCTGTATCGGCTGGCCCCGTTGGGTCTCGCGCCGAATCAGCACATATTCGGTGTCGACGCCCGGCTTCAGTTCTTCCGGTGATCCGATCAAATCGGTCAGGCGCATGCCGGCGCGCCACTGGTAGTTGCCGGGTCGAAAGACATGACCCGCCAGTACCACGGTGCCCTCGAGACTCGGTAACACATCCGGCACAATGAGCGTGTCGCCCGCACGAATTCTCTGCCGCGACGATTCAATGTTCGTCAGGTCAACGGCTATGGTCGTTCTCTCACCATCAATGCGTTCAATCCGTGCGCCTTTGCCAAACGCATCCGCCGCAAGCCCGCCCGCGAGCTGCACTGCGTCCGCAACCGTCGCGTTGCCCCTGGTTTCGTAAACTGCCGGCCGTTTGACCGCACCGCTCACACCGACCGTGTTGCCGATCGGTGGCACGAAGATAACGTCGCCCGGCTGCAGGCGTCTGTCGGACGAAGTATCGCCTCTCAATAACAGGTCATAAAGATCCAGTTTGGTAACCACGCGGCCGTTGCGTTTCAGCTGAACGTTGCGCAGCGACCCAACCTTGCTGATACCGCCGCCCTGGTACAGCGCGCCGCTGACAGTCGCGAGTCCACTGACGACGTAGGAGCCCGGCTGATTCACATCGCCAAGTACGAACACGCGAATCGTCCGCAGCTGCCCCATCGTCACGCTGACCTGCGTACCGATCAGCATTTCTTTAACCCGTTTGTTTACGTCGGCACGAAACTCCGCGAACGACAGCCCGGCCACGGTAACGGGTCCTATCTCGGGCAGGTTCAATATGCCGTCGCGAGAGACCTCGTATTCGTAGATGCCGTTGACGTTGCCGAAAAGCTGCACGCGCACGGAATCGCCGGGACCGAGCACATAGTCGGGCGGCACAGGCCCGCTGGCCGGTGCGTCCAACGTCGCGCCTTTAGATTCGAACACGTCGTAGCCGAACGGCCGAAGCGCTTCCGCACCCGTGAGCGTTTGCGCGAGGATTCGTGCGTCGACATCAAATACCGATAAGTAGGGCTCCGCTTCCAGGCGACGATTGATGTCGGCGACGTTCATGCCCAGTAGCGGTATAGGATCCAGGCCCCGCATTGACAGTACGCCGGAGTCATCGAGGACGTACAGGCGGCTACCCGTCAGCTCCCGAAGGACCGCATCCTCAGCCAGTGCGCTTCGGTCTGCATCGGACAGCGTTCCTGATGGCTGCAGATTGATCACGAGCCGGCTTCGCGCTTCGGCGCGCGGCTCTACTGTCGAGAGAATCCGATCGACGGCGCTGTCCGATGCCAGCGAAGGCGCCTGCGAAGCAGGCTCATTAATCGACTGCTGTGCGGACGGTGTCTGCTGCGCCTCCAGCTGACGAATCGCGTCCATTGCCTGCTGCCGCTGTGCGGCCGGCAACTGGTTCAGCATGCGCTGCTGTTCTGCCGACAGCTGGATGCCCTGGGCGAACGTAGCCGACGCGGCCAAAACGAGCAGAATCGTGGTCAGGACCCGCCCCAACATGGCTGAGGTCCGCTCCCACAGTGGCCTGTAGCTGTCAATCAATGCAACGCTCCCGGAATATCCGGCGGATTGTACCAGTCTTGAGCCGATCGAAAAGGCGAAAGATCCATATAAAGCCTGACAAAGCACACAAAATGACTACTCGCCGCGAAGCGTCCGATGCAGCATCATTTCCTGCGAAAAATGACGGTATTGAAAGTCTTCGCAAATATTCCGTAGCCCTGTTCCGCCATATACTGCGCGGTGGGGTCATTTGCGAGCTCGTCAAGTGAGCTATTTCGAATTTCCGCCAGCACGACTTCGGGTTTGAATTTTTCCCAGTTGTTGCTGCGCAATACCGGCAGGTCGAGCCCTTCGACATCGACCGACAGGAAATCGATTTCAGCGGGCAGGTCCAGTTCGCTCAATATTTCGCCGAGCGGTCGAACAGGGACGGGAATCTCGTCAACAATTTTGTGGCGCGTGTCGTCGCTGTCTTTTGCAACCGACAGCTCTCTGGAAAAACCGTTTAGCGCCGGTTCGTTGAATACGAAATATTGCATCTCTCCAGGCACCTCATGCACGCCTGTTTCGATATTGATATCGCGAGGCCGGAGACGCCGGAACAACTTCATACTGCCGGGCTGAGCGTCGATATTCACGCCGGACCAACCCATGCGATAAAATATATAGGTATTGGAAAAGCGCGTTGGATGGTGTGCACCGACGTCGACATAGAAACCCGACGTACGGCCTGCAAACAGACGCTGAAGAATCAGGTCTTCGCCCTCCTGTGACCAGCTGCGAGCTCTGAACTCCTCCCACTGAACGCAGTCCTGAATTCGTTTCAGCATTCGAATCAGCCAGCCCGGGCAGTATTTTACTAGCCGATGCAGCATTGCGCTTTCAGGATTCAGCATTTTTCACAAAGCCCGCAACGGAGTGCAGATCCCGGGCATATTTCAGGACATGACGATTCTCTGGATTGACAAATACCGTCGTCGTCCACGTGTACCGGTTGATTGGTCCAAAACCATGGAAATCCACTTCGAGCCAACCCAGACTTTCACGCACAATTTGAATGGTCTGCGGATACCAATCCGAGTTATCGAAGATGAGCATTGATACATTGCCTGCCGTATCCGACGAAAGCAGGTGCTCCACACAGGCTTTTCGAAATCGCCCATCGACGATCACAACGTCGTGCGGCTTTGATAGCGAAGCAATGTAGGAACCCCTGTCGGCTTCCAATAAGTAAGACGTCCGGCTGTCATCCGCCTGCCGGCTCTTTATCATGCCCTGTATTTTTTCGTACCAATTTTCGTCATTTTCCACCGACGTCACGGACAGCGCACGCTTTGCCCACCAGAGCGTCGAGTTTCCGCTGCCATACTCAAAGACGGTCAGCTTGGAAAAATCCAGGTGATCGAGATACTCGATCGCCGGATAGGTATACCAGGGGATTGGCATACCGTTGGCGTCAACGCATTCCAGTGACCGCATCGAGCGGAACTGTCCGTAGCGTCGCGCAAGCGCCCTGCTACTCGACAGCTGATTTCGACATGCGATCAGGAATCTCGGGATTATCCCCTGGCTCATAGCTGGCTAACCCTCGTCCTCGCGGTGCCTAGAAAACCATGGCCTGGTACTGGAAGGCGAAACATCAATACGAGCTCCGCCACTGCAGGTACACGCGCCCGTCGGATGAGGAAATACCGGATGCACTATCGTCGATCTCCTCATACCCCGCGCCCACGTCGATGACGCCGAACGAAAACACGCGGCTGTGCGAGAGGTCGACACTGACGATCTCCTGCGGCGTCGGCGTCAGGCTGTGGCGAGCATCCGGCGCGCCGCCCCTGTTCAGGTCGCCGAACCTGAGAAGCCCGCGCCACTGCGTATCGTCGGCATCAACAACGATGAGTCCGGCCGAAACCAGCCGCGCATCGTTGTCGGCGCCGTGGCCCATTGCCCGGCCACGATAACGATAGCCGCTCTCGTAAATTGCCTGGCTGTACGCACAATTGTACAGCACAACGCTTTTCACAAAATCACAGCTCGTGCCGGCGAGCTCGGCGAACCAGCGATACGACCACCTGTTCAGCAGGTAGCCCGTGCCCTCCAAACCGACCTGCGCCAGGTAGCGGCTCGGAAAGCCGCCCGCCTCGTCTTCGCCGATGAACTGGCCGTAAAACGAAACCGGCAAATTCATGAGTGACGGCGACCAGCGAAAATCGAGGCCCGCCATCTGGTTGCCGGGCTCGTTCTCGGCATCGACACCCGCATCGCCGATATTGTCCCTGCCAAGAAACAGGTCAACGAACGTGCTGGCGCCGCAGGGCCTGCCGTCACCGCACCACTGCGCCGATCGCGAAATGCCGAATTCCAGAGACGGAATCGGGCGGAAGTTGAAACGCATCCCGAAGAACTGCGCGTTCGGAACGGCGCGCTCTTTCTCGAGCTGACCAAACATCACGCTCAGGTCCCACGGACCGAGCCAGCTCAGCCATTTGGTCTTGAAAGCGTCCGTAAAGACGCGGTCGAAGGTTAGTGCGGGAAATGGTCGCGCGTTGTTACCGAGAATCAGGCTGCCATCCCAGCCCGGACCCCACCAGCGCTGCTGTGTGCTGGCAGCAATCGACCAGTTGCCGACTACGACGCCGATCATGCTGTCGTCGGCCCTGAATTCTTCGCTGTCCCGGTCCGAATCGACGCCCTGCAGATTGAGATCGATGCTGAACCAGTCGTCGATCCAGCCCGCGCCGGCGCCAATCTCGACTTTCCCTCGCGGCGTGTTTTGAAAGGAGCGGATTCGCGTGGCGTTGTCGGCGACACCCGCCTTTGCGTTGAACGTCAGTTCCCGGGTGCGCGTGTCCCAATTTGCACGCTGCTTAACTCGCGCGAGCGCGTCGGCAACACCGGGCGGCAGGTTTGTTGCGTCGGCGTCACGCAGATCCTCGAGAATCGGCCCCCAGGCGAGCGGCCAGGTCGAGGCCGGGCCGTTAATGAGGCCGTGATCGGCCAGGCGTCGGATATCATGGCGCAGCACCGGGTCGCCGGCGGGGATGTAAGGGCCGGCGAAAGAGGTACAAGCGAAGAACAGGAGGACGAAAAGGAGCGCGCGGTGCATCGGGCGGATGTTAGCAGAAGAGAATGGCTGCGGTCGCGGCCCGTGGGCGCGACTGCAGGCCGCGACCACACGCCGCTGGTACAGGGGAGTCCTGACACGGTCCCGGATCGAGATCTCCTGAGAAACTACAGGAGCCGCCGAAGGCGACCGATCAACTTTCTCGTCAGCATCAGGAAATACTGCAGTCCAAACAGGCTCAAATGCGGACGCTGATAGGAATGGTATTGGGAAAGTCGGATGAACTTCGCTTTGTTCTCGACAACGTGCTGTGACTCCGCCAGCGTCAATATCGGGCGAAAACCGGACCAGGCCACTTTTTGCGACAAAGGTTGCCCGGCAAAGCACAAATTTTGCTCGACAGGCTTCAGCGTCAGGTAAGTCGCCCCGATAGTTTCACTGCATCTCTTCGTCGTTAGAGCGAACTTTTTTTTGCGCAGCAATTCCCTGGGCTTGCATCCATAGGTATCAACTGCCAGCTCATCGGGCGGCACGCCCAATATCTTGCTCAAGCGTCTCGGATTCGGCTCCATGTAGGCGTCATAAACTATGCCATCAACCGAAAATGCGTCGTGATTAAAAGTCTCAAGCGGCCTTGACTGGTCCGCCAGGGGCACCTGATAGAAAGTGCTGCTTTCCTTGACATGAGAGCCGCCGGCGTCCGCGCAATTCGTTGCGTAACTTCGATACGGGTAACTGAAGTATTTGTCTCGATGGACCAGGTATGCGGCGAAATATTTCTTCCACGACGATTCCGGCCACTCCTTGACAGATTGCGGAATGTCGATGTCCGCAAGCGCATTCGTTGTCGCGAATTCATCATACCAATCGCGGAAGTTCGACCACTGGGATCGTGTCCACGCCTGGCCCCATGAACAGGGAATCTGCATGAAATAGGACGAAAAATTATTCACAAGGGGCTCGAACGCGAGATGCGCATTCTCGTTCGCCCTGGGCGAATAGAGCGCGACGCCCGCTATGTTCGCGTCGGAATCGTAGCTGCGAATGGCCGAGACCGCGTAGTGATAAAAATATCGATCCGCCAGGATGTCATCTTCCAGTACGACGATCGATCCGTATTTGCCGGTTTGATCGCCAACCCAGAGAATATGCTCACGCAACCCCAGGTTTTGGGAATGCAGCTCTACGTCCTTTACTCCGTGCGTAAAAACGAACTCACGGGCCGTTGCAACGGTGTCTGCCGATGCCCCGCCGTCGAGGGAAATCAGCAGCTGTACTCCAGGCGGGAGTTCCGCATTGTTAATGGACTTTAGCAAGCGCGCGAGGGATGCGGCGCGCGCGAAGCCGACGACGATAATTGCAGGTTGATCGATTTCACCGCTGTTTTGCATGGAGCAAAATCCTACCTGGTCTCGGCTGTGGAATGAAAAACGTCACCGTGCGATGCGTCCACGCTGCATTGCTGTTTCGTCACCTGCTCATTGGCGCTCACGGTTGACGCCCAAGCTGACTGTTCTTGTGCGATCTGTCCGCGTGGACTATTACCCACGATATTAGCCATACGTAGGCCACAACTCCAGCGATAGAAAACAACGCAATACCCACTACATCGCTTTCGTAAACCGCAAACCCGATGTACAGAGCAAGCACTTTGCTGGATGTGCTGAACAGCTCGTAAATCAACAGGCCCCTGTGCAGCATAAGCGACGGTATGGCCGCCACCGCGGGCTTGTTCACGTATTGAAAGAACAACCAGACGGATAGCCACTGCGCATAGACTCCCGATTGATCCCACTGAGCCCCGAACACAAACGAAAACAGCCAGGGGCCGCCAACGACAATAACCAGCAATGGCAGTATTCCGATCAGCACCAGGCCAAGCGTCGTCCTGATAATCAGGTGTTTGGACGGCTGCCCCCGCTGAATGGCCTCGTTAACCTGCGGATAGAAGACCTGCAGGACCGAGCTGCCAATGAGATTGGCGGGGACGGCCAACGCCATCACGGCGAGAGAATAGAAACCGGCGGCCGTCGCCCCATAGTACTTCGCGAGCAAAACGACCGGGAGACCGGCAGATAAAGCGTTTATCAAATTTTGTGGTGCCCGGTACTGCGCGAAGTCGCTGTGCCGCCTGGCTAATGTCCACATTGCATCATTGTCAACGGATTTTATCCGTACGCTGGATGCCGTCCGGTTTTTGAGTTGGCCTTTGAGCAGGAGAAAAACCTTGATCGCGTGACCGAGAATATTGGTCGCAATCAGCACACCCGCCGTCGGTACAACAAAGCCAAACCCTGCCTTGAGTGTGTTTGATATCAACGACGATGCGGCGCTGACGCCTGCAATGAGCTTGAATGCCTTCGTCCGAATGGAGTACTGAGTAGCCGTCTCATTACACACCGCAACGAACATCGCCACCGGCACCAGGTATATAAATTTCGTCAGTTCACTGGCGTTGAGAAAGACCAGGATCTTTTCACCGAAGACCGCTGCCAGGACACACGTCGCAAGCGTAACGACGACCCCGATTGTTAGCGACAAGCGCACGAGCCCAATTGCATCCCGTTCGCTTTTCGGCAAAACAATTGCCATGGGATAGGCCAGCGCCGCAAACGTCGAGCCCAAAGCGACAATCGTCAGGAACAGGCCCTGGAGCCCAAATGCCTGCGGGCCATAGAGGCGAGTTATCAGCGGCGTGAACGCGATGAGTATGGCTTGCGCCGCCGCCGTGCCACCGGCGACGGTCGCGACGTTTTGGAAAAATGGAGTTCTGAATCGCTGCAAGGGCAGCTCCTACAGGAGTCTCTTGATTCGATCCCGGAGTGACAGGGTTGACGCGTTTGCGCTGCGCGGGTCCGCTGCGAGTTTCTTGCCAAGCTCGACGCCCCACTGGTCGAACGAATCGATGCCCCAGATGACGCCTTCGACGAACACTTTGTGCTCGTAGAGCGCGATGAGTTGACCGAGAGCCTCGGGCGTCAGCTCGGCGAACAGAATCATGTTGCTCGGGTTATTACCCTTGTGCACGCGATAGGGCTCGAGCCCCTCCACGTCGAAGCCGTCCATGAGCGCTTCTGCCTGCGCCAGGCAGTTGTCGATCGCGAGGTTCTGCTGCGCCTGGCTGGCCCCGGATGACTTTGCGGGCAGTATGAAGTCGATTGGCACAAGTCGCGTGCCCTGGTGCAATAGCTGGTAGAACGAGTGCTGCGCGTTGTTACCGGCCTCGCCCCAGATAACCATGCCCGTGTCGCAGCGCACCGGCTTGCCGTCCATGCGCACACTCTTGCCGCTCGACTCCATCTGCAGCTGCTGCAGGTACGCGGGGAAGCGCTCGAGGCGGTTGTCGTAGGGCAGAATTGCCTGGCTTTGCGCGCCGAAGAAATTGTTGTACCAGATGCCCAGCAGAGCGAGCAGCACGGGCATGTTTTCATCAAACGGCGCCTGCCGGAAATGCAGGTCCATGCGACGACCACCGGAGAGGATCTGTTTGAACACGTCCATGCCGACGACGAGCGCGAGCGACAGACCAACCGCCGACCAGAGCGAGTAGCGACCACCCACCCAGTCCCAGAAGCCGAAGCGGAAGTCGGAGCGAATACCGAAATCGTCCATGGCCTCATGATTCGTGGAGGCGGCAACGAAGTGATACTGCACCGCGACTTCGTCCAGCTGTTCGACGACCCACCTGCGCGCCGCTTTTGCATTGCTCATCGTCTCCAGCGTCGTGAAGGTCTTCGAACAAATAACGAACAGCGTTGTTTCGGCGTTGAGCTCGCGCTTCAGGTCGGCAAGCTGCGTGCCATCGATGTTCGAGACGCTGTGAAAGCGAATGCCGTCGCGCCAGTAGGGCTTCAGCGCGCGGCTGGCCATCACTGGCCCGAGATCCGAACCGCCGATGCCGATGTTCACGATGTCGGTCAGGCGCTTTCGCGTACTGCCCTTGATTTTGCCGCTGTGCACGTCGTCGACAAACGACTCCATGCGCGTCAGCACTTCCCAGACCTCGGGCACGCCGGGCGTTTCCAGCGCAACCGTATCGGAGATCTTCGCTCGCAGCGCGCCGTGCAGCACGGCGCGATTTTCGGTCTTGTTGATGCGCTCACCCGCGAACATGGCCTTGATCGCCGCGGGCACGTTCGCTTGCTTTGCGAGCTGTACCAGCAGTTTGCGCGTTGTAGCGTTGAGGTGATTCTTGGAGTAGTCGAGAAAAAGGTCGTTTGCTTCGAGTCCAAACCGCGCGACCCGCTTTTTGTCGCGCGAGAACAGTTCGGTCAGCGTACGCTCACGCATATCCTCGCGATAATGCTTTGCCAGGCTTTTCCAGGCGGCAAGATCAGTGGGATAGCGGGCGGAAAGTTTTCTATCGGTATAGGCGTTGGCCACGCAATTCGCTCTTATGCAGTTCTTTTAAGGTCGTCCTTGTAGAACTCAAGATACCACTCGACGAAGTTCTTCACACCGACTTCAATCGGCGTGCTCGGCTGGTAGCCCACGTCCGCGGCCAGATCTTCGGTATCGGCCCAGGTGTCAGGCACGTCGCCCGGCTGCAGCGGCAGCAGGTTTTTCTCGGCTTTTTTGCCGAGGCAATCTTCGATCGCGCCAATATAGTCCATCAGCTCGACCGGTTGCTGGTTGCCGATGTTGTAGATTCGGTAAGGCGCCCTGCTCGTTCCGGGATCCGGATTCGCCGGGTCCCAGTCCTTGTCCGGCGTCGCGGTGTTGTCCATCGTGCGAATGACGCCTTCGACGATGTCGTCGATATAGGTGAAATCGCGCTTGTGCTTGCCGTAATTGAACACGTCGATGGGCTTTCCCTCGAGGATGTTCTTGGTAAACATGAACAGCGCCATGTCGGGTCGACCGAACGGGCCATACACCGTGAAGAACCTCAAGCCCGTCGTTGGCAGCTTGTACAGGCTGGAATAGGTGTGCGCCATGAGCTCGTTGGCTTTCTTCGTGGCGCCGTAGAGCGCCAGCGGATGATCGACGTTTTGATGAATCGAAAACGGCATCGCCGTGTTCGCGCCGTAGACTGAACTCGATGACGCATAAACGAGGTGTGCAACGCCATTATGGCGACAACCCTCGAGAACATGCAGCGTGCCGACGATATTGCTTTCGATATAGGCGTGCGGGTTTTCAAGGGAATAACGCACGCCTGCTTGTGCCGCGAGGTGCACGACTTTGTCGAACTTTTCTTTGGCGAACAGCGCATCCATGGCGGCACGATCGGCCAGGTCAATTCTGACCATCGAGAAGTTATCGAACTTGTCGAGGATCGCGGCGCGCGCTTCTTTCAACGACACGTCGTAGTAGTCGTTGAAATTATCGAGGCCGACGACCGTGTCGCCGCGCTCGAGAAGTTGCTTTGCCGTGGTAAAGCCGATGAAACCGGCCGCGCCTGTGATTAAAATTTTCATGTTCGCCTTTGTCTCATGGTTTGTCGCGGCCAGTGGCCGCTCCTACAGAGATTAATCAAACTTTGCGATGCCTTGTCGCGCGCCGGGGCGCGCTTTTACAGGCGGTCGTCGCTTTCGTCGAGCGTCAGCACGTACTTGATGTCGTAGAGCACCGAGTCTTTCTTGCCGAAGCTGCGAATGCCATCGGCGCCCATGGCACGAAACTGATCGTGCGCAACCGCGATTATCACTCCATCATACGCGCCTTTTTCGGGGTCGGCGACGAGGTCGAAACCGTATTCCCGCCTGGCCTCATCGGCATCCACCCAGGGGTCGTGTATCGCAACGCTGACGCCGTAGGTTTCCAGCTCTTTCTTTATGTCAACTACCTTGGTGTTCCTGAGGTCCGGGCAGTTCTCCTTGAACGTAAGGCCGAGAATGAGCACTTTGGATGCGAGCGGCTGCATGCCGCGCGACAGCATCTTCTTGATGATCTGTGACGCGACGTAAAGCGACATGTTGTCGTTGATGCGGCGTCCGGCGAGAATCATCTGCGGGTGATACCCAAGCTGCTCCGCTTTGTAGGTCAGGTAATAAGGGTCTATGCCGATACAGTGCCCGCCGACGAGACCGGGCCGAAACGGCAGGAAATTCCACTTGGTACCAGCGGCTTCGAGCACTTCCTCGGTATCGATGCCGACGCGCTCAAAAATCATCGCGAGCTCATTGACCAGCGCGATATTCACATCACGCTGCGTGTTCTCGATGACCTTCGCCGCCTCAGCGACCTTGATGCTGGAGGCTTTGTGCGTGCCCGCGGTAATGATCGACTTGTACACGCGGTCGACGAATTCGGCCACATCGGGCGTTGAGCCGGACGTGACTTTCAGGATGGAAGGCAGCCGATGCTCCTTGTCACCCGGGTTGATGCGTTCGGGGCTGTAGCCGACGTAAAAATCGGTGTTCATCTTCAGGCCCGAATTCTCTTCGAGCAAAGGCACACAGAATTCCTCGGTCGCCCCGGGGTACACCGTGGATTCGTAGACGACGATGTCGCCCTTCTTGATAACGCCGCCAAGCGTATTGCTCGCGGCACGCAGCGGTGTCAGCAACGGCCGATTGCTGTCGCCGATGGGCGTCGGCACGGTCACGACGTAGAAATTGCAGTCGGCCAGATCACTGGGGTTCGACGAATAGCCCAGGTGCTTTGCCGCGGCGAGTTCGTCGCCCGAACACTCCAGCGTCGAATCCTCGCCCGCTTCGAGTTCAGCAACGCGGTCCGCGTTGATGTCGAAACCGACGGTCCGGTATTGCTTGCCGAATTCAACGGCCAGCGGCAGGCCTACATAGCCCAGACCGACGATGCCGATGCGAAGGTTCTCAATATTGAAGGACATGCAGCGTCTCGTGAGAAATCAGGGCCTTGGATAACACATGCGGCCAATGAAGTCTGTGCGACAAATCACCACTGGATCGTCCGGCGGGCGCCTAGCCGAGATACACAAGTGCCAGCAGGCCCGTGATGCTCATCGTGATCGTGTACGGCAGCGCCATGATCACCATCCTGCCGTAGGACAGCCGGATCAGCGGCGCCAGCGCCGAGGTCAGCAGGAACAGGAACGCGGCCTGACCGTTTGGCGTCGCCACACTCGGGATGTTGGTACCCGTGTTGATGGCCACGGCCAGCGCCTCGAACTGTTCGCGCGTTATTTCACCGGCCTTGAACATCGTGTCAACTTCGCCGATATAAACGGTGGCCACAAAAACGTTGTCGCTGATCATCGAGAGCACGCCGTTCGCCATATAGAACAGTGCTTCCTGTGTTTTGCCTTCGTACGTCATGACCCAGTGGATGACTGGTGAAAATAGTCCCTGGTGATGAATCACGGCAACGATCGCAAAGAACACGACCAGCAGCGCCGTGAACGGCAACGCCTCTTCAAAAGCGTGGCCGATGCGATGTTCTTCCGTAATGCCGTTGAATGCGGTCGCCAGCACGATGACCATCAGGCCGACCACGCCGGGTTCTGCAAGGTGAAAACCCAGTGCGAGGATCAGCATGAGGGCGACGACACCTTGTACCGCGATCGCCGTGTTTTCACGGTCCGTGCGCTTGGCGGCCATCGCGCGGTCGTACTCTTCGAGCACTTCGCGAACCTTCGGCGACAACCGCTGTCCGTAACCGAACGTCCCTGTGATTTCGAGAAATGCGCAGGTGATAAGCCCCACCACCAGCACCGGCATCGAAATGTGCGCCATCTTCATGAAGAACTCGACGAACTCCCAGTCCATGACTTCTGCAATCAACAGGTTTTGCGGCTCACCCACGAGCGTCGTCACGCCGCCCAGCGCCGTGCCGACCGCGCCGTGCATCATGAGGCTGCGCAGGAATGACCGGAACTTCTCGAGATCTTCACGGTGCAGATCGATGACTTCTTCGTCGGTCGATGGGTCATTGTCGAAATCGAAAGCTTTCCCCGAAGCAACCTTGTGATACACGCCGTAGAAACCGACGGCGACGGTGATGATTACAGCCGTCACGGTCAGCGCATCGAGAAACGCCGACAGGAACGCGGCGGCAAACGAGAACATCATTGACAAGAGGACCTTGGAGCGCACGCCGAGCAGGATCTTGGTGAACGTGAAGAGCAGCATCTCGCGCAGGAAGTAGATGCCTGCCACCATGAACATCAAGAGCATGATGACCGGGAAATTCACTTCGGCCTCGTGAAACACCATTTCAGGCGACGCGAGGCCGAGGACCACGGCTTCAACAGCTAACAGTCCACCGGGCTGCAGCGGATAGCACTTCAAAGCCATCGCCAGCGTAAAGATGAATTCGAGAACCAGCACCCAGCCCGCAATGAACGGGTCGTAGATCACGATGATCGGGTTCAGAAGCAGAAATCCGATGATCGTCAGTTTGTACCAGCTCGGCGAGTTGCCGAGAAAGTTCGAGTGCAAGGCGCCGGCCATCGTTTGGACCATCGACGATTTATCCTTATTTGTTTAGTGGTCGCCTGGAAGCGAACGACCGATTCTAGTCAAAATCCCAGACGCACGCACCGGATTTGCGTATTTTCTTCAGCATAGCCTCGTGGGCGGCCGCTTCTTCTGCGCTGGCTTTGACGACAATGAGCTTGAGATCAGCGCCGACGATGGCTGCCTGACCCTGTTCTGCGCGGGCCTGGCCGCGTCCGGCGGCAGCCCCTGCGCCAGGTCCGGGAGACTCCTCATCCAGCAGCAGCGCTGTCTGCCCGCCTGTCATTGCCAGGTAGACGTTGGCCAGCAGCTCGGAGTCGATCAATGCGCCGTGAACATCGCGTTTGGTCGCGTCGACCGAATAACGCTTGCACAGCGCGTCCAGGCTGTTGCGCTGCCCGGGATGAATCTTGCGCGCGAGCGTCAGCGTATCGAGCACGGTCGCGTGCTGCTCGATCGTCGGCTCAGGGTGTTTCATGAGGCTGAGCTCGTACTCGAGAAAGCCGACGTCGAAGCTTGCGTTGTGGATCACGAGCTCGGCGCCTTTCAGAAACGCCAGCAAATCATCGACAATCTCCGGGAACCGCGGCTCGTTCTCGAGATCGGCACGACTGATGCCGTGCACGGCCTCGGCGCCTTCATCGATATCACGATCGGGGTTCAGGAAGCGATGGAACTCACGACCCGTCAGGCGGCGATCGACGAGTTCGAGGCAGCCAATTTCGATGATGCGATGGCCGTGCCCTGTGGACAGGCCGGTCGTTTCAGTGTCGAGGACTATTTGTCTCATGGTTCCTTCGCGGCCTGGCGGAATTAAGGGGACAGTTTACTTATATCGGGCGGAATTAAGGGGACAGTTTACTTATATCGAGATCGATATAAGTAAACTGTCCCCTTAATTTTCCAGTTCATCGATGCCGAGGTTCGCCAAGGCGTCGGCTTCGTCATTCTCGGGATGGTCGGAGTGGCCCTTGACCCATCGCCATTCGACCGCATGCCGGCTGGCCGCCTCATCAAGCGCCTGCCACAGGTCCTTGTTCTTGACCGGTTTCTTCGCCGAGGTCTTCCAGCCGCGTTTTTTCCAGTTCGGCATCCATTCGGTGATGCCGTCCATGACGTACTTGGAATCCGTGTGCAGTATGACCTTTCGTTTTCCTCTCAGGGCGTTCAGCGCCTCGATCGCCGCGGTCAGCTCCATGCGATTGTTGGTCGTTTCGAGGTCACCACCGTGCATCGTCTTGCGATGACGCCCTGAAATCAGCAGTGCGCCCCAACCGCCCGGCCCGGGATTTCCCCGGCATGCGCCGTCGGTATAGATTTCAACGTTCTTACTGGTTCTGGTCAAAGCGGATTCGGGAGACCCTGGTGGATGGTTCGGCCAGCCCGGCAACAACCTGCGCCTTGCGCCGCCAGAGCGGTCGCACGGGCGTCAGCGTGCCGACCCTTTTCTGGGCCGTGAGCATATAGCAAGCCGCCAGTTCCGGCCACCAGGCCTGCCCCCAGCGCTCCCATTTGCCGGAGCCACGCGCTTTGTTGCCTGGCAGCGGCCAGCGGAAGAAATAGCGCGATGTGCCCTGGATGCGCATGTCCAGCAATTGCAGCCAGTCCCGCAAACGCCGATCCGGGATCAGGTGATCGGCACCGGGCGGCATGCCGGCGCCGGGCACCAGCCGCCGCAGGCCCCAGAGGCCGCCGGGCTTGAAGCCCAGGATGACAACCTGGCCATTGCAGCGCAGCACGCGGTCCACCTCACGCAGGATCGCATGCGGCCGATCGCTGTAGTCGAGCGTGTGCGGCAGCAGGACGGCGTCCACCGAGTCGCTCTCGACGGGCAGCCTGTGCAGCTC
>JABDOQ010000003.1 GCA_013043165.1 Woeseiaceae bacterium | reverse complement strand
ACGGCGCACGCCCATTGAAGCGTGCCATCCAGCAGCAGGTGGAGAATCCGTTGGCGCAGGAGATACTGCAGGGCAAGTTCAAGCCCGGTGACGTGATCGAGGTGGGCGTCACCGACGACAAGCTGGACTTTCAAAACGCGGCATGATTTCGTAGAAGCGCGCCCCGGGGCGCGCTCCTGCGCTATTATCGGGACCATTCACGGAGCAAAATTCTAAATGCCGATCTACGAATACGCGTGCACCCGCTGCGAACATGCATTCGATGAATTGCAGAAGATCAGTGAAGCCGCATTGGTTCATTGCCCCAAGTGCGGCGAGGCATCGCTCAGGAAGCTGTTATCGGCGCCCAAGTTCCGACTGGCCGGCAAAGGTTGGTATGAGACTGACTTCAAAACGGGCACGAAGCGCAACCTTGCCGGGGAATCGGACAAGAGCGACTCCAAGGCTGACGACAAGCCTGCAAAAACGGCCGACGAAAAGCCCGCAAAAAAGGCCGACGGCAAGTCCGAGGACAAGCCGGCCAGGAAGATAGAACCCAAACAACCGTCTGACAGTAAGGCGAACACCACGTGAGCTGCGACTCTTGAAAAGCATTCGCCGATACCTTATCGCCGGCATCCTTGTCTGGGCACCGCTGGCCGTAACCTATTTGTTGCTCAAGTTTGCGGTCGGCATCATGGATAAGACGCTGAGATGGCTACCGGCCAAATACCAGCCCGGCGTCTTGTTGCAACAGCTGTTCGATACCGAAGCACCCGTCGTGATTCCTGGGCTGGGCGTGATTCTTGCGCTGGTCGTACTGCTATTAACCGGCGTGCTTGCCGCGAATTTTGTCGGCCGCGCGTTTGTTGGCGGGTGGGAATCACTGATGCACCGCATCCCGGTCGTCCGTTCGATTTACTCGGCCGCCAAGAATTTTGCCGAGATTGTCTTCTCCGACTCGAACCAGTCCTTCAAGAACGTGCTGCTTATCGAGTATCCACGCAAGGGTTTGTACAGTCTGGCTTTCCAGACCGCCGACGAATTGGGGGAGGTACAGGGCCGTACTGGCGAGGACGTGATCTGCTGTTTTGTGCCAACAACGCCGAACCCCACATCGGGCTTTATTATTATCGTGCCACGCCGGGACGCGACGGTGCTGGACATGGAGGTCGATGAAGCGCTCAAGATGATCATCTCGCTCGGCGTTGTTGTGCCCAAATGGAAAAAGGCCAAGACCCGCGAACTGCCGTTTGATGAGCGCGACAAGCCTGCTTGATAAGCCGGACGGCACGCCGTACCATTCCGCCTCCTTTTTCAGGGCTGTCCCCGGGTTTAGCGATGCGTAGTCACTATTGTGGAGAGATCAACGAGTCTCTCGTTGGTCAGGAGGTTGAGGTATGCGGCTGGGTTCACCGGCGGCGCGACCACGGTGGCGTGATTTTTATCGATTTACGTGATCGCGAAGGACTGCTGCAGGTGGTGTTCGATCCCGATCGCGCTGCGATCTTCGCCGAGGCAGAGCGCATCCGTTCAGAGTACGTTCTGAAAGTGAAAGGTCTCGTCCGGCCGCGGCCGGACGGTACGGTCAATCCGAACATGCGGACCGGCAAGGTCGAAGTGCTGGCCCACGAGCTCGATATTCTGAACAAGTCCGAAACGCCGCCGTTTCACCATGACGAGCAGGCGAACGAAGACATCCGCCTCAAGTATCGTTACCTCGACCTGCGGCGTGAGAACATGCTCGGCAACCTGATGCTGCGCCACAGGGTCACGGCTGCCATGCGCGATTTTCTCGATGGCCACGGGTTCGTTGACGTTGAAACACCGATGCTGACGCGTGCCACGCCGGAGGGTGCGCGTGACTACATCGTTCCAAGCCGCACCAACCCCGGCAAATTTTTCGCGTTGCCGCAGTCACCGCAGATATTCAAGCAGCTGCTCATGATGTCGGGCCTCGATCGTTATTACCAGATCGTGCGCTGCTTCCGCGATGAGGACCTTCGTGCAGATCGCCAGCCCGAGTTCACGCAGCTCGATGTCGAGATGAGTTTCGTTGATGAAGCCGTGGTCACAAACACGATGGAAGAGCTCGTGCGTTACGTTTTCAAGGAAACGCTCGACGTCGAGTTGCCGAAGCCATTTCCGCGCATGACCTATGCCGACGCGATGCAGCGTTATGGATCGGATAAACCCGACCTGCGCATCGACCTCGAACTTGTCGAGGTCTCCGATCTCATGAAGTCCGTCGAATTCAAGGTATTTGCCGGCCCGGCCGCCGATCCGGAGGGTCGTGTTGCCGCGCTGTGCGTGCCGGGCGGCAGCGAAATGAGCCGCAAGGTCATCGACGACTACACGAAGTACATCAGCCGCTACGGTGCTCGCGGACTCGCATACATCAAGGTCAATGATGTTGCCGCAGGTCGCGATGGACTGCAGTCGCCGATACTCAAGTTCCTGCCGGATGATGTCGTCTCCGGTATTATCGAGCGCACCAGGGCCGCGAGCGGCGACCTGATTTTCTTCGGCGCGGACAAAGCCCGCATCGTGAATGACGCGCTCGGTGCATTGCGCGTGAAGGTCGGAGAAGACCGCGGCCTCGTCGCGGATAGTTGGGCGCCGCTTTGGGTTATCGACTTCCCGATGTTTGAGATGGACGCGCAGTCAAAGCGCTGGATGGCATTACATCACCCCTTTACGGCGCCCAGCATTGACGACGCAGACGCGTTACGCGCCAGTCCCGGCGACGCACTGTCTCGGGCCTATGACATTGTGCTCAATGGTTCCGAAATTGGCGGCGGTTCGATTCGTATACACGATCAGGACATGCAGGCAGCCGTGTTTGAGCTGCTGGATATCAGCGACGAAGAAGCCGAAGAGAAGTTCGGTTTCCTGCTGCAGGCGTTGCAGTACGGCTGTCCGCCGCACGGCGGCCTCGCGTTCGGCCTCGATCGTATGGTAATGCTCATGGCCGGCGCCGAGAGCATCCGGGACGTAATTGCTTTCCCGAAAACGCAAACCGCGAGCTGCCCGCTGACTAATGCACCGGGCGAAGTGTCGGCCGAGCAGCTCAAGGAAACCGGCATCCGCCTGCGAGCACCGCGCACGGAATGACGGCGATAGACACGGTCGTCTGCGTCCACGGCTTTTGGTCGCACGGCACCGGTATGTACCTGATCAAGCGCCGGCTCGAAAAGGAGTTCGGCTTTCGTGCCAGGCTATTCAGCTACCGATCTGTACGCGGCACGCTCGACGAAAACGCAGCAGCGCTTGCCCGCTTCATTCACGAACAGGAAGCCGATGGTGTGCACATCATTGGCCACAGCCTGGGTGGCGTGATTGCTTTGCGCATGCTCGCAAACGACCCGGGTGCATTGCCGGGGAGGGTGGTTTGCCTGGGTTCGCCGTTGACCGGATCGCGTGCTGCCGACTTTCTTGGCGAACAAGTGTGGGCTGAAGAAATCATCGGCCGGTCGCTGCCGGACGGCGTAATTCACCGGGCGGCGAACGATTGGGCCAGCCACGTTTTTGAGCAAAGAGAGATAGGCGTTATCGCCGGCAACGTGCCCCTCGGGTTCGGACGCCTGTTTGCCAATTTCAGAGAGGACAATGACGGTACAATTGCCGTCTCCGAAACGCGCTTCGAAGGCGCCACCGACCACCTGGTCATGCCCGTTAGCCACAAAGGCATGCTGGTTTCCTCCGACGTCGCCGATCAGGCCGCCTCTTTCCTGAAGCGCGGCGAGTTTCTCCGCGAACCGTAACGACGAAATGAGCTACTCGAGATTCTCTGGCAATATCGACGTTGACAGCAGCTGCTCGAATTTTTCCCAGCGCTCGGCGGGCGTGGTCGTCCCGGTCTCTACATAATTGGCGACCATCGCTTTGCCATGGTTGTAGTTTATGACATAGCTTCTGTAGGTCTCCATGAAGCGAATTCGCTGCTGCGCCCTTTCTTTTGTCGAGAGCGAATAGGTCATCAACCAGTCGATGGCCTGCTCACGACTAAGCTCGCCGTTGAGATAGCCACGGGCTGCCTCGTTCCCCGCAAAGCTGAGCTTTGCCTGCAGCTCGAGTAGCTCGTAGTAGCGATCGGCGAGGGCGTCGTCGAGCCCCGCCAAAGGGAACAGCACGCTTTTTTCGAACTCGATTCGTTCCTCTCCGGGAAACGAAAGTTCGATGCCGTAGTTGGCGCTTCCCTCAGCGATTGGCGACTGCGGGCTGAACAATGGATATACGGAGAACTCCAACCAGTTATTGTCCACGACCAGGTTTTTTTCGAGTAAAGCGTTGTAGGTGTGGTGGCCGGGATAGCCTTCATGGCATCCGAGATCCACTGCGCGATCGATCCTGGTCGGCAGGTCGGTATTCACCTGAATAATGCTGACGGCGCTTCCCTGGTACCAATTGTAGCCGGACCAGGGCTTGTCGGTGACGTATTCGATCGTGAACGATTCACCCTCGGGCAGCCGGATGTATTCGAGAGTGCGGCGGCGGCACTCGACGATAGCGGCTTCGAAAACCGCCGGTAACCTGTCCGCGGGGATCTCGAACGCGCGGCTGAATTCCTCGACGCGCGATGTCAGCGATCCGGGTCCCGGAAGCAATATGTCGATTTGCCGGAGGATTGCTTCAAAGTGACTCTTGTCGTAATTCGGTGCAGACGTGCCAAACAGGCGTTTCGACTCCTCGTCGAAGTCGAAGAACTCGCCCTTGCTCATGGCGACTCGTGTATCCAGTGCTCGCAGGCGCGCCATCAATCCTGCGGCTCTGCGCGCAAGTTGCCGATCGTCAGACGTATCAAGCCGGGACAGCGCACTTGTCAAACCTGCCGAAGCGGCAAGAATGTCATCCCGGCCAAGTTTGGCGTTTGTAGCGGCGCTCTTTATCTCGTCCGGGCCGAAGTAGGCGTCAACATGATTGGCATCGTATTGGCCCATCGAGAGTTCCAGCAGCAGATAGTCGCGCGCGAACTCGTCGATTTCGGCGGACGGCGCCATTTCGTCGGTACTTTGAGTGCAGGAGAGGAGAGCGAGCGACAGCGCGGCCGCGACAATGAACCGATACATATTATTTCTCCTCGCAACAGATCGTGGCCGTAAAGCCTGTTACAGGCTTTTGAGCTTATAGAGTGCGTCAAGTGCGTCGCGTGGCGTCATTGAGTCCGGGTCGAGTGCATCGACGGCATCGCGTAAAGGATCCTCTTCGCTGGCGTCGGCGACACTGAGTTCGAGCTGGCCCTGCGGGCTCTGCGGCTGCGCGGCCTGCTGCGACTCGAGTGTTTTCAGGAATTGCCGCGCACGACGAATGACATCGTTGGGCACGCCGGCCAGTGATGCGACCTGCAGGCCGTAACTCTGGTTGGCCGGCCCGGGTCTTACCGAGTGCAGGAACACGAGCTGCCCGTCGTGCTGGGTGGCGTCGAGGTGTACGTTGTCGCAGTGGTCGAGTTCTTGTGCCAGTGCCGTGAGTTCGAAGTAGTGGGTGGCAAACAGCGTGAATGCCTTCACGTTTTCACCCATGTGATGCGCGGCTGCCCAGGCAAGCGACAGGCCATCGAAGGTGCTCGTGCCGCGGCCAATTTCATCCATGAGCACGAGACTCTGTTCCGTCGCGTTGTTGAGAATTGTCGCGGTCTCCGTCATCTCGACCATGAACGTAGAACGGCCGCCGGCCAGATCATCGGATGCGCCGATGCGCGTGAAGATCCTGTCGATCGGTCCGACCCGCAGCTTGTCGGCGGGCACGAAGCTGCCGATGTGGGCGAGAATGACGATGAGCGCGGTCTGCCGCATATAGGTCGATTTACCGCCCATATTCGGGCCCGTGATGACGAGCAGGCGTTTGTCTTCACCCAGCGACAAGTCGTTGGCGATGAACGGCGCATCAATGACCTGCTCAACGACGAGGTGGCGGCCACCCTGGATCTCGATGCACGGCTCGCTGCAAATTTCCGGCTGCGACAGGCCCAGTGCCTGGGCGCGCTCCGCAAAACAGGTCAGCACGTCCAGCTCTGCAAGACCAGCCGCGCCCTGCTGCAGCGGCCCCAGCACGTCATGCAGCGCGTCAAGCAACTTCTCGTAGAGATATTTCTCGCGGCTCAAAGCCCGTTCGCGCGCACCGAGCACCTTGTCTTCGAACGCTTTGAGCTCGGGCGTGATATAGCGCTCGGCCGACTTGAGCGTTTGCCGCCGCACGTATTCAACAGGCGCTTTGTCAGCCTGTAACTTGCTGATCTCGATGTAGTAACCGTGCACACGGTTGTAGCCGAGTTTCAAAGTGGCGATTCCGGTCCGTTCACGCTCGCGAACTTCGAGATCGACGAGATACTGGTCGGCGTTCCCGGCAATGGCGCGCAGGTCGTCAAGCTCATCGTCATAACCGGGCGCAATGACTCCACCGTCACGAATCAGCATCGGCGGACTGTCGATGATGGCTTTCTCGAGCAAACGGTGCTGCTGCTTGTGATCACCGATTTGTTCGCCAAGTTCATGCAGCAGCGGCGACTCCACCGCGGCCAGCTGACGGTGCAGTTCGGGTAAACGCGATAATGCCTCGCAAAGCTGGCGCAGATCGCGAGGTCGTGCAGACCGCAATGCGATGCGAGACAGGATACGTTCAACATCGCCGATGCCGTGCAATGCAGCCTGCAGTGCATCGACGGTGGCCGACGCGGTCATTGCGTCGAGAGCCTGGTAGCGGGCCAGCAACGTTGCGGTACTTCGCAACGGTCGCTGAATCCAGCGCCGCAACAATCGACTTCCCATCGCGGTTTGACAGTGATCCATGACGCCGGCCAGCGTGTGCTCATGCAAGCCGCTCAAAGACGCTTCGAGTTCGAGGTTGCGGCGTGTAGGCCCGTCCATGATCACGGCGTCTTCACGCAACTCGACCTTGATGGACTGCAAATGCGGCAGCGCCGCTTTTTGCGTGTCGGTAACGTACTGCAGCAGCGCACCGGCCGCGGCAACGCCGCGCACAAATTCCTCGCAGCCAAAACCACTCAGGTCGCGCGTGCCGAACTGCGCGCACAGCAGGCGCGTCGCGCTGTCGATTTCGAAATGCCAGGGTGGCCGGCGTGTAACCCGCAGATCGCTGTTGAACGAGTCCGCGAGCGACTGATCTTCGTCCACGACAATCTCAGCCGGGCGCAGGCGTTCGATCTCGCCCAGCAGGCCCTCGATGTCCGGCACTTCGGTAAGCCGAAACCGACCGGCCGAAAGATCCAGCCATGCGATACCGATGCCGCCACCGCTGGCAACGATTGCGGCGATAACGTTGTCGCGGCTGGCTGAGAGCAGCGCCTCGTCGGTTAGCGTGCCGGGCGTAACTACCCTTATGACTTTGCGTTCGACAGGTCCTTTGCTCGTCGCCGGGTCGCCAACCTGCTCGCATATGGCAACCGACTCACCCCTGCGTACCAGCTTGGCCAGGTAGCCTTCAACGGCGTGATAGGGCACACCGGCCATCGGAATCGCGTCGCCCGCCGATTTGCCGCGCGATGTGAGCGTGATGTCGAGCAGCGAGGCGGCGCGCCTGGCATCGTCGTAGAAAAGTTCGTAAAAGTCGCCCATGCGGTAGAACACGAGCATGTCGGGATAGTCGGCCTTTATGCGCAGGTACTGGCGCATCATGGGGGTGTGGACGGCTGTGACTTCGGCTTTCATATAGAATTGTAGGAGCGCGCCCGAGCGCGAACTTTCTGTTTTTTGGTCGCGCGCTCGGGCGCGCTCCTACAGTATCATGGACGCGTGAAAATACTGCATGTCGAAACCGGGCGCCATTTTTTGGGGGGGCCGCAGCAGGTTACCTACCTGATCAATGCGTTACGTGAGCTTGGACACGACAATACGCTTGTGTGTCCGCCCGATTCCGGTATCAACAACGTTGCCCGTGGGGCCGGAATCCGGGTGCAAAACCTGTTTTGCGCCGGCGACCTCGACCTGCCGTTTGCCTATCGATTGTCGCAGTATCTCAAAGAGACGAGCCCGGATATCGTTCATTGCCACAGTCGCCGTGGTGCCGATATCCTGGGTGGGCTTGCAGCGAGTTTTGCGGATATCCCAACCGTCGTGTCGCGCCGCGTCGATAACACTGAAATGCGGCTGATGGCAGCACTGCGTTACCGCCCGTTCAAAAAAGTAATTGCAGTTTCAAACGCCGTTGCCGAAGTCTTGCTTGATCGTGGCGTGGAAGCAGAGCGGCTGACAAT
>JABDOQ010000063.1 GCA_013043165.1 Woeseiaceae bacterium | reverse complement strand
GCTTTGGCGGTAACGCCATTTTTAACTCTGGCCATGTCTCAATCTCCTCTTAGCTGTAAGGGAGCATGCGACGCACGCTCTTTACGTCGGCATCGGCCACCTGCTCGGTAGAACCGAGATGGCGCTTACGCTTCGACTTCTTCTTGGTAAGGATGTGATTGAGATGGGATTGCGAGCGTTTGTAGCCGCCCTTACCCGTCTTGCTGAAGCGCTTCGCGGCGCCCCGATTGGTTTTCATCTTAGACATGTTGTACTCACTTTTTAGCCATGCTCCGTACCGGGTTATTCCGGCCGCCGCAGGCGGGTAGAGCCTTCCGGGTTGTCACGCCCTTGGGCTGTTACTCACTTTTTCTGTTGCTTACTCTGTTATCGCCTATTTCTTCTTCGGCGCAATAACCATGACCATTTGCCGTCCTTCCATCTGCGGCATCTGCTCTACCGAACCGTACGGCTCCAGGTCATCCCGGACCCTGGTCAGCAGCTGCGCACCGAGCTCCTTGTGCGCCATCTCCCGACCCCTGAATCGCAGTGTGACTTTGGTCTTGTCACCAATCTCGAGAAAATTGATCAATTTCTTGAGCTTGATCTGGTAGTCACCTTCCTCCGTCCCCGGACGAAACTTGATCTCTTTAACGTGAACCTGTTTCTGCTTGCGTTTCGCAGACTGGTTTTTCTTGTTCTGCTCGAACAAGTACTTGCCGAAATCCATGACGCGACAAACGGGAGGATCAGCCATTGGTGACACTTCAACAAGGTCCAGTCCCTCGTCTTTGGCCAGTTCGATCGCTGCTGCGATGCCCATGACCCCTGCCTGTTCGCCGTCGGAGCCAATCACCCGTACTTCGGTGGCTTCGATTTCCTCGTTGCGCCTTACACGCTTTGTAACTGCGATATTCGGATCCTCCAGAAACTCATCGGTCCCGCCACTGCCGGCCCACGGCAAAATGCCGCCGCAGCAGCGGGAACGCGATTCTATATAGCCAGATGCCAAGAAACAACCATGGAAACTTCGATTTCTTCAAAAAAATCAGGCGTTTTTCGGTAATTTGGGAGGATTCGCAGGGCCCGGGCGACCCTGCCGCGAATTGGTGGGCGATGGTGGTCTCGAACCACCGACCTCCACGATGTCAACGTGGCGCTCTACCCCTGAGCTAATCGCCCAATCCGACTGTTGTGTGCCTTCGTTCTTATGCCCCTGAGCTAATCGCCCAATCCGACGTCCGGCGGGAGCCGTACGATACTGAAGCCCCTGCCGCGCTGCAAGGCCTGTCAGCCCGCCTTCTGGTCTACGAGCCCGAGCCCGTAATCGCGCACGGTCTGTATCTCGTCGCGCAGCTTCGCAGCCTCCTCGAATTCCAGGTCCCGTGCGTGCCTGAGCATCTTTTTCTCGAGTTTTGCAGCTCGTTTCATGAGCTGCTCCGTCGTCATCAGTTCGTACAGCGGGGCGTCTTCGGCGGCCTTGCGCCGCCCTTTCTGCGGCGCCGGATACGCCGCCTCCATGACATCAGCGACCTGTTTGATGATCGTGGCCGGCGTAATTCCATGTGCCTCATTGAAGGCGAGCTGCGTTTTTCTGCGGCGCCCGGTCTCTTCCAGCGCCCGCTCCATGGAGCCCGTTATTTTATCCGCATAGAGAATTGCCTTGCCGTGCAAATTGCGCGCCGCCCGACCGATGGTCTGGATCAACGAACGGTCGGATCGCAGGAAGCCTTCCTTGTCGGCATCGAGGATAGCCACAAGCGACACCTCGGGCATATCAAGACCTTCACGGAGCAGGTTGATACCTACGAGTACGTCGAAAGCACCCAGCCGGAGGTCGCGGATGATCTCCGTGCGCTCCACCGTACCGATATCCGAATGCAGGTACCTCACGCGCACACCATGCTCCCGCAGGTAGTCGGTCAGGTCTTCCGCCATGCGCTTCGTGAGCGTCGTAATCAGGACCCGCTCCTCAGCAGCAACCCTGTGCCCGATCTCGGAGAGCACGTCGTCGACCTGCGATTTCGCCGGTCGGACCTCTACCGTCGGATCGATCAGTCCCGTCGGCCTGACGAGCTGCTCCACAACCTTGTCGGAGTGTGCGTTCTCATACTTGCCCGGAGTCGCAGAAACATAGATTGTCTGCGGTGAGTGGGCTTCGAATTCATCGAATCGGAGTGGCCGGTTGTCGAGCGCTGACGGCAGGCGGAACCCGAACTCGACCAGCGTTTCCTTGCGAGAGCGATCGCCCTTGTACATGCCACCAAGCTGCGGAACCGTCACGTGGCTCTCGTCGATGACGAGTATGGCGTTATCGGGAACATAGTCGAACAGGCACGGTGGCGGTTCACCGACGTTTCGCCCCGACAGATAGCGCGAGTAATTCTCAATGCCGGAGCAATACCCGAGCTCCCTTATCATCTCTAAATCAAATAAAGTTCTTTGTTCAAGTCTTTGAGCTTCCAGTAGTTTTTCGTTCTCCCTGAGGTACTTCAGCCGCTCTTTGAGCTCCACCTTGATGTGCTCACACGCCTCCAGCAGTCGCTCTCGCGGCGTCACGTAATGGGTCTTCGGGAAGATGGTCAGCCTTGGCACTCGTCTCACGACTTCGCCTGTCAACGGATCGAAATACGACAGTGACTCGATCTCGTCGTCGAACAGTTCAATGCGAACAGCATCGCGATCCGATTCGGCGGGAAAAATGTCGATCACATCCCCGCGCACGCGGTAGGTGCCATGAGAAAAGTCGATTTCATTGCGCTGGTATTGCAACTCGGCGAGCCGTCGCAGAATTGATCGCTGATCAATGCGATCGCCGCGCACGAGGTGCAGCACCATGCTGAAATAGGCTTCCGGATCCCCCAGCCCATAGATGGCCGATACGGTTGCCACGATGATGACGTCGGGCCGTTCGATAAGCGCCTTGGTGGCCGACAAACGCATCTGCTCGATATGCTCGTTGATCGAGGCATCCTTCTCGATATACGTATCGGAGCTCGGGACATACGCTTCCGGCTGGTAGTAATCGTAGTAAGACACAAAATACTCGACCGCATTGCGCGGAAAAAACTCGCGCATTTCGCCATAAAGCTGTGCCGCCAGCGTCTTGTTCGGTGCAAGGATAATGGCGGGACGCTGCAAGCGTTCAATCACACTCGCGACCGTGAATGTCTTGCCGGACCCGGTCACCCCAAGCAGCGTCTGTCGAGCCAGGCCGTCACCGAGGCCCTCGCAAAGACCCTCGATCGCCGCCGCTTGATCCCCGGCCGGGTCAAAACCGGACACCAGCGTGAGTCGATCACGTTCCTCATGTTCTTTATTGGGCAGGGCCCTGGATTCACGTACCATAAGCTTCAATTTTGGGGAGGCAATCGAGTGAGTTTATCAGTTTCCAAACGCATGGCTGCGGTCAGGCCCTCGCCGACCGGCGCCGTGCTGGAATTGGCGACCGAGCTGCGAGCCGCGGGCCGCGATATCATCAGCCTCGGCGCCGGTGAGCCCGACTTCGATACACCACAGCACATCAAACATGCCGCGATCGAGGCGATCGGGTCGGGACTGACCAAGTACACGCCTGTCGATGGCACCGCCGAGCTCAAAGCAGCCGTGCAACGCAAATTTGCCCGCGACAATGAACTCGACTACGCGCCCGCCGAAATCCTCGTCACGAGCGGCGCCAAGCAAGCACTTTTTAACCTTTGCATTGCACTGCTCGGGCCGGGCGACGAGGCCATCATTCCGGCGCCCTACTGGGTTTCATACCCCGATATGGTGCGGCTGGCAGGCGCTGAACCGGTCCTTGTTGCCGCAGGCATAGAGCAAAATTTCAAGATCACGCCGGCACAACTCGAAGCCGCCATAGGCGAGAAGTCAAAACTCTTCATCCTCAACAGTCCCTCGAACCCGACGGGCGCGAGCTACACGGAGTCGGAGCTACAGGCACTGGGAAGCGTGCTTGGAAAGCATCCCGGGGTCGTGACGGTGTCGGACGATATCTATGAACACATTCACTGGGCCAATGATCCCTTCATCAGCTTCGCGACAGCCTGCCCCCACCTCAAAGATCGAATCGTCACTACGAACGGTGTTTCGAAGGCCTACGCGATGACCGGGTGGCGTATCGGCTATGCGGCGGGACCGCGGACGCTCATAAGCGCGATGAAGACCGTGCAGAGCCAAAGTACGTCAAATCCCTGCAGCATTTCTCAAGCGGCGGCCCTGGCGGCGCTGGACGGGGACCAGGCGCCCGTGGGCGAGATGACGGCCGCATACCGTCAGCGTCATGATTTTCTCGTCGCCGCACTGAACGACATCGGAGGCGTGGAATGTCGTCCTGGCGAAGGTACGTTCTACGCATTCCCGAAGGTCAGCGCTGCACTGCAGCAACTTGGCCTCGCTTCCGATATTGAGCTGGCGGAGCTGCTTCTGAAGGAGGCAGACGTCGCCTGCGTACCGGGCTCTGCGTTCGGCGCACCGGCATACCTGCGCCTGTCCTTTGCCTGTTCCATGGAGATGCTGGCGGAAGCTATCAAACGAATGAAACGCGTTATGGCAGCTTGACTTCAGGCGGGTGCTGGACGAAAATTCCGGCCCGCACCTGATACCATTGCGTCAGCGTGTGTGGAAATTCCCCGATAGCTCAGTTGGTAGAGCGATTGACTGTTAATCAATTGGTCCCTGGTTCGAGTCCGGGTCGGGGAGCCAAATTCAGGAAAGGGCCTTCTGCTGAAGGCCTTTTTTTTGACCGAAATTCAGGCAAACGGTGCTTTTCCCCGGGACCTGGATCAGTACCGAAGCCCGGCCCTCGCGCTTCAAGCGGGACGCAGTTCACACTTTTTTCTGTGATTGCGGCGGCGGACATTCTGTCGCCGAAAGGCGACAATTGACGTCAATATACGCAACGGCGCTGGCGGCGCGATGCGGTCACAGGAGAGCTGGGACATACCCGGCACCAATGCGAACATCACCTCCAAAACGCTTATCCGGATCGACTGGCGAATCAGCAATCAGCAGGCAGCACGGCTTCACGTTGATTGAACTCATGATCGTTGTCGCAATCGTCGGCATCCTCGCTGCAGTCGCCATGCCGATGTACCAACGTTATGTAATCCGCGCCCAGGTATCCGAGGGACTGAATCTTTCCAGCGCCGCGAAAAGTGCTGTCGGCGAGTTTTTTATGGGCGCAGGTGACTGGCCATCGGACAACGTCGAAGCGGGACTCCCTGACGCGACGGAGATCTTTGGCAGCTACACGACTCAGGTCGAAGTTGCGGACAACGTCATAGAAATCCAATTCGGCAACGATGCACATTCCGACATCTCGGGCAAAATCGTTAGGCTAACGGGCGTCGATAATTCCGGTTCCGTCAGCTGGATCTGTGCAAGCGCCGGGGACATTGAAAACAGACACCTTCCCGGTGCTTGCCGATAGCCCTTCGTGATTCTCCCGCCCTCATCAGCCGGATCTCAAGCTGAAATTATCGGACAAGTGGGCCGGACTAAAAACTTTAGGATGGCGGGTAGTTTTACGGTGCACGGCTTTTGGCTGAGCGCTCTGCGAAATCGGGTGTGAGCACACTCAGGCGTCAAGCAGATTTCTGAGATGCTGCTTAAAAGCTGCCCCTGTATCCGGGTGTTGAAGACCATACGCGACCGTCGCCTGGAGGTACCCGAGCTTACTGCCACAGTCGTAGCGCACGCCGTCAAACGAGAAGGCGTAGACAGCTTCCTCGCTCAGCAGCTTGGCGATGCCATCGGTCAGCTGAATCTCACCGCCAGCCCCCTCACCTATTTTCTCGAGTTTGTCGAATACTGCGGGCGCCAACAGGTAGCGACCAACGACCCCTGAATCAGACGGTGCGTTCTCCGGCGCTGGTTTTTCGACGATCTCTGTGACTCTGTCCTGGTCGGACGCATCCACGGCGACGATGCCGTAATTCGATGTATGTTCCCTCGGGACCTTTTCAACGGCAATCACGCTGCCGCCATGGCGTTCGTGCTCAGCCGCCATCTGGGCCAGGCAACCTGGGCTGCCCGCGATAAGGTCATCGGCCAGGTGCACGAAGAAGGGCTCGTTGCCCACTGCCGGACGAGCACACAGCACGGCATGACCCAGTCCGAGCGGCGCCCCTTGTCGAATGTAGATGCAGGCAACGCCCGGCGGAACAATGCCGCGGATGGATGCCAGCAATTCATCTTTGCCGGACTCGCTGAGTGCCTGTTCGAGCTCCGCATCTGTATCGAAGTGATCCTCGATCGCGCGTTTCGAACTGCCTGTGACAAATACCAGCTTGGTCGCACCCGCCGCAATGGCTTCTTCGACCGCGTACTGGATCAACGGCTTGTCGACAATCGGCAGCATCTCTTTCGGGCTGGCTTTGGTTGCCGGCAGGAAACGAGTACCTCGTCCCGCGACCGGAAAAACGGCTGCTCTGACTTTCTGTCCCAAGTCGATACTCCAACGAACGAGGCTTGAGGCGAATCATAGCGAAAAGCTCGTCATCGCGTCATGACGGACGTCACGTATGGCCGTACCAACCGAGTCGCGCC